>JAYUUB010000209.1:0-10377 GCA_043755175.1 Polyangiaceae bacterium | reverse complement strand
TTCTCGTGGACGGTCGCGCGCTGCTCGAGCGGGGCGACGTGGGTCGCGCTCAGCATCAACAGCTCGCCTCGGGGCAGCGCCTCGACCATCTCCTCGGCGAAGCGCGGCGGCGTGAAGCTGTCTTTGTCGCCTGCGATGACGAGGGTGGGCACCTCGACGCTCGGTAGAAAGTCGGCGGCCGAGTGCTCTCCTGCGGCGTGGAGCATCTTCAAGAACATGAGCAGATCGATGTCGACCATGTGCTCTAGGTAAGGAAGCAGATCGCGCGGATCCATGAGGCGCGAGTTGATCTCACCTGAGAGCGTCGCGATCTTGAGGGCGAGCTCGGCGGGTAGGCTTCCCCACAGACCGCGTGCGAGCTGCGGGTGTGCTTGCACGCGTTCGATGAGCCCCGGCAGCATCTGGGCGAGAGCGTCGGTGCCCTTGAACGAGTGCGTGACGCGACCCGACGAGCCGCAAATGAGGACGAGGCCACGGATCTTCTCGGGTCGAAGCCGGTAGGTCTCCAGTGCCACCTGACAGCCGAACGAGTGTCCGAAGATGACCACCGGAGGGTCGCCGACGCTCCGCCGAACGCAGTCGGCATCGTCGGCGAAATCGGTCGGCTGAATCCGCGACGGATCGACCGGCATCCGGCTCCGTCCGTGCCCGCGGTAGTGCCAGTGAACCACCCGCATGCGATCGGCGAGGAAGTCCCAGAGGTACTTCCAGATGAAGCCGTCGCACGCAATCCCATCGCAGAGAAATGCCGTGAGCCCGGTCTCGACCAGCCCGCGCTCTTCATCGGGAGGACGACGCGACGCGTGCTCTCGAACGTAGAGCCGCGTGCCGTCGCTCGCTTCCGCGAACGTTTCGGTCGTCATGACTCAGCCTTGCCTACCGGCTTTGCAGAGCTCATCCGAGAAGCGCAACTGTACCGCGAGAAAAACTCGTCCTGAGAAACAACTCGTCGCACTCTCGAAACTCAAAGCACGATCTGCTCGTCGAAGGACCAGTCCTCCTCAGGAACCCAAGGAACCCGAGGCACTGGCCCGTCGTCGAGGCCCGCACCTCAGTCGCCCGCGTCGTCGTCGTCACCAACGTCGTTGACGCTCGGCAGCTTCTTGATTTCGAGCCGAGCGAGCTTCCACGCGCGCTGCACGACCCATGAGAGAGATCGGTCGAGGCGTGCAGCCTCTTCTTTGATCTCTTGGAGCATCGACTCGGGGAAGTAGAGACTCTGCTTCCTCTTGTCGGTTTTCGATGCTTCGTTCTTTAGATCTTTGTCGTTCATCGGCTCGACCTTCGGACCGCGATGCTTCGTGTAGGTTACCCGACTCTCCGTGAGTGACGGGGTGCGCCTACGTCTCAGCCGGGGGCCCTTGTCCCCACCCTGCTCACTCAACGAGTACACGAGCCCACGGCGAAACGAAAGCCCTTCGCACTCGTGCTGCCACCCACCTCCTGCGTTCGGTACGATTTGCGACGGACCTTGCAGGGATTTGGCGCAGCTCCCATCGAAAGCGAGCCCGCCACCCCGTCCACGGGGCCTCTCAGCTTTGCGAAGGCGCGACGATCGTTCCTGCGAGCGCGCTCGCGGCGATCACCAGAGGGCTCGCGAGGTAGACCTTCCCTGGTCCGCTTCGACCAGGAAAGTTTCGGTTGATGGCGCTGACCGTGACTTCGTCTTGGGTGAAGGACACCCCCGGTCCAGCCTTGATGCAAGCTCCGCACGACGGATCGACGAGCTCGGCGCCGGCCTTCTCGAAGATTTCGATGTATCCCCGCTCTTCGGCATAGCGACGGATGTCTTGCGAGCCGAACTGAATGTAGAAATGCACGCCTTCGGCGACGCGCTCGCCACGCTCGACTGCGCGGCTCAAGACGAGCGCGTACATATCCATGTCGGCCTTTTTTCCGCCGGTGCACGAGCCGCCGTAAGCGATGTCGATCTTCACCGGACCACCGTTCTTCTCGGAGAGGGTTCGGAGCGGGATTCCATTTCGCGGATCGCCCGGCAAGGCCACCATCGGTTCGATTGCGTCGAGATCGAAGTCGAACGTCGCGAGGTAGCGAGCGTCTTCGTCGGCTCGAACCACCATCGCTCGAACGGCTTCGCGATCGAGACCGCGTTGCTTCACCAAATAGTCGACGACGACTTCATCGGCTTCGATGATCCCGGTGAAACCGCCTGCCTCGACGGCCATGTTCGTGAGCGTGGCGCGCTCGTCGAGCCCCATTGCGCGAACGCCGTCGCCAGCGAACTCGAGCACCTTGCCGATGCCTTCGCCGCTCTTCCAGAAGGGCTGCGAGAGGAGGTGGAGCATGACGTCTTTCGCCGTCACTCCGGGGCGGAGCTTTCCGTGAAGGTTGAAGCGCGCCGATTCGGGGACCGCGAGACGGACGTCTTTGGTGAACCAGGCATTCGCCATGTCGGTCGATCCGACCCCGAAAGCGAAGCAGCCGAGCGCTCCCGCCATGCAAGTGTGCGAATCGGTGCCGGCCACGACCTGCCCCGGGAGCGCCAAGGCCTCGATGACTTTGTTATGGCAAATCGCCTCGGATCCAACGGTTTTTCCGTTTCGCTCCACCTCGCCGAAGAGCTTGATCGCGTGGCGCTTCGTGAACGACGCCTGCGCGGTCGCGAGTGACGCGGCTTGCTCCTTGAGGCCCATCTTGATGTGGGCCTCGGGCATCACACGGTCGAGAAACGTGAGGTGATCGCGGAAGGCGAAGACTGAATCCGGATCGGTCACGGTGGCGCCCTGCCCGAGCCCGGCCACGAAGAGCGACTCGGCCATTGGCGTCACGTACTCGTGCGAAAAACGAATGTCGGTGCGGACGAACAACGAGTCGCCCGGCGCGACCGCAGGGACACCGACCGCCCCGGTCTTCGCGTCGACGATGGCGCGCGAAGCGATGATCTTCTCGGCGAGCGTCATCGGACGGCGCGCCGTCGTGATGGCAGGCGGAGCGACCGCGCCGGCGACGCGCGCCTTGTTGTAGGCGAACAGACCGCCGAACTCGACGACGTCGGCGCTGATGCGGTCGAGACCTTTGGTGAACTCGGCGATCGGAATTTCTTCCCCGCGGCGTACCCGATCGAGGATTTCGAAATCAGTCGTCGTGAGAAGGCCGATGTTCTGGCAGTTCTGGCCGTAGATTTTTTCGATGCTCTCGGCGACGACGATTTGGATCCCGCACTCGCGTTCCGAATACGGGGCGGTCTCGCGGGAGCTGCCGCAGCCCTTCGATCGCCCGCTGACGATGACTCCGAATCCGCCGTTCTTGATGGCATCCCGCTCGATCACGCTGCCGCGGAGCCCGACCAGGCAGTACCGCGCGAGCGTCTCGTCGTAGTAGTAACAAACCCAACCCGGTGTGAGCTCGTCGGTCGAAATGTTGTTGACGAGCGTCGCGGACTTTCGCTCGACGTCGGAGAGGTCGGCTCCGGCGAGCTGCTTTTTCAGAAGCTCGGCGTCCTCGGTCAAAAAGAGGATGCGGGAGCTGACCTTGACGGATTGGCGGCGGGTTTGGCTCATCGAGACCTCGTGCGTGTTCATCGACCGCGCGGCGCCCCCCCGCGCAGCACCTTCTCGTTAGCTCGGTTGGGCGCGGTCGCCAAGGAGCGCTGAGCAGGCGGTTCGATTTCGAGTGTTGGGTCGCGCCGCATCCCGCTACCCTTCGATCCATGAGCGAAGAACTCATGGTTTCCGACGTGATTCCGGCGCCGATCGAGCGGGTCTACCGGGCCTTTTTAAGCAGCGAAGAACACTCCGCGATGACCGGCTCCACGGCGGTGGCCTCCGATGAAGTCGGCGGAGCGCTCTCCGCGTGGGAGGGATACATCCATGGGACGAACCTCGCCCTCGAGCCGTTCACGCGGATCGTCCAGTCGTGGCGAGCCGCCGACTTTCCAGCCGACGCCGCCGACTCGACGCTCGAGATCGTTCTCGCTCCGAAGGGATCCCACACGCAGATCACCTTGATGCACACGAACCTCCCCGATGGGATGGGCGGTGGATTCACCGAGGGCTGGCAAAAGTTCTACCTCGCTCCGATGCACGCCTATTTCACGTCGCGCGCCCCCGATCACACGGACGCGAACGACGCGGTGAACGTCGCCGCGACGAAGAAGACGGGGCCGCGAAAGGCTGTACCCAGGAAGGCTGCGCCGAAGAAGGCTGCAACCAAGAAGGCCGCGCCGAAGAAGGCTGCATCGAAGAAGGCTGCGCCGAAGAAGGCTGCATCGAAGAAGGCTGCATCGAAGAAGGCTGCATCGAAGAAGGCTGCATCGAAGAAGGCCGTGCCCCGAGGCACGCCGAAGAAGGCTGCGTCGAAGAAGAAGTGATTCGACGGAGCCCCTTGGTTGCCTGGACAGGGGCGCTGTCGTAGCGTCCGCGCCTTCGATGAGCGCGTCTCGGTCCAGAGCCGATGGGGTCGTCCCCGTGGTGGTCCTTGGTGCCGGGCTGACCGGGCTGAGCGCATCGTTTCATCTTCGACGCGCGGGAGTTCCTCACCGACTCTTCGAGAAGAACGCCGAGCCCGGCGGCCACGCCGTGACGACCTCTGAGATCGGCTACCGCTTCGACCGCACGGGGCACCTTCTCCATTTGCGCGACCCCGACATGCGCGCGCTCGTGCTCGAGTGGCTCGGGCCCGGTGGTTACGTCGAGATCGAGCGCAGAAGCGCCGTCTATTCGAACGGCGTCTACACGCGCTATCCCTTTCAGGCCAACGCGTTTGGGTTACCGAAGCAAGTCGCCTACGAGTGCGTGTTGGGCTTCGTGAGGGCGCAGCAAGGTGCGAAAGAGTCGGAGCCGCGGAACTTCGAGGAGTTCTGCATCGCGCGCTTCGGCGAAGGGATCAGTCGCCATTTCATGATCCCTTACAACGAACGTTTGTGGGGTGTTCATCCTCGCGAGATCACGGCTGACTGGTGCAATCGATTCGTCCCGATCCCCAAGCTCGAAGAAGTCATCGCGGGAGCCCTCGGCATCGAGGGCCCGGAGCTCGGTTACAACACGCGCTTCGTCTACCCGAGGCTCGGCGTGGGGCAGCTCGTTCATGCTCTCGCCGAGCGAGCGACGCCCGCCGAGACGAGCCACGCGCCCCGCGCGATCGACGTCGCATCGCGCCGCATCCGCTTCGACGGTGAAGAGGTCCCGTTCGGCACGCTCGTGTCGACCTTGCCGCTCCCCGTGCTCGTCGGGCTCTTCGTCGATGCACCGAAAGAAGTCCGCGACGCTGCTCTCGAGCTTCGATGCACCGAGCTCTACTACCTCGATGTGGGCCTCAACACGCCTTGTGAAAAGCCTTACCACTGGGTCTACGTCCCCGAGGCGAAGCATCCTTTTTATCGGGTCGGTTGTTACAGCCACTTTTCATCGGCCATGGCGCCGATCGGCAAAGCGAGCCTCTACGTAGAGCTCGCCGATCGGGCTCCGCCCAATCTCGCGACGCTGTTGCCACGCGTCGCCGACGGGCTGGTCGAGATGGGAATCATCCGCGCTCCAGAGGCGATCCGATTCGCGCGCGTGCGTCACATCGACTACGCGTACGTCGTCTTCGACCACGCCTATTACGAATCTCTCGCGACGGTCCGCCGGTTCCTCGACGAGTCCGACATCGTCTCGACGGGCCGATACGGCGCCTGGAACTACTCCTCGATGGAAGATGCCCTTCTCTTCGGACGCGACGCCGCACGATCGGTGATCGATCGGTTGGATCCCAGTCGACGAGGGGCGTGATCGGATGACGCCTCATCTGTCGTTCGTCATCCCGGTCTACAACGAGGAGCCGATCCTGCACGCCGCCGTGGTCGACCTGCGCGAGCGACTCTCACCGCTCGGGTGGTCGTACGAGATCGTCCTCGCCGAGAACGGATCGCGCGACGCGACGGTGGAGGTGGCCGGCGCCCTCTCGGCGAAATATCCCGAGGTTCGCCATTTCTCGTTCGGAGCGCCGAACTACGGGGGGGCGCTCCGCGAAGGGATCGAGCGCGCTCTCGGCGCGATCGTGGTGTGCGAAGAAATCGATCTGTGCGACGTCGACTTTCATCGACGCGCCGTCGCGATTCTCGAGCGCGGCGACGCCGACATGGTCGTCGGTTCGAAGCTCCTCGCGGGAGCCGAAGACGACCGGCCGTACACGCGCCACGCCGCGAGCCTCCTCTACAACGGACTCTTGCGGGCTACGCTCGGATTTCGGGGCACCGATACGCACGGGCTCAAGGCCTTCCGTCGCGAAGCGCTCCTCGAGGTGCTCCGCAGCTGCGTCGTCGACAAAGACGTGTTTGCGAGCGAGCTGGTCATCCGCGCGTACCGATCGGGGGTTCGCGTCCGTGAGATCCCCGTGCGAGTAAAAGAGAAACGCGTTCCCAGCATCAACCTCTTGAACCGCGTCCCGAACGTCCTAAAGAGCCTCGCAAAGCTCACCTACGCCATTCGAGTGAAGGGCTGACCTCGCACCGGCTTCGACCTCCAAGAACCGCCTGCAATGGTGGTGTGCTAGAGCACCGATTGTTCGAATCACGGCCCACTTGCTCGATTTCGAGCATGATTTGCGCGCCCTCGTCGCACCGCTCCTCAGATGACCACCAGTCCCGAACGGATCATGCAACCCATCTACGTCCTCTTCGGCACCGAATCCGGCAACGCCCAAGGCCTCGCGAAGCGCGCAGGCGAGGAGCTCGCCAAGGCGGGCCTCACGCCGCACGTCATCGACATGATGGACTTCGCTGCGCCCGATCTCGAAAAGCTCCGACGCCTGCTCATCATCACGAGCACGTACGGCAACGGCGATCCGCCCTCGAACGCCGAAGAGCTGCATGGCTTTCTGAAGCGGAAGTGCCCACCGCTACCTGAGCTCTGCTTCAGCGTCTTCGGTCTCGGCGACACCACCTACGACAAGTTCGCCCAGTGCGGAAAAGACTTCGATCGCCGTCTCGGCGAGCTCGGGGCCAACCGGGTCCTCGAACGCGAAGACTCCGACGTCGACTACGACGGCCCGTTCGACGCTTGGCTCGCGAAGGCGGTGCCCATCTTCGCTGCGCTCGGCCGTGGGGCCGTCGAGGCCTCACCTGCCACGGCGGCACCGCTCGTCCGCGCCGATCATGTCGAGCCCCCTGGGACGCGACGAAACCCGGTCATCGCCCGCGTGATTGAGAACGTGAGCCTCACGAAAGGCTCTACGAAAGACACGCGTCACGTCGCGCTCTCTCTCGCCGGAACGGGACTTCGATACGAGCTCGGTGACTCGTTGGGCGTCTGGCCCACGAACGATCCGGCCTTGGTCTCGGCGATCCTCGCGGCCAGCGGCGCCGACGGATCGGCGCGCGTGAAGATCGGCAACGACGAGATGCCCCTCGAAGAGGCCCTCGCCAAGAAGCTCGACGTCGTCCACCCCGACGTGCGGCTCGTCGAGCGCACGAAGGGAACGCTCACGGACGACGAGCGAAAGAGCCTCGTCGTCGATCATCAGGTGATCGATCTCCTCGAGCCGCGTGACCAGCAAATCGACGCCGTCGAGCTCGCGACCTTGCTCCGACCGCTTTCGCCGCGCCAGTACTCCATCGCTTCGAGCTTGCTTGCGCATCCCGACGAGGTCCATCTGACCGTCGCCATCGTTCGCTACACCCTCGGCGCCCGCTCGCGGGGCGGAGTGGTTTCGCTGCAGCTCGCTGAGCGCGGCCCCGTCGGGACCGAGCTTCCCGTCTACCTCCACGCGACGCCGAGCTTTCGCCTGACCGAAGGCGATCGGCCCATCGTCATGATCGGACCCGGCACGGGAGTCGCGCCGTTTCGAGCGTTCCTCGAAGAGCGCCGCGAGTCTGGAGCGCGAGGAAAGTCTTGGCTGTTCTTCGGATCGCGCCACCGCGCCACCGACTTTCTTTACGAGAAAGACTTCGACGGCTTTCTCGCCGACCACACGCTGACCCGTCTCGACCTCGCCTTCTCGCGCGATCAAGCTCACAAGATCTACGTGCAGCACCGCATGCGCGAGCATGCTCGTGCGCTCTACGCGTGGATCGACCAGGGTGCCGTCGTCTACGTCTGCGGTGACGCTCACCACATGTCCGTCGACGTCCAGACGACGCTCGTCGAGATCCTCGCGAGCGAGGGCGGGGTCTCGGTCGAGGCCGCCCGCCAGCGGCTCGAAGAGATGTCGGCGCAGGGCCGGTACCAAAAAGACGTGTACTGAGCCCCAACACGGGCGCTTGCAACACTCCCGAAACAAATCCGAAACCCGCGCGAAATCGGTATGCGCTTGGCTTACCGAGCCATGAAACCCGACACAGGCGATACAGCCTGGCTCCTCATCGCGAGCGCGCTCGTGCTGCTCATGACCCCAGCTCTCGCTCTCTTCTATGGAGGGCTGGTCCGTCGCAAGAACGTCTTGTCGACGATCATGCATTCGATGGCGGCGATCCCGATCGTCAGCATCGTCTGGGTGCTCGTCGGCTATTCGCTCGCGTTCGGTCCGTCGTTCCACGGCATCATCGGCAACCTCGACTACGCGGGCCTCGCAGGCCAAATCGGGACGCTCCACGGGACCGTTCCGAGCCTCGCGTTCGTCGCCTTCCAGATGATGTTCGCGATCATCACTCCGGCGCTCATCTCGGGCGCCTTCGCCGAACGCATGCGTTTTTCGGCGTACGTGGTGTTCGTCGTCGCCTGGTCGCTCCTGGTTTACGTGCCGATGGCACATTGGGTGTGGGCCGACGGTGGGTGGCTCTTCAAGCTCGGCGCGCTCGACTTCGCCGGCGGCACCGTCATCCACATCACCGCCGGCGTCTCGGCGCTCGTTTGCGCCCTCGTCTTGGGTCGTCGATTGAAGTACCCGCACGAGCGGCCGCTGCCTCACAACCTGACGATGACGATGACCGGATCGGGTCTTCTCTGGTTCGGTTGGTTCGGGTTCAACGCCGGCAGCGCGCTCGCGTCTGGTCACCTCTCTGCGCTCGCGTTCGTCACGACGCATCTCGGCGCCGTGGGTGGCGCCGTGGGGTGGGTCGTCATCGAGTGGAAACAGGGTGGGAAGCCCACTGCGCTCGGCGTGGCCTCGGGTCTCGTCGCCGGCCTCGTCGCGATCACGCCCGCGGCTGGTTTCGTCGCGCCGTGGGCCGCGCTCGTCATCGGCTTCGTCGCGGGGCTCGCGTGCTTCTACGGGGTGCTCCTCAAATATCGGCTCGGGTACGACGACTCGCTCGATGCCTTCGGCGTTCACGGCATCGGCGGCATCGTCGGCGCTCTCCTCACCGGCGTGTTCGCCGAGCAGCGCACCTTCAACGATCTGAAAGATCCCGTCGGCGCCGACGGGCTCATCCACGGAGGCGTCAGACAGTTCCTGGTTCAGGCCGGAGCGACGTTGGTCGCGATCGTCTTCGCCTCGGTCATGACCTTCGTCATCTTGAAAATCATCTCGCGCTTCGTCGGTCTGCGCGTCACCGAGTCGGACGAGCGAGAAGGCCTCGACACGACCCAGCATGGCGAAGAGGGCTACGCCGGCTGAGACTTCGAGTAGGGTCGCCAGACGAGAGAACGGCGCCACGCTCCCCTGCTGTTTTGCGCAGCATTGACAGAGGGGGCGTTCTGACTAGACTCCGCGACCCCATGGTTTCCTGTACGCAGCAGACGCAGAGAATCCGTGCCCGCAAGGCTCGGCGTGACGGCTCCAAGTCGAAGCGCTTTGCTCGGGCTCACGGTACCCCGACCTTCGCAGTTCACCCCGATGGCTACGATCCCAAGGCCGCAGACGCCAAGCCGATCGAAGTCAAATCGGTCGAAGCGAAGCCCGCAGTTAAGCCCGCGAAAGCGGCAGCCACCAAGCCGGCTGCAGCTCAGCCCGCAGCAGCTCAGCCCGCAGCAGCTCAGCCCGCTGCAGCCAAGCCCGCAGCAGCTCAGCCCCCATCAGCCAAGCCCGCAGCAGCCAAGCCCGCAGCGAAGTAACGAGAAGTAGGAAGAGCAATGGCCAATCACGCATCCGCCGAGAAGCGCAACCGTCAGCGCGTCAAGCGCACCGACCGCAACCGCGCCGTCAAGAGCGCGCTTCGCACCGCCGTCAAGAAGGCGCGCGCTGCCATGCAGTCGGGCCTCGAGGGCGCAACGGCGCTCCTCATCACCGCACAGAGCGCGCTCGACGTCGCCGCCAAGAAGGGTGTCATCCCCTCGAAGCGCGCGTCTCGCGTGAAGGGTCGCCTCGCGGCGGCTCTGCACGGCGCCTCCAAGAAGTGAGCGCCTCCAAGAAGTGAGCGCCTTCAAGAAGTGAGTTGAAGCACCACGCCTCTCGCGAGGCGCGGGCAAAGCGCGTCGATCATGTGAGGGAACGATCCATCGGATCGCTCCCTCGTCGTGTTCCATCGGCTTTAGCTAGCGTCGCTCCCCACGAGGCCGAAAA
>JAYUUB010000208.1:0-10385 GCA_043755175.1 Polyangiaceae bacterium | reverse complement strand
AGGGCTCGGCATTCAAGATGCGGTTCAGCTCGCGATCCTTTTCTTCACCGACCACGCCCTGACGTGCGACGCCTCTCCGCCCAACGCCGACCGGACGGCCGCGGCTCGAGCTCTGCTGGAACGCGCCGAGTGATTGCTCACTTCGCATGCCCGCGGAAAGGCAGCACGACCGCAGGGGCCGGCTTCTTGGCGTTCCGCACGGCGTATATCCGTGTGAACACTCCCTCCGTCTCGGGCGCCATCACGTCGAAGCCGAGCTTGCCCAGCTGCGCGCAAAACGCGAGTACGTCGTCGAAGTAGCTGGCGGGTTCCCAGATGTGCAGCCAGCCGTCGAGCCTGAGGCAGCGATGGGCCTCGCGAATGTAATCGGTTGCGTTCGCGCCCATCAGAGAGAGCGAGAAGATCGCGACGTCGAGCGCCTTGTCCTCGAGGGGCACGTGCGAGATGTCACAAGCGACGACCGACGCGTCGATGGCGACGTGGTCGAAGCTGTAGACCTTGTGCGCCTCTGACACGGTCTTGCCGAGGAGCGCTTCGCCACACCCGAAATCCCCGACGACGAGCCCGGTGCGCTCCTGGAGCCACCGCACTTCTTCCTTGTAGGGCACGACCGGCCACGACTCGCGGAGCTTGCGATACATGGTGTGGTAGTGCGCCCACTCCTCGGGGTTCTCGACGAGGCGCGCGTGGGTCGACTCGCTCGACGAGGCGTACCAGCGGTTGTTCATCTTGCTGAAGTCGCCGTACCGAGCGTCACGTCGTGCGACGTCTGCGGGCTCGCCAGAGAGCGGGATCTTGATCTCCGGCCGAACGACCTCCTGAAGGTGGCCGGTCTCGAGACGCTCGAGCCACCCCATGATGTCTTGCTGTGCTTGAGCAGCGGTTCGCAGGTTCCCTTCTGGAACGACGCCGTCGACCGCGGCGTCGGAGATGGACTTCTTGTACTCGAGCCGGTGAAGTTTCGACTCGCAGTAGGACCACCGCTCGCCCCTCACCATCGCGAACGTGACGGGGATGACGACACGCACTCTGTCGAAGTGGCTTCCCTGCCGAAACAGTCGGCCGACGAGCTGCTCGTACTCGGCGTTCGTCCACGGCAGGCAGTTGATGATGAGCTTTTGGCAGACGTATTGGAGCCCGTTCACGCCGGTCCCGATCCGGCTCGACGCGACGAGCACGTCGACCTTGCCGTCCGGCTTCAGGAACTCCTTCAGGTCGTCGTCTTCCGTGTCCCCGGTGAGCAATCCCGCCCGGTAGCCAGCGGTGTTGACGGCGTCGCGGAGCATCCCGGCGATGCCGTCGACGTAGTGCGTGTAGATCAGAACCTTCTCGCCCGGGCCGATGTGCTCGAGGATGGTTGGCAGACGAAGCTGCGTGAGCACCTGCTCGAGCTCGAGCACCGTCCCGCGGCCCACCTTCCGGATGTCCTCGAGATCGCCACCACAGTCGATCTCCTCCTTCAGGATCTCGAGCTGGATCTTGTAGTCCGGCTTCCAGCGCGTCCCGAGGGTGACGAGGCGCTGGTAAAGCCGCATGCAGTTCTGGACGGTGGCGCGCGTCTCGAGATCGTCGTGCCGATGCCCAGTGATCATCTCGACGAGGCTCTTGCCCTCCTGAAGTGTGTTGATGACGGGCGTCCCGCTCATACCAAGTACGCAGAGCTGCGCGTTCCTCTTGGCCGCTTCGAGAATGAGTCCTTGCACCAGCCGTTTGCGCTTGGACATCTCAGCGCCGGCCTCGCGCTGCTTCGCGAAGTGGATCTCATCGACGACGACGAAGTCCACGACGTTGCGCTCGAGGAATTTGACGAGCTCCGCCTCGGAGTCCGGTTGCTGGAACTGCTCGTAGTTGAGCACCAGGTACCGAGGAACTCCTCCGGCCGCTGCCTTCCAATCGGGGTGCCAGGTCTTTCTGGCGACGACCGAGGCGGGGAACGCGCCCAGAATCTCGCTGGCCCAGTTCTCGACGACGGCGTTCGGACAGCAGATTAGCGTGAGCGACGCGCCAACGACACGCGTCGCGACGACGGCGCTCAGCGTCTTGCCCGCGCCCATCCCGGACCAGTTGCCGTAGCGCCGCTCGTTGCGCACCGAGACGGCCACGCGTCGCTGCATCAGGTTGGGCGCCGCGATCGGGCCCCCGGCTGCTGGCCGGAAGGCGTAGCCATCCGGAAGCTCGAGCGCCTCGGCCTCATTCAGCTCCGCCATGAACCTGTCGCGAACGAGCGTCGAGTAGACGTCGCCCTGGAACGCGGAGGCCTGCTCACGCGCCTCGTCGAGGTCCACGTACGCGTGACGCCAGAGCTTGGCCTTCGCGCTGTCGAGCAGGAATTTCACCGTTTCCGCGTCAGCCGTAGCGACCAGAACGCTATCGAGCGCGGAGAGCGCATCGCGCGTCTTGACCAGCGGCATTGCGTCGTCGGCTTCGGCCGTCTGCGCCGCGGCCCCCGCACCGGTAGCGTCGACCTCGCGGCTGACATCGACGTCGACGCGCTCGCCCGCATCCAGGGGCACCGGAGCGCCAGGAAGCGCGAAGGGATCGGCGGCGAGGTCGGGCTTGAAGTCTTGCCCGCGCCCATCGACGGTCTCGAGCGTCAGGTCCTTCTGCACGGCGAACTGGTCGACCAGCGAAGGCTTCCCCTCGGCGAACTTCTCGAGCTCGCCCATGGGGAACTTACCCGTCGAAATGGCCATGACGAAAGGCCGCGAGTCCTTGTCGGCGAATGCGCCGGCTTGCATGGCCAGGGCGAAGAGCTCGCTTGGATTGAGCGCGCTCAAGTGGCCGAGCAGCGACTTGACGAACCCGCGTAAGTCGTCGAGCGACCAGCCGCCATAACAGGTCGGGCACCGACGATTCGCCCGCACGCGCGAGCGCACCGTCGCCTGGTACTCGTGCCCGTTCGGGCAGAGCCACCACGCGTTCATGACGTGGTCCGGATCGACCTGTGCGGGTGTGATCTCCCCATTGCGCTTGGGGTGCCACTCTGCCGCCACGTTCGGGCTCGTCACCGCCAACGATTTCTCCGACGCGGCACACACTGCGCAGCTCGCGTCGCGCGCCATCAGGAGCGGCGGTTTCTGAAACTCGTGACCGTTGTCGCAACGCCACCAGATCGGGCCGGTGTGGGCGACGTCGATCGTGGCCGGCGTGAGCGCGCCGTTCTTCTCGGTGTGCCAGAGCCGAGCAAGGGCCGGCGCAGAGTCGGCGACGAAGGTCGTGCGCGGACCGAGTGCGCACGTCGGGCAGGCCGGATCGCTCACCATGGCGCGCGGCGAGCGCTGGAACGCATGGCCCTTGTCGCAGCGCCACCAGGCCGGCCGATAACTCGCCGTCCCCACGGCCGCCGCGGCGCCGTTCTTGGTCTCATCCCAGAGCTTGAGCAGCAGCGGATGTGCGTCGATCGACTCGGCCATGGCTTCCTTTCGTCACCCTGCGGGCGGCTCGATGCAATCGTCGCTCGTCCAGCGTGGGTCGCCCGGCTCGAGCCTGCGCGGCAGCCCGGGTCCCTGCACCACGCGGCCCTCGGCCTCGTCCTCGGCAACCAGCTTGTTCAGCTCGAGCAGGAACTCGGTAGCGTCCTGCCCATCCGGGATACCGTAGGCCCGGCGCACGGCTTCATCGAGCGCGTTCTGCGCGTCCTTCAGCGGGTGCGGGCCAGGCACCTCCGCCGCCTGATACAGCGCCCGCGGCGACCAGCCGTTCTCGCGCATCAGAGTCGTGCGCACGTGACGAAGGGCGCGGGCGGCTATCGCGACGGCAGCGACTTCTTCTTCGCTCGGCTCCTGTGGCCAAGGGAATGTTTCCCACACCTCAGTCGTGTAGTTGATGTCAGCCCGGGTTCTTCCACCCTTGGCTCTTGTCCATGCCCAGTGGGGGGAAGATTGTACGACGCCGAAGCTGTAGTCGTCGTCCACGGCGATAAGGCGCATTGTGTTGTTCGGCACAAACCGCGTGGAGATGAAAGCGAAAGCGGGACGAGTACTAACTTTTGGGCAGACGATAATGCGGCCCATTTGCGCGACACGGCGGAAGAACTCATCGCGTGGCTGTTGCGGCTTCCACCACTTTCGCAACCATGTGGCGTAGTGGTTGGTCTCTTTTCCACTTTCCGCGCGCTCTTTGATCGTTGGGTAGACATGACTCTTCAAGCGCTCAAACGCGGGGCCGCCCATCGCCCGGGCAGCATCTTCGGTTTTTGCTGCCCTCAGATCGACGCAAAAATCGGGCGCGTCGGCGATGCGTCCACGCAGCAAGTCATCGCCGGTGGCGACGGGACGAATGCAACTTGCCGCGACGCGGTCGAGTTCGAGAGCGGAAACCTCCGCGGCCGATAGCCGGAAAGCCGGGTGAGCAAAATTGATGCCTTCCGACGTTCCCGCAGCGTTTGCTGCAATCGACTTGGCACCACCAACATCTGCGTGAAGCTGAAGGTGTGTCGGGATTCGTTCAACAGGAAAAACCTGATCTCCGACCAGAAGCTCGTAGGGACCTTCGGCTGAGCCGCGAACCCAGTTCACCATTGAAACGTTCACCGCCGCGTCGCCAGGCCAGATGCGCGATGAAACGGCGTTGACGATGACTCCACCGTTAGCCACAAGGTAGTCGAGCGAAGCTTCTCGAGTGCTGCCGATGCGGATTCCGCTTGTTCCGACGAGTCCCGCTCTCCCACCGTCGACCAAGCAATCGTGTGCGCGACGGAACCAGTAGGAGCAGTAGTCCGCTCTACCGCCCACTGCATTGAACGTTTCTCGCAGCCTGGTCAGATACGCTGGGCCCAGTTCGCCCCTTATGTTCGTTCCGCTGGTAAACGGTGGGTTGCCGACGATTGCGTCAACCTCCGGCCACTCGGTAAAGAGCGCATCGGCACAGACGATGTTCTTATCGAGGTTGTCGAGCGGGAGCGACGGGTCGAGGTCGATCTCAACCTGGCCGAACAGATCGGCGGCGGTCTCGCGGCGCTCGTCGAACGCGATCTTCTTGGCGATGTTGAGCGTGACCTTCGCTAGCTCCACGGCGAACGGGTTGATGTCGATGCCGAAGAAGCGCGCCGTCTGGATGCCGGAGCCCCAGGCAATCCTGGTCGAGCCGCCCTCCGTGGAGGGAAACTCGCGGATGCGGGCGAGCAGCTCGGTGTCGAGCTTGTAGAGCTCACGGAAGGAGACGTACAGGAAGTTGCCGCTCCCGCAGGCGGGATCGAGCACGCGAAACGCCAGGAGCGCTTTGCGCACCTCAAGCAGCTCGGCAAGCGAACTAGCCCCGCGGATGCGCTTGCGCCACGGCTCGACGATCGTCGGTCCGACCACGCGCATAATGTCCTCGTGCGCGGTGTAGTGAGCGCCGCTCTTGTGGCGCTCCGCATCGTTCATGATGCCCTGGAAGACGCTGCCGAAGATGTGCGGGTCGACATACTTCCAGTTGGCCTCGGAAGCCTTCGTCAGCGCTCCGAGCTGCGCCTCGCCCAGCGGGAGCGTGACAGGCTTGGTGAAGAGCCCGCCGTTGAAGTACGGCACCGCGCGCGGGGCAGACACGTCGCGCGTGGCCATGGTCCGGAAGAGCTCGGTCAGACGCTTCTCCACGTCGCCGTGGCGCTTTCCGTCGTAGAGCAACGTCGTGAAGTACTCCTGCGGCAGGAGCCCGATGTCCTCCGCGAACATCGTGAGGATGCACTGGAGCGTGAACTGCACCACGTCTCGCTCGCGGCCGGGATGTTGGTCCTTCAGGCTCCGGTAGAGCTTCGCGACGAGCCCGGCCACCTCGCCAGACACCTTCGACACGTTGATGATCTGCGGCGTGGTGCCCGGCACCCAGCTCGTCGAGAAGAACGGGAAGGCCTCGCTGTACTTCGGCAGGTCATCGAGCGCGACGGCCAGCCGGGGCGCCTCACGATCGCGTGCGAGATCGTAGAGGTGCAGCTCGCGTTGATTCGTCAGCACGACGTATTGCGGCACTGGGTCAGCCTGGAGACACACGCGCAGCAGCTCCCTCCAGGCGTAGTCGAGCATCACGTCGTGCTTCACCACGTCCACGAGGACGCGCCTCGTCGGCCACGAGAGGGCCACATTGCGGGTGGCGCGCTGTCCGCCCTCGATGACGTGGAGCGACGCCGGCATCTCGGCATCCGGCGGCCCCGACTCAGGCCAGCCGAAGCACTCGAGGAGACGAGAGATGAAGCTGGTCGTCGAGTCACGCCCCAAGTACTCCGCCGCTGTGCGGATGACGAACCGCCGCAGCAACGACTTCACCGCGCTCCCACCCCTGCCGCTAGGCGGAGGGAAGTCGCTCGTCGTGCCGAGCACCTCCGGCTCCTCCTGCTCCTTCACGCGGAGGATGCGGTCGACGAGCTTGGCCTTCTCGCGGCCAGCCGCCCCCAGCCCGAGGGCGGCGCAGAGCTCCTGAAGCTCATCGCGTCGCAGCTGCTCCAACACCTCTCGGAACTCGAGCGAACGCTTCCGGATGATCGCATCGACGTGCGCGTCGATCGACCGCCGATCCGTGACGGCGAGCGCGAAGTGGGTCGTCAGCTCTGCGAGACGATCGCGGTGCAGCTGCTTCAGCACGGCACGGCGGTCCTTTGTGGAGAGGCGATTGTCGGACGGCATCGGCGGCGGCAGGATAGACCTGAAAGAGGGGCGCCAGCTGTCGATTCTCGTGCGGCGTGTGCGCTCGCTTTGCCCGTCGCTCGGTCGCCCTCCGCGACGGCACACTCAACGCTCGCTGACGGAGCGCGCAAGCCGATCTCTTATCGAACGATGAGCGATCTCGATGGGCCGATCTCCGCACTCGAAAGGCGAGCCGCGACGTCGCTCCCGGGGTCGGACGTTGAGCCGTAGTGCCTTCCCGGGCCGACGACGGGCCCGCGCTGCCCATGCCGAATGTGGAGCGCGATGCGATCGCCTCCTGCCGCCCCCGTCTCGCCTCACATCACCGCGAGGTAGGTCGTCCCGCTTCTTGCCCTTACTCGGGCCTTCGGCGCTCACATGGAGCCAAATCTGATGCCGAAGTTGAAACGCAACGTCTCACCACTGCTCGATAGAAGCGTCGGGTCGATGACCCTGGCGATCGAGTTGTTCAACCGCCCTTCCGAAGTTGCTCGGCAACACGCCGTCCTGCTCCTGCTGCATCACGCCTTCGAGCTACTGTTGAAGGCGGCGATTCTCCAGTGCACAGGGACCATCAACAAGCAGGGGGACTCGCACACGTATGGGTTCGAGCGCTGCCTCACGATCTGCAAGGACGAGCTGGCTCCTCGACGCAGACGAGAAGGTCACGCTCGCGGTCCTCGACAACCAACGCGACACTGCGATGCACTTCTACGCCGAGGTTTCGGAGGACATGCTGTACGTGCACATCCAGTCCGCCGTCACGCTCTTCAACAAGGTGCTGCGGGCCGCCTTCAAGAGGCACCTCGCCGACTATATCCCGAACCGCGTGCTCCCGGTCTCGGCCCACCCACCAACGGATCTGAGTCTCCTTCTCGAACGGGAATTGCTCGAAGTCGATGAGCTCCTCGCGGCCAAGAAGCGCCGCGGTGCCCGTGCTGCGGCGAAGCTGCGGTCGCTTCTGGCGTTCACGACAGCGGTGAAGGATGAGACGCGGCGAATCACGGAGGCAGATCTCGACCTGGCGATCACTCGTCGCCGAAAGGGCGATCAGTGGGGGCTGATCCTCCCAGAGATTGCCCAGTTGAAATTGTCGTCGGACGGGACCGGCATTCCGATCTCGATGCGACTGATCAAGCAAGGGGAAATCCCCGTGCGAATTGCCGTGGCAGGGGAGCGGCCGGTCGGAACGATCATCCCGCGCGAGGTGAACGTTTGGGACAAGTACAACATGAGCCGCGACAACCTCGCCGAAAAGCTCGGCGTCAGCGGCCCGAAGACGCATGCGTTGATCTACGAGCTGAAGATCCAGGACGACAAGGACTGCTACTTCACCTGGACCCACAAGAGCGGCAAGCACAGTGGGTACAGCAAGAAGGCCCTCGAACGGCTTGAGGGCGCCCTTCCATCGGCGGACCTGAAAGACGTGTGGAACCGACACAAGCACCGCTTCGGTGCCACAAAGAAGAAAGAAACCTGACCGAGCAGTTTAGGGCGAATTGGCCCTCTGCAAGCCTCGAGTGCTTCGTCGCTGCGGGGCGTCATCATGACCTAGCCAGACTCACTGGGGTTGCTGGTTCGACCTCCGGTTGCGTGTTTGAAGATCGGTTGAAAAATTGTTTGATTGTTCTGAATGGGCATCGTATGGTCAGTGCCCATGACGCACCCTTTCGACGTAACCCCTGCGCTGACTGAGGCTCGTCTCCAGTTCATCGCCGCAACCATCGTCTCAGTGCGTTCCGATGCCCTGGACATCCATCAGCCGGAGAAGGGCGATGACGCATGGACCTTTGGGTGTGTCGCGTATCGGCGTACCTGCCATGCCTTCATTGCTCAGGAGGCGACCGGTGATCACCCATGGTTGACCGTGAAAGAAGAGGGGCTGTCCTTCACGATGTTCATCGAGGCGGTGCCGCTCAAGTTCTACAAGGGCGACCCCGACAAGCCGGGCCCTCGGAACCTCCGCAAGGGACTGGATGCCGCTATCAAGCAGACGTCGCTCAAATTCCTCGACGACGAGGGCGGGGACTGGTTCTAGCTCCTGGCGATCGAAACGAGAGAGGACGGGACCGTTCTCAGGGTCGCAGTCTTTCAGGCGATGACTGGCGGAGCACTCCGGCATCAATACGTCATCGACTTGGACGACTCCGTCCCGGTGGTTACGGCATCTGGATCTGGATCGTGGCGAGAAGGCATCGATCTGCCACGCCCGGTTGTTGGACCGAAACCGGCAACAACAGGGAGCGTCGGCCTCACAGGGGATGGAGGCGCGGGCCCGAACGATGTAGGCGGGGCCGATGATGAGCCGACCGACCCAGACCAAGAGTGACGTCTCGGGTGCCCGGGTTCGACTCGCACGATCGTTTCACGGCTGGACGCAAGCCGAGTTGGGCGAGCGCATCGGTGTCACGCATCAGTATGTTGGCTATGTCGAAGCAGGACACAAGCAACCGACCCCCCTGACTGTCGAGGCGATCGCCGACACGACGGGGTTCGACGTCGGCTTCTTCCACCGTCCACTGCTCGACGAATTTCGGGACGAGGAGTGCCACTTTCGTCGACGCGCCTCGACACCGGTGTCCGTGCGCACTCGTGTCCTCGCACACGGCACTCTGTTCGGCATCCTGGTGAGGTACATCGATAGCATCCTCTCGCTACCGCCGGACGACCTACCCTACACGCGTGCGGCGAGCCTCGAAGAGGTCGAGGAGGCTGCCGATCGGTGCCGGGCGCAGTGGGGGCTCGGTCGTGACCTACCGATCAAGAACCTGACGAGAGCCGTCGAGCGCGCCGGCGTGGTCGTGACCCGGTTTGAAGGTGTTTCGGGAAAGATCGACGCATTTTCTCGAGCGGGCGGGCGGCACGTAGTCGTGCTCAACACCGAGAAGGGCTCACCGTCCCGCACGCGTTTCGATCTCGGCCACGAGACCGGCCATCTCGTATTGCATGGGGGAATGACCACGGGCGATCCTGACACCGAGAAACAGGCGGATCGGTTCGCGAGCGCTCTCCTCCTTCCACGCGCTGGCTTCGTCCGTGAGTTTCCCCGTGGCACCCGCATCGAATGGCCCGCGCTCTTTCGTTTGAAGCAGCGATGGGGCGTCAGCGTCAGCGCTCAGATCCGAAGAGCATTTGATCTGAGGTTGATCGACGCAGCCCAGTATCAACGGGCCTACAAGTACATCGCGTATCAAGGCTGGCTGAAGGGAGAACCCGAGGAATTGGTCCCAGAGGAGCCAGAGCTGGTCCAAATCGCGCTCGGAGAGATCGAACGGCAATCCGGCGCATCACCCGCCGAGGTCTGCCACCGGCTCAACTGGCGCCGAGCGGTGTTCGAGCGCGTGACCGGCGTCGTGCTGCCTGAACCCTCGATCCGTGGAGTCGTCTCACTGGCCCTAGTGCGTGCCGCTAGCGAGATTGGCTGACACCAACTCGGTGGATCTCGGTTCGAACCATCCGGAGTTTCCGGATGGGTTTGGTTGGTCGAAGGTGTTAGCGGGGCGGCTCCATTGAAGCCGATCTGCCCTTGGTCGAGCGCAAGGCCGATTGCTCGCTTCCCGACTTGTGCGCGCGAGGTTTGCCGTTTGGCAGGTTTGCTTAACGCCCCGTCTTGGGGCCCAGAAACCACGACGCGCTGATGACCTGCCCTCGTAGCCCGCGGCGGGCAGCACCATGGCGAGCAGCTCGCTCAGCGCCGACCCGTTCGGCTTGGTGATGGGGCTGGCGGCCGACAGCGTCCGCCAGGCGGCCGCCGTGGTTCAGTCGGGCGGGGAGTGTTGATAAGGG
>JAYUUB010000207.1:0-3591 GCA_043755175.1 Polyangiaceae bacterium | reverse complement strand
CTCGTGCGGAGCGAGTTCCAGGGCGATTGGAACTACGTCCTCCACCCATCCGCTAAGACCGTTGATAAATCGACTTAATTATACGCGGGCCCTAAGCGCTGCGCTCGACGGATCGAGGGGTCGCAATCGGATCAGTCTAGTTGGACTCGACGGATCGAAGCCCGACGATCGATCAGGTCGAGTTAACCTCGACGGATCGAAGGGTCGAAGTCAAAACCGTCCAGTTGGACTCACCCGTCGAAGGTCGGACTTCGATCAGGTCGAGTTAGACTCGGGACTGGCAATACGTCACTATCCATCCGTCGAGTTGAACTCGGGACTGGCAATACATGACCCTCCATCCGTCGAGTTGAGGTCACTTTGGAAAGGGACCGGCTCGTATAGGCGCCCCGATCACTTGGCGTCGAATGGGGATCGCGGGTGGCGGGCGAAGCCTTGTTCCGGTCGACGATGCGAGCGAGCTCAGCATGGTGCCGGTGGAGCGTAGCTCTCGAGATGCCGAGCCGCGTTCCGGCCATGTCGGCGGTCGAGCCGACGACATAGAGCTCGTGCACGAGGGCGCGCGACCGCGGCGGCAGCACGGCCAGGTGGGCAGCGCGGCCAGCGAGGTGGGTCTTCGTCGCGATGGAGTCGAGCATGTCGTCCTCGCAGCCGTGGCTTGCGTCCGCCAAACACGAGCTGCGAACCGCGTCGCCGACGTGCTCCCGCCTCGAGCGCAGCCTGTCACCTTTCGAGGTGGCGTCGAGCTTGTCGGTGTCGGCACGGCTTCGGCCTGCATGGAGACGTCGCCGACCTTCCGAAGCTCGGTGTCGAGGCGATAGGAGGCCTCGAGGGCCGCTCTCAGCATGCTGCCGCGCACGCGCCTGAAGGCGAACGCCTCGAACGGGTGGCCGCGTGAGGGGTCGAAGCAAAGCGCTGCCTAAACCAACGCGAGGTTGCCGGCACTCTCGAGCTCGTCGCGCGGAACGCGAGGCCACCGGTGCGCAAGCTTCCGGGCATGGAGGGCGACCATGCGCAGAGCCTGCGTGATCCGCGTCTGGTCGTCGGCGTTCGCCTTGCGGCGCGACGCACGTGGGGCCGTCCCGGCGGCGGTCCCGCGATCAACAAATATGCCAGAGGCGCCTCGGGGAGCTTCGTCGTTGAGCATCGTACCGACGGAGTCGCGGGGCGCCAAGACGACGTGGCCAGGTTTCTTCGAGGAATCGGCAAACACCTGCGGGCCAGTCGTTCGAGCGTTGCTCGATCGAGCGGGCACGTGCGGTCTTCAGCGCGAAGATCCGGCGCTGCGGCTCAACGTGCACTTCCACGTCATCGTACTCGACGGGGTTCACTTACCCGAGACGGAGAGCATGGAGCGCTGGTGTTGCAGGCGCTCTCCACCGCGACGCACGCAAGGGTCCGGTAGAACGCTTGGCCTTGGAAGGACACAGTAACATTTCACAATGGCTGTCTTGGCGACAGAACCTATGCAACCATGCAACGATGGGGTGGAAACGCGCGATTGGTTATCGGCAGCCTTCGCTGCGTGTTGCTTTGTTTGGTCGCCGGAATCGCGCGAGGGGCACGCCGAGCGGCGGGTCCGGTTGTCTCGGCTGTCTTGCGATCTTCGCGGCTCTTCTGGTGCTCTCGTTCGTGTTACGAGGGTGTGGGGCGGTGGCCGCTTCTCCAGTCGCCATTGTCAGCATGATAGTCGGCGCCGCCGCTGGCCTTGCAACGACCGTGGCGTGGAGGGGACGCGCGTCACATGCGGTCGAGCTCGCCGAGTGGACGCGTGCACGACAAGCGCACGAGGCCCGACGTGCGTGGCTCCTCGGCCTCGACGAGCAATTCGGATGGGAAGCGACGAATGGGATCGCGCGGCAGCTCCCGTGGCAAGGACAGACAGCTGACATGGTTGTCGCTTCGTTCGGCAGACCGGTCGAAGTCGACGAGAAGGTCATGAAGTCGAAGACCACCAATGTTTTTAAGTACCTCCCTTTCTCAAATCGCTTCGCACTCCGCGTCACGCTGGAAAACGGACTCGTTGTTGGCTGGGATGATCAACGGCAAAGCGGGCCCACGCCATTCGATCAGCAGATGGAACGCGCACCATGGAGCGTGACGCCGCCGGAACCCGGCGCTGGACTTGGCCAGATCTTGGGTACCGGCATCGTTGCCTTTGCTGCGTTCATCGTGATGTGCGCGTCCGCCGCCAAAACTACTCATCAGGACGCCGAGAGCAAGGCGGATGCGTCGGGCGCGGCACCGAGATCGTCCGCGACGCCGGTAGCGGTCTCGCCTTCCGACGTCTGCGCGAAGCTCGTTGTGGCGAAGGTCGCCGCAAACTGCTCGCAGCCGTCGACCGCGAAGCGCGGCACGTTCGTTACGTTCGACATGGTGGGGGTGAAGGGCTACAACGGCACCGTCGCCCAATACCAATCCCCCGCCGAGTTCGACGCGTGGGCTAAGGAAAGCGACGAGCGCGCGAGGCTCCTCGGCGCAGCAGCGGACGACTACCCGGAGCTGGACGTCAGAAGCTCACCGAATCGGATCTCGGTCGACTGGGCGGTGAAGGCCGAGCTGGAAACGAAGGACGGCTACGCCTGGAGGGCATGCGTCCAAAAAAGGAAGGTGGCCGCCTGCGCGAAAGAGATCCCCACCTACTACGGCGTGCTCCACAAGCTTTACGAAGCCGCGACGCAGGCAGTTCGCTGAGCTTCCCCCGCGCACCCGCCCGAGTGCGGCACCAAGCGGCGGGCGAAGCTCAAGCCTTCAAACCGCCGCACACGGGTTGACGTGGTTTCTGCACTACCGACTCTGGGTTTGGTATCCGCGACCGAAACGCATTGCGGTGCTTCCATGACACGCACGACAATCCCCAAATAGTGAAGTCGAACGCCCTGGAGGTCGCAGCGGCCAAGCTGAACCGCGAACAGATCGTCGCGGCGTTGAAATACGGCGCTACCCGCTCGAGATGAGGCTGCTCCATGAGCTTCACGACGCTGGCGTCGTTCCCGAGATTGGCCACCGCTTCATGACCGGCAACAGCTCCGTTGAGATCGATCTCATCGCTCACGTCATGGAGAACAGCTTCCCGTATAGGGGCAACGTGCATCTCAAAATGCTGATCGAGGCGAAGCAGATGCTTGATGACCGCCCAGGAAATCCCGAAGCGCTTCGGGTTCGCACTTAAGTGAACGATCCCCACCTGGGTTGAGGTTTAAGACGACGATCCCGGTGCGGAACGATCCCCAGCGGGGTTGATTTCAAGACGACGATCCCAACGCCGACGACAGTTCTGTGGGTCGTGGATCGAGCACGGAGCGCTGAATTTGTGGAGGGGTCCCTACGTCGAATTGGTTGCTTACGCCAAACGCGACGGAGGTTCCCCGATGGACAAGGTGCACTCGGATGAGACTCTTGCCAAGCCCGAACTCCGGGCGTTCCTCAAGGACGCCCAGAAACGGCTGCGACAGCTCCTTCCTTTGACGTCGTTTGCGCAGCGAGAAGGCGCGGAATCGCCACCCGCTGAATGTTTTGCGATCGTCATCGGACTGGACCGAACGAGCACCGCGATGGTCGAGGACCGTCCAGCGAATGCTCCGCCAAAGC
>JAYUUB010000206.1:0-10437 GCA_043755175.1 Polyangiaceae bacterium | reverse complement strand
TCGCGTGCGTCGACGTCGACTGCTCCGCCCAGGCCGTCGGTGCCACGGTGATCGATACCCACGGGATCATCTCGCCTGGGCTCATCGATGCGCACAATCACATTCTCTTCGACATCTTCGACGAGGACGATTGGGCCCCGACGATGAACTACACGAACCACAACGCTTGGCCCGCAGATCCGAAGTACGGGGCTATGGTCGACGTCAAGCAATGGCTCAACGGCGAGATCGCAGCGTCACCGCTAGACCTGGGCTGCGAGCTCGACAAGTACGGCGAAATGAAAGGCCTGATTGCGGGGACCACCGGCATTGTGGGCTCTGCTGGAGCCACGGCCAAGAGCTGCTATGGCTCGCTGGCGCGAACGCTCGGCCTTTCTTCGAACGATCTTCCCGAGGACAAGATGCAAACATCTGTCCTTGCTCCGACTCTCGTTTCTGCCGATGGCGTTTGCGCGAAGTTCGCCAGCGGCGCGACCACGTCCTTCGTCGTGCACATAGGTGAGGGTACTGATTCGAGTGCCGAGAAAGAATTCGGCAAGCTCGGAACGGTCAGCACTGTCGACAATTGCCTCTATGATTCGAAGACCACGCTCGTTCACGCGACTGCGATGACCGACGCAGACTTGGCCGTGATGGGCGCCGCCGGGATGAACATCGTTTGGTCGCCCCGGTCGAACGTTTTTCTCTACGGCGCGGGCACCGACTACACCATGACCACCGACATCCAGTCGGCACTCTCGCACGGCATCAACGTCTCGATTGGCCCCGATTGGTCAATCGGTGGAAGCCAGAATATGCTCGACGAGCTGCGCTACGCCGACGAGGTCGACAACGCGCGCTGGGGCAACATGCTCGACGCAAAGACGCTCTGGGAGATGGCCACGAGCCACCCCGCAAAGGCCCTGGGCCTCAGCGCCTATCTGGGCTCCATCGAGGTCGGAAAACGCGCTGATCTTGCGGTCTTCTTGGGTGACAAGACCAAGCCGTATGACGCAATCCTCGCGGCGACCCCACGCGAAGTGACAGCTGTCTTCGTGGACGGCCGTCTTCTCTACGGCGATGCCTCACTGCAGGCCGCCGGTCCGGCCGATGGTGTTTGCGAAGCTCTCGACATTTGCTGCCGCGCGAAGGTCGCTTGCGTCGCCGAAACGGCAGGAACACCCGCCAACAAGCTCGGCCAAACCTTGGCGGAGTTCACCCAGGTGCTCGCCGACGCCAGCGCCACTTACGACGCGCAGAACCCCATCCAGTCTCAATGGGAGTTCGCCCCCATCGCTCCTCTGGTCAAGTGCAACTAAGCTGAATTCTGGCGAGCGCGGGTCGGAGCAGGACGCAATGGAGATGCGACCGCACTGATGGTACCGTCTCGTAATGAATCGCTTCTGGCACCTGCCGCTCGCTGTTGCGCTCACTGGATGCGCGCAAGTTCTCGGACTTGGTGAATACCGAGAAGGTCCCGCCGGGGGCGGTGCCAACGGGGGTGGCGGGGGTGGCGGACCCAAGCCGTGCTCCACCGATGCGCAGTGTTCGAACGCCAAGTTCTGCGATGGGGCGGAGCACTGTGGCGATGACGGGTTCTGTGCCCCGGGGACGCCTCCCTGCCCATCACCAGCAGACTCGGTCCACTGCGCGACGGCGTGCACGGAATCACAGAACGCGGCCGTCTGCGGCGCGGCTGTCGCCAAAGATGCCGACGGCGACAAGCACGGGGATCCGTTGTGCCAGACGGCCCCCGGCGACGATTGCGACGAAGCCAACGCCGCGCGATTTCCAGGTAATCCAGAAGTCTGCGACGGAATCGACAACGACTGCAACTCCATGGTCGACGAGGGATTGCCGGCAACTGGCGGCTCGAAGGAAATCGGGGGCAGCGACGGATATGCAAGTGCGCACTTCGCGTTTTCGCCCGGTCTCGGCGTTTATGGGACGGCCTACGTGCTCTCGGTTCAAGTCCCGGAGGTTTCGCTGGTGTTCAATGGCCACGACGGCATGCCGTCCGGCAGTTTGTCGCTTGGGGCCTTCAACGGCCAATTCTCGAGTGTGCATCCGCGCGTCGCGGCCAGCGATTCGGAGTTCGCCGTGGCCTGGAACGATGACGGTGCCAATTCGAGTGCCGTCTACGTCACACTCGCCACTCCGACCGGTGTAATCAACAAAGTCCTCGTCGACTCCGCGTTCAATCCGGGGGTCAGCGTCGACGTCGCCGACGCGTCCAATGGCGACTTCATCGTGGTCTGGACCAACGCAATCAACGCGCCCAACAACTGGATTCAGGCGCAACGCATCAGACCCGATGGAACCCTGATGGGTGCTCCCGTCACCATCTCTCAGGGCTCTCCCGTTGCCGATCCGCGAGTCGCCCGAGCCGGCGGCAAGTATGCGGTCGTCTGGCGAACGCTCGGCCCCAGCCCCGTCATCGAAGGGCGCGTGTTCGACGAGACCTTCACGTTGGGTCCAATCCTGACCCTGGGAGATGCCGGGGCCCAATCGAGTCCTGCCATCACCCAGGCCGGTGCCGGCTTCGCGCTGACTTGGCAGGCGCCCGCGCTTGCTCTCGGTGTCGAGCGACTCGACCAATCTCTCGCCGTCCAGGCCTTGAACACGTCAATGACAGGTATCTCGGGAACACTCGACATCGCCAGTTCCGGCTCCGAGATTCTGGTGCTCGAGTCAGATGCAGACACCACCCCGGAACGGGTTGCGCGTATTCACCGTTTTGGGGCAGACGCCATTTTGCTCGGAGGTCCGCTGCAGATATCGGAGAGCAACCTGATTGACTCGCAGACCGGACTGGCCACCATTCGAGTGACACCTCTCGGTGTGGCGGTCGTTTGGGGGAACGTGACGACTCAAATTGATACCATCGAGCGAGTGATGTTTCGCGGAATGGGGCCACTGCTCTGTAACTGAGCGTCCCAGCGTACTCAGGCGGTCGCCTGACGGAGCGGGGGGGCAACACTCACCGATCAGTTGGCTCCACACGGAACCCACGTCGCCTCGACAGTCAGCCACGTGAGACCTGGTCGTGTTTTGCGCGACGCGGTAGCTGGCGCTCGCGAGCGGGCTGCGCCGCGACGTAGAGCGGCACATCGGGCTGCGACGTGGCTCACATTCCGGTGCCGGTCGAGGAGGTCGAAGACGCCGAGCTCGCCGAGCTCGCCGAGGTGCTCGAGCCCGAGGTCGCGGTAGACGACGAGGTCGTAGTCGTTGAGGTCGTCGAGGTCGTGGCGGGGTTGCAAGCATTCAGCTGCAGCGCCTGGCCGTTGATACCGATCTTGGCGCAGACCTCGTTATCGGGACATCCGTGGCTCGGATCGGTGGGATCGCAATACGGCGTGCACACGCCGTTCTTCGGGTCTTGGAGCGCGATGCAGATGAGCCCATCGCCGCACGTCACCTGCCCGCCGATGAGTTGGCACGCGTCGCCACGCTTTCCGGGACCGCTGTTGAGGCATTGAAATGCCGTGACGTTCTGATTGGGCCAGCAGGTTTGCCCGGCTTTGCATTGAAAGGGCGCTTGATTGCAGGGCTTGGTGGCGCCGCCACCTGCGCCGCCGGATCCGCCAGTGCTGCTCGAGTCGCCGCACGCGAAGAGCACCGTTGCGAGCCCGAGCGTGACCAGCGTGCCGAGGGGCAGAACCATTCCGAATGCGACCATCGATTGCCGTGCCATATCGAGCCTCCGCGGCGCACCATGCACGGCCCCGCGAGGTTTGTCCATCGGACGGACCCGTAAAACGAGTAGGGGAGTCGCTCGTCGCTCGAATCGGAGCAGGCTCTGCTTCCTCCGGACTTCCGATCTTCTGTCCCTCTCCTCTCGACCTCCGAGCGCCACTCACAAGGAGAGGCAGAGGATCCGGAAGATGGGAAGGGGAGGAAGCAGAGTGCACGGGCCGATGGCGACGCGTGACGCCCGTCAGGATCGGTATCGACGGCCGCCGGCGAGCTGATCGGCGAAGGCTGCCAAGTCTTGCTCTTTCTTCAAGAGCGTTCCCAGAAAGGGGAGGTTCTTGTCGAGCGTGACCTCGCGAATGCCGGCGCTCTTCAGGACCGAGATCCAATCGATGAGCTCGCTCGTCGAAGGGCGCTTGCGGAGACGCATTCCGTCGCGCACTTCGTAGAAACACTTGAGGACCTGATCGAGGAGCTCTTTTCCGAGGCCCGGATGATGGACTTCGACGATGCGACGCATGAAGTCGGCTTCGGGGAAATCGATGAAGTGAAACACGCACCGTCGCAGGAATGCGTCGGGCAGCTCTTTCTCGTTGTTGCTCGTGATGATCACGACCGGGCGAATCTTCGCCGCGACCTCTTCGTTGGTCTCGGTGACGCGGAACCTCATGCGGTCGAGCTCGTGGAGGAGATCGTTCGGGAACTCGAGGTCGGCCTTGTCGACCTCGTCGATGAGCAAAACCTTCTGCGTCGTCGCGGCGAACGATTGCCCGAGCGGACCGAGCTTGATGTAGCGCTTGATGTCGCGAATGTCGCCGTCACCGAAGCGCGAGTCGTAAAGACGCTGGACCGTGTCGTAGACGTAGAGGCCGTCTTGCGCGCGGGTCGTGCTCTTCACGTGCCAGGGGATGAGCTCGAGCTCGAGATCTTCGGCGACGGCCTCTGCGAGGAGCGTCTTACCGGTGCCGGGCTCGCCGCGCACGAGAAGCGGCCTCGAGAGCGCGAGGGCGCAATTGACCGCCGACTCGAGCGACGGATTGATGAGGTAGCTCTTGGTCCCGCGAAAGCGCCGAAACTCGGTCATGGGCGGGAGACTAGTACAGGGTCGGAAAAAAGCAGCTCGATTCCGGCGCGATCTGTACGCGTGTAAGATCGCCTCCGGTGATCGAACCTCTCACGCACGCAGCTCTGCCGTCGGCGCGGGGCGTCGCTCGTCGGTCGACGGAGTCTCGCTACGCGGTCGTTTCGGCAGCGTTCGTAGGCGCGCTCACGATCGCGAGCCATTCTGCGCGCGCCGATGAGCCGCCTGTACCCAAGGGCGAGGCAAGCGGCGCCGCTTCGCCGAAGAAGACCAGCTCGCTGTCGTGGGCGAGGCTCGAGGGCACCGAGTCGTGCATCGGGACGCACGATCTCGCGCAGCGCGTGGAGGCATTGCTCCGACGCGCGGCGATCGTGTCTGCGGCCGACGCCGATCTCTCGATCGAAGGTCGCGTGGACAAGAAGACGCCTCGTGGGTACCGCGCGACGATCATCGTCGCGAAGAGCTCGGGCGACATCGTCGGCAAACGCGAGCTCGTCAGCGACGAGACCGATTGCCACGCCCTCGACGAGCCGGTGAGCCTCGCCATTGCGCTCATGATCGATCCCGATGCGCTGTCTCCGGCTCCACCGGAAAAGCCCATTTCGAAGCCGATCGAGCCCCCTCTCACTCCACCGAAGGTCATCGTGCACGAGACGACCAAGACGGTCTACGTCCCGATCGCCACGAAGCCAGGCCCCCAAAAGAGACCCTTCCGATTCGAAGGCTACGTCGGCGGCATCGTCGGTCTCGGGCTCACTCCGATCGGAGGCGGAGGCATCGCCGGCATCGTGCTCGACCCACCGAAATTCATCCCGATCGAAGGCACCGGATCGCTCCTCGCGAGTGAAAAGTCGGCGCCTCGAACGGTGGTCGCAGGTCAGTCGAAAGCGACGACGGGAACCATTCGCTTCTGGCGCGTCGAAGGCAGCGCGTATCTGTGTCCGCTCGCGGGCAACGGGGGATTGTTCCAAGGCGCGCTCTGCGCTGGGGGCCAGGCCGGCTTCGTCGCGAGCTCGGGGAGCGGCTTCGTCGAGAGCTCCTCGTCGGTCCGACCTCTGCTCAATGGAGCCGCGCGAGGGCGCCTCGGCATCTGGGCCTTTCCCATGACACTCACCGTCGGGGCGACGCTCAGCGTGCCGATCATCAAAGACAGCTACGTCTACACCGCACCCGACGGCGCTCGAAAGACGTTGTTCGAGGCGGCGCCGGTTGGAGGCACCTTCGATCTGTCGATCGGTTTCAAATTCCCGGCGCCGAAATGAGCGGCTCCTTCGACCCTCTCGCACGCCGTTTCGCTCTTTTTCGCGCGGCGCGACGATTGACGACATAAAAGAGCGCCGGACCGACCCATTGGACGATGTGGAGCTCGAGACTGCGCGTGATTCTGCTCGCAGCGCCCCCCGCGGGCCGCTCGTGTTCGCCGACGTGTTCCGTGAGAACGTTCCGTTCGCTTGGCGCTGTCTCAAGCGGCTCGGGGTATCGCCCGGCGATGTCGAAGACGTGTGTCAGGAAGTCTTCCTCGTCGTTCATCGCAAGCTCGCCGAGTTCGACCATCGCTCGAGCATGCGCGCGTGGGTCTACGGAATCTGCGTCCGCAAGGCGAGCGACTACCGCAAGCTTTCGCGCAAGCGGCACGAGCAGGTGACCGACACGGTCCCCGACCGCGGCACCGAGACCGAAGAAGGCGCGGGCCTCGATCGAGCGCGGGCGCTCGCTTTTCTCGATCGCACGCTCGACGAGCTCGACGACGACAAGCGCGCAGTGTTCGTTCTCTACGAGGTCGAAGGGCTTGCCATGAGCGAGATCGCGATCGCTGTCGCATGCCCATTGCAAACGGCGTACTCGCGGCTCCACGCGGCGCGCAAACACGTCGAAACCGCTGTGAAACGCGAACAACTGAGGAGCGGCCCATGAGCGACGCAGCCGATCCGCCCGGGGTCGATCCCCCGCGTCTGGTTGACGCGCCGAGCAGTCGTTTGCTCGGAAGTGATCTGCTTCGTCAAGCGCTCGATGGCGCGCGCGCCGATTTGCCTCGAGCGAGCGCCATCGAAGCCATGTTGGCGCGGTTTCCAGTTGGCCCGCCCGGCGGACCGAGCGGACCCTCTGGACCCTCGGGGCCGACGACCGCGCCTCCTCCGGGGGCAGCACCCATTCCCGCGGCCGGCGGCGCAGGCGGCATGGCGAAGATCGCCAGATGGATTCTGCTTTCGAGTGCCCTCGGCGGAGGAGCCTATTGGGCCACCACACGGAGCGATCGAGCTTCCCCGCCCGACGCGTCGACGCAGACGTCGAGCCAAGCGGTGTCGACGCCTTCATCGCGCCCCGAAGCCTCGCCAAGCTCGTCGGTTTCGGCGCCTGTGTCGCAGCCGTCGGCGAGCGCCGCACCCAGCGTGATGCCGAAGCCGCATTCACAGCCTTCCATGTCGGCCTCGGCCGAGGTCGGTGGGCCGAGCGAGATCGAGCTCTTGCGCGACGCGCAGGCGGCCCTGTCTTCGAATCCAGGCCACGCGCTCGAGCTCGCCAATCAGCATCAGGCCCGCTTTCCCAAAGGAAGTCTCGGGCAGGAGCGCGACATGATTCGCATCCAAGCGCTCCTCGCGACGGGTCAAAAAGACCAAGCCCGCGCCCTCGCCGACGACTTCCGACGACGCCACCCAGATTCGGCGCACACGAGCCGACTCGACGATCTCTTTCCGAGGTAGCGCTTTCTTTCATCATGGCAGGATCAGACGCTGCCCAATTACACGGCCGGGTTGTTCGACACGACCACCACGACCTTCGAGCCGGTCCTGTGCTTCGGGGCGAACAGCTTCGCGGTGACCGTCGAATGAAGGCCCTGAGCCACGAGACTTGCGCGGGGTTCGGGGCCGAGACATGACCGACCGACATGGAGCTCGATCCCGAAGCGGTTCTCGTGTTCAAGCGGCAAGCAAAGGTGCTCATGCGCAAGCGCAGCCGCGCTCTTCGCGCCTCCGTTCCGAAGAGCGCGCTCGCGCTCCGCTCCGAGAAGATCGCCGAACGATTACTCGGTAGCGACGCATTGAAGACGGCGACGCGCGTCGCGCTGTTCGATCCGATTCTGCAGAAAAACGAGATCGACCTCGGCGCTGTCGACGCGGCGCTCCGGGCGCGGGGCGCGCTGATTTTTTACCCGAGCATCGATCCGGTGACGCGCGAGATGGTGTTTCGCGAAGTGCGCGATCTCGGCGCTCTCGAGGAGCGCGGCCTCGGATTTCGAGAGCCTCCCTACGACGCGCCAGAGGCGCTCGTGCTCGATGTCATCGTCGTTCCAGCATTGGCGATCGACGGCCGCGGATTTCGCCTCGGCTATGGTGCCGGGTTTTACGATCGCACGCTCCCTCGCTACGCCCCGCCGGCGGTGTCGATCGGCGTCGTGTTCGACTTTCAGCTCGCTGCCGACCTTCCCGACACCGAAGGCGACGTGCCGGTCGACCAAATCGCCACCGACATGAAGTGGGTCGATGTCGTTCGCGGCTGAGCCGTACCGCCGCGGTGGTTTGAACGTTCGCGGAAGAGCCAGCGGAGATGAACACAGGAAGACAAGAAGACGAGGCCGTCTGGAGTTGCAACACCGGGACACTGAGCGACTCGGCTGCGACGAAATGATGCACTGGCCTTGAGTCTGCTTGGCGGCTCGGGCAGCGTTCATCGCATGCGACACATGCTCACGATGGTCTTCGCTACGATCTCCCTCGGCACCGCTTGCGGTGACAGCTCCTCTGGAACCGGAGGGGCAGCCGCCACGACGTCGACCTCGACGACCGGCGCTCCGACCGGAGCGACCTCGACGACCACGGCAAGCTCGACGAGCGCGACCGGATCGAGCACCGGCACGGGCGCCGCTTCGTGCATCGAGCCCACTCCGGTCTACGACGCGAAGGGTTGCCTCAACTTCATGTCGGCCTCAGCGATCTGCGGCTTCGACTCCGATAAGAAGATCTGCACTTTTGCGGTCGGATGTGGCTTCTCGACGGGCGACGTCAGCCAGTGCGGAATCAATTGCGAGCAAGGCTCGTCTTCGTTCTGCAACGACGCGACGAAGACCCAATGCGTTCTCGATGCGACCTGCGCCAAAGATTGCGCGAAGCTCGCTGGTTGCGGCTTCATTCTGTGATGGTTTCGCGCGGTCGGGCTCGCAGACGACGGAAAAGCTTCGAGAGCTCGAGAATGGTGACGGTCACGAGCCCAGCGCCCACGCAGAGAAGCGCATCGGTCGGGACGGGCACTCCGATTCGAAACAGTCGCTGCGTCACCGGAATGTAGAGAATCGCGATTTGAAGGGCCGACGAAATCACGATGACGCCCAAGAGGCGCAGGTTCGTGAACGCCCCGACCTCCCAGAACAGGCGCGTCGGGCTGCGAGCAGCGAAGGCGCGAAACAGATCGCCGAGCACCAGCGCGGTGAAGGCCAGGCTGCGGGCCTCGTCGACGCTGCGGGTCTGGAGCGCGAACACGTAGACCGAGAGCATCACCGCCGCTTGAATCACTGCCGTCGTGAGAATCAAGGTCCACTCGCGGCGACCGAGCATGGGCTCGCCGACCTTGCGCGGAGGCCTCTTCAGCACGTCTTCGTCGGTCGGATCGATCACCAGCGCGAGCGCCGGAAAAGTTTCGGTCACGAGGTTGATCCAGAGAAGGTGGAGCGGCAAAAGGGGTAACGGTAGCCCGATTGCCGCCGCAACGAACATGGCGATGAGCTCGCTCGTGTTGCCCACGAGCAGATAAGCGAGCGTCTTTTGAATGTTCGCGAAGATCCCCCTGCCTTCGCGGATGGCAGCCACGATGCTCGCGAAGTTGTCGTCGGTCAGGATCATGTCGGAGGCCTCGCGCGTGACCTCGGTCCCGGTGATTCCCATCGCTATGCCGATGTTGGCTTCTCGCAATGCCGGCGCATCGTTCACGCCGTCACCGGTCATGGCGACGATCGCGCCGCGGCTCTTCCAAGCGCGAACGATGTCGAGCTTGTCTTTGGGAGTCGCGCGCGCGTGCACGACCTCTTCGATGGATACGCCGTCGTGGGCGATTCCGAGCTCGCGCGCGATCGCTCGCGCCGTGGTCGGGTGATCTCCGGTGATCATGACCGTGCCGACGCCGGCGGCCCGCGCTGCGCGTACGGCTTCGATCGCTTCGGGGCGCGGCGGATCGGCGATTCCGATCAACCCGAGCAGCTCGAGATGGGTTTCCTCGGGGCCCTTGCCGACGGCGACGGCGAGCACGCGAAGCCCTCGCTCGGCCCACTCCGAATTGATTCGAAGCACGTCGTCCGGCACCGAGCGACAGAGCCCCACGACGATCTCGACCGCGCCTTTCAGGTAAAGGACACCGTCTCCTCGAAGCACCGAGGCACGCTTCCGCTCGGAGTCGAATGGGTTGATGCTGATCCGCGGTCGCTCTCGCTCGATGTCGTCGCGGCGAATGTCGCTCTCGGCCGCGCGCGCCAAAATGGCTACCTCGGTCGAGTCGCCGACGCCGGTGTTCTTCGTGGAGTCGTGGAGCTCGGCGTCGCAACAAGCTGCCGCCGCGTCGAGGAGCGCACGCTCGTCGGGGCCCCAGACCTCGCGCACCGTCATGATGCCGGTCGTGAGCGTTCCGGTCTTGTCGGTGCAGATGACGGTCGCGCAGCCCAGGGTCTCGATCGAAGGGAGGCGGCGAACGAGCACGTG
>JAYUUB010000205.1:0-71240 GCA_043755175.1 Polyangiaceae bacterium | reverse complement strand
GGAACGGCCGTCGTGCTCTCGAAGCAAAAAGGCATCACCTACCTCGTCGAGGCTGCCAAAGAGGTCACGCGGCGCGTTCCCAAAGCGCGCATCGTCGATGCCGTTGTGAATGACGCGAACGGGCCTCGTGACCGAGAGCTTTCCTTCTAGGATGCGCTGCAAATCTTCGGAGACGGCCACGATCTGATCGGCGAGGCGAACGTAGAGACGAAACTTTTTCAGATCACGTTCGGAGGCCGAGTTGACCTGGTTGTGCTCGGAGTAGACGACACGAGGGCGGGCGCGCCCGAGCGATCGGGCAGCGAGCCCGCCGTAGATCAGCGGTCCGAAGTTGTGAGCGTGGACGATGTCGACGCGCATCTCGCGAAAGAACTTTCGCAAAGCGAGCAAGGTGAACGGGTCGACCTTCACCACGCCGAAGCTCTTCACGCGATCGCTCTGAAGAACGAGACGTCGCTCGGGCGGAACCAGCGCATCGGAGAAGAGCTTACCCTCGCCCTTGAGGCAGGCCAGCGACACCTCGAAGCGCGCGGGATCGAGCGAGCCGAGGAGGCTCAGAACGACCTTCTCCAGCCCTCCGACATCGAGGTTGTTGACGACCATGCAAATGCGGGTGGGGCTAGACAAGAAGAGAACGCTCCAGAGAGGCCGAGGCTGTTTCTAGGCCTGTGTGCACGAGGTCGAAGACCGGCGAGGGGCGAAAAGGTGACACTCGCGTGCCGACCACGCCCGTCATCACTGCAGGGCCGAGGTCGCGGCCGAAAACCGTCTTCCGCGCCGACGAGGGCGTCAATCGAAGAAGCCGAATCGGCCGCTTTTCGACAGTAGGTTCTTCTACGAAGCCGGTTCGACGCGCGCGAGCGCCCGCGGCCGGATTGGCCGTGGTGCGGGGAGGCTGGTAGCATGCTCACTTGGTGCATTTGCGCGCCGAGAGGTGTCTTTCCGGGAGCGGTCGAACCGAATGAGCGGCTACAAGAAGGGCGATCTCATCGACGAGCGCTACGAGGTCTCGGCCATCATCGGCAAAGGCGGGCACGGAGTCGTGTACGCAGCCGAAGACGTCGAGCTCGGGGCCCAAGTCGCCATCAAGTGCCTGAACCGCGACATCGCGAACGAGCCCGGATTCAAGACGCGCATGCACCGCGAGGCCCGAATGATGGGCAAGCTGTCGGGCACGAGCGCCGCGCAGATCTTCGCTTTCAACAAGTCGAAAGACGGGACGATTTACATCGTCATGGAACGGCTCGAAGGGCGAGATCTCGAGGACTACCTCCTCGAAATCGAAGGGCACGGCGGTCGAATCCAGCTCCAACGGCTCATCGAGCTGCTCGGACCCATCGCGCACACGCTCGATGTCGCCCACGGCCTCGACATCATTCATCGCGACCTCAAGCCAGGAAACATCTTCGTCCTCGATCAGCTCACGCGCGGCGGTGTCAGGCTCCTCGACTTCGGGCTCGCCAAAGATCTCAAAGCCGACTCGCTCACGCTCGATGGAATGATCGCTGGATCGCCGAGCTACATCGCGCCCGAGGTGTGGATGGGCAAAGCGAGCCTCGTCGATCACCGCATCGACGTGTATTCGTTCGGCGCCGTGGTGTTCCGCGCGCTCACGGGTCGCACGCCCTTCGACGGTAAGCAGCCCCTCGACCGACTCCTCTTGCAGGTGACGCGTGGCGAGCGGCCACGCATTCGCGTGTTCCGCCCCGAGCTCCCCGTGACGATCGAGAGCTGGGTGCAAAAGGCGCTCGCCATCGACAAGAACGACCGGTTCCCGTCGGTCGGCAAACTGTGGAGCTCGTTGAGAGACATCGCTGCGATGCCGGTCGAGAACATCGCGCCGAGCGAAGAGCCGCCCTGGAACGTCGAGGTCGACGTCGAGATCGACATCGAAGTCGAGAGCCTGAGAGCCGGTCGGCGGCCCTGAGCGAGGCGTGCTCGGCGCTGCACGTCGACCGCGAAGGTTCGAGGCGAATGATCGCTCGACGCCGCGCGTGCCGCGAGGATTGATCGCCGCTCGAGGGTGGTGCAGAGAGCCACCCCATGCGCATCGCCCAGAACTTCGAGTCAGGCCGGATCCGAGTCGTCGACGCATCCGATCCCACCGACGTGCAGCTCGAGGTGATGGCCGACCGAAACGCCGACTTCCAGCAGTGGTTCGCGTTCACGGCGCGCGACGCCAAAGGCGAAGATCTCCGGCTCCGGATCATCAACGCGGGGCAGTGCACCTACGCCGGAGGGTTCGAAAACTACGCCGTGTGCGCGTCGTACGACCGAGACAATTGGTTTCGCGTGCCGACCGAATACGACGGCGAGGTCTTGACGATCGCGCACACGCCCGAGGCCGCGCGCGTGACGTATGCCTACTACGCGCCCTACCTCGAGCGACGGTTGGTGAAGGTCCTTCGTCGCGTCGCCGAGCACCCGGCGGTCACGATCGACTCGGTCGCCACGAGCATCAAAGGACGTGAAGTGTCGCGCGTCACGTTTCGGTCGTCGGCCGACGATCCGCTCCGGATCTGGATCATCGCGCAGCAGCATCCCGGTGAGAGCATGGCGGGTTGGTTCGCCGAAGGGTTGCTCGCGCGTCTCGCCTCCGACGTGGAGCTCACCGATCGTCTCTTGTCGCGCGCCGAAATCCACGTCGTTCCGCGAATGAATCCCGACGGAGCTGCGCTCGGTCACCATCGAACGAATGCGGCAGGAATGGATCTGAATCGCGCGTGGCTGGAGCCGACGAAAGAGCAGAGCCCCGAGGTGCTCGGAGTTCGCGCGGCGATGGCCGATGTCGGAGTCGACTTCTTTCTCGACGTGCACGGCGAAGAGCAGGTGCCGTACGTGTTTCTGGCCGGAGCAGAGGGCAATCCGCACTACACCGACCGCATCGAGGCGCTCGAAGATCGCTTCTCCAACGCCATGCTCGAAGCGACGCGCGCATTCCAAACCGAGCAAGGCTATCCGAAAGACGCGCCTGGCGACGGCGAGCTCCGCTGCGCGGCGAACTTCGTAGGAGAGGCCTTCGACTGCTTGTCGATGACCTTCGAGATGCCGTTCTCCGACGACGCCAACGACGCCGATTCGGAGAAGGGCTGGTCACCCGAGCGTTCGGCGGCCTTGGGAGCAGACACGCTCGACGCGATCGCCGCGGTGCTCGACGACCTACGCTGAAGCGACCGCGTCGACGATTGCCTTCGACCGATTGCCCTCGACCGATTGCCTAGGACCGATTGGCTGCGACCTATTGCCGACGACCTATTGCCGACGACCTACTGCCGACGACCTACTGCCGACGACACTGCGGACACTGGGTGATCGTCTCTTTCATCAGTAGCCCGATCCAGAAGAGCGGGAAGAAGACGAAAAAGAGAACGATGGCGACGACGACCCCGCCGGTCGAGATCTTCTGACGTTGCATCGGAAAGCCCTGATAGCCGCACCAGCGGCACATCCAGGCGGCAGGCATCGCCCCGAACGGAACCATGGGGCTCGGACCATACGGCTGCTGATAGACGCCGGGAGGGGGCCCATAGCCCTGCTGTTGCGGAGGCGGCCCATAGCCTTGCTGCGGCGGCGAGCCGTAACCCTGCTGTTGTGGAGGCGGCCCATAGCCTTGCTGCGGCGGCGAGCCGTAACCCTGCTGTGGCTGTGGTGGCGGGCCGTATCCTGGCTGCGGTGGCGGGCCCCAACCAGGCGGGCCGTTGCCCCAACCGTTCCCAGACTGGCTCATCAAATCTCCTACGTCGGCGGCAAAGCCAACCCCTCGAGCGTAGCGAAGGGTCGGGTCGTGAACAAGTCGATCTCCCAACGGTTCTGCCCGCGGAGCGGCGCACGGTCCGGGCGTAGACTGTGATCGTGCGAAGCTTCTCCTCGGCCGTCCTCGTCGTCGCGGCATGCGCCACACTCTCGTGCAGGCAAGCGATGTCGCGCGCCGATGCGCGGGCGAGCATGCGTTCGTCCGAAGGAGAGAAGCCGCGCGCGTCACCGAAGCCCGAACCGATCGAGAGCGCCGCGCCGAAGGCCCCCGATCTGCCGCCCGAGAATCACTCGGGCGGGGTCGACTACGCCGACGAAGTGCGCGCGCTCTACCGCGTCGTCGCGTGCAGTGGATCGTCTCCCATCCCATCGAACCTCGACGCAGCGACGGTCGATGCGCACTGCAAAGACCTTCTGCCCAAGATCGCGAAGTATCGCGCGGGCTACGTGGCCATCGCGCAGCCTTTCCTCCACGCGCTCGAGCCGACCGATCTTCCGAAAGCGGTCGTGTACCCGTTCGGGGGTGGAGACTTGGCGACGGCCATGACGACCTACCCCGACGCGAACGAATGGACGACGCTCTCGCTCGAGCTCGCCGGAGATCCGCGGCGCATTCGATCGATGGACCCAGACGCGCTCGCGCGGAGCCTGAAAAAGCTCCGCGCCGAGCTCGCCGAGCTCTTCGTCGTCGACGACTACTCGCGGAGCGAGACGTTGAAGAAGACGCAACGCGGTGACGTCCCAGGAGAGCTGGGGTTCTTCCTCGTCGCGCTCGCGGTGCACGGATACGAGCCAGTGGGTCTCCGCTACTTCACGATCCGAACCGACGGAGCAGCTCACTACCTCTCGGCGAGCGAGATCGCGTCTCTCGAAGGCGAAACCGCCGAGCACCGAAAAGGGACGTGGACCTCTCCCGACTTCTCGGAAGCCTTCGCCAACTCGGAGCTGACCTTTCGCGCCTCGGCCGATCCGTCAGCGCCGCTTCGTGTCCATCGCCACATCGCGGTGAACCTCTCCGACGACTCGCTGACGGCGGAGCCCGGAGTGCTCGCTCACCTCGCGCGGAAAGGCGATGTCGCGGCGATGACCAAGGCCGCGAGCTACCTGCTCTGGAGCGACAGCTTCTCGATGATCCGCGGCTACCTGCTCGCGCACGCTCGCTTCATGGTGTCGGATTCGACCGGCATTCCGCCGTCGTTCGCGCAGGAGTCAGGGCTGACACAGGAGACGTACGGCACCTTCAAGCGAAGCCTTCTTCACGCGAGCTTCGCGTACAACGAAGACTTCAAGAAGCTGTGGGCGACCGAGCCCGCGCGAAAGCTGCCGTTTCGCTTCGGGTATCGCGACGGAACGGGTCACGAGCACCTGTTGGTGACGAAGAGAGAAGCGCGGAAGTAGCAGCGACGACGACGACGACGACGCGCGTCGTCGGGTCAGCCGCCGAAAAGCGCCTTGAAAGCAGAAGGAATATCCGCTTCCGAAAGCGCATCCCTCCGTCGATAGAACTCTGGCAGTGTCTCCTGGTACGCATCATCGAGACGGACGTCGGCCCCATCGAAGCCCTCGGTCCACGTCTTCATCGCTGCCACGCTGAGCTCGGAAATGTCTTGGAGCTTCCCGCGCTCTTGCAAGATCTCACCGGTGAGCCCGAACATCAGCAGGCCTCCGGGGATCGCGCCAAGCGCCGTCGTCGCGACAGCCGGGTAGCAGAGCCGCGCCGTCTTCGCTCCGAAGCGCTCGCGAATCTGCGTCATCGTCTCGCGCTGCAAGAGCTTCGCGCCTGCGAGCGGCCCCATCGCGTAGACCGGATCGTCTTTCGGGTAATCGTAGTCGCAGAACGCGACGACGCTCTCGCCTCGCGCGATGAGCCCCGCAGCCGAAAGCGGCTCAGCCCACAAGAGCGACGACGAGCCCATGAACTTGTTGGTGCGCTCGATGTCGACGTCGGTCGCGACTTCGACGTCGACCAGACCGACCTTGCGAATGTTCTCTGCCTTCGAAAAATCGGGCGTCTGCAAGACGACGTCGAAAGCGACGTCGAGCTCTTTCACCTGCGTCGGGCCGTGCTCTTTGTAGCGCTTGGTCGCGCCAGCCGCGATGCCGTTCACGAGGTGAACCGCGCGGTACTTGCCTTTGAGCTCGTCGACGACCTCGCGAATCACGTCAGGCTTCGTCGCGTCGGCGTTCCAGAACCGAGCCGTCAGTCCTTCGGCCAGCGCCGCTTCGCTCATCGCCGCGACGTGGTGCGGTCCGATCTGCATCTTCTCGCTGTCGAGGTGTACGCAGTAGACGCTCGCGCGCTCACCGAAGAGGAGCTGCGCCGCGAGCCCACGCGTGATGCCGTTGGAGCCTCCCAGAATGACGACCGCGACATCTTTCGCGATGTCGGTCGACGCTGACTTGATGGCCTTCTTCTGTCGGAGGAGCAGCTCGCGAGCGACCGAGGGGCCCTTCTCGGCGAGAGCTCCGACCATGGCGCGGCGATCGACCCCGCCGAGCGGGAGCTTCTTGAAAACCTCGAGTGTCATGGCGCCCGATTACCACACTCGAGGCCGCGCGCCCTCCGTGAGGATCGTGCCCCAACCGAGACACGACGCTCCGCGATGAGAAGCTCAGCCGACGATTCCGCGCTGCTGCAACACCTGGCGCACGGCGGCCTGCGGATCGCCGGTGAGACGCGGAAGCGCGTTCTTCGCCAGATCGAGGAACTTGGTCCCACGCGACTTCTTCAAGGCATCGACGGCCGCATCGCGCTCGGCCGGCCCGTCGTGCTCGATGACGCCCATCAGCATCTCGGCGGCTTCGACCGAATCGATGCGCGCGAGCGCTCTCAAGACCGCCACGCGTGCGCGCGGATTCGACGACTCGCGGTAGATGCGCGCGAGCGGATCGAAGGCGTGCGCAAACCTGAGCTCTTCGAGCGAATCGGCGGCCTGTCGAGAGACGGTCGTGTCGGGATCGGCGAGCCCCGCCCGCAGCGTGATGAAGCTTCGCTTGAAGAGAAAGCGAGAGAGCGTCTTCAAGACGGCCGCGCGCACCGGTGCCTCGGGCCGCAAGAACAGACGCTCGAGCGGAGCCAAGAGCGCGTAGAGCTCGACCTGAGCGAGCTGATCGCAGAGCGCGACAGCGAGCTGCACCGTCGTCGCCGGATCGACCACCGTACCGCTCGAGACGTGCGCCTCGAACGCGAGCGCCGTGAGGCGTCCGAGAATCGCGCGCCTTCGCATGGTCTCTGACCAGCTCGTCGCATCGAGAATCACGTCGCCGCAAGCCTCGCTCGCGCTGCCGTGCTGCTCCCATTCGATGAGGTCGACATGCCACACCTCGGGGAATCCGACCTCGTGCCTCAGGTGCGCGGGCAGCGGCGACGCTTCGATGCGGGCATCGCTCGCGCCCAGACAACGCTCGGTCGCTCGCACGTAGTGGGCTCGACGCACGTCGGCGAGCGGGAGCTCGGAGAGCAATTGGTAGAGACCGCCGACCTTCCCGAACTGCCCCGATTCGCCCGACGCGATCACCGCGGCGAGCAGAGCGTTCTCGGCGATTTCGGGCGGCGCGCCGCGGCGCTGACATTGCTGCGCCACCTCTTGCCAGAGGCGAGACTGCGTGAACATGCCGAAGTTGGCGATCGACGGCATGCCCTCTTTGCGCGCGTAAACGCTCATCTCGCGCGAGAGGGTCGCCGCCGCGCTCGTCTCGCCCTGCTTCTCGGCGGCCTCGACGGCCTCTTCGTACGACTGGAGCGCGTAGTACTTCAGGTGATCTTCGCGCAAGATGCGAATGACGTTTACGTAGCCCTCGAGCACGTGCTCGAACTCGCCGCTCTCACGCCCGATCGCGATGAGCACTTGGTAACAGTCGAACGCGCGCTCGCGTTGACCGATGGTCTCGTAGCGATCGGCTGCTTCTTCGAGGAGATGCACCGCCGCGACGGTGGCTTCGCGAGCGGCGCCGGTCTCTCCGGTGCGCTTCGACGTGCGCGCCAGGTTGAAACGGGCGAGCCCTGCGGCGTAGAGGTCGACCCCCGAGCCCGACAAGATCTGCGTGAGCCGGGACCAGAGCGCGCGCGCTCTCAAGAAGTCTTCGGCGCGCTCACGCGCAATGGCGGCGCGCGCGACGAGACCCGCTGCCTCGTACTCGTCGGCCGCCTTCGCGTAGAGCGCGCGTGAGCGATCGACGGTGGTCGACCGCTCTGCCCAAGAGAGCAGCGTGCGCGCACGGTCGATGGGCGGAACTTGCTCGAGTAGCTGCCTCTGTGTCCGCTCGCCGCCGGCATACCAGTCGACGGTGAGCGCGCCGCGGGCATCGCCGAGGCGCATGAACACGTTGCGCATCTCGCCGACCGCTGCGACGTATTCGTCTTCGCGCGCGATCGTCTGCCCGAGCGCTTGAAAGTAGACGTTTCGCGCGTGCAGAAAGTCACCGCGCTGCGCCGCCGATGCGCCCTCGGCGCGGAGCTCGTGAAGAGGCTTCGCGCTCACCCGACACCTCGTCCGTCAGGACGCATCGAGCCGGGAGGGCGACTCACGGGCCCCGCTTCGCCACGACTGTTCGGAGCTCGCTTGCTCATCGAAGCTTTGCCGCTCATCGGACCTTCGGCCTCGGCAATCTTCGCGCGGAGGCCCTGCGTTTCGTCGAGGATCGACTTGGCCGCCACGCTCCGCGCATCGCTCTTCTGCAGCGTCGCGTGATCGACGACCCAGTGGGCGTTCAAAAGATCGAGGTAGTCGAGATCGAGCTTTCCACCCGACGGCAGAATGAACACCGCCGCGATGTGCGCGAGGGCGCGCACCGCTTGAACCATCTCGCGAGGGATGTAGAGCGCGGCGTGGGTGAACAGATGCACGACGGGAGAGCGCGCGTCGCGGTGGCGGAGCAGATCGAGATCGGTCGCGAGCTCGGCGAAGACGCGCGCCGGGTTGCGGCCATGCTCGCCTTTGAACGACAGCAGATACGCGGTGGGAAGCTGTCCGTTCTTGGCGCGCGCGAGCTCGTAGAGCCGCGAGTCGAAGAATCGGAAGGCCACTTCTTCACCTTCGAGCATGAGCTTCTTTCCCGTGGCGAGCGCCATCCCACGGGCGAAGGTCTGCCGATCGCCGCGCATCGACGCAGAGGCGTCGATGAGCAAAATGTGGATGCGTCGCTGCTCGTCTCGGCTCTGCTCGCGCGCAAAATAGAGAACCTCGTTGTCGACGAGCCGGCGAGCGAGCTCGAGATCGTCCCACGCGAGCTCGGTGAGGAGCATGCTGTCGATCGATCCGCGCGTTCCGAGGCCGGAGTAGCCGAACGCCGCCGTCGTCCCCGACGCCGCGCGGGTCTTCGTCTCGAGAACGCTCGGGAGAATTTCGAGCGAGAAGTTCACGATGTCGTTCGCCTCGGGCGACTCGAACGCCGCTAGCAGATCGACGTGATTGAGCGCGCCCGCGCCTTCGGATCCGAGCATGCCGAAGAGGCGCAGCGTGTCGGTGTCGAGCGCGTCGGCGAGGGTCACGATGAAGAGGCGCGCGACCGAGAGCGCGTCGAGCGCCGCGAGCTCGAAGGTGCGATCGACCGTGCGAAAGAGACCGGCGAGCTGGGTCTCGATGCGCTCGAAGAACATCGCGTCGACCGGAACGCGACTCTGGTAGGCGGGGCGCTGCGTCATGCGCGCGCCCACCGCTCCGAGCAGGCGTGCGAGCACGATGATGACCAGATCGTCGGAGAGCTTGAGCTGCCCTGCCCTCCGCGACGCGTCGCAGTCGTCGATCTCGGTGAGAATTCGTCTGTACGAGTCGACGATCGCGGCGGCCTGCGGGCGGTCTCCGAAGAGCTGGGTCAGCTCGACGCGAGCGACCAATTCGTATTGCTCCGGTGGAGCTGCGAAGAGCATTCCGACGTCGTGGACGAGGAAGAACGGAAGCGTCAGCCCGAGCCGCTCGAGGCCCTCGTGCCACCGAAGGGCACGTAGAGAGAGCGTCGTCGCAGCGGGACGAACCTGCGAGAGAGCGAGGGACCCGAGAGGTCCGGCAACCGTCGGATCGCGAGCGAGTGAATCGGGAACGGGCACGAGTGAGACGACGTTAGCAAATCCTCGAGCCCATCGTGAGAACAAGGGCAGACAACCGCCCTCATCCCCCGCATTCGGGCCGGTCGAGACCGAGAACGAGCCGCCTCAGGCGTGCGCCGCGACCTTGGGTGCGACCGCACCCTCGGCTTCGAGCTCGGCGAGCGACTCGGCGAGCGCGTCGTCGGAGATGTCGTGATCGCTCGCATGCTCGAGAGCGACACGGAGCTTCGGCGACGCCGTGGCCTGGGCAGCGATCCGGATGCGTCGTCGCTCACTCGGCGGGACCTGCGGAGCGAGGGCGATGGCAGCGCTCGCACGCGCGACGGCGGAAGCGCTCGCGTCTTCGACGATTCTCCAGAGCCGCTCGAGCGGAATCGGTGACGTTCTCATGTCGGCATTCGCTCCGGCGCCGATGGAGCGAAGGGACGTAATCCAGTCTTTCGGTGCGCGCCCATTGCGCCCGAGAATCGAGGCATCAGCGCCCGCCATGCCGCTCGAATAGGCCTCGATCGCTTCTCGAATGCGCTCGACGACCATCTCTTGCTCTTCGTCGGCCCAGCGCTTCTGTCCGACTTGAATCCGCACCGACTCGCCGCTTCGAAGAACGAGCTCGACGCCGAGGTAGGTCTTGCTGAGCTGCTTCGATTCGAACGGATTCACCCACTCGATCTGCGAGAACGGAAAGAAGCGCTCTTTGCCGAACCAGCGAGTCAGAATTCCGTCGGCGCCTATCTCGACGTGCGTGCGCGCGATGATCAGCGTCATCATGGCGGCGAGCGCGGCGAAGAGCGCCAACATCCCCGCGGCAACGCCCGTGGGCCCGAAGGCGAGCCCGCCTCCCATCACCCCCGCGAATGCTCCGAGCATCGGGCTCATGAAGAGCGCCAATTGCTTGACCGGCGACCAGGAGAACACGTGGCTCATCGCATTGATCCTGGCGACCGATTGAGACGCGTCGAGCCCGAGCGTCTTGAGGAGCGCGCGACCTTCGGCCACGTCTTTCACGGCGATCTCGACGTTGGGCCGAAAGCCCTTTCTGGCGAGCCGCACGACGTGACGTCCACGGTGTGGAACGACGAATCCCTGTTTGATCTCGTCGCGCCTCGCGATCACTTCGCCGCGAAAACGCACGGCTTCAGCATCGGCCAAGACCTCGCCAGCGAGAAACCGCGGATCCTTGTTGGCCTTGTACAGAAAGCCGAAGCCGACGCCTCCGAAGATGGCCAGGTGGAAGAGCGGCGCGAGAAAAGCGGCCTTCGACGTGACGAGAGCCGTGAGCATGGAGCCCAAACCGATGATCCACGGCGAGGCGCCGAGCAAGAGCCACCACGGGTTTCGCTTCATCACCGTCGCGGTGTCACTGTGGAACACCTCGACCGAAGGCGCGGCGCCACTCGTTTCTCCCTGGCTCATCGGAGGAGATTGTGACGAGGTTCGCGCAGGTTGCCTAGGGCAAAGCTCGAGCGTCGTTGGTTTCGACTTCGGCGAGGATCCGAGAGAGCTCGTCGTCGGGCGTCGCTGTATTGGATGCGACGCGCTTATTTCGACCGGGCGCCTAAGAGCCCTTCGCGCAGCGGAAGCCGATGCCGTGCGAGCTCGAGGTCGCCTGCATGAAATAGCGGAACGCGGGATCGAGCCAAGCCTCGTAGCCACCGTTGAAAGCGCCGCCACGAATGGCCTTGCGGTCGCCGACGGGAGCGCCCGTCGGGTCTTTCTGCTCGCCCGGCTGATACGACGCGAACCAATCGCTGGTCCATTCCCAGACGTTGCCGACCATGTCGTACTGGCCGAACTGCGTGACGCCCTTCTTGAACGATCCGACGGGCGCGGTTCCGGCGTAGCCATCGTCTTGATCGAACATGGTGTCGCTCTCGGTGAGGCCCTTCGACTTCTCCCACTTGCTCCACTCGCTTCCGCCAGCGTTCATGTGGTCTTTGTCGTTGCCGATGTCGTCGCCCCACGGAAACTTGCGACCATCGGATCCACGCGCGGCGAACTCCCACTCGGCTTCGGTCGGCAGACGCGCGCCGTGAACCTCGCAGTAGTTGTCGGCTTGGTCCCAAGTCACGCAGTTGATGGGGTGGTTCGCTCGGCCGGGCTTTCCGAAGTTGCAGAACTCGGAGAAGGCTTCGATGTTCTTCTTGAACTCCTCATCGGTCTGCTTCTCGCCCTTCGGATAGTCGGGGACCGTCGCCGCGCGTTTGCAGTCGCCCTTGTCGGAGCAAGTTTTGTAGTCGGCCGCAGTGACCTCGTAGATGTCCATGCAGTAGGGGCTGACGCTGACCTTGTGCGCGGGGTTCGCGATCTTCATGTCGGCAGAGTCGCTGCCCATGAAGAACTTCCCACCGACGATGAAGGCCATGCCTTTCGGGCACGAGGTGGGGCCGAGCGGCACCGCGGCGCTCGCCGAAGGGCTCGTCGCGTTGGCCGACGAGCTGACTGCGGCGCTCGCCGAAGTGGTCGGCGTCGCGCCGTCGGTCTTTCCATGGGTGGCGAGGACGTAGGCTCCGCCTGCCCCTCCGAGCACGATGGCCGCGCCGACGGCCGCAAAGATGCCGACGTTGTTGCTCTTCTTCGGCACGCTCATCTGCGATGAGACCGCTCCGGAGGTGGTCGGATCGGTGCGAATCGTCGCGCCGCCGATCGGAGACGTCGCGGGGGTGAACGGTCCACGAGGCGGCTCACCCGAGAGCGATTGCCGCGTTCCCGTGGTCGCACCGGGTGATCCGGCCGCGACCGGAACCCACGTGGGTTGCTCGGGGTACACGGCCTTGCGAAGCGCCGACCACAGCTCGCCCGCCGTGCGGAATCGGTCGCGTGGTGAGACGGCGAGCGCACGGGCGAACACCGCCTCGACACTGTCGGGAACGACGAAGCCGAGCGCGCGCGGCGTGGGGCGCACCATCGGATCGCGACTCGCCACGGCGAGCTGCAGGTAGTCGTTGCCCTGGAGCGCAGGCGCACCGCGCACCATCTCGACGAGAATGAGCGCGAGCGCGAACACGTCGGTCCAGGGGCCGGTCGCGCCGTGCGATCGGCTGAACTGCTCTGGCGCGCCGTAGTTCGGAGTGAACGCCGTGATCTCCTGACCGGTCTGCGCCAGCGCCGTTTGCAGATGCGCGTGCTCGGCCATGACCTTGGCGATGCCGAAATCGAGGATCTTCACGAATGCGCTAGGGCTGCGCGCATCGCCGATGATGAAGAGGTTGGCCGGCTTCACGTCGCGGTGCGCGATGTTCATCTGGTGCACCGTCTCGAGCGCGCCGACGATCGGCTCGAGCAACGACATCGCTTCTTCGATGGTTCGATGCGGCATGCCCGCCGCGTTCTCGGCGAAGAGGACCTGGTCGAGTGAGCGGCCTTCCAGCCACTCGAGCACCATGTACGGCACCGTGAGCCCCGCGGGCGTCGTGAACGAACCGACGTCGCGTGCCTGTACGATCGCCGCGGTTCGGCTCGACAAGCTCGTCATGAGCTTGCCCTCTTGAATGAATCCTTGGAGCAGCTCTTCGCGCACGTTCGGCGCAACGTTGGCGAACGCCTTGAAGCACTTCAGCGCTACGGGCTGCTTCCAGATGATGTGCTCGGCGCGATAGACGACGCTGAAGCCGCCTTCGCCGACGACGTGGCTGACGCGGTATTTCTCGCCGACGACAGTGCCAGAAACGCCGAGGGGATCGCCGATGGGAGTCGCGCTCATGCCGGGCAGATCCTACCGCCGTCTCTGCTGGACGACGAATTGATGAGGTCGAATTCGGGAAGGCTCGACTCGGGAAGGTCGAATTCGGGAAGGCCGACTCGGCGTGGTCGATTCGAGAAGGCTCAAGACGGTGCACCGAGAAGGACGCCGCGAGAAACGAGATCGGCGAAAAATCGAGCCGACTCCTCGAGCGGAAACCCGACCTCCAGCTTGGCGCATGCGCGCGCGATGGCGACGCCGAGCGGCTCTTTCTGGATGAGATGGTCGACGATCGCGCCAGCGAGCGGGGTCAGCTCGAGGTATCGAATGTCGTGCTCCGCGTCGCGGTACACGAGCAAAGTCGTCGGCTCGGGCTCGAGCGAGGCGTCTTCGTCGCGCAAACGGTGGATGGGGAAGCCGTACCGACGGACCCGCACCGATGAGCCGAGCACGACCGGCGCATCGAGACGGAGCTCGGGGTCGGCCTTTTCGACTTCGGACGATGCGCCGGCAGCTTCGAAGGCGCTGAGCTCGTGGTGCGCGAGATCAGCCAACCACGGCGGCAGCGATGGATCGGCGCTCCACCGAGGGAGAGCCCACGAAACGAGCTCGAAGGCGACGTCGCGCAAGTAGTGGGAACGAGGCATTTCATCGGCGAAGAAGAGCGCGACATCGTCATCGAAGCGGGCCCCGAGCCTCGCTCTCGTTCGCGGAATCTCACAGGCGATGGCACTCTGGAGACTCTTCTGCACGAGCGATCGATACAAGAAGAGCCGCTTCGGACCAATCTCGAGCAGCTTCTCTCGGTCGGCGGCGACGAGCGCTCGCTCATCGAGCCAACGCGAAAGCTCTTCGGGGCTCGTCGGTGGTGACGCCTCCCGAACCGACCGGGCGAGCGTGACGAGCAACGAGGCCAGTCTCTCTTGGCTCATCGGCGCGCCTCGCGGTTCGAGAGGGCCCGATCGTAGACCTCGCGCACGCGAGCGAGCTCGACGCACAGCTCGGCCAATGCCGGGATGGCGTGGTCGCGCTCGAGCAGCACCGGCACCGGCCCCGTTCGCTCGAGGGTGTGCTCGAGGAGGTCGTACACGGGATCGCACGTGGGGGCGCCGTGGGTGTCGATCAAGAGGCCGTGCTCTTCGACGTGTTGATGACCAGCCACGTGAATCTGTACGACGCGATCGAGCGGCAGCGAATCGATGAAGGCGCGCGCGTCGAAGCCGTGGTTCTGGGCATTCACGTACACGTTGTTCACGTCGAGGAGCAGCCCCGCCCCGGACCCTTCCAAGACGCGGGTGATGAACTCTGACTCCTGCATCTCTTTTGCACCTGGTTCGAGGTAGTAAGAGATGTTCTCGACGGCCATCGGCACACCGAGACGCTCGCTCGCCTCGCGGATCCGCCGCTGGGTGTTGTCGACCGCGGCGTCGATGAGAGGGAGCGGCAGGAGGTCGTGCAGGATCCTCTCTTCGGCGCCTTGAAAGCAGAGATGATCGCTGTGGAAGGGCGGCGCGAAGCGTCGGAGGAACACCCGAAGCTCGGCGAGGTATTCGTCTCCCAGCGGATCGATCCCACCGACCGACAGAGTGAGCCCGTGCGTCAGGATCGGGAAACGATCGGCGACCTCTTCGAGCGCGCTCGGAATGTAGCCGCCGCGTCGCATGTAGTTTTCGGGCGAGATCTCGAAGAAATCGATGTCTAGCGCCGGACGCTGCCCGCGCACGCTCTCGAGCACTTCGTCCAGGAATTCCCAGCGAAGACCCAACCCCACGCCCGTCGGTTTGGTTTGCTCAGAGGAGGTCATGCAAAGCTTCGAGCCCAGAACGGCTCGGGGAGATGGTCACGAGCGTGGTGCACCCGGTCTCATCTCCCCTTTTCGGACTGGGCCTTCACCCCAACGGAACGCTCGTCGGAGCGAGTGGCTCCGCGACAGACTCGGCTCAGCCGCAGGTGCCTTCACCACACGAGCCCTTGGCCCCGTTCTTCTTGTCTTTCTTCTTCTTGGTGCCTGTGGCGGGAGCGGCCTTCTTCGGGGGGGTCGCGACCGCGTCGGCGGTTTTTACGTTGGGCGCCTGCGCGTCGGTGCTCGCCGGCACGGCTTTGTCGTCGGCTTTCGCGTCAGCCGCCTTGGTGCCATCGGCCGACTTGCGGTCTGTCGACGAGGCTGTCGACGAGGCTGTCGACGAGGCTGCCGACGAGGCTGCCGAGTCACCGCTAGTCGTTTCTTTGGTGGCGTCAGCCGCCGCTTGGTGAGCGGACTCGGGCTGGGCGGGGACCTCGATCGCGCTCACGGGCGCAGGTGCACCGCCGCAACCGATGGCGCCGGAGCCAATGAGAGCTGCGCTTCCAAGCGCGGCCAGGGTTTCGGCGATGGACTTGAGATTCAGCATGGGTCTACCTCGTGAGTGTCGACGGCCAACGTTTACCATACGGCTCAATCCCGGTCGTGGTTTCGGACGAAGGCAACGGTTCGAAAGAAGCCGAATGCCGCGCCCACTCACTTTCGGAAAAGGGTTCACTTCTTCATCGCGGGAGGAGCCGCCGGTCCCTTCTTGGCCGAGCCTGCCGGCGCAGCCGACGCGCTCGGAGCGGCCGAAGCGTTCGGGGGGGCCGAGCTGCTGGGAGCCGCCGAAGCGCTCATGGCAGCCGAGGCGCTCATTTCGGGCGAGGCGCTCACAGCCGGTGCGGCCGGCGGGGAGTCTCCCATCACGGCGGTGATGTCGAGCATGACGGGCGCTTCTTTCGCGACCTTGGGCGCCAACAAGTCGAGGGTCTTCTCGGCCAGCTTTCCGAACGCCTCGCGGGGCCTCACGTCGAACTCGGCGAGCCCGATCGCCATCGGCTTCACCGATTTGACGGTCATCGAGACAGGCTTGTCGCCGTCGTATTTGAAGCTGATTTCGAGCTCGACCGTCTTCGGGAGCTGCCGGCCATGGAGGAGGAAGTCGCCGTTCGCCGTGGCAGTGACTTTGCGCTCGGCGCCGGTCATCTTGCTCGCGTCTTTCTCGGAGACCCTCGCGATCGAACGAATCGCGAACTCGACGCGGCTGTTTTTCGCGCGGATGTCGGCTGGCGTCGTTTCGTCGATCTCCAACCACGAGCGTGCATGCTTGTTCTGAAGGTCGTTCTTCGACTCTTCGGAGAACTGGTCGGAGTCGTCGGCCTGCTTGCGCTGAAAGAGCTCGAGCTGAGAAATGTCGACGGCCACGTTGCCGGTGGTCTGGGTCAAGTCGGTCGGATCGACGAAGAGCTCGCCGGTCACGCCGTTGGGGACGCGTCCGCGGATCTTCTCTTTCGGAGCCTCCATGGCGAACTCGACCTTGCTCTGCGCGGGGTCGACGGCGAACTTCTTCGCGTTCTGCGACTTCGGCTTGCTCGCGGCGAGGGAGCTTCCCTCGGCGCTCGGAGCGAGCTTTTTCGGCGCTTCGTCCCCACAGCCGAGCGCCCCGACGGGTAGCACAGCCGCGAGTGTGAAGAGGGCCACGTGTCGATTCATCAGATCCTCCAGGAAAGTTCTCCGCCTGTTGGCAGCGCGGAAGCGGGCGAGGCAGGAGCGAGACTCCAACCGACACCACGAAAGTGGCCCGGACAATACGCCGAGGTCACCTTTCCGTTCAATGCGCGACGGCCAGAGGCGCCCCCCCGGGTTCTGCGCACCTCTACGCACGTCGGGCCGAAGAGGTTTTCGTCCTGGAGAAAAACGCGATGGATTGCGAGCCGACTTTCGGCCGGCTAGTGTCGGCGCATGAAATGGCTCATGTCACTGATCGCGGTGGCGGCGATTTCCGCGATGTGCTCTTTCGGCTGCAAAGACGCGCCGAAAGGCTTCTCGAGCCCCGACGGCAAGTGCTCCGACGATGGCAGCTCGAACGACTGCACGCGACGATGCGAGTGCAAGACGCTCGGCAAGTGCAAGCGCGGCAAAGACCAGTGCATCGAGGTCTCGAACGAGGCGTGCAAAGCCTCGGAGATCTGCGCGACCATGGGGAGCTGCTCGTTGGTGGGTGGCGTCTGTGCGCCAGCCTCCGACGCCGATTGCGCGCAGTCGAAGTTCTGCAAGTTTGCCCAGACGTGCGTTTTCGCAGACGGCAAGTGCACCGATAAGAAGCCCTGAGCGAGTCGAACGGTCGGCGCGCCCCACAAAAGACCAATGCCGAAGCGGGTAGGAGCAAGTGCTCCAGCCACTTCGGCATCGGCCGACCTCCGCTGGGTCATCGCTCACGCGTGGGGTCGTGCGGCCTCGGCAATCGATGTCGATCGCGGGGCCGCTCGCCTTCCAGGGGCGCGAGCGGCGGAGATCTGTTGGTCTTCGTCAGGCCTCGTCGGGAGAGGCAGCGAGCTCAGGCACTTGCCGGTGAGCCGCCTCCTTGGAAGCCTCCTCCGTTGGTGATGAGGGGATCGTCAGGGATCGTGGCGTCTCCGAGCTCGACTCCAGGAATCGGAAGGGGCTCGAGCGCCGCCGCAATGACCTGCGTCATGTCTTCGGCGAGAATGAACTCGATTTCGTTCCGCACCTCGGCCGGCACGTCTTCGATGTCGCGATCGTTGTCTTTCGGGAGAATGACCCTTCGGATTCCGGCTCGGTGCGCAGCGAGCACCTTCGATTTGATTCCACCGACCGGGAGAACGCGGCCTCGGAGCGTGCATTCGCCTGTCATCGCCGTGTCGGGCCTCACGCAACGCCCGGTGAGGAGCGACGCGAGAGCCGTGAAGATGGTAACGCCTGCGCTCGGACCGTCTTTCGGAATCGCGCCTGCAGGGACGTGTAGATGCAGGTCGGACTCGTCGATGATCTCGGGTGCGATCCCGAGCTCGTCGGCGTGGCTCTTCACGTAGGTCAGGGCCGCGCGAGCAGACTCCTTCATCACGTCACCCAGCTGTCCGGTGATTTCGAGGCGGCCTTTCCCCTTCATGCGAGACGTCTCGATGAAGAGAATGTCTCCGCCGACGGGTGTCCAGGCGAGGCCAGTGGCGACGCCAGGTTGACTGGTGCGTTCGCGGACGTCGCTCTTGTACTTGGGCTTTCCGAGGACGCGACCGACGTGCGCTTCGTCGATCGTGACCGAGAGCGGTGTCTCCGACTCTTCGGGAAGAGAGCCTCGGCGAGCGACGTCGAGCGCCACCGACCGCATGAGCCGACCGATCTCTCGCTCGAGCTGGCGAACGCCCGCTTCACGCGTGTAGTGACCGATGATGTCGACCAAGGCGGCGTCGGTCAGCGTGACGACTCCCTCGGGGATTCCAGCCTCGCGGAGACGCTTCGGGATGAGGTGCTTTCGGGCAATCGACGCCTTTTCGGGGGGCGTGTAGCCAGAGAGCTCGACGATCTCGAGTCGGTCTCGGAGCGGCGGAGACAAGGTCTCGAGGGTGTTGGCCGTGCAGATGAAGAACACCTCGGACAGGTCGAACGGAAGCTCGAGGTAGTGATCGGTGAAGGCCTTGTTCTGCTCGGGATCGAGGACCTCGAGAAGCGCCGACTCGGCGGCTGCACCGAACGCGTTCGAGATCTTGTCGATCTCGTCGAGGAGAACGACCGGGTTTTTCACGCTGGTCTTGCGGAGAGCATGAACGAGCCGGCCAGGGAGCGCGCCGACGTAGGTTCGACGATGGCCACGGATCTCGGCTTCGTCGCGTACGCCGCCGAGAGAGATGCGCACGAACGGTCTTCCGGTTGCATCTGCAATCGATTGACCGAGCGAGGTCTTGCCCACGCCGGGGGGACCGACGAAGCAGAGGATGGTGCCCCGCTCGCTCTTCGAGAGCTTGCGGACCGCCATGTGCTCGAGAATGCGCTTTTTGATGTCGTCGAGACCGCTGTGGTCTTCTTCGAGCTTGGTGCTGATGGCGTCGAGGTCTTCTTTGACTGCCGCGCGCTTCTGCCACGGCAAGGCGGCGATCCACTCGAGGTAGGTACGAATGACGTTCGACTCGGCACCTTGGCCACCCGTGGCCTCGAGCCGCTCGAGCTCGCGCATGGCGACCTTGCGAGCGTCTTCGGGGAGATCGGCTGCCACGATTTTTTCGCGGAGCGAGTCGGAGTCTTCTTCTTTGCTGTCACCGAGCTCGCGACGAATGGCCTTGAGCTGCTCGCGGAGAATGGCTTCGCGTTGGTTCTTGCCGAACTCGCGTCGCACGTCGTCGCCAATCTTCGCCTTGATGTCGGCGAGCTCTTTCTCTTCGAGAATGAACCCGATGAGCCGGCGGAGGCGCTGCGGGACGTTGGCCGTTCCGAGGAGCTCGATGGCACGAGGTGCCTCGAGCGCGAGCGAGGCGGCGACGCGGTCGGAGAAGCGGCCCGGAGGCAGCTTGTCGCCACGCACGCCCGACCCGAGCAGCTCTTCGAAGGCGCCGGTCTTGCCACCGACCTCGCGAAGGATGCTTCGGAGCTCGTCGGCGAGCGCGACGGCTTCTTTGGTGTCGCCGTCTTCGTCGACGATCGGCTCGCCGAGAGCTCGGTGGTAGGTCCCACCGGGGACGAGGCCCTCGAGGTTGAACCTTCCGGTGCCTTCGATGGTGATTCGAAGCGCATCGCGGGGCCCGGGCTTTTGGATCGACAGGAGGCGCGCGAAGACGCCGACTCGATGCAGCTCGCTCTCGGTCGGGTCTTCGACGCGACCGTTCTTCTGAGTGACGACGCCGAGGATGTCTCCAGGTCGGAGCGCATCGACCAGCGCGATCGATTGGTCACGCCCAACCGACAGCGTCATGGAAGCCTCGGGAAAGAGAACGCCCGACCGCAGGGGAAGCAGAGGAAACGGGGGGAGCTTGGAATCAGTCATGGGGCCTCGCTTGAGCAATGAACGAAACCTAATGTCATTCATTGCTCAGTCAAGCGGCGGTTCCGAAGTCGTTGGAAATGGGGCAACGGTTCGGGCTCCGCGCGTGACTCGAGAGCTCCGACGCCTCGAAGACGTCTCTTCAAGGAGACTCTGAGCGCGTGACCAAAACGCCACGAAGTCGCGATCGAAATGCGCGTCTCGTGCTGCCCGACCTGCATGGGGGCGCGCGTGAGCACGTGGGCTAAATCGGCAGAGCGGAGCGACAAGTGCTGCTCGGAGCGGCGTCGAGAGCCGAGCCGGATCAGGTGCGTCGCGAAGCGCGTGGACGTGCGACGCGGCTCGACGAGTCGGCCTCGGACGATGCGCGTTCACGAGCCGCGCGGACGCCGCTCACGATCAAAGCAGCGAGGCGCTCGGCGAGCTCGGAGGCTTCACGCCGTTCGAAGCGATGGAGGTAGGGCGGTGAAAGGGCGGCGAACGCGACCTCGATCACGCGCAGCGTGGACTCCGGCTCGCATGCGAGCTCTCCGACTCGAATTCCCGCTTCGAGCTCTTCGCGGAGGAGGGCTCGGGAATCTTCGTCGAAGCTCGCGGGCTGAGAGGACTGACATTGAAGGAGGTCGCAAGCATGGGCGCCTTCACCCGCGAGGATGAGGAACGCAGCGACGCGCGCCTCGAGCATGCGTCGAAGGCGGTCTCCCGGAGGCGCTCCCTCGGCCGCGCTCCGCATCATGCCTGCGACGGTTCGCACACGGGTGCGCGAGAGCTCGAGGAGGATGGCCTCTTTCGAAGGAAAGTCGAGGTAGACGCTGCCGACGCCGATCTGCGCTTCGCGCGCGATGTCGGCCATCGTCGTCTTGTGTGGCCCGTAGTGACGAAAGAGCTTCTCGGCGACGACGAGAATTCGATTCTTGCGGGGAGCGTCGTTCATGGCTGAACCGTGAACACATGATACGATGATTCACCGTCCGGAGAAAGCGATAGTCAGATCGTCACGCGATCGCCCGGCGCGGGCACCCAGATATCGCCGAATCCGCGCTCCTTCAGCTTGGCCGAGAGAATCTTCTGCGGCTGGGGATCGCCATGAACGAGCATCACGCGACCCACCGCCCCGCGATCACGCGTCGCCGTCGCATAGGCCAAGAGATCTTTCTGGTCGGCGTGCGCCGAGAAGCCGTTCAGCACGACGACGTCGGCTCGACGCTCGCGCTCGACACCGAAGATCCGCACCCGCGTCCTCCCCTCGACGAGGCGCCGACCGAGCGTGTGCGCCGCTTGGTATCCGACGATCAACACCGTGTTGCGCGCGTCTTCGATCCCGTCTCGGAGATGATGGAGTACGCGGCCGGCTTCGCACATTCCGCTCGCCGAGATCACGATGCAGGATCCTGACGAAGACGAGATCTGCTTCGATTCCGCACGATCTTCGACGTAGGTCAAATCTTCGAACTCGAAAGGAGAGTCGTCCCCGCTCAAGAGCGCCCGCGTCTCGGTGTCGTAACACTCGGGGTGGAGCTTGAAGACGTCGGTGATGCGGACCGTGAGCGGTGAGTCGACGTAGACGGGGATCTTCGGAATGATGCCGGCGCGTCGGAGCTTCTTCAGCGCAAAGATGATCTCTTGAGCCCGCTCGAGCGCGAAGCTCGGGATGATGACCTTGCCCCCGCGTTGATGGGTTCGGTTCACGACGCGCGCGAGATCTTCATCCATCTTCTCGCGACCGTCGTGGAGGCGGTCGCCGTAGGTGCTCTCGGTGATGAGGGCGTCGGCGCCGTCGACGACCTCGGGGTCGCGCAGGATCGGGCGATCTTTGCGGCCGAGATCGCCCGTGAAGACGAGACGCTTCGTGCGACCTTCGTCTTCGATGTCGAGAACGACGATGGCGCTCCCGAGGACGTGGCCTGCATCGAGGAACGTGAGCTCGACGCCCGGCGCGATGGGCACGGTGGTCGAGTACGGAACCGAAATCGTGTGCTCGATGACGCGGACGACGTCGTCATCGTCGTAGAGCGCCTCGATCGGATCGTCGTCGTTCCCCTCTCTCCGATTGCGCTTGTTGATGTAGCGCGCGTCGCTGTCTTGAATTGCAGCCGCGTCGCGCAGCATCACGGTGCAGAGCGAACGCGTGGCTGGAGTTGCGTAGATCGGGCCCTTGTAGCCCTGTTTGTAGAGGAGCGGGAGCGCGCCCGAATGGTCGATGTGGGCGTGCGACAGCACGACGGCGCGGAGCTCGCGCACGGGGATGCGCAAATGCCGATTGCGATCGTTCGCCTCGTTGCGCGTGCCTTGGAAGAGACCGCAGTCGAGGAGGATCGTGCCGGTCTTCGTGTGCACCAGATGCATCGACCCGGTGACGGTCTGCGCGGCGCCGATGAACTCGATTTCCATCGCCCGAAGATACTCTCAGGCGGCGCTCAGGGGCAGCTGACGGCGCAATTCACGAACGCGGAGCAACCGGCGTTCATCTGGCACTGCGGGCTCACCGCGGCGTCGACCACGCACGGGTCGTTCGCCGTGAGCACGTCGATGCACGCCGCGCAGGCCCCGTCGGGCGGAGGCCCGTTCGGCTGACAAGCCGGCGTCATGATGCACTCGTCGTGGCAGGGGCTCTGAAAGGGCTGGTGGCAGCCGCAGCTTCGAACGACGCGGTGCTTGAAGAAGGCGAACCCGAGTGGGTGGGCAAGCTCGCATTGCGCCAGGCAGATTCCGCCCGTCGAGGAGGAGGAGGCGCCGACCGTGGAGCCGACATCGACCGACGAGGAGCCGTCGATCCCGCTCGATGCGCTCACGACGACCGAGGTGGTCACGCCGACAGTGCTCGTCCCGTTCGTGACGCCGGTCCCGTTCGTGACGCCGTTCGTGGCCTTCGCCGACGTGGAATGCGCACCCCCCGAACCGCCCGTACCACCTGCGCCGGAGCTCTCGAAGGTGACCTTGCCTCCACACCCGACGACGAGAGCGACAGACGCAAGGGCGACGTACGAGAGAGACGGGCACTGCTTCATGGGGCGAGTTTTTCTCACGGCTTCGTGCGGCACGCCAGTTTCAATTCGAGCAGACCCCGGGCGGCATCGACTGAACCCATTCTCTGAGGAGCGCCACGCCTTCGGCGTACACGAGCCGAACGCCCAGGGCGGGCATGCGAAACTTCGCTTCGGTCGAGGTCACGCGACAGAGCAAGATCGATTGGTCGGGCTGACCCGGGACGATGTCGAAGAGGTTGTTGCAGGTCGCTCCACCTTGCGATGTGGGCTTCTTGCAAATGCCCCAGTTCGCGTCGGTGTTCGTTGCCGGATCGGTCTCCGGATAGTCGAGTAGGAGCGAGCTCTGCGAAGCGCTCCCGCCCTTCGCGTGGCAGCTCGAACAATTGGCATCGAGGTAGGACCGTGCGCGCTCCCCGAGCGGCGCGTCGCCGAACGGATCGCTCAGCGCGATGCGCGACGCTTTGGCCATGGGCGCCGCCGAGAAGAGGCCGAGGCTCGCCAAGTGATCGATTTGGTTCGCGACGCCGCCGTTCGCGGTTTCGTAGTCGTGGTCACGATCCATCTGCCGGCTCTTCAGCCCATTGGGTCCGACGAGAGCGGTGTTCGTGTGACACTCTTTGCATTCGTTCGTATTGGGAACGTAATACTCGTTGTGAACGGGGTTCCCCGAGACGTCGATGAAGTCGGACGGAAGCGTGTCGCTCGCGACCTCGCTCACGGCGTCGGTCTGATCGGCATTCCAAACGTAGGTGTGGACCGACCAGCCGTCGGGTTGGCGCCAGAGAATGCGTGTCTCGAGCAGCTTGAGATTGGAGAGCGGTGCGCTCAGGTCGGCGGCATACGAGAAAGTCTTGGCGAGAATGGTGCCGACCGGAAAGTCCCAGGGCTGGTCGTCGGAATACCCAATCTGTGTTCCCTCGGGGACCCAAAGAAATCGGAGCTTGGTCGTGTAATCCGAGAAGAGCGGAGAGATCACCTCGTAAGGGATCACGCGATCGGAGGGGAGCTGCTTCAGGGGATCTTGGAATAGATTCCACTTGGAGAGCTTGTCGTACGGCATCCCATACGGAGGGGGCGTGACGACGGTCACCTTCGGCTCGGGCTTGGGCTTCGGCTTCGCCGTCGTCTCGGATCCACATGCGCCGAGAGGCAGCGTGGCCGGCAAGGCGCAAGCGGCGACGAGCGCAACCGACAAGGTCGCGTTCACGGTGCGCTTCGAGAAAAGCTTCGACATGGTGACCTCGGATCGACCCTCTGACTACGAGCTCTCTAAACCACTCTCTGAACTACGCTCTAAACATTCTCTGACTGCTCTCTGAACTACCAGCCACCGCGACGCTCATCGCGGAATGCGAAAGCCGTCGGGCGGAATCTCGAGACCGCTCGGGACCGATTGAGGGCGAAACGGCTCTTCGCTCCGGTCCATGAGCGAGCTCTTCAAGAACTTCACGAGCGCCGCCAGGTCGTCGGCCGACAGCGGCTCACAGAGCCCCTGGGCGACCTGGACGTCGACCTCTTTTTTGATGGCGTCTTCCATCGCGTCGACCGATCCGTCGTGAAAATACGGGCCCGTTTCGCGCAGATTCCGAAGCGTCGGAACGCGGAAGGCGCCGCGATCGGCTTCGTCGTGCGAGATCGCGAAGCGACCGTCGTCGGAAGACTCGAACCGCTTCACGTACTTCTCGTTCTCGAAGAGAGGCGGAGCGTGGCACGACGGACAACCCGATGAGGCGAAGACCTGCATCCCCGTCTGCTCTCGTTCGCTCAGCGAGCCGGTATCGCCAGCGACGTAGTGGTCGTAGGGCGCGCGGTGAGACACCACCGTTCGCTCGAGCGCCGCGATCGCTTTGGCGATGTTCTCGGTCGAGATCGGATCGCTCTCGCCTGGAAAAGCTGCTTGGAACAATTCCACGTACGCGGGTATCTCGCGGAGCGCCAGAGACGAGTCTTCGGGCGGGCGATTCATCTCCTTCGGTTGGCGGAGTGGCTGAAGCGCTTGGTCTTCGAGAGAAGGGCTGCGACCGTCGAGAAAGAGCTCTTTGCGGAACGCCACGTTCCACAGTGTCGGCGCGTTGCGCGTGGTCTGATTGGGGCCCGTCCGTCCCGGTCCGGTGGGGCCTTGACCGTCGACACCGACCGACACCGAGAGACCGTCGCCCATTCCCCATTGCTCGCTGTGACACGTCGCGCAGGCGACCTTTCGATCGCTCGACAGAATGGGATCGTAAAAGAGCGTCGTTCCGAGCGCGACTTTCGCGTCGGTGATGGGATTGTCGGCTGGGACCGGCACCGCGGGGAAGGCCGCGTAGGCCCACGGGATCGGTGGTCCCGAATACGGCTCAGGCTCGTGCGAGACTTTGTCGGGCTCGCTCGAGCAGCCGCCGACCCCGATGAGCAAAGCCACGCAAACGGGAAAGGCTCCCGCCATGGTCTGCTCTCTCGGGGTCGTTGCCATAACGGTCGAGTCGCGCTCAGAGGTTGATGGGCTTCTGCTTCGGCAGATCGCACTGGAAAGGCGTCGTGACGGTGGTCTGGTTCGCCAACATGCCGATGTTCGCGATGCCGTGGATGTCGCGGAACGTGGGGAGGTTGGTCTTTCCGAGACAGAGCTTGGCGCTGCCAGCCGACTTCTCGACCCCGTCCCAGACGACGCTCTCGAGCGGCACCTTCGGAATGTTCGTGAGCGGCGCGTGAGGCATCGTTCCGTTGTTGGTGAAGGCGTTGTTGTAAATGTAAGTCGACTCGGGATCGGGATCGGTGAGTGGATCGGCCGTTCCGCAGCCTCCGCTGATGAAGCAGAGCGTGGCGAGATCGGCGATGAGGATCCCAGTCGAGTCGTTGTCGTGGATCTGGTTGTCGTGGAGCTCGGTCTCGTCGGCGGCCAAGAGCAGCACGCCCGTGCCCTCGGGCACGCTCGACACGATCGAGCCTTTCATCGCGAAGTTGATGCGGTTGTTGTCGTGAATGTTGTTGTCGTGGACGTTCGCGCGAATCCCGTCTTTCTTTTCGAGGTTCGGCAGCGAGAAGACCAGGACGCCGGCGGAGTTGTCGTACGACTCGTTGCCGTAGACCTCGGCGTCGGTGGTGTTCTCGATCTCGATGCCCGCGACGTTGCCGTGCACGTTGTTGTTGCGCACGACCGCGTTGTGGCACTGACCGACGTACGCGCCGGCGTCGGCGGCGCCGACGATCTCGGTGTTCTCGAGGATCACGTTGGTGCTACTGACCGGGTAGACCGCATACGCGCCATTCGCAGTCACCGAGCCGGCATCCCAAGAGACCTTGAGACCGGTGAACTTCACGTTGGTGGCGCCCTTCACGACGATGCCGTTGCCGGGTGAATTCTTGAGCCAGAGGTTCTGGATGGTGAAGTCGTCGCTCGTGACCGTGAATCCGTCTTTGCCCATCTCCTGATTTTTGAAGTCCAAGATCGTCTCTTCGCGCGTCTTGCCGGCGCCCTTCACGGTGACCTTCGGGACCGTGAGACTGAGCTGCCTGGTGACGTTGAAGGTCCCCGGGCAGAGGCAGAGGGTGTCACCGCTCTTCACGTTGAGAAGGGCCTCTTGGATGTTCTTGGTGTCGTCGGCGCCCGAGGGTCCGATGGCGACGGTGCAGCCGGCGACCTCGGCGGTCGGGCAGGCGAGGCCACCTCCGGTCCCGGTGCCGGTCGAAGTGGAGCCGGAGCCCCCGGCTCCACTGCTGTCGCCGCACCCTCCTGAGAGCCCGGCGAGCCCGAGCGCGAGAAGACTCGGCAGAGCGACGAGGCGCGGGAGCCGACGCGAAGAGCCGAAAGCGGCGTTGAAGGACAGGCGGGCGCGATCGAGCATGACGACTCCTGGGTGTTAGCAGAAAAGCAAAAGCGCAGTGTACTCCCCGAAGTCGACGGAGGCACGCAAAGAGCGGTCCCGAGTGGCGTCGGCGACGTGTACAATCGAGGTCTTCTTCGGAGGAGATGGTCGTGGCGAAGATCCTCGTGCTAGGGGCTGGAATGATGGGTACCGCGTTGACGGTGCCGCTCTCGGCGCGCGGACACGACGTGAGGCTCGTGGGGACACACCTCGACGGCGAGATCGTCGAAAGCCTGCTCGACGGCCGCCCTCACCCGAGGCTCGGAATCACGCTCCCCGAGGGCGCGAAGGCGTTCCCGATCGAGAAGCTCGAGGCCGCCGCCGAGGGAATCGAAGCGATCGCGCTCGGAGTGAGCTCGGCCGGTATCGCGTGGGCAGCGGAGCGAATCGGTCCGCTCGTCACCCATCGCATGCCAATCTTCATGATCACCAAAGGGCTCGTTTGGGACGGGCCCGAGGCTGGGAGCGCGTCTCCCACCAAGACGGGCGACGGGCGAGCTCCGGCGCATCCGGAGCTGCTCGTGACGCTGCCCGACGTGGTGCAGCGCCTCTTGCCGAAGAACGTTCGCGGGAGCATCTCGCCTGCCGCGATCGCCGGACCGTGCATCGCCGGTGAAATCGCGCGACGCGTCCCGACTTGTGTCGTGCTCGCTGGCAGAGATCCAACCGTCACGAGCACAATCGCCGATCTGCTCCGCAGCGACTTCTACTTCGTCTTCCCGACGTCCGACGTGAAAGGGGCAGAGATTTGCGCTGCTGCGAAGAACGCCTACGCGATGGGGATCGCCCTCGCGATCGGTCTTCATGAGAAGACGGGCGGGTCGGCGGGGAGCATCGCCATGCACAACCTCGAAGCGGCGGTCTTCGCTCAGTCGGTGCGCGAAATGCGGGCGCTCGTCGCGGTGTGCGGAGGCGATCCCGAGACCGCGAGCGGCCTCGCAGGCGTAGGCGATCTCGATGTCACGACCAACGGAGGTCGGACCGGACGATTCGGAAAGCTCCTCGGCGCTGGGCTCTCGCCTGCCGAAGCCGTCGCCAAGATGGAGGGAGCGACCCTCGAATGCCTCGACGTCTTGGCGGTGCTCCGCCGCGCTCTCTTGGCGCTCGACGAGAGCGGCGCGATTCGGATCACCTCGTTTCCGCTCCTCATGCACCTCGCGGGAGTCGCCCTCGACGGGGCACCGGTCGAGCTGCCGCTGGCGCGTTTCTTCGGCGGCTGAAGGGTTTCGATGGGCGAGCCTTTCGACGCGCTCGTGATCGGCATCGACGCGAGCACGACCGCCGTCAAGGCGCTCGTCGTCGACGGGTCTGGTCACATTCTCAGCGAAGGACGTGCGCCCATTTCGCTCGTCAATCCCGAGCCCGATGCGTGGGAGCAAGACGCAGAGCAGTGGTGGTCGTCGCTCCTCGAGGCCGTCGAACAGGCGCTTTCCGCGATCCCGGCGCCGTCGCGTTCCCGCGTTCGTGCCATGGCGATCGCTTGTCAGCGAGAGACGTTCGTCGCGTGCGACGACGAGGGCTCCCCGCTCGCCAAGGCCATCGTGTGGATGGATGCGCGGGCACGGCGCGAAGTCGAAGAGATCGGCCGAACATGCGATCGAGACCGCATTCACCGATTGAGCGGCAAGCCCGTCTGCGTCACGCCGTCGCTGTACAAGATTCGCTTCTTGCTCACGCGCGCGCGGCCCGACCTCAGGGAGCGGCCGCTGACGATCGTCGACGTTCACGGCTTTCTCGCGTGGCGTCTCACCGGGCTTCGCGTGACCTCGCTCGCGTCGGCCGATCCGCTCGGTCTCGTCGACATGGTGGCGGGCGCGTGGTCCGACGAGCTCGCCCGACTCGCGCAGATCTCGATCGCCGAGCTCCCTGCGCTCGTCCCGCCGGGCCAGACGATGGGTCTTCTCCGAGCGGCGCTCGCTGAGCGCTTCGGCCTCGGTTCAGGTGTCGTCGTCGTGGCAGGCGCAGGCGACGGACAAGCGGCAGGTCTCGGCGCAGGCGTCACCGCGCGCGAGGCAGAAGGAGCTCCGCAGACGGCGTACATGAACCTCGGGACGGCGCTCGTCGCAGGCGTCGTTTCTCGAACGTATCGAATCGACCGCGCGTTCCGGACCCTCTTCGGGTGCAGCCCCGGCACGTTCTTTCTGGAGACCGATCTCAAGGGCGGCACCTTCACGCTCGACTGGCTCGCCGATCGCATCCTCGGGACCGACGGGAGCCCTTCTGGGCGGTCTAGAAAGCTCGCCGAGCTCGAGGAGAAAGCGCGCCACCTCCCGCCGGGCGCCTCGGGGCTGATCACCGTCCCCTACCTCCTCGGGGCGATGAATCCGATCTGGAACGATGATGCATCTGGAATTCTTCTGGGACTGAGAGGCGATCATGGTCCCGAGCACCTCTATCGGTCCATCGTCGAAGGCCTCGCGTTCGAGGCGCGGCACCATCTCGAAGGCGTCGAGCGAGCCGCGGGTGCGATCGACGAGATCGTCGTGATGGGAGGCGCGAGCCGGAGCGATCTCGTGCTGTCGATCTTCGCCGACGTCCTTCGAAAACCGATCGTTCGCTCTGCCTCGAGCGAAGCCACCGGCCTCGGCGCCGCGATGCTCGCGTTCGCGGCGCTCGGTCGGCACGAGACGATCGAAGCTGCGTCGCGCGCGATGTGCGCCCGAGGATCGGTGAGCTTGCCGGGCGCGTCGACGGAGACGTACGACAGACTCTATCGAGAAGTGTACTCGGGACTGTTCGACGCAGTGTCGGCGCGGATGACGCGTCTCTCGGAGCTCACGCGCAGCTGAGCTCGACTGCGAGCCCGCTCGAGCCGTGGCGTCGAGCCAACTTCGAGCCGTGCTATTTCAGCGCGGGAGTGCAGAGCGCGAGCGGCGGGCTCATCTTGCAACCGACGGCGTGGAGCGCGCCGCGCTTGCACGAGAGGGTCGCGTCGCCGACGACGCATCGCCAGAATGCTTGCGAATCGGTCGCGCACGTCGCGTCGGAGACGCAGGTCGTCGAGAAGAGCGTGACACCCTGTTTGCAACCGTTGATGAGCATACGGTCGTCGAGCGCTTCGCACGCGTCGGCACCGAACGTGTCGCCGCTCGCCGAGACGACGGCCTTCGTCCCCCCGGAGTCGACGCACCGGTCGTCGCAGAGCTTCTTGGTGTCGACGCATTTGCCGAGCTCGCAAGCCGAGTCGATCATGTAGGTCGAGTCACCGCACTGGCAGACCGCGATGCCGCAGCCGTTGCCCTCGCCGCATTGGAGCGGATCGGGTTGGTCGAAGACCGTGGTGTTGGTGCACGCGGCGAGGCTTGCGAACGCGGCGACGGAGAGCGCCGTCATGGCCGCCAGCCACGGAAGAGCGCGCGAACGGGGCCTGATTTGCGTGCGCATCGGGCTCGACCCTACACCATTTGGCAAACCGGCGGGATCACGAGAGCTCAAGAGGGAGCCCGAAAACGAACGCGTAGAGCAGGTCGGACGCGAAGATCAGAGCCAAGATGCCGATCGTCCACAGAAGGCCGACCCCGAGGGCACGAAGTCCCTCGGGTACGCCTCGCCAGCGCCGCGTGACCCAGCAGAATGGAATCATCGAGAGCGGACCGATGGCGTAGAGCGCGAACGCCCAGCTCACCCTCGACCAACCGCGGTCGCGACGAGCTCGCCTCATGCGTCGGCCGAGGACCAGCTGCAGCCCGAGCGGCAAGACGATGCCGAGGACGAGCGGTAGAAACGTCCGCAGAAACGAGATCACCTGCTTGCTCTACACCATTCGAGATGAAGCGAGGCGCCCACCGGATCAAGGATGAATCGAGACCAGGGTCCCCTCGCCCGTCAGAGCGCTGGCGTTGACTCCGTGCCAATCGGTGGGGAGCGGCGGGTCGGTGAACATGAAGACGCGACGCGCGTCGATGGGAGACATGTTCACGCAGCCGTGGCTCCGCGGCTTTCCGAAGTCGTCGTGCCAGGGCGCCGCGTGGATCGCATATCCACCTTTGAAGTACTGCACCCAGGGGACGTCGCGGAGCTCGAACTTGTTGTCGACGTCGCTCGCGTCCATCGTGGTCGTGATGTGCTTCTCGCGAATGTGGAAGGTGCCGGTGACGGTCGAATGGGTCTTCTTCGGATCGCCGAGACCGTCGCGCCCCGTCGAAATGGCGGTCACGTAGACGGGAGTCGATCCTTGATAAAGGATCATCGTCTGACCCTGAATCGAGATGTCGACCCACTTCTTCGACTTGTCTTTGGCCCACGCAGGAAGGTGAGAGGGCTTGGGAGCGATCGACACGTCGCGCTCACGAAGCCAGGTGTGATCGATCGCTTCGACCAGGCGATTGCCTCCGAGGAAGCGTGACTCGCCCGTGAGCTGGATGGCTTCGTGGCGGTCGATGCGGTCTTTCTTGTCGAGCGCGCCGTGGGAGAGATCGTAGCTGTAGACGCCCTCTTGCCGAATGAAGCCGACGGGCAGGCGCCACCCCTTCTCCAGATCGACACCGTGGAAGGTCGATCCGCGATCGGGCTTGAGCTTGGAGGTGGGCACGAGGCGCGCGTCGGTCGTCAGCGCGAAGCGACGGTCGTCAGGTCCGACGAACGTCCCGATGAGCGCGAGCATCGCTTTGCGAGGGACGCGGTTGGTGATGACGGCGTAGTCGGGGACCTTGAACGAAGCGATGTTGGGGATCTTGCGGCCGCCTTGGAAGAACCAAGGAATGTCGTCGCTCCCGTCGCCGCCGTAGATCTTGTTGTAGTCGAGGGCCGGAGGATCTTCGGGGAAGACGCCGACCGCGTTACCTTTTCCGTCGAGCTCGACGTCGTTGGCGCCGACCGAGAGCGCGTCCCACTTCTCGTGAAGCTTGTTGTAGCTCCGGAGGTGGCGCTCGAGATCCATCTCGTACTGGAGCTGCTCTGCTTTGGAAGGGACTCTGAAGTAGTTCGGAGCGACCCAACGCACGAAGGCGTAGGGATACGGCATGGGCTTGGTGAGATCGGGCCGAAGCTTGAGCGCCTTGATGATCGGGCTCTCGAGATCGGTCGTCGCCTCTTTGGTCGCGCACATGAATCCCGCGGGCAAGACACGGAAATAGCCGCCTGGGCAGTCGTCGGTCTTCACGGGCTTCTGGCCGCGAACGAGGGTGCCGCCGGCGCGGAGATAGCCGATGACTGCCGAGCGACGATCGGCGCGCTCGTAGATGGGGGCGGTCATTTCGACGGCGCCGATGCGCGGGCCGCCGTCTTTCGCGAGCGTCTCCGGATCGTCCGACTCTTCTTGCTTCGAGAGCGAGGGGACGCCGGGACCGACGACGCCCTCTTGATGGGCGCCTTCTTTCGACTTGCTCTTGCAGCCCCCAACGATGCCGAGCGTAGCGCCGAGGAGCACGGCGACGAACGGCGCTCGGCCGAGCGCCCGGCCGAAGACCGAGCCGGGTCTTTGGAAGACACGCATGGCACTCCCGATGCCCGAGCTCTGCCTTCGGGGCCAACTTTGGCACTTATACAAACGCGGCCGATCGAGCGCCGCCGCCGTGTCACTCGATGTTGATGGGTGGCCCGGGCAAAGCTAAGGGCCGGCATGCGCAAAGTCACGACGAGCCACGTCTTCGAATGCGACCCGACGACGTTCTGGGAAATCTTCCTCGACGACGACTACCGCCGCCGTCTGTTTCTCGAGGGTCTCGGCTTTCGCGACTACGCGTCGATCTCGAAGACCGGGGATTCACGCGTCATCAAGGTGACGCCCAAGATGAATCTGCCGGCCGCGGTCGAGAAGATCATCGGAGGCAGCTTCGCTTACGAAGAGCACGGGACGCTCGACCGCGAAAAGGGCGTTTGGACGTGGCGAATGGTCCCTCAGACCATGAAAGACAAGCTCTTCACCCAGGGCACGATTCACGTCGAAGCCGCTGGCGATGGCCGATGTCGCCGCACCGACGAGGTGTCGATCGACGCGAAGATCTTCGGACTGGGCGGGCTCATCGAGTCGACCGCCGAGAAAGAGACTCGCTCGGCCTCCGAAAAAGATCAGACTTTTCTCACCCGATGGATCGCAGACAAAAAGTCGAAATGACTTTGGGCGCGCGGCTCACTCGACGAGGAGCTCCATGAGCTCGCCGGCGAGCTGAGTGCTCGCGCCGACGACGCGGATGCTGTGATGGATGGAGGGCGCGTCGACGCGCTCGAAAACCGCGAGATCGGTCGTGGGCGTCGCCTCGCCCTTCTTGGGCGGGCTCGGCCATTACACCGGCGAAGTCTTCGCCATCTAACGACGATGCGCTTGATCACTTCGGGCGGCAGACCCACCGAGACGCTCGTCGCGCCCATGCGGATCTGCGGCGGCTTCTTCGCAGGGGAGCCGCCGAGACGACCGTTGCCATTGGCGAATCCCTGCCCGGTGTCCGAGCCGTGGCCGATGCTGCCGATGCTACCGAGCCCGACGCCTTCGCCTCGGCCACCTCCGCCTTCGCCGGTGCCTCGGAGCCCGAGCCCACCCACACCGAACGATTCACCGACGTCGACGTCCAGGAGCGATCCGAGAACGCCTGCATCGTAGTGCTCATCGGGGGACTTGCGCGGATCGGAGGACTTGTCTGAATGAAGGCTCTTCCCCGTAGTCGGTTTGGCGGCGGCCGGCTTCACGAACGTGGCGACGAACGAGAGGGCGAGCGGCGTCGTCGGAGCTGCGATCGCGGCCTTTTCGAACGCCGAAACGATGCATTTCGTCGACGAATCTGGCAAATCGCTCGACGCGACTTGCGTCGCTTGCAGAGCTCCCGAGGTCGCGACGCGCGTTCGTCGATCTCTCTCTCGAAGATAGCGGGCGTGCCGACCACGGCGAGCTTTCGAAAGAAGCCGACGATGGCCTCTTCTTCCGGCGTGAACACCAAGTCGCGAAACGACTGCGCGCTCGAGCCACCACGAACGAGCGGTACGAGATCGAGGGCGGAGAGAAGGGTCATCGAGTGACTTTCGACCCCCAAAGCCGGGCTCCGAAACCGTGACTCGGGTCCGTCAGTTGTCGACGACGGGGATGGTCGGTACGGGCGCTCGGAGCGCAGATTGGTAGAACGCGGCGCGCGCCGCTCCGACTCCCTTCGACACGTCGGCACAAAAGTGCGCGAAGGCCTGGTTCTCGGCCGCACAAGCCGGCGTCGGATCGATTCCGGCGACACCGACTGGAACGAATTGCACGAAGGCACCCGAGGTCGTGGGATCGAGGTTCGCGGTCAGCGGCGAGCTCGTGACGTCGAGGAATCCGACGGGGACGGCGATGCGACCGATCTGCGGAAGACCGAGCTGCCACGCCGCGGCGCGCGTCGCTTCGATCGGGACCAGCGTGTCGCCGATACCTTCGGTCAAGAAGAGGCTCGTCCCCTCCCCTGCGAGGATGGGAGCGCGCCGAGCGAAGCGCGCGTTCACCAACGGATCCTGATCGTCGAAGGCCATTTGAGCGAGCGCGAAGAGCATGTACACCTCGGCGCGCGTGAGCGCCGGCGTCTTCGCGACGAGACCATCGTGGATGGCATCGTTCTGTTGGTGCATGAGCTTTGCGCAGTAGTTGCCGGCGCCGACAGCGAGCGTCGCAGCGCGGAGCTCTGGTGCGTAGGCGAGCAATCCGACTCCATGGAACGAGCCTGCGCTGAATCCACCGTAAAGGAGGGGAGCCGTCGAATCGAGATCGAGCTTTCCATCGGGCGAAGAGAGGCCTTGGGCGTTCAAAGGCAACACGTCGAGCGATTGTTCGAGGGTCGGCAAGAGCCGCAAAAACGCCAGCTGGTCGGACCAAGTCTGCTTTTGGTAATCGGCAATGCGTCCCTCGGCCAAGAGACCTCCGAGCACGTATTCGAGGCTTTGGAGCTCGGGACGCCGCATCTGGAGGTCGGTGAATCCGATCCCGGCGATTCCGATCGGCGCGAGGTCGGCTCGCCCAATCTGCGTCACGATGAAATTCGCGTCGCTCGGATGCCCGTGTTGCAACATGACCGCGGGCACAGGTCCCGTCATCGCCGCTTTCGGAAGTGCGACTACGAAGGGAACCGTCTCGGTCGTGCTCGAGACCGGCGCGCCCTGTCCGTCGCGAACGATCGTGCCTTGAGGGTCGATCCACACGGGCACTTGAAACGTGCCGTGGACGATCGCGGCGACGTTCGGATCGGTATCGGGCGCGACCGAGTCGATCGTGAAAGTGGGCGGCGCCGCCGATTGAATCAGCGACCTCATTCTGAGAACGTCGTCGGGGACTCGGTCGAGCGAGCGCGTCGAGACGCGAAGCACGAGCGCGACGTCGTCGGCATGAATCGGCGGCGAAGCGTGCTCCGCGAGCACCGAGACCACCACTCGGGTGAGCGCCGCCGACCGCTCGGCGAGCAAGGTGGTCGCTGGTTCACCCGCGAGGGCCGCACGCACCGGCTCACTCGGATCGATGGGCCTCGTCGGATCGACCAGCGCGCGACGGAGGACGACGAACGCGTGGCGATGCATCGGCTCGAGCGGGCGTGCAGGGAACACGATGAGCACGTGAGACGAATTGCCCGAAGCGGTCGTTCGATCGTCGACACGGAGCGTGAACGGAATGCGCGTCCCGATGCCAGCGCTCGCCCCGTCGACGTCGAACAATCCGACGGTCGCGAGAGGGTCGAGCGATTCGACCGCAGAGTGCGGGAGAGTCTTCGGATCGGCCGCCTCGTCGAGCTCGATCACGAAGGGTGCGATCGGGCTCCAGCCGTCGAGCACGTGGGTCGGCTCCAGCGCCGATACGAAGAGCGGCGCGACCGAAGGATCGACTGGAGGGCTGAGAGCGACCCGCGCACCAGTCTTGGTCGTCGAATCGTCGGCGAGCCACAGATCGTCGGGGATCGGCCCCGGGCGCGACGGGTCGTTCGGATCGTAGAGCGCATGCGCAGGAGCCCCGCGCGACGCCGTCGTGAAGCCGCTCGTGCGCGGGCCGCTTGGTCCGCGAAAGTCGACGCGACACGCCGCCGCATCGGGAAGGTCTTCGTCGGGATTCACCACGATGCGCGATCCGTCGCCGATCGCCGCGATCGTCATCGCCCGAAGTGATCCGTCGCACGAAACGACGATGTTGCCGAGCGCGCCCGGATCGACGGGGCTCGCGAATGACAGAACGATCCACGTCGTGCGCGCTACGTTCCCCGAGCCGTCGGGCGGATCGCTCGAGACTAGCTCGGGGGTGACCGGAAGTGGAGTCGGCGGAGGCGGAGTCGGCGTTGGAGCATGCGACTCCGCCCGATGACACGCCGATGCGATCGCTACGAACGACGCGACGAGCAGTTGAAGCGAGCGCGCCATCGGGTGACAGCGTACTCGCTCGAGCCGACGATCAGCCGCCGAATTTACCGAACGATCCGAGGTCTTGGAACGCTTGGACGATTCGAGCGGTCATGCCCTTCTCACCGAAGTGCATCCAGCCACGCGGATCGATGTACTTCTTGTTCGGCTTGTCGGCGCCTTCGGGGTTGCCGAGCTGCGAGCGGAGGTACGCGTCTTTCTCGTCCATGAACTTCTTGATGGGCTGGGTGAACGCCCACTGCGTGTCAGTGTCGACGTTCATCTTCACGACGCCGTACGAGACCGCTTCGCGGATCTCTTCGGGCGAGGAGCCTGAGCCGCCGTGGAAGACGAAATGAACCGGCTTCGGTCCGGTCTTTCGGTCGGCGCGGATGCGGTCTTGGCTGTTCTTGAGAATGACCGGCGTGAGCTTCACGTTGCCGGGGGCGTAGACGCCGTGCGTGTTGCCGAACGACGCCGCCACGGTGAACGAGCCGAGCGGCGACAGAGCGTCGTACGACGCCAACACGTCTTCGGGCTGCGTGTAGAGCTTCGAGTTCTCGATGCCCGCGTGATCGACTCCGTCTTCTTCGCCGCCGGTCACGCCGAGCTCGATTTCGAGGGTCATTTCGATCTTCGCCATGCGCGTCAGGTACTCGCGGCAGGTCTCGAGATTGTGGGCGAGCGAGTCTTCCGACAGGTCGAGCATGTGCGAGCTGAAGAGCGGAACACCGTGCTTTTGGTAATACGCCTCACCGGCGGTGAGGACGCCGTCGACCCAACCGAGGATTTTGCGGGCACAGTGGTCGGTGTGGAGAACGACCGATACGCCGTACGCTTCGGCGAGCGAACGGACGTGGTGCGCGCCCGCGATCGCCCCGGCGATCGACGCTTGGTTCTTCGAGTTGTCGAGCGTCTTGCCGGCGTTGAACTGCGAGCCGCCATGCGAGTACTGGATGATGATCGGCGCCTTGGCTTGCCGCGCTGCTTCGAGCGCGGCGTTCGCGGTGTGGCTACCGATCACGTTGACTGCCGGGAGCGCGCACTCCGCGGTCTGGCAGTAGTCGAATAGCTCACGAAGAGCATTGCCCGTGATGACGCCCGGCTGGAGCTTGAGTGTGGTCATGGCTTTCCCAGGTCGTAACTCATCTCGGGCGTGGAGTGGAGCCTCGCCGCGTTCATGCCATGCGCCCATCACCTCGAGCGCGGTCCCGGGCCCACAGGAACGGGGTTTCGGTACAGTGCATGCGACCACGGTGCTTTCCACGCAGGCCTTGCGTATCGCTGCACGGACTGCACGGCGTCTTGCGCGAAATATGCGACTTAACGGCAGAAACTGGCGGCACGCTGCTTGCCATGTGTCGCCGCAATGCTCACCGAGCCCCCAGAAAGTCCACTCTCCGAGAAGCCGACCGCGCGCTTCTTCGGACCGGGGAATTCTGCCCCAACTCAGACGGACCGTCGAGATCATGCAGCGCTCGACAACGAAGTCGCCGCCCTGGAGCACCGAGCCCTGCTTCGCTCCGTCTGCGCCCATTGCGGCGCCGATCTCGAGAGCGCACGCGGGCCCTATTGTTGCGACGGTTGCAAGCTCGTGGCCGAGATTCTCCGCGACCGCGGGCTTCTTCGCTATTACGACCTTCGCGGAGAACGCGGAGTTCCCATCGCAGTCGCCGGTCCTGCGCGTGGCGGAACCGAATGGCTCTCCCTCCTCGAGAGCAAGCTCGTCACCGAGTCGGGTTTGGTGCCCGTTCAGCTCGACGCCCAGGGACTGCATTGCTCGGGTTGCGTCTGGCTCATCGACGAGATGTTTCGTCGACGCGGCAAGCCAGGTCGGGTCATCACCAATCCCATCCGAGGCACCGTCGACCTCTTCGTCGGTCATGACTTTCCGCTCCGCCCATTCGTCGAAGACGTCGAGCGATTGGGCTATCGCCTCGGGCCGCGTCGACGGTCCGATGCCACGAGCGATCTGATCCTTCGCATGGGCGTGTGCATCGCGCTCGCCATGAACGCGATGATCTTCGCCATCGCCCTCTACGGTGGAGTCTCGGACCCCAAGCTTTACTGGCTATTCAACGGCCTCGCGTTCGCGCTCTCGCTCCTCGCGTTCTTCGTCGGTGGCATCGTCTTCGTTCGGTCGGCCTTCCATAGCCTACGCCGCGGCCTCTTGCACCTCGACCTCCCCATCGCGATAGGCCTCGTTCTCGGCTACGCCGGCTCGGCCTATTCGTTCTTCTTCGACGGGGCGCGCGGAACGTACTTCGACACGCTGACCGTCTTCACCGCCCTCATGCTCACCGGCCGCTTTCTTCGACAGCGGGTGCTCGAGAAAAACCGCGCGCAGCTCCTCGAAGACGGCGGAATCGAAGGGCTCCTCGCTCGTCGCATCGCCGAATCGGAGCCCGGATTCGAGCGCGTCGAAATCGTCGGAGTGAGCAAGATCAAGAAAGGCGACACCCTCCTCGTCTCGCCGGGCGACGTGGTCCCGGTAGCCGCGACGCTCCTCGACCAGGTCGCCGTCGTCTCACTCGATTGGATCACCGGCGAGTCGGTCCCTCACCACGCCGAGCGCGGAGACGCGATCCTGGCGGGCGCTTGTGCCGCCGGAGATTCGGCCATCCGGGTTCGAGCCGAAGAGCCCTTCGAAGCGTCGGCGCTGCTCGAGCTCCTCCGTACGCCGACCGTGGCCGACCGAGAGGGAGATTCGTTCAGCCCCTTCGAGCGCCTCGTCGCACGCTATTGGGTCATCGGCGTGCTCGTAGCCGCCTCCATCGGGTTCGGCGCCTGGCTCATCGCCACTGGGAGCGTTCCGCGGGCCCTCTCGGTCACCATCGGACTCCTCGTCGTGACGTGTCCTTGTGCCTTCGGCATCGCCACGCCCCTCGCTCAAGAGATCGTCCTCGCGAAGCTTCGTAAGCAGGGGTTGCTCGTCCGCGCATCGCGCTTCCTCGAGCGCGCCGCCGCCGTGACGCGCGTCGTCTTCGACAAGACCGGCACTCTGACGACAGGGGAGCTCGAGCTCACCGACCATGCGTCTCTCGACGCGCTCTCCAGCGAGGCGCGCGTCATCCTCTACAACCTCGCAGCGCGTAGCTCGCACCCGAAAAGCGGCGCGCTCCGCGCGGCCGTCCCCGAAGTCGATCAGCGATACGACGCGAACCTCGCCGCGGTCGAAGTGCGCGGCGCCGGGGTCGAGGCCGAGGTCCTCGGGCGCCTCTATCGCCTCGGCTCGCACCCCTTCGTCAAACACCAACACACCGAAGCGCTCGTCGACGTGGTCTCCGACCTCGAAGACGGTGACGTCGCCTTCGGAATCGACGGCGTCATCGAGGCGACCTTTCGCACCGAAGAGCGGCTCCGCTCCGACGCGGCCGTCGAGGTCGAAGCGCTTCGAAGAGCCGGGCTCGAGATCCTCATGCTCTCGGGCGACCGAGAAGACCGCGCCCTCAAGGCCGCCGACGCGGCGGGCATCGACCGCAAACAGGTATTCGCCGAAAAGTCTCCCGAAGCGAAGGCCGCGATGATTCGGCGAATCGATCACGCAGACACCCTGATGATCGGCGATGGAATCAATGACAGCCTGGCGGTGGTGGCCGCACATTGCTCTGGAACCCCCGCATCGGGTCGCACGTTCCTCGCGGCTCGTGCCGACTTCTATCTGCTCACCGCGGGGCTCAGGCCCGTACGCGCCGCATTGCTCGCCGCGCGCGCCATCAAGCACACGACGCAGCGCAATCTCGCACTGTCTCTCGGTTACAACACTTTGGCCATCGGGCTCGCTTATGCGGGTCTCATGTCACCTCTGGTCTGCGCCATATTCATGCCGACGAGCTCTCTATTGACCATTCTACACACGACGCGTTCTCTAGCGCGTGAGGGCGAATCGTGGACGTAGTCATCCTACAAATTTTCGTGAGCCTCGCACTGGTCGTGGGCTCGCTCCTCCTCTTCGCGTTCACCATCAAGCAGCGTGACCACGAAGAGAGTCATCGACTCGCATTGTTTCCCCTAGACGACGACGATGGCCGACGCAACGTGCCAAAGCCTGCCGCCGTCGAGGACGTATCCAGCCCCCCGGAGACCCCATGAGTGATGGAACCATTTCGGGCGATGAATTGCCCGACGGCAACCTCGAGCTAGCGAAGGGCCGGGTCGCAGACGACGGTGGCTCTGCGACGAAGCGCATCGAATACAACGACACGATCGTCAGATGGTTCGTCGGCGCCTCGGTGGGGTGGAGCGTCGTCGCCATGCTGGTCGGTGTCGTGATCGCGCTCCAGCTTGCCTTCTACCAAGCGAACGTCCACGAATACCTGTCGTTCGGGCGACTTCGCCCGCTCCACACGAACGCGGCCATTTTCGCGTTCGTCGGGAACATGATTTTCGCGGGCATCTACTATTCGACGCAGCGCCTCGTGAAGGCGCGGCTCGCGTCTGACCTCCTATCGAAGATTCACTTCTTCGGTTGGCAAGGCATCATCGTCGCGGCCGCGCTCACGCTTCCCTTCGGCATCACACAGGCCAAAGAGTACGCAGAGCTCGAGTGGCCCATCGACATCGCCATCGCGGTCATCTGGCTGACGTTCGCGGCGAACTTCTTCTGGACGCTCGCCAAGCGGACTGAGAAGCATCTCTACGTCGCGCTCTGGTTCTACATCGCGACCATCGTGACCGTCACCGTCCTCCACGTGGTGAACAGCCTCGCCATTCCAGTGTCGGCGCTGAAGAGCTATTCGGTCTACGGCGGCGCCCAAGATGCGTTGGTGCAATGGTGGTACGGCCACAACGCGGTTGCCTTCTTCCTGACGACGCCGGTTCTCGGCATCATGTATTACTTTTTGCCGAAGGCGGCGAACCGACCGGTTTATTCCTATCGGCTGTCGGTCATCCACTTCTGGGCCCTCGTTTTTCTCTACATCTGGGCGGGTCCCCACCATCTCCTCAACACCGCGCTCCCCGACTGGGCACAGACGCTCGGTATGGTGTTCAGCCTCATGCTCTGGGCCCCCAGCTGGGGTGGCATGCTGAACGGTCTTCTCACCCTCCGCGGAGCGTGGGCGCAGGTTCGAGTCGATCCGGTTCTCAAGTTCTTCGCCGCGGGCGTCACGTTCTACGGCATGGCGACGTTCGAGGGCCCGCTCCTATCGATTCGCTCGGTGTCGGGATTGGCTCATTACACCGATTGGATCATCGGACACGTCCACGGCGGCGCGCTCGGCTGGAACGGCTTCATGGCCGCCGGCATGTTCTATTGGCTCGTCCCGCGCCTCTACGGGACCAAGCTCTTCTCGACCAAGCTCGCCGACGCTCACTTCTGGCTCGGGACCGTCGGCATATTGCTCTACATGGTCGCGATGTGGGTCGCTGGCGTCACTCAGGGTCTCATGTGGCGCGCGGTCGATGCCAACGGAGCGCTCCTCTATCCGAGCTTCGTCGAGACCGTCGTCGCACTCCGCCCGATGTACTGGATGCGCCTCATCGGCGGACTGATGTATCTCGTCAGCCAGCTGTTGATGGTCTTCAATCTCTGGAAGACCGCCCGCAGCGGCAAAGCCGTCGACGGCGAGGCCACCGTGCTCATCCTCCCCGAGGCGCCGAAGCGCAAGTGGACGAGCCTCGTGTTCGGCCAACCCGTCGTCTTCTCGTTCATCTGCATTCTCATCCTGATCGCGCTCGGACGAGCCGACGCCGCGACGAGCATCGTCTGGGTCGTCTTGCTCGCGGTGGTCGGCGTGGGTGGAATCGCCATCCAGTCGATGACCTATTCGAAGTCGGGTCCCGCGTGGCACCGCATCCTCGAAGGTCGTCCGCTGATCTTCACCGTGCTGACGCTCTGCGCCGTCCTCGTGGGCGGAGTCATACAGCTCGTCCCTTCGCTGCTCGTCAAGCCCACGCAGGCCGAAGCCAGCGCGACTCACCTCTACACGGCGCTCGAGATCGAGGGCCGCGACATCTACCTTCGTGAGGGCTGCTACCTCTGCCACTCGCAGATGATTCGTCCGCTCGAGTGGGAGACCAAGCGCTACGGCGACGCGTCGACCATCGCCGAGAGCCGCTACGATCACCCGTTCCAGTGGGGCTCGAAGCGGACCGGACCAGACCTCGCTCGCGAAGGCAATCGCAATCCCCACACTTGGCATTACAAGCATTTCATGGATCCGCGGTCGATGACCACGGGCTCGAACATGCCGCCGTATGCCCACTTCGCGACGAAGAAGGTCGACTTCGCCGGAACCGGAGGCAAGCTCAGCGCGCTGTCGATGGTCGGAGTGCCCTATACCGCCGACCAGATCAGCCATGCGGGAGACGACGCCCGCGCACAGGCGAGTCAGATCGCGAAAGACATGGCCGAACAAGGTGTCGAGGTCGCCCCCGACGCCGAAATGGTCGCCATCATCGCCTACCTGCAGAGCTTGGGGCTCCCCCCTGCTCCCCCTGCGCCAGCCAAGGGCGCACAACCCACGGCGTCGCGCTGAAGGAGATTGGTCATGTCGAAGCTTCTCTATCCGATGTTCGAACGTAGCCCGCTTCTCGCGCTACCCATCATCGCTCTCCTGATCTTCATGGTCGTGTTCGTCCTCGTGGCGGTCCGGGCCTTGAGACAATCGCGGACCGAGGTCGACTCGATGGCTAGACTACCACTCGACGACGACGGGCCCACGCCCGTGCCGGTCCCGCGCTCGCAGTCGAAAGATTCACACTCGCGGAGTCAGTCATGAGCGCCGACAAACCGAAGGTCGATTCGTTCGGCAGCCCCATCATCCACGAATACGACGACATCCAAGAGTGCGACAACCACCTCCCGAGGTGGTGGCTCGCCACCCTCTACGGTGCCATCGTGTTCGCGGGCGGCTATTGGCTCTATTACCATTCGTTCGCGAAAGGCGTTCTTCCGTCGGAGGAGTACCGGGCCGTCAAAGCGCAAGAGCTGGCAGCCGAGTCGGAGCGCCTCAAAGCGGCCGGCGACGTCACTCCCGAGCTCTTGACGAAGCTCTCGAAAGATCCGGGGACCACGGACGAAGGCAAAGCCGTCTTCGAGACGAGCTGCGTGACTTGTCACGCGCAAGGTGCCAAAGGAAACATCGGCCCGAACTTGACCGACAAGTACTGGCTCCACGGAGGTGATCCAAAAGCCATTTACGCGACGGTCTCGGGCGGCTTTCTCGCCAAGCAGATGCCTGCCTGGGGCAAGGTGCTCGGCGAGCCCAAGCTCCGGAGCGTCGTCGCCTACGTCTTGACCCTCAAAGACACCAACGTCGCCGACGGCAAAGCCCCTCAGGGCGAGCCCGAGAAGTAGCCATGCCAGAGCCGCGCCGCCTCCCAGTCATTCCGAGCCAAGAGGTTAGGAGCTCGATCGACCCCGCCGACGGACACCGGAAATTCGTGTATCCCGCGGATGTCAAAGGGCGATTCACGACGTGGAGGCGGCTCGTGTTCGTCGTGTTGGGAGTGGTGTGGATCGCCGCACCTCTCATTCGGTTGAACAATCACCCGCTCATCTTTCTCGACGTCGAGCACCGACGGTTCTTTTTGTTCGGCGCGAGCTTCAACGCGCAAGACCTGTGGCTCACGTTCTTCTTGCTCACGGGTCTCGCCTTCTGTCTCGCATTCCTCACCTCGGTGCTCGGTCGCGTCTGGTGCGGATACCTCTGTCCGCAAACGGTCTTTCTCGAAGGGGTGTTCCGGCCCATCGAGCGCTTCATCGAGGGCTCCCGCGAGAAGCGAATGCGTCGAGACGCTGGGCCGATGACCTTCGACAAGGCTTGGCGCAAGATCGCCAAGCACGCTGGCTACATCGTCGCAGCGTTCGTCGTCGCGCACATCGTGATGAGCTTCTTCGTGTCGATCCCCACCGTCGTGAAGATGGTGGTTGCTTCTCCAGAAGCCCATCCCGAAGCATTCGCTTGGGCCGCCGCGATGACGCTGCTCCTCTACGGGAACTTTGCCTGGTTCCGCGAGCAGATGTGTCTCATCGTATGCCCCTATGGCCGACTCCAAGCCTCGTTGGTCGACGATGACACTCTGGTCATCGGCTACGATGTGAAGCGAGGCGAGCCGCGCGGAAAGGCGTCTGCTGCAGCTCGCGAGAGCGGGACACACGACGTCGGCAAAGGCGACTGCGTCGACTGCAATCGCTGCGTCGTGGTCTGCCCCACGGGGATCGACATCCGCAACGGGCTCCAGCTCGACTGCATCGGCTGCGCCGCGTGCGTCGATGCGTGTGACGACATCATGGCCAAAGTGGGCCGCCCGAAGGGGCTCGTCCGCTACGACTCCGAGCGTGGCTTACGCGGCAAGAAGACTCGCATTCTTCGACCTCGTCTCTACGTTTACATGGGGCTCTTGGCGCTCGGGGCGACGATCTTCGGAGTCGCGCTTTCGAGGCGCTCCTCGTTCGAGGCCAACGTGCTCCGCTCGCAGGGTGCGGCGTTCGTCGTCGAGGGCACGACGGTTCGCGACGTCTTCACCGTGCACTTGGTCAACAAGCGCGACTCCGCCGCCAAGTTCACGTTCGGGTTCCCGAACGACGGCGACCTCACCTTCGACATCGCCTCGACCACGGTCGAGCTCGAGGCACTCCACGACGCACGCGTCGGGCTGGTGGTCAGCGCTCCCCGAGAGCACGCGACCGATAGACCCTTTCACATCACGATTTTGCGTGAAGACGACGGAGAAGTGAAGCTCATCGAAGGCCGATTCGTCGGTCCGAACAAATAGGTATTTCGATGGGTACCATCGAGCTCGGTGCAGCATTCGCCATGGGCCTGATGGGCAGTGTCCATTGCGTCACGATGTGCGGCGGCCTGGCCGGAGTGCTCTGTTCCGGCCCCACGGGCGGAAGACGTGGCACCGCAGCGACCCACGCCGGGAGGCTCGCCACCTACGCGACGCTGGGCGCGATCGGCGGGGCCATCGGATCGGCTGCGCACGCGGTGTTGCCGCTTGGAGGCGTTCAGCTCGGTGCGCGTCTGCTCGTCGCGGCAACTCTCGTCGGCGTAGGCCTCTATCTCGCTGGTATGTTCCCCGCGCTCGGGCGCATCGAGTCGGTCGGTGGCCGGCTCATGGCGCCAGTTCGCCGCGCCCTCGGAGCGTCTCGATCTCCTTCCGTGATCGCATCGATGCTTCGAGGCGTCGTCTGGGGCCTCGTCCCCTGCGGGCTCGTTTATGGTGCAGTCGGGCTCGCGATGGCGAGCGGCTCCGTCAGGGGCGGCGCGCTCACGCTGCTCGTCTTCGGATCAGGAACGCTGCCGGCGCTCTTGATCGTGGGTGGCCTCGCCGAAGGCATTCGAAAGTGGACACGCCACGCCCGCATCCGAACCGCCGCAGGCCTTCTTCTCTGTCTGTCTGGCGCGGTACAACTCAGCTTGGCGGCCCTCGAGATCGGCGCCGTCGAATGGCCGACCATCGCAGGCGAGCGCCCATGCTGCGCGCGACGTCACGCGCTCGAAGCCGAGAACCAGGGCACCGACCTCGTCGCGCCCGAGAGCCCCTGACCCCTCGCTGAGCGCCCCCCCGTGAGCCGAGGCTCCTCGCGTCGATCGCGAGCGCCGCATCGTCGCTCGTGACCACGACGTCGTGGGCCCCGAGGCGGCGAGGGTCGTCGAGATGCGACCCGGAACGAGTCGACGAGCACGGCATGGAAGGCGCGAGCGCGTGGTAGACAAGCAAGCGATGATCGCTCGACCGACACACGACCTGTTCGGTGCCCTCGGCGCTACAGTGATCGCGCTCTCTCACTTCGCGTGCCGCGACTCGTCGCGGTCCGGTGCGGCGTCTTCGAGCGCATCGGCATCGGGCGAGATCGAGCCCGCGGCGAGCGCGTCGAGCGACTCTCGATCGGCCTCACTCGCATCGTCGGTGACCCCGCTTCCGACGGTCGTCCCGAGCGCATCCTCGAGCAGCGCCCCATCCGCCAGCGCGGTCGCGAGCAGAGACGACACGGGTCCCTGCGCCGAGCCGCGCGTCTTGCTCTCGGTGCAACCTCCCGCCGAGACACCTCGCGCGATCGCGCGCGCCCGTAGAGCGATTCAGAACGTGGCGGGTCTCGCCCAGAAGGCTTCGTCGACGCTCGGACCCGGCGAGATCAGGCTCGAGACCGCCGAGTACGCGGGGCTTCATTTCGAGCACGTCGACACGAATCGCATCGCGCTGATGGCTGTATGCGGCGACCGCTCGAAGTGCGCCGACCTCGCCCTTGCGTATCGAGTGGAGCTCGCCGACTGCCGCTGCGAGAAGCTGTGCGCTCCTCCGATCGAGCTCGTTTCGAAGCCTCTCACGGTCGATTCGGCGGGTCCTCGCACCGAAGACCCCGCAAAATGACATCGGTCGCAGCACCGAATACTCGATCGCGCGATCTGGTCCCGAGACGCTTGAGAAAGAGGTCGCGATCGTGAAAGCTCCTGACCATGGCCGGACGACTCGGATGAGCTCGACTTTCTTGCGCGTGACTGCGATCGTGCTTTCGGCGAGCGCGGGCGTCGGGCTCGGGCTCGCTCTCACCCTCATGAAGCCGGGTCTCGGTCGCTGGCTCCCCGATTGGCCCGCGACTCCGTCGACGGCGGCGCCAAGCGGTGGTGCCGTCGGCGCCTCGAGCACGGCTTCGCTTAGTGCGAGCACCACGCCGAGCGCGACGCCATCGTCTTCAGACTCCGCGATCCCCGCTGCCTCGACTCTTGAGCCGAGCGCGTCGGCGAGCGCATTGCAGAGCCCCGCGAGCCCCGCAGAAGAGGCCGCTTGTTTGCGCGAGATGTTCGCCGCAGACAGCTTCACCCGCGTCGAGCCGGGGCTCGCCAAGATCTGCGAAGACAAGAGCTCGGCGAAGATCGCGCGACGCGTGAAAGAGCTCGTCGTGAACGCGAGCGGGGGACGGCTCACCGGCGGGATGAAGGAGTGGGGCATGCTCGGGATTTTCGAGCTCGCTGCCATCGCGGCCATGCGCGGTCACTGCTGTCCCGACGCCGAAACGCTCGTCGTCCCCGAAGTCGGAGGCTCGTGCTCCAAGCTCGGCGACTCGCTGATGGCCATCACGAGCGCCTCGCGCCCTGGGGCGAGCGCGAGCGACTTGACGGCCGCGGTCGCGCGATTCGATGAAGACGCTCGCTGCATCATCCGCGCCGCGCAGACGAAGGCATTCGGCGACTACGGGCCTCTCGGAGGCGGCGAGGGCACGACGCTCGACGAGACACTAGGGCGTATGCAGAAGAACAAGACTCGCCAATAAGACGAATTCGTGTGCTCGGAAAGAGGCTCGCGTGTTCCACTTTTTCAAAACTCGACGACGCGCAGAGCTACGGGAAACACCCCTTCCCGAGATCCACCGACGAATCATCGCTGCGAACGTACCTTACGTGGCGCGCCTACCTTTCGCAGATCAGCGAGAGCTCGAAGGCCTCGTGCAGATTTTTCTCGACGAGAAGCCCTTCGAAGGCCTGGGCGGGCTCGAGATCGACGACGAAATACGGGTGACGGTTGCAGCACAAGCCTGTCTGCTGCTTCTCCATCGCGAGACCGACATGTACCCCAACCTCGACGCAATATTGGTCTATCCAACCGCGTATCGGGTGAAGACCAAACGCGTCGAAGGCGGCGTCGTCATGGAAGACGATGGCGTTCGCCTCGGCGAGTCGTGGACGCGAGGGACCGTCGTCCTCGCTTGGGACAGCGTCAAGCGCGGGGCCGCGAACATCTACGATGGGCACAACCTCGTTTTGCACGAGTTCGCGCATCAGCTGGATAGCGAAGACGGAGCCATGGACGGCGCTCCCGATCTGGGAGCACGCTCGCGCTACACTGCTTGGGCACAGATTCTCGGCGGCGAGTACCAAGCATTGATTGAACGATTGCACTCCGGTCGTTCGAGCGACATCGACGCGTACGGAGCGACCAATCCGCAAGAGTTTTTCGCGGTCGTCACCGAGATGTTCTTCGAGAAGTCGCTCTTGTTGAAGAAGCGCCATCCGGCCCTTTACGGTGAGCTGAGTGACTTCTACGCGCAGGATCCGGCGGCGCTATCCCAGGCTCCGCCGGTTGAGTCTCGGTCGATTTCGAGCGAGAGCCCTTCTGTCGATATCGGAGGATGCAACAGGAAGACGTGATGACAGGAAGGAGCTTCGACGATAGCCGCTAGGCCCCTTTCCGGGTTTATTTTTCCTGCTTCATCTCACTTGGCTTCCGCCCAAACGCTCCAATCCACGGCGTCGCGGGGCCGGCAGCGCCGCGCGATCCTTCGCTCGACTGAATGCGCCACACTGCGTCACGAGAGGTCATGAAGACCGCTTCATCGGAGCGCTTCGCAATCGACGCCGGAGGGCGTTTCGCTATCATCGTCGCCATGAATCGCTTGTTTTCCTCGTCGTCGAACCGCCGCGGTTTCGGCTTTGGCATGCTCGCCACCACCGTCTTCGCGGGTGGCCTCGTCGCTGTCGTGGGTTGCAGCAGCAGCAACTTGGACGATCTCTTCGGAAGCGTCGGAGGCAACGGCGGTGCGTCCGCCTCGACCTCTGCCGGCAAGGGAGCGACCACGGCCAGCGGGCCCGGCGCGACGGGGTCGACGTCGACTGGAGCCAAGGCCAGCACGGGTGTCGGCCCCGGCTCGTCGAGCAGCGGCGGACCGGGACCGACCGTGAGCAGCAGCGGAAGCGGGATCCCCGTAACCGTCTCCTGCAACAACATGGTCTGCCCTGCGGGCGACGTGTGCTGTTTCAATCCGAACGGCCCCGGCGACCACTGCGGACAATCGGGCCAGTGCGGCCCGGGCTTCGTGCAACTCTCTTGCAACGGTCCCAACGATTGCCCCAACGAGAACTGCTGCGCGACCCTCGAGCAAGGTTCGAAGCTCGAGGGCATCGCGTGTCAGGCGACGTGCGGGCAGCCGAGCGAGATCATCGTCTGCAGCCAGAACGGGCCGAACGTCTGCCAAGGCAACACCCAGTGCCAAGCCGTTCCAGCGCTCGGCTCGGGCTACAACCTGTGCATCGGCGGCTGAGAGCTCGCCGCACCGAGCCCGCCCGTCGGGCTCGGTGACGATCGCCACCCGCTCGGGGACTTCTCGCGACCCGACAGGTCGCTCGGGGAGCTGGCTTTCATCGGGGCCCTCGACCGCTCGTCACGTCCACACGTCGATGTGACCCAAGATTCTGCAGTGTCGGAGTCTGAAATGGCCGGCGCCTGCGCTGGATCGGAGCGCGAAAAGACCCTTCACATGTCGACTCCGATGGGCCGCGTCGCGCGAAAGCTCGGTTGTGTCTTGCTGTTGGGTTGTGGAAGCTCGCCGATACCGGCCGCGCCGACCCGAACCGACGCGCCTCTCGCGTCCGTCGCGATGCGCTGCTCGAGCCACTTCTTCTTGCACCTCGAGCACCGAAACCGCCGGCGCTTCGAACGCGGCGAGCGACGATGGGTCGGCGATCACGACGAAGGTCGGTCTGCTCGTACCGCCATCGTCGGCCGTCGACGCGCGTCGGGCGCGACAAGCCGCTTTCGGCATGCTAGCCCGCTGTCCAGTGAGCAAACCGCCCGTCATCGAAACGCGCTATCCGCACATCCCACTGGGACCCCGCCTCGAATCGGTGCTCCGGCTCGCCTACCGAGCGCGTCGCTCGGTACTCATCGAAGGGCCGACCGGCATCGGCAAGAGCGAGATCGTTCGTCACGTCGCCGACGAGCTCGGGATCCAGACGATCGTGCTCGATCTGAGTCTTCTCGAGCCTCCCGATCTGGTTGGGCTCCCGGTCATTTCCGAGGGGCGAACCACCTACGCCGTCCCATCGGTGCTCCCCCAAAGCGGCGCGGGCATACTCATGCTCGAAGAGCTGAACCGCGCCGAGCGGTACATCCAGCAGCCCGCGCTTCAACTTCTCACGGCCCGGCGTCTCCACGAATACGAGCTCCCGGCGGGCTGGGTGTGCTTCGCGGCCGTCAATCCCGAGACCGGCGACTACCAAGTGACCACGCTCGATCGAGCGCTGAGGGCGCGCTTTCTCGAGCTCTCGGTGCGCGCCGATCGCGCGAGCTGGCTCGCGTGGGCTCAGCTCCACGGCATCCATTCCGGAATCGTCGCGCTCGTCCAAGCACACGAGCGCATCTTCGAAGACGTGCCGCCTCGAACGTGGACCTACGCCTCGCAGATCCTCGGCACGCTGCGGCCCGAAGAGATCGACGACCAAACGCTCCTCCGCGACGCGCTCGGCGGCTACCTGCCGCCCACCTGGGTCGAGGCGCTCCTCGCTTCGCGTGCGGGCTGGGTGACCCGTCTTCCATTCGACGTGCGCGCTCTCCTCACCGAGTGCACCGCAGGCTCCAAGCTCGCTACCGAGCTGCGAGGCTACCGAGACCGAGGCGAGACCGACCGCCTCGACGAGCTCACCAAGCGCTTGGTCCCGCTCCTCGAAGGTCCAGAAGCCGGAGTGCTCGTTGCGAAGCGCCAGCTCTCTCTCGCGTCCTTCGAAGCGCTTTTGGCAGAGCTTCCAGGCGATCACCGCGAACGCCTGCAAGAGGCTCTCGGCCACAACGCGACGGCGACCGCCCTCGTCGACGTGGCTCCGACCGACCTCCTCCAGAACTACGCCGGCAGCGCCGCTCAGAAGAAGATCGTGGCTTGGAACGCCGACCCGACCAAACAACATCGCGTCGGGCTCGCGATCACGATCGTGCGCGCCTATCTCGAGCAACAAGCCCATAGTGCAGAGGTCAAACGCAGCAACGCCGTACGTGTGTGTCTCGGTCAGCTCTTGCCCGAGGTCGACGAGAAGTGGGTCATGCCGCTCGTCGCCACCATGAAGAAGCTCGGAATCACCCCCGTCAGACCGCAATGAGCGAGGCCGCCGATCTCGAGGCCTGGCTCCACGCGTTCTATCGCGACCCGGCGTTTCTCGAACGCTATCCCTATTATGCCGCCATTCTGGCGAAGCTCCAGCCGGTCTCCGACCCCTCCGTCCAGCGAATGGCGGTCTCGTACTTCGAGGGCCGCTTCTTTTTGCACGTGAACGTCGAGTCGTTCATGCTCGAGCCCCAATATCTGCGCGGCGTCTTGCTCCACGAGGTGCATCACGTGGCGCTCGGGCACCTCGGCCATCCCAAGTTCACGGGAGCCGACGAGCCCGATCTCATGGATCTCGCGCTCGAGATGTCGGCCAACGAATACATCGAAGAGCCGCTCCCGAACCCGATCGTCTACAAGGCCTATGCACAAATAGGCATTCGCGCCGGCCAGAGCACGCTCGAGCGCTACGACAAGCTCGTCGCCGCGAGCGAGCCCGGACGACCGCGCGAACGACCAGGCTCGGCCGACCGGGAAGATCGTACCCGCCGCATCGACGACCATCGATTTATGAGGCGTGCCGAGCGTGATCCGGGCGCGGTCGAGCACACGCGCCAAGTCTTGCAAGGGTCGATCGACGAGGTGTTGGCGAGCGATCCCGAGAACGCCGACGAAGACCCGAAGCGTCGCCTCCTCGCCGGCAAGAATCCAGGCCGCCTCGTCGAGGAGCTCACCGGTGCTCTCGGCCCAGCGCTCACTTACCTCGATTGGAAGACGGCCATCCAGATGTTCGTCGCTCGTTCACGCGCCCCCGTGCACACTTGGTCTCGGCCGAGCCGGCGCTTTCCCGATCGCGTCGGAGCGATCCCGGGTCGAACCTACTCCCCGCGCGTCCTCGTTCGCCCGTCGCTCTTGGTCGCGATCGACACCTCGATGAGCATGACGCTCCCCGAGCTCGAAGAGATCGCGCGCCAGCTCGCCGTGCTCGCCGAGCATGCGCGCATCACGGTCGTCGAGTGCGACGTCGAGGTCACGAGGACCTATCCGTTCATCGGCGCCCTCGGTGACGTGGCCGGTCGCGGCGGCACCGACCTCCGGCCTGTCTTCGAAGAGGCTTTTCTCGGCAAGACGAAGCCCGACGGTGTCATTTATTTCACCGACGGCGACGGGCCGTTCCCCGAGCGCGCGCCACGCCTTCCGGTCCTCTGGGTGCTCACCAAGCCGGCAGTCTTCACGTGTCCGTGGGGCGAGCGAGCCACGCTCTCGCGCAAAGCTCCCCGCCCCCACATCGCCACCTCTTCGCTCCCGAGCCCGCGCGGCGCGCGAAAGAAGGCACCTCGAACGAGTCCATCGAACGGGGTTCCGTCGAGACCGAAGCGAGACTCGTAGGGTGCTCGATCGAGACGCAAGACACCTCTCGCTTCCCGTCTTCTCGTCTTCCTGTCGAATCTCTCCTCGCGTCCGCCCCACAGGCCTCTACTTGGCAGTCTGCTACTTGGCAGTCTACCACTTCGACGCGTTCGCCTGAGCGAATGGGCTGAACGACATCGGCTTGTGGCCGAGCAGCTGCTCGGCATTCTCCGAGACGGCGCTCGCATATCCCGCTTTGTCGATGGCATGCAGCTCCATCATCGCGTCGACCATCCAAGCGGGCATTTGCATTCCGAGCATCGCGCTCTTGGCCGCCGCTTCGGGGACATCGACATAGCGAATGGTGCGCCCAGTCACCTCGGAGATCGCTCTGGCCGCGTCGGCGATCGTGATCGCCTCGGACCCCGTCAGCTCATATGCCTTGCCCTCGTGGCCAGGCGTCGTGAGCGCGACGCTCGCGACCGCCGCGATGTCGGCGCCTGCCATGAAGCTGCACGACGCGGTGCCCCAGGGGAGGTAGATGTTCCCTTGTGCGTCAGGGCCGTAGTAGTTGAAGAAGTTCTCGAAGAAGTTGTTGGGCCGAAGGAACGTGTGAGCGATCCCGGAGGCTTCGACTTTCTTCTCGATGGCGCGATGCCATCGACCGAGAACGATCCCGGGCTCGATGTCGCAGCCAATCGCGCTGAGCTTCACGATGTGCTTCACGCCTGCTGTTTTGGCCGCATCGATCAGACGTGAGGCCAGCTCCACCGGATCGCTGACGAACGGTGTCACCAAGAAGATCTTGTCGACGCCCGCGACGGCCTTCGCGATCGCATCGGGGTTCGAAAAGTCGAAATCCACGGGCTCGACGTTCGCGCTGGCGAGACGCTTCGCCTGGTCTGCGTTTCGTATTGCGGCCCGCACCTTCACGCCCGCTGCGCCGCTGAGAGCGCTCACCACCTGTGAGCCGATGGTCCCCGTTGCACCCGTCACCAAGATTGTCGTCGCCATGATTTCGTCTCCTCCGATGAAAGAGACGATAGGCACCGAGCCGTTCGTACGCTAGCTCATCTTGGCCATGACGATCATGAACCGTGTTCATCTCGCCTCGCTCGACCTGAACCTCTTGGTCGTCCTTCGAGAGCTGCTCCAGACAGCGAATACGACGGTGGCGGCTCGCCGCCTCGGCCGAACGCAGTCGGCCGTGAGCCACGCGCTCCGCCGATTGCGCTTCGTGTTGAAAGACCCGCTCTTCATTCGAGTGGCCGGCACCTTTCGTCCGACGTCCTTCGCCGAGTCGCTCGAACCAGCCGTCAGCGAGATCCTGAGCCGCGCCGAAGCGCTCTTCTCAGGACAAACGGCGACCTTCGACCCCGAGCGTCTCGCGCGCACGTTCGTCATCGGTGCGACCGATTCCGCCGAATTCCTCTTCTTGCCACCGCTCCTCGCGCGCCTTCGCGTCGAAGCGCCCGGAGTCGATCTCGTGACCTGCTTTCTCGGAGACGACATCGAACGGGCGATCCAAGCGCGCGAGGTCGACCTCGCGATCGCCACCTCGTTCCGCGCGGTCTCCGGCATCTCCGAAGCGCACGTCCGAAACCAGCGAATGCGCGTCGTCGTTCGCAAAGGGCACCCGCTCACGCGCGGCAAAGTCGATCCGGCTCGCTACGCGTCGTTCGATCACGCCCTCGTCGTGCCGCGCGGTCGTCCCGGGGGCGTCGTCGACACCGCGCTCGAGGAGCTCGGGCTCCGTCGCCGCGTCGTTCTTCGGCTACCTCACTTCGTCGTCGCGGCGCTCGTCGTCGCGGAATCCGATCTCGTGATCACGTTGCCCGAAGCCGTCGCCGAGCGTATGGCCCAGCTTGCGCCGCTCACCACACTGCCCGTCCCGGTGCGCTTGAAACCCTTCGCGTTCTCGATCGCGTTCAGCTCGACGATGCTCACCGACCCTGCGCATCTCTGGTTTCGCCGCCTCTTCATCGAAGTATTCAGCGAGGCGCTCGCGCCGCCTCGGGCGCCTCTCAAGGCACGCCGGCCGAAGTGACCGCCGAGACGAGATCGAAGGGCTGTGGTAACGATGGTAATGCGTCTCACGAGCCTCGCTTTCGTCACCCCCGCCTTCGCCGTTCTCGCTCTCGCGTGCGGAGACGATCCGACCACGACGGGCGCGGGCGGTGCCACCGCCAGCAGCAGCACGAGCTCGGCGGTCGGGGTGACGGTCTCGACGAGCGGCGCCGGTGGAGGTGGTGGCGGCGCGTCTTGTGCGCGAACGAAGGGCCCCGCCGACGCGGATCGCTTCATCATCGTCGGTCATCCGAACGACGCCTCGGGCAACAAGTCGACCGACTACGAGCCAATCCGGCTGACTGCGTCGGGCACTCTAACGAAGCTCGGAAAGCGCTTCGCGATGGGCAATTCGTCCGACCGACCCATCGTGTTCACGCCCGACGGCAAGCTCGGCTTCGCCGTTCAAGACGATGGCACGATCGGCTTCTTCCGCGTCCTCGCCGACGGCGGAATCGACGTGCTGCAAGCTGGTTATCAGGGAGGCTTCTATGCCGACCGCGTCGTGATGAGCCCCGACGGCACGTATCTGTTGGCGATCGATCCCGACTTTCCGGCTTCGGGTGGCGGCATCTATCGCGTCGACATCGAATGCGACGACAAGCTCACCGAGAGAGGGCGAATCGTTCCGACCAAGAGCGCGAGCGCGCTCGGTTTCCTGAACGCGACCGACATCGTCATCGCTGGCAGAGAGGTCGACGGCAGCTCGGTCGGCGACACCGTCATCCGCGAGAAGCTGGGCTCGATGCCCTCCTTCCAGGCCGGCGAGAACGCGTTCGGCGACGATCAAGCCATCACCTCCTGGCTCGAGATCACGCACGACCAAAAGTTCGCGCTCATCGGCGACAACTCGGTCGCAAGCTCGGTACCGAACCGCGTCGCCTTCGTGAGCGTGACGACGAACGGGCTCGCCGCCGGAGGGGTCATTCCCAACATTGAAGACCCTTTCGCGATCGCGGCATCGCCCTTCGACGACGCGGCGATCGTCGTGTCGGGCTTCGGCGATGCGATCTTCATTCTCGACTACAAACCGACGACGATGCCCGCGGTCTCGCTGCGCGGAGAGCTCGCTTACACGGGCGGCAAGCCGCAGGTCCCGGGAGCGCTCGCGATGGTCGATCGCGGAATGCTCGAGGGTCACGTCTTCATCTCCGACGTTCGCGGCATCTACCAGGTGGCCTTCGCACCGGGCGGCGTGGTGAACGACATGGGGATCTTCTCGCTCGGCGGCGGGACCGAGAACATCGTCAGCGGAGTCGGCGTCCAGCCCTGACGGAGGGTTCACCCGACGACGCTGGCGGGCTACGCTCCCGACCCCACAGCCCAGCCAGGGTTGTGAGCCGGAGTCGATCATGAGTTACGAGCTCTTCTATTGGCCAGGACTGCAAGGACGCGGCGAGCTCGTTCGCCTCGCGCTCGAAGACACCGACACCCCTTACGTCGACGTGGCGCGAAGCCCGTCGCACGGTGGGATGAAGGCCCTTCAAAAGCTTCTGGCGGGCGAAGGAGTCGAAGGACCCCCTCCGTTCGCGCCTCCCTTCCTCAGGTCGGGCGACCTCGTCGTCGCGCAGACCGCGAACATCCTGCAGTATCTCGCTCCACGTCTTGGCCTCGTCGGAGACGACGAGCCGGCTCGGCTCCGAGCTCACCAGCTCCAACTCACGATCATGGACCTCTACTCCGAGGTCCACGACACGCACCACCCGCTGGGATCGAGCCTCTACTACGAAGACCAGAAGCCCGAAGCGAAGCGCCGCACGCAGACCTTTCTTAAAGACCGTCTCCCGAAGTTCCTCGACTACTTCGAGCGCGTGATCGAACGCACCGTCGGGCCGTACGCCCTCGAAGAGTCGCACTCCTCCGTCGACCTGTCGCTCTTCCAGGTGCTCGAGGGCCTCCGGTACGCGTTCCCGCACGTGATGAAGAAGCTCGAGCCGTCGTCGAAGGGGCTCGTCGGCATTCACGATCGTGTCGCCGAGAGGCCGCGCCTCGCCGAGTATTTGGCGTCGACACGGCGTCTTCCATTCAACGAGACCGGCATCTTCAGACGTTACCCCGAGCTCGACGCGGCGGCCGATCACGCGAAGTGAGAGCGCCTATCTCCCTGGCGCCGCGCGCTCGAGCAAGACGACGTGCGCCGTCACGGCGATGATGATCGTGAGACCGGTGGCGAGATGCGTTCGTCGCTTCTTCGAACGGTCACGCAGACGCTCGCGACGGAGCTGGAGCCCAATCCCGCCATGCGCCGCGAGCAGGAAGAAGGCGAAGCCTCCCGGCGCGAGCGCCGCCATGCCGCCCTCCACCGCGGAAGACGATCCCAACGATGGGAGCATGAGAAACGTGTGCAAGAAGGCCAGAGACACCGTCGCGAGCCCGACGAGCACGTGGCCGCGCGTCGCGCTCGAATCGAGCCGCGCGCGTCGTCCCATCGCGACGCGCTGAATCAGAGGAATGAGGGCAGCCAAGACGATGGCGACCGCCGCGAGCCATCCGCTCCAAACAGCCATTTTCTAGTGAGCTCCGACGAAAGAGGGGACCATACGCCATTTCGTCGAGATCGAGCCGATCCTTGGCTCGACGCGATGAGCGGGTTCTTCTAGATTGATTCGAACATGCGTTCGATAGCTTTCATCTCCGCGCTCGCGCTCTCGGCCTTCGGAATTCTCGCCGGGTGCGCGAGCGGCAACGACGACGTCGCAGGCTCAGGGGGAAGCGCCGCGCAAGGGGGCGCAGGAGGAAGCGGACCGACGCGCTACACGGCCTTCGCGCTCCCGGCGAAGACGTACTCGCATGGCGAGCCTTCGGCGCTCGAGCAAAAGCTGCTCGAGCTCACCCAGGCCGTACGCGAAAACCCGCCCGCCGCTGGACCCGCGCTGATCTCGCTTCCGGAGGCACAGGGGGCGATCGGCCAATACGGCGTCAATACCCAACAGGTCGTGAGCGACTTCAACGGCTACACCCCGGTTCCGCCGCTCGCCTTCGATCCGAAGCTCTTGGCTTCGTCGAAGTTTCACTCCGCAGACATGGCGAAGAACGGGTTTCAAGAGCACGACGGCTCGGGCGGCGAGCACTTCTTCGACCGCATCAAGACCGCTGGCTACCAATACAGCTTCTGCTCCGAGAACATCTTCTCCTACGCGAAGAGCCCCGATCACTGCAACGCCGCGCTCCTCATCGACTGGGGCAACCCCGAGCTCGGCCATCGGTTGACCTTGCTCGACATCGACGGCGCGAAGCGCGACATCGGCATCTCGATCGTCGAGCACCCGGCGAGCTCGGCCGTCGGGCCCCTCGTGGTCACCGAAGACTTCGGCGAGCCCATCACCGACAAGCACCGATACCTCGTCGGCGTCGCCTACAAAGACATGAATCAGAATGGCATCTACGATGTGGGCGAAGGCCTTGCCGGAATGAACATCGTTCCGAACGCGGGCGACACTTACGCGGTCACGTCGATGAGCGGTGGATTCGCCATTCCGTTCACGGTCAACGCGGGCGCGTTCAAGGTCCAAATCCAAGACACCCAAGGCGTCGCGCTCGATCAGAAAGACACGTCGCTCGCGGCCGACAACGTGAAGGTCGACTTCGTCATTCCTTGACGTGCGATCGCGCACGCGACTCCCTCGCGCCGCTCTTGGCGCGCTCGATGGCTTTGATCGAAAGCGCGAGCCAAGCCGAGCCTGCCGCGAGCCCACCGGCGACGTCGGACAAGTAGTGGACGCCTAGAAGCATTCGCGAAAACCCGATCAAGAGAACCCAAAGGGTCACGCCCGCGATGAGAAGCCGCCGCCCGATCGGCGCTTCGAGCCAATGAAACGCGATGTACGTGAGCATCCCGACCGCGACGATGGTTCCCATCGCGTGGCCACTCGGAAAGCTCCAACCGTCGGCGACCGTCACCGGATCGTCGAAGCGCGGACGTGCGCGCTGGAAGGCGATTTTGAGAAGGAGGTTCACGATACCGACGCCGGCCATCGAGAGCGAGAGCCCGAGCGCGAGCAGACGCTTTCCGACGGCGAGCAAGAGTCCGGTGACGAGCACCGTCGATAGAGCGAGCACGATACCGTTGCCCAGCTCGGTCACCGCGAGAAAGCCGCTCGTGACGCGCGGGTCGGAGGTGGCGAAGCGATGCAAGCCTCCGGCGACCGCGAGATCGACCCGGTTCGTCGACCCGAAGACGTCGAGAAGCGCGAGCACCGAGAAAGCGCTCGCGCCGACGACGATCGCGATCGTAGCCCGATCGATCTCGCCCCTCTTCGGCTCTGCGCTCATCGTGCGCGAAGCATACCGTACGTGGAGGGAGCGGGCCCCTCGCCTCGGGCTTTTCCCGTAGACTCTCACCCATGGCTTTGCCCGAGCGCCAATTCACTCAGCCGGTGATGCAGGAGATCTTCACCAATCACGAGCTCGCCCAGCGCGAAGCCTCGCGCCCGAAGAAGCCCGACGCCCCAGGCGTGCGCCGCGTGGGCATCCTCGGCGGCGGAACGGCGGGCTGGTTCACCGCCCTCGCCCTCCGGGCCCAGCTACCGTGGCTCGAAGTGACCGTGATCGAGTCTCCTGCGATTCCGATCATCGGAGTGGGTGAAGCGACCGTCCCGAGCCTCGTCTCGTTTCTCCATCACTACCTGAAGCTCGACGTCCTCGAGTTCACCAAAGAGGTACGACCCACATGGAAACAAGGGATTCGCTTCGAGTGGGGCCTCCCCGGCGACTATGTGTTCCAGGCTCCGTTCGACTGGGAGATCAACGGACTAGGTATGCTCGGCTCGATGGGTGAAACGGGCAATGTGAGCTCTTTCACGCTCCAAGCCATCTTGATGGATCGGAACGTCGTCCCGATTTTACGCACCAATGGCCAATTGCACTCTTTCTTGCCGCTCCTGTCGTTCGCCTATCACCTCGACAACCAACGGCTGGTCGCCTACCTGACGAAGAAGGCGCTCTCGCGAGGCGTGAGCCACATCGACTGCAAGATCCTCGACGCCGAGCTTCGGCCTGAGCGAGGCGACGGCGAGCCGGAGCTAGCTCACCTCGTCACCGACGACGGAAGGCAGTTGTCGTTCGATCTCTACATCGACTGCTCCGGCTTCAGGTCGGCCCTCCTCGAGAAGAAGCTCGGCGAGAAGTTCCACAGCTACGCGTCGACGCTCTTCACCGATTCGGCCATCGCGTTCAACGCGCCTCACGACGGAAAGCTCAAGCCCTACACGACCGCCCGCACGATGGAGCACGGCTGGTGTTGGAACATCCCGATGGTCGAGAGCGATCACCTCGGATACGTCTTCTCCTCGGCCCACTGCAGCGACGACGCGGCGCTCGACGAAGCCAAGAAGCTCTGGCCCGGCCTCGAAAACGAGCGCACGGTCCGCTTTCGCTCGGGGAGACACGATCGCATGTGGGTCGGCAACGTCTTCGCCATCGGAAACGCATTCGCCTTCGTCGAGCCGCTCGAGTCGACCGGGCTGCTCATGATTACGCGCGCCATCACCTCGCTCGTCCGCGCTTTTCCGATGGGCGAAGACGACACGTTGATGAAGCGCTTCGTGAACACCAACGCCGCCCGAGACTGGGACAGGCTCCGATGGTTTCTCGCCGCTCATTACAAGTTCAATCGTCGTCTCGACTCGAAGTTCTGGCGCGACGTGAGAGAAGACGTCGACATCTCCGGCCTCGAGCCCGCATTGGCCATCTACGAGACGTTCGGCCCCCTCTCGCTCGTTCCAAGAGCCATTCGGGCCAGCGTCGAAGAGACCGCAGGCGTCTTCTTCTACGGGCTGGCCGGTCTCGACTGCATCTTGCTCGGGCAGAAAGTGCCTCACAGACCGCTCGAGCGAGAGCCCACGAAGACGTGGCGTGCACGCCAACAGACGGCGCTCCAATTCGCCCACCGCGCCGTCTCGCAAGAAGAAGGGCACCGCGCGATTCGCGACAATCCAGATTGGCTTCGAGAGCTCGTCGAACACCCATCGAGCTGGGTGTCGAAGATCGTCCCCTACCTCTGAGAGGTTTCGGTCGACCGACCTAGTATTTCGACGCAGCCGCCTTTCAAATCGGCTGTGCCGAGGGATGAGGCCTCGCGCCGTCGCCAGCTCGGCAGCGCGCGCAAGCAGCGGCACCCAACGTGATACGTTCGAGATATGGGCTTTCCCGATTTCGATCTCGGCCAGCACGTCGCGCGGGTGCGAGAGCGTGGCTTCACCATCGTCGAAAACGCCATCGAGCCCGAGCTGCTCGATGCCCTCGTGGCCGATCTCGCGCGCATCGAGGTCGAGCTCGGTGCCGGGCCCGGCAAGAACCTCTTCGAGGGTCTCTCGACCGTCAGGGTTTACAACCTCCTTGCGCGCGAGCGGGTCTTCGAGCGAGTGCCGGTTCACGAAGCGATCCTCCCCATCGTGGAGGGCGTGCTCGATCGTGGTTGTCTGGTCTCGTCCTTGTCGTCGATCGCCATCGGACCGGGAGAAGCCGCGCAACCCCTACACGCCGACGACATGCTCATTCCGCTGCCGCGGCCACACGTCCCAATCGTGTGCAACACGATGTGGGCGCTCACCGATTTCACCGAAGCGAACGGCGCCACGCGGATCATCCCCGAAAGCCACTTGCGCGATCGAGCTCCCGAGCTCGGAGCCACCTACGACGACACGATCCCGGCCGAAATGAAGCGCGGAAGCGTGTTGGTCTTCAACGGGAGCGCGTGGCACGGTGGCGGCGCGAATCGCACCGACGCGCGGCGGGTCGGAATCGCGATGAACTACTGTGCCGGCTTCATTCGCCAGCAGGAGAACCAGCAGCTCGGCATTCCGCTCGAAGTCGCTCGCGGCTTCTCGCCGCGCCTTCGAAAGCTCATCGGCTTCGGCATTTACCGCGGGCTCTTGGGGCACATCGACAAGTGCAGCCCCGTCGACCTGCTCGACGGCGGACCGCCGCGGCGAGTCATCGGCGAAGGCTGATCGCGCATCCGTCGAACCGGAAGCGCGGCGGCTCTCCCAGCGCTTCGATTGAAGCGAACGCCTCCATCGGGCCTTTGCTTTTGACCTGAATCGTCCCTCGCGGCGGAAGGCGAAGCTTGGCAATGAGAAGCGCGTGGGTCGCTTCGCTGACTTGACTCATCCCGCAGGCGGGCCTGACCGATCGGTCGCGCGAGCGACGTTACGCTCCGACGAGCCGGCAGAGTCGGGCTCGGTCGCTCCTCGGTCGGTCGAACCAGACGAGCTCGGGCCCAGCACGACGGAGCTCGAAGGGACCGTGGGCTCTACGCGTTATTCCATCGGGTCTTCGGGGCGCGGGTCGTCACCCTACGTGATCGAGTCCCCGTCGCGGGCGTGCTTCGAGACTCGGTTCTTCGCGCGCCGCATGGAGCCGGTCCCCGGGGTGCGGCGCAAATGACGATGCGTGGCGTTCTTGCCGACCGCGCGCCTTCGCCGAACCGCTGTGTCGCCGCGAACGTGGTCGTGACCCGAGTCGCCTTACCGCAGAAAACGAGACGATCCGGTGCCGGCACGCGAGCTGCAATAGCCTGTGCGGCGCCGCGAGGGGACCCCGACACGGCGAGCAGGCCGCGACTCGCGCGACACGAACGGACGGAGCAACCCATGAATCTCTCGAGGCCCGAACAAGCGTCGCTCAAGGCGACGGTCGTCATGACTCCGTTGGCTGTCTCGCTCTCACTCTTCTCGAGTGGCTGCGCAGTCGTCGGTGACATCTTCAAAGCAGGATTCTGGGTCGCCATCGTCGGTGTCGTCGTCCTCGCGGGGCTCGTCGGCGGCGGTATCGCTCTGTTCAAGCGCTGAGCCCCCAAGACCTCGCGAAGCGAGGCCAGACATTCAAATCGAATCTACGATCCATCCCCCCAACGAAAGAAGAAGCAGACCATGAGCAACGCAAGTAATCGCGCCGAAGGCAAAGCAGAAGAGCTCGGCGGCAAGATCAAAAAGGGCATTGGCAAGCTGATTGGCAACGAGCAGATGCAGGTCGAGGGCGCAGCCAAAGAGCTTGCAGGCGAGACCAAACAAGAAGTTGCCAAGGGCGCCGAGCGCACCAAGGGAAAGGTTGAAGAGGTCGTGGGCGCCGTGAAGAATCGTGTCGGCCAAATCATCGACAACGACAAGATGGCGGTCGAAGGTAAGGTCAAAGAGCTGAAGGGTGAAGCCCGTCAGAAGAGCAACCGATAGGCGTTCGACTCTCTCGCCACACCGGGCTCCTGCGGACGCCTCAAAACGGTCGTGGGGTCCGCAAAGGGTCTTCGTCGCGGGATATTGGCGCACACTTTGCCAATGTACATCCCATGCGGCGTGACGACCGACAGAACCCCGCGGCTCCCATCGGGCACACTGCGATCTGGAGACGGCGGCTCGCCCTCGTCTGCACGATCGCAGTAGCTTTGAGCTCGGCCTTCGTCTCTGGCTGTGCAGCTTCCCCGCCGCCGAAAGTCCATTTCATCGAAGGCGGGTCGCCCGGCGCGCACATCGGCACTGACACGCGCGACCCGAAGGACGACGCCCACTTCACATGGCACGGGTTAGGGTGGCTCTCGTTCGTCTCGTCCGATTGGTACGTCTCCCAGATAGCCCGTGACGGGAGCTGGGCCGTCATCCCGCACGACTCCACCATCGGCACCCCTGCTGCATCTCGCGGGGTCGCGTCCGAATAGAAAGCCGAGGTACGGACTCAGCCGCGAACGAGCCATCAAACTTCACTTTCTCACGCAGCATGGGATAGCCCACCCCTATGCGTCGGGCCATCGCGCTGCTGGTTCTCGCGGCCTGTCATGACGTGACAGAGCCGAGCTCCTCGTCGAGCGCCGCCCGCGCGAACGAGAGCGCTGCATCCGCTGGAACGGCCTCGGCCGTCCCTCCGTCCGACTCGGCCGAAGCCGCCGATCCTGCGGAGGCGGGCTCCGCGAGCCCGGGGTCAAAAGACGAGCCGAGCGACATGCTGCTCGTGCCTTCTGGCAAGTTCACGATGGGCACGGACGAAGGGGGCGAAGAGGACGAGCATCCTGCGCACGACGTGACGCTCTCCGCCTTCTGGCTCGATCGGACGCACGTGACCAACGCTGCATACGCTCGTTGCGTTGCGGCGCACGCGTGCCGCCAGAGCAATCGCCACGCAGCGACCCGCGCGCACGCCGGGCGCGACAAAGAATTTCTGCGCCCCAATCAGCCTGTCGTGGGCGTGAGCTGGGACGATGCGACCACTTACTGTCACTGGGTGAACAAGCGGCTGCCGCGTGAAGCCGAGCTCGAACGAGCGATGCGTGGAAACGACAATCGGCTCTATCCGTGGGGCAACGAGCCGCCGACTCCCGACAAGAGCGACTTCGGCCGACCGTTCGGGATGTCGACCAGCACGACCGACGACGTGGGATCACACCCGGCGGGCCGAGGTCCGTTCGGGCACGAGGATCTCGCAGGCAATGCCTGGCAATGGTGCGAAGACGAATACGATCCTTACGCGTACCGACGTAAAACGAGGGATCGGGGCATTCCGGGGACGTGTCCCGAGATACTCGCGACGCTGCGGGAGCTGCGTCACCAGGGCAAACGACGCTTCACCGGAAGCAACCCCCTGCCCCACGAGTGCCAGCACGTTCTTCGAGGCGGCGCATTCAACTACGAGCCCAACGGCCTTCGCGCGACGAATCGCGTGCATCACCCCAAGCGTTTTCGAATCGTCCAGGCGGGCTTTCGTTGCGCGAAAGATCCCTGACGGCTCGCGGGTAGGCCTTTCCACTCAACATCGGCGACAACGCCCTCATGTTTCTCGACGGTGAGTGACATCGCCGCGATCGATTGCTCATGACTCCGCACCTCCACGGGGCGCGCTTGCGCAGCTACGCCGCGATCACGTCGCGGGCCAGCCGTGAAGTGACCGGGCGCTGGAAGGCCGGCGACCGAATCGATGTGCACGGTGCGCTCCAGGAGATCACGCTCGAGATCATCTTGCGGTGCGTCTTCGGGTTCACCGATCACGAAAAGCTCAGGGGGCCTCTCACCGAGTAGCTGAACGGGACGTTGACACCGCTCGTCTTCTTCGCGGGCATGATCGCGCCGACCAACGGGCTCGAGCTCGAGCTCGTCCACGGAGCTTTGCTCTGCGAACCGCAGACCCTTCGGTCAGGAGTCGGTGCCGAGCGGCGCGCTCACGACCCGATCACGTCCCTGACGCTTGGCTTCGTAGAGGGCGCGGTCTGCCGCCTCGAGCAGTTCGTCGGCCGACTTCAAGCTCGCGTCTTCGGTCGACGCGATTCCGATCGACAGCGAGATGCCTTTGGCACTGTCGCCCCAGCCGCGCTTCGCCCTCACGAGCTTCTCGCGAATGCGGTCCATGACCAGAGTGCCTTTGTCGACCGCCGTGTGCGGCAAGAGCACCGCGAACTCGTCGCCGCCGTAGCGCGCACAAACGTCGACCTCGCGAATGCTCCCGGTGATGAGCTCGGCGACCTGCCGGAGGACGTCGTCGCCTGCGCTGTGTCCGTGTGAATCGTTCACCGCCTTGAAGAAGTCGAGATCGACCAGAACGCACGAGAGCGGGTGCTTGTAGCGCCTGGCCGTCGCCCACTCGCGCTTCAAGACGTCTTGGAAACGACGCCGGTTGAAGATACCGGTGACCGCGTCGGTCATCGCCATCTGCTCGGTGCGGGTGAGCATTCCTTCGAGCTCCGCGTTCCGCTGACGAAGCTCGCGACGCACGCTGCGCGAACGAAGAGCCGCGTAGATCCGCGCCTCGAGCTCGCCCGGATCGTACGGCTTGGGAACGTAGTCGTCGGCGCCGACGTGAAGGCCTTCGATGCGCTCCTTCACCTCGTTGCGGACCGTGAGCATGATGACGACGATGTCGCGCAGGCTCTCGGAGAGGCGCAGCCAACGGCAGACGCTGTAGCCATCGAGATCGTCGAGCACGACGTCGAGAATGACTACGTCGGGCGGGCTCTGCTTGATCGCCTTGAGCGCGTCGACCCCGCCGCTGACGGCGCTCACCTCGTAGCCGCGCTGCTCCAAGACCTCGGTCAGCTGTCTGCGCTGCTCTTTCGAATCTTCGACGACGAGGACTTTGGCCTTCATGCGATCGGGGCAAGCTTACAGAATTTGCCTTCGCTCACCTACCGTATCTCTCGTCGGGCCCTCCGAGCCGCCATCGGCACTCGGTGACGCGTCGGGGCCGAAACGGTTAGAGTGACTCCTCGCATGGACTCTTTCGTCTCGGTCACCGATTGGATCGCGCTTCGCCTGGGGATCACGCCCGAGGTGGGCTCGAAGCTCTTTGCTTCGATCTTGGTGATCGCCATCTACGGCATCCTGCGACGCCTCGCGCTGCGCATCGCCGGACGTGCGGTCGAAGATCCCGCGTCCCGCTACCAGATCAGCAAGGCCTCGGGCTACCTGTTCGGCGTCATCGCGCTGCTCTCGCTCCTCAAGATCTGGGTGCAAGGGGTGACCGGGCTCGCGACCTATTTGGGTCTCCTCTCCGCGGGGCTCGCCATCGCGCTGCAAGACCCGATCATCAACCTCGCGGGCTGGCTCTTCATCGTCACCCGATCGCCGTTTCGCGTCGGCGATCGCATTCAGATCGGCAACCACTCCGGCGACGTCGTCGACGTTCGCATCTTCCAGTTCACACTTCTCGAGATCGGCAATTGGGTGAACTCCGATCAAAGCACGGGTCGGGTCATCCACGTGCCGAACGGCTGGGTGTTCAAGAACTCGATCGCGAACTACGACGCCGGTTTCTCGTACATCTGGAACGAGATCGAGGTCGTCGTGACCTTCGAGAGCAACTGGCGCCGAGCCAAAGAGGTTCTCTCGCGAACGGTAACCGACCACGCCGAGCACCTCACCGCCGACGCGACGCGGGCCATCGACGAAGCGGCCGAGCGCTACCACATCAAGATGACGAAGCTCACGCCCGTCGTCTGGACGAGCGTCGTCGACCAGGGCGTACGCCTCACGCTTCGGTACCTTTGCAAAGCCCGTGAACGGCGCGTCTCACTCAACGAGATGTGGGAAGCGATCCTCGACGAGATCGCCAACCTGGACGACGTCGATCTTGCTTATCCCACCACCCGTCGCTTCGACAACCGCCTCGAGGGCAAGTCGCATCCCCAGCACGCGCGGCCCTCGGAGATGCCTCAGATCGTCGGGCTCGAGCGTGCGACCAAGCCCACCGACACACGACGCCCTGAGCCTGAGGGCTGAGGGGGCTGAATGCTGAGCGCCGGCCTTCGACAGCTCGATCGGGGCTCCGAGATCGCGACCCGATGAGACGAATTGTTGCCTCGCACGCCACGGTCCGTTTCGTACATGAAGCTCGCCCTGGGGCCCAATTGCCGATTATAAGGCGCGCATGCACAAGCGCTACGCCTTCGGGCTCACTCTCGTCGCTACGCTAGCCCTCGCGGCGGCTTGCGGCAGCACCACTCCTACGACCGAGACGCCGGTTGGCGACATGAGCGCCACGGCCGCTCCCGTTGCCGGCGACATGCCAGTGCCCGTCGAGACGGCAGCCCCCACGGCTGTTCCGACCGCGCCCCCGGTCGCCTCGACGATGCCTTCGGCCACGCCCGCTGCGGTCCCCACCGCATGGAGAGACGCGATCACGAAGGATCAGCAGATGGCCTTCATGAAGACCAACATCGCCCCCACCATGGCGAAGGTCTTCCAAGAGAACGACGCCAAGAAGTACGCCTCGTTCAGCTGCGTCACCTGCCACGGGCCGAAGTACCAGAACCCGCACGAGTTTCTCCCGACGCTCACGATGAAGGCCGGCAAGTTCGTTGGAAAGCCCGCCATCATCAAATTCATGATGGAGAAGGTCGTCCCCGCGATGGCTCCGGCCATGGGCGAGAAGCCCTTCGATCCGGCAACCAAGACCGGCTTCGGTTGCGGCGGCTGCCACACCGTCGAGATGAAGTAAGCTCGACGGCGCTCTGCCGAGAGCGTCACGAATCGGAGCGCGAGCCGCGCCCGACTTCGAGGACCGAGCCGCCTTCGAGCGGTTCTCCACGAAAGCGGATGCGGCTCGAATCCATTTGAGGTCTCGATGAGCTTGCCTGCCCCGCTCTCCGCCGAAGAGGCAGCTCGCCGGCCCGAACGTCGGGACGAGTCGGGCGCGACGCGACGACCGCTGCGGCGCGCGCTCGGGCGGGTGCTCATGAGCCCTGCGTTCATCGTCTTCGTCGGTTTCGTGGTGTTCGTCGCGACGCGTTGGTTTCACCCAATCCGAGGTCTGGGCAATCCCGACATCGCCGGAATTCTCTACAGCGCCGACCTCCTGAACCACGGCCTAATCCCTTATCGGGACACCGTGGACATGAAGCCTCCAGGGACGTTCTTCCTCGTCGCGGCCGTCTTCCGCTTCGCTGCACGCGACCTCGACGTGCTGCAGATGGCGTACGCGGCCTGGCTGCTCTGCGGTGCCCCTGCCATCGGAATCGCTGCGCGGACCCTCTACGATCGCGATCCCCGAAGAGACCTAGCGACGGCCATCGCGATCGCGCTCTATCTAACCACGATCGGCGCGTTCGACATGAACTACGCCTCGTGGATGGCCGTGGCGTACGCGTGGAGCTTTGCGATGCTGCTCGTCGGTCTGCTCCGAGACCGCTGGTACGGACACGTGCTCGCGGGCATCTTCGCTGCGTTCGCCTATCTCCTGAAGACCCAGGCACTCGTCCTCGGGCCGCTCTTCGTTCTACTCTTCGTCTGGTCGAAGCGACGACGTGAGCCGGGCGCCCGGTATGCGGCGTTCGGCTACTGGACCCTGGGCGCGGCGATCGGTTTCGCGCCACTCGTCGTGCTCTATGCATCACACGGCAGCATTCCGGAGCTCCTGAGGGGCCTATTCCCGGTCGCATTCGCCACGGAGTACTCCGCGCGCCGAACCTTGCCGCTCTCCGATCTGAACTTGATTTGGCGCGTACCGCGGCAACAGCTGAGGCACTTCCCCCTGCTCCTCACGCTCGCCGCAGCGGCCTTGGTCGGCGCGCGACGCTCGAAGACGCTCGCGCCCGAGTTCCGAGAATCGACGTTCGCGCCGCAGCTCTGGTTTTGGATTGGGAGCCTCGCCGGTTGCGCGCTCGGAGGCCTGCGCTTCTTCGTTCACTATCTTCCGCAATGCGTCCCCGCGCTCGTGCTCCTCGCGGCGCATCCAGCCAGCCTTCGTTGGCTCGAGGAGCCGCGCCGAACGCTCGCCCCACGGTTCACGCTCCTGGCCTCGCGGGCGCATGCCCTCCTCGCTGCGGGTCTGTTGGCGTTCCTCGTCGGTCGGATTCCGTTCGGGTTGGCCGCATCGGTCGACAACCGGGGCACGCACATGGTCGAGCTCGCCGGCAAGATGATCCACGACAACACCACACCCGAAGACCGCGTCCTCGTCTGGGGATGGCCCGCGTGGGGTACCTACTACTTCGCCGATCGGCGATCGCCCTCCGCGATCTTCAAGGTCCTCGGCCAAGTGACCGAGTTCAACGACAACTCCGAGTACTCCTCCGCGACGACCATTCATTTTCGAGACGGGCCGCTCGCTCGAGAGCTCCTCTCCGACATGAAGCGCGAGCCTCCGGCCTACTTCGTCAGGGCGCGACCGTTCTTTCCCGGCTCGCCCACCGATCCCCTCGACGAGTTCGTCGAGCTGCGCGAACTCATCGCCCGCGACTACGTCCCGGTCGCCGGCTACGGACACATCGGAGTCTATGAGAGACGCGGACGCATTCGAATGCCTTAGGGCCTGCGTAGTAACAACTCGGCGCTATTGCGCCGATACCTTCGTGAGACAGGCGGCCTCGTCTCTCCGCTCCTCAGCCTACAAAAGTAGGCTTCCGGTGCTCGTTCCTCGGGCAAAAAGATCGCTTCGCTCTCGACGGAATATCGATCGACTCAATGATACGCTGGCGCTTGTATCATGGCCTCTCGCAGACGTCCGCTCTGACATCGAGGGTCGCTCGGATGGGTCGGTGGCGCAGCGTGGCGCAAGGCCGCGACTCGAACCTCGTGCTCCTCGCAGGTGTCGCGTGGCACGCCGACTGCTATGCCTGTCTCCATGAAGACTTGGCTTGGACTCCTCGTTGCCTCCACCACGCTCGCAGCCGTCGGCTGCGGAAATACCGTCGACATCGCGACCGGCGGCGCGGGCGGAGAGAGCTCGATCGTGGCGACGGGTCCGGGCGTCACCACAGCCACGGCGTCGACGACGACCGGAGCTGGAGGCGCTTGCGGTGGGTTCGCCGATTCGAAAGGCACCGAGCCGGTGACCGTTCGCTTCAAGAACGAGGGCAACGTGCCCATCTACCTGCCATACAACTGCACCAACATCGACTACTCGATCACGCTGCCTGGCGGTCCGGCGAACACCTCCTACGCCTTCGATGGTTCGTGCCTCCAAACGTGCTTTGTTCTAAAGACGGAGCCCATCCTCAACTGTGGGGCCTGCGCGCCTGCGAGCTTCAGACTCGATCCGGGAGCCAGCCACGACGTGCTGTGGAACGGGACCGGGCTCACAAGTCGCATGATGGCCGCCCAATGCTGGAACGACCCGAAGCAAGCCCAGGGCTCGTGCGGTCAGATCATCGACGCTCCGTCCGGCGCGTACCACGTCGACGTCGTCGGGTACGCGAAGTGCGATGGCAACTGTCAGTGTGACGTGAACGGCGTCTGCAGCGGCAACCCGACCGGCGCCGTCGCCTATCCAAACCCGACGCAGCTCGACTTCCCAGGCGACTCGGTCGTCGAGGTCGTCTTCGGCGTCTGCGCCTTCCCGTGCCCGCTCTGAGCGTTCGCTTACCAAAGGGCACGAATCACAGGCGTTTCGAAAAAAGTGATCGCGGAGGCCTCTTTTGTTGGCGTGGTTCCATTCGGGCCTGTGACTCCATCGATACCGCGGAATTGCCGCGGCAACGCGCGGGCGCGACCTGCGAATACGGAGAATGGTCCATGGGTCTGATAAATGGATTGTGGCTTGCGATCTTGGGTGTCTTGGGAGCGTCGAGCCTCATCATCGCGAAGAAGCCCGACGCGAGAGAGCTCATCGGGAAGCTTGCCCCGTATCAAGGCTGGATCGGCGCGGTGTCGGCGCTCTGGGGTGTGTGGGGAATCATCTCGAGCCTGCTGAGCATCGGTTGGCTTTCGCACTGGCCGATTTATTGGGTCACGTTCCTCGCCGACTCCGGGCTCCAGCTCGCGCTCGGTTTGTTGCTCGGCGTCGGCGTTCTCAAGACGTTCATCAAAGACCCGACCGCCAACGCGAAGATGGACCAGACGATCACCAAGCTCGCGCCCTACCAAGGCATCCTCGGTATCGTCGCGATCGGTCTCGGAGCCTGGATGTGCGTCGCTGGCTTTCTTTGGACGGTGGGCTGAGCGAAGCCCGATCGTCGAGCCCCGACGTCGCCTGGGGCGAACCGTGACTCCGTCGTGCGGCACATCGAACGTCATGCACCAGCACGCCGTCCTCGAGCTCGAGCTTTGCGTGACGACGCCCCAAATTCGACGTCGTGTTTCACGCATTGACGGATCGGGGCTCGTCGACGTCGGGCTCGTCGACGTCGGGCTCGACCGGCGCCTGATTCCGTGGGGTGACTCGGCCCAACGCGACCCGGACCGTCGCGGTGGACACTCCGGTCGCGGCGGCGATCTGTTGCAACGTCGCACCGGTCGCGTCCAGCTTCGCGATCAGTACCGCCAGGGACTTGGTGAGCTTGCTGGGAC
>JAYUUB010000204.1:0-28956 GCA_043755175.1 Polyangiaceae bacterium | reverse complement strand
CCGATGCGAGCCGGCCCGAGGCCTGGGCGACAGGGCTCACGAAGCGAATGTGGATGTGCGTCGCGTGCCCCTTCACGTGGCGGATGATCGGGCGCGCGGAGTGCGATCCGTATTGGAAGACTTCGTCGAGCCACTTCGGATCTTCGCCGACCTTGAGAGCGTGCTCTTTCAAGAGCTTTTGAATCGACGAGTCGATGAAGATCATCTCGATGTTCGGATCGGCGAGGAGCGCCTTCACGAACGCCCAGGTTCGGTCACGGTCGAGGTTCTTGTCGTTGGCGACCGCGTACCAGCTCTTGGTGTCGGTGTAGAAGTAGCTGATGTCGACGTCGCGACCGGCTTGATGGCTCTTGTGCGGCCGAAGCTTGCCGCCCGTCTTCGCGCTGATGTGGCCAATGATCAGCTTCTGGCTGTCGGGGTACTTGGCGAAGACTTTGTCGATCGCGTGCGACAGACTCTCGACGGTCTCGGCAGTGCCATAGGCACACGACGCGCTGGTCAGCGTGTAGTGGGGGCTCTCGGGCATTTGCACGCCGTTCAGCAGGCGACCCCGGTTCGGTGCACCGAGCGAGAGCGAGCCGAGCGCGCCCGGATCGTTCTTCACGCGGCGCTCTAGCTCGCCTGCCGGTAGGTCGGACAGCGGTGAGTGGGCGTTCGCGACGAGCGCCGAGGGGAGCGACGGGTGGTCGAGCATCGTTCCGTCGAAGTCGCCGTCGTCGACGTCGTCTTGATCGGTGGGCTCGGCACCAGCGTGCTCGTCGAGGCCTTCTTCGTCGTCCATCGAGGCGTCGGCCGCGGGGTCGGCCGAGGGCTCGGTTCCTGGCGCTTGCGCTTTCGCCGACGCGTTGGAATCGACGGGAGCGCCCGCGCGTGCCACGAAAGCGGGCGATTGCGGCCTCCTTGGCGCAGACACCTCGGCACAGCCCACGAGCCAAGAGAGGCTCGCGCCGCAAATGCCGGCCACCAAGAATCTGGAGCCGAGCGCTAACTGCGCGCGTCGGTACTTCAACCGGCTCGGACTATAGCCGAGACCTCGCTGACGCCGCGACTCTTTCTGACAATCGAGAGGCTCGTGGCGAACGCGCTTGCAAACCACGGCCCTTGGACTAGCTTCCGCGTCGCTCGCACTCGAGAGAGTGTCTGAGCGGCCGGGGCGTAGCGCAGCCTGGTTAGCGCACTTGACTGGGGGTCAAGGGGTCGGAGGTTCGAATCCTCTCGCCCCGACTGGCTTCGGAGGATTCTTCCTCCGAAGCCTTTCGGTTTTTTGTGGTGCGGTTTTTGTGGTGCGGTTTTTCGGCGCCCGTTTTTTTGGCGGCCGCGTTGGTGGCGCGATTGTCACCCCGCAGTGGTTCCTGCAAAGTCTCGCCGGTGGCGACGGAACCGAAACGTGGACGGCCGTGGGTAGTCGCCGTCGTTGCGACGCTCGCCATGAGTGTCAGCTACCTCGACCGGCAAACGCTTGCTGCGATCGCGCCGACGGTTCGCGAAGCGCTCCACGTCTCGCATGAGCGCTTCGGTTGGCTGACCAGCGCGTTCGCGCTCGCGTACCTGACCTTCTCGCCGATCTCGGGTTGGCTCGTCGATCGGGTCGGGGCGCGACGTGTGCTCGCCATCGCCGTTCTCCTTTGGTCCGCCGTCGCGGCCCTCCATGCGACAGCGACCTCGTTTCTTGGTCTCGTCGTCCTTCGAATCGCGCTCGGCGCTTTCGAGTCTCCTTCGTTCCCGTCGGCCGTGCGGACGATTCGAAGCGTTCTGCCGCCTTCGCAGCGCTCCTCGGGGTTCGGGCTGCTCTTCACGGGCAGCTCGTTCGGCGCGATGATCGCGGCCCCCCTCGCGGTCCGCATCACCAAAGACCACGGGTTTCGATACGCCTTCGTCGTCACGGCGATCGTCGGGCTCGCATGGCTTCCGTTGTGGCTCTTCTTCACTCGCCCGAGCTTCACGGGGAAGCCTGCCGAAGAGCCGACACAGGACGAGCCTGCCAACGTGCTCGGAGCGCTTCTTCGTCATCCGGCGGTGCAGCGGCAAGCGATCATCGTGGCCGCCTCCGCGCCAGCGATAAGCTTCGTACTGAGTTGGTACGCGCAGTTCCTCGTCGAGGCGACCGGGGTCTCGAAAGATGACGTCGGTCACTTTCTCTGGCTTCCACCGTTGATGTTCGACGTCGCAGCCGTGGCTTTCGGTATCGCTGCCAGCGCGCGCGACAAGCGTCACCCCGGCGGTTCGCACGGTGGGCTGATGATCGTCGCAGCCCTCCTCACCTCGACGTTGGCGGTCGCGCCGCTCGTCGACGGACCGTGGGCACGCGTCATCATCGGCGGACTATCGATGGCCGGTGGCGGCGGAATGTACGTGATCGGCACGGCAGACATGATGCGTCGCGTGTCGTCGGGCTCGGTCGCCGCCGCAGGCGGAGTGAGCGCGGCGGTTCAGTCGATCGTGCAGATCATCTCCGCGCCCCTCGTCGGAATGGTGATCGATCGAACGCATGCCTGGTGGAGCGTCCTCGTGAGTCTCGGGCTGCTCGCGATTCCCGGAGGGATTTTCTGGGTCCTGCTTCCGCCCCCACTCGAGCTCGAGCCCGAGGTGGCGCCCATCTCCCTCCGATGACGTGACGCGCAGCGAGGTAGGCAGCACGTCACGCAATCGGCGCCGGGGTCACTTCGAGTCGAGCTCTTTCTCGAGCTTGCCGAGCTCGTCGGCGAGATTGTCGGTTCCGATGTCTTGCTCGGCTTCATCTTCGAAGTCGGCCTGCGTCGGCAGGTCGTTCGTGGCGGCCTGCGCCGAGCTGCTGGGTATCGCAGCGGACGAGGCGGTCGCCGTCGCCGAGGGCATCGGCTTGGATGCGGTGCTCGCCGTTGGGGCCCCGCTCGTGGCCGAGCTGCTCGAGCTCGTCGTCGTCGCAGGATCTCCGCACGCGGACGCTCCCAGGATGAGGGTCGCGACGAAGGTCATTCGAGCCCTTGCACCGAATTGGCTGGGTTCGATGCTCATTTCGCCCCCTCGGTCTTCAGCTGCGCCATCTTCGTGTCGTGACGTGCGCGCTCTTTCTCGAGGGCCTTGGTGGCTCGGTCGAGCAAGTCTTTCTTTCCGCTCGCCTCGGCGAGAAACCGGACGCGCTCCAGGCGTGCCATGCGCCTCGCGCTGTCGCGGAGCTCTTCACGAACGGCCGGACGGTCGACGAGATCACCCCACTTCTTTCGGGCTTCGTCGCGGAGATCTTTGCGACGTTCCTCGCGCTTCTCGCGCCAGGCTTTTCGCTTCTCTTTCCACTCGTCTTTGATCTCTTCCTTGTGTGCCTCGCGCTTGTCGTGGCGATCGTCGCGCTTGTCTTGGCGCTCTTCTCTTCGCTCCTCGCGCTTGTCTTTTCTCTCCTCGCGCTTCTCTTCGCGGTCTTTGGGCTGAGCCGAGCTCTCGTGAGCGAGCGTCGCCGCACAGGCCACGAGCGCGCTCGTTACGATGAGGTACTTCGCGATGGTCTTCCGCATGTCCGATAACCTACCGGACGCGCCTCTGCCCGGGTAGCGCCAGCGCGATCTGGGCGGGTCGGCGCGACCCTTCAGCTAGAGCAGACGGGCGAACGCCGTGTACAATCCGAGCAATGAGCATCGTTCGTGCTTCTGCTTGGGTCATGGGCATCGCCTCGTTTTCATCTCTCGCAACCCTCGCCGGCTGCGTTAACGGTGCGGGAACGGGAGGCGCGGGCGGCGCCGCGAGCACTACCGCGACAGGCATGGTGCTGACGCCCGAGTGCACGACGCCGACGCCGGTCCCTTGCTCGGATCAAGTCCTTCTCGGGATGAACCTCAAGAAAGACATCTCGAAAGGTGCGGTCGGAAACAGCCCCGACGGATCGGGCTTCCAATCGACGATCGACGCGACCGCCGGCGGAGCGTTCGCGACGCAACCGACCTCGTACACCTATGCACGCTTCGACGCGAACGGCCTCCAGAAGGTCGACATCTCCGACGAAGATTCATTGACCTCGATGGATTGGGATATCGCGTTCAGGCGCTACGTCATCCGGATCAACAGCGGGCACTCCGGCCCGTCGTGCGTGTCGGCCGCTCGCGTCCCACCTAAAGACGGAACCTTCGCCGACATCGCGTCGGAGCCGGTTGGCCTCGCCTACCATCCGGACACGTACTTCACCGACAAGTGCGACGTGATCCCCGACGGCACCGGGCTGCCGAGCTCGCCGGCGACCGCGCTCGCGTCGTACTGGACGTATCCGGGGTGTGTCGCAATGTCGAAATTCGTCTACGTGCTCAAGCTCGCCGACGGACGGCGCGTGAAGCTGCAAGTCGAAGACTATTACAACACGGCCACTCAGAAGCAGTGCGACTCGACCGGTATGATCCCGATGGCCAACACGGGCTCTGGCAGTTTCCAGATTCGCTGGGAGGCGATTCCGTGAGGCGACCTCGGTTCGCCTGGCCCTGGCCCCTCTTCGCCCTCGGGGCCGCGTGCGTCGAGCCGTCATCGACAGCTTCCCTCCACGAGCCCGCGGCCACCGCGCTCGTTCGCCCCGACACGCCTGGTAACACCCGCATGTTCGCGTTCGACGCTTCCGAGGTCGTCGAGACCTTTCCGTCGGTCGGTGGGCACTTTCTCATTCACTACACGCGGGCCGGCACAGACGCGGTACCCCCGGCCGACACCGACACGAGCGGCGTCCCCGACTTCGTCGAGCTCGTCGGAACGACCTACGAACAAGTGCTCGCGCACTACGAGGCGATGGGATTCACCCCACCCATTTCCGACCAGGCGCTCGCCGACAACGGCGGCGACGGTCGCTTCGACGTGTACCTCGTCGACTTCGCGGGGCAAGGCGACGGAAACTACCGTGACGACCAATGCACCGGCGACGTGTGCGCCGGCTACATGATCCAAGAGAACGACTTCAAGGGGTACGGCTACCCCTCGCTCCAGGTCGCCGCGCGCATCCTCGCGAGCCACGAGTACTTTCACGCCATTCAGGCGAGCTACGACTCGAAGCAAGGAAGCGTGCTCGCCGAGGGCACGGCCGTGTGGGGCACCGAGACCTTCGACTCGACGCTCCACGACTTCGAGGGCTTCACTCCAGGCTATTTCGACAACACCGATCGGCCTCTCGACGAGCCGATCAATGGTGCGTCCGATCCCTTCAGCTATGGGGCTGGAATCTACTTTTGGTTCCTCGAAGAGCGGTACGGCGACGGGATGATTCGAGGCCTCTGGGAGCGCTGCAAGAACGGCGCGTCGGGCGTCGCCGATCCCCAGTGGTTCACGATCCTCGACGACTACCTGAAAGGAAAAGCTCAGGTCGGATTCGAAGACGCGTTCGTCGAGTTCGCCACGTGGAATCTCTTTACCGCGAAGGCTGCCGATCCGACGCGTTCTTACCAATCGGGGGCGGGATACCCGGCGCTCAAGATGCAAGATCTCGCGGCGCCGTATTTCGACAAAGCCCTGCGCGTCTACCACGCCTCGACCCAGTATTTTCGCTTCGCTCCGGCCGGACGAACCAGCATGACGGCGGCGTTCGTCGCAAACGCGACAGGCGACCTCGACGGGCTCACGCTGCTCTTCGCGGTCGAGCGCAAAGGCAACTACGATCCCGTCGTGACGGTGACCGATCTCGAGAACGTCCCTACGGTCGACGTGACGGGGGCTGATCACCTGGTCGTCGCCGTGGTGAACCGTCTTCAAGCGGGTGAATCGAAGAAGCCTGGGACGTGCGTGGGGGCCCCCGACGAGGTAGCTACCTGTCTCCGTGATCTCCAAGGCGCTGGCGGGGCAGGGGGAGGCTCGACGGGAACTGCCGGTGGCTCCGGCCCGAGCAAGAACGTCGACCCTGGAGGTTGCGGATGCCGCTTCGGAAGCGACGCCGATCCGCTCGCGCGAGCCTCGGGCTCGTCGGCCGCCATCGTTCTGGCGTTATCGCTTGCGAGCCGCCGACGAAGGCGACTTGCGGTGCGTCGCGCACAAAAGAAGCGTGCGCAAATGCAACTTACCTGTAATTGAATCTATGAAATGATCAGAGTCGCCGCGCGAACGCCACGCTCGATCGAGGGACCCGGCGTCGCCTCGCGAAGGCGGCGCCGAGCGCCGACACGCCGAGGAGGGCGGCAAGGGGCTCACCCGAGTCGCCGTTCGCGAGCGCGCAGGAGCAGCCGTCGCTCGACGCCGCTTTGCTCGAGCTCTTGCCGCCACCAGCGCCTCCCGCGCCTCCGGTGCCGGTCGAGAGTCCCAAGGCGACATCGAGGGCCGCTACAGGATCGACGATCCCGTACCCGTAGGTGGGATCGTGGCCCTTCGAATCAGGCACGGCAAAGGGGGCGTCGCGGGTCGTCTGAATGACGATGTCGTAGAGCTCTTGCGCCGTCTTGTCGGGGGCTGCGCCCACGAGCAGACCCATGATCCCCGCCACCACCGGGCATGCAGACGACGTTCCGCCGAAGAGGCTGGTGTAGTCGCTCGGATCTTCGCCTGCGGCTCCCGTGATGTCGGTCGTGAGGGTCCCGGTGGGTGCGACGATGTCGACGACATCACCCGAATTGGTGAACGGGGTCGACTCGTCGAAGTTGTTGATCGCTCCGACTCCGAGCACGCCACGGACCCCCAAGAGCTCGTTCGTCCCGACGGTGCGTCCGTCGTTGCCGACGGCGAAAACGACGGGAGCGCCTTTCCCGCCGCGACCGTGATCGAACACCTGGTTGATGGCGTCGGCGAGCTCTTTCGGAACCGGGAGAGGATCGACGAAGCCCCAGCTGTTCGACACGACGGCCGCGTCGATGTCGAGGGCGAACTGGAACGCTTGGACGTTCTTCGAGATGGGCAGCGCGGCGCCGTTCACGAGGCGAACGCAGCTGAGTCGGCACGCAGGACATCCACCCGCGATGCCTTCACCGTTGTCGGTGACGGCGCCTACGAGGCCGGCGCAAGAGGTGCCGTGTGCAGAGCCTTTCTCGGAGAGGCTCGGCGACGGGTCGGTGTCGTCGTCGATGACGTCGAGACCGGGATCCATCTTCGCCGCGAGGTCTTTGTGGGTGAGGTCGCAGCCGGTGTCGATGACGAGAATCGTCGAGCTCGAGCTGCCTTGCGAGAGCCCCCAAGCATCTTGCATGTGAAGGTTCTGAAAGTACCACTGGCCCGAGAACCGAGGATCGTCGGGCGTGAATGCGCTCGTAGTCCTCATGCGAACGTAGAGGTTCGGGACGGCGGCGCGAACACCGCGCGCGCGGAGCGCTGGCGCTCGAAGTCGCACCGCTGCGGAGAGACCGTCGACGCCCGTCGTGTCGCGTACGAGCCACATCCCGAGCGAAGGCATCAGCGGCCGGATGAGCTCGACGCCTTGGCCTTCGAGGGCGGTCTCTGCGCCGGGATCGAGCGTGACGATCGCCGTCTCGTCGATCATCGCGCGTACGGGGGCGCGGTCGGCGTAGGCGAGCTCGATCGCCGTCCACCGCCCAGAGAGCCCTGGCGCTGCGGCGACGGCGGGCTCGTTCGAGGGGCCGCGGCGCACGACGTCGACGTGGCGCGGACCATCGTCGTACCAGTCGCCTTTCTCCGGCTTGGCCGCGAGCGCGGCACCCGGCGCGAAGCCGATGTAGAGCGCGACTGCCGCGAGAGCGAGCCTTCGATGCGAGGGATTCACCTCTCGCAGGCTAGCAAATCTCGCGCGCGCTCAGCAAAGCTCGCCACGAGGCGAGCTCTCGCTCACAAAAACTCGCCGGCTTTGGCGCGATTCATCCAAACGCCGATCTCGCGTTCGATGATCTGAAGCGCCTTCGCGCGGAACGGCCGAAGCAGGAACGGGACGTCGAGGGCGAGAGCGATTTCTTTCTCGCGGACCTCGATCTTCCCATCGAGCGAGATCCCTTTCACGTGGAAGGCGACGGTGGCGTTGAATTCTCCCGTCCACGTCGTCTTGGGGCTGTAGGCGCCGTATTTGTCCGAATACGACGACATCGCAGCGACGGTCGCCTTCTTGGCGAGGTCGCGACCTACGTCGTGCGGCACCGTGTGATCGATCAAGGGGTCCTCCTCGAAAAGCCGCTGAACCTTAGTCCAACTCCTTCGCGACGCAACGGTTTCACGGGCCTTTCGGCTGTCGAGTCTCAGTTCGCGGTGACGATGATGGGCGTGCTCGGACCGTTCCCGTGGCCTGCGCCGATCGCGTTCCAGCCCTCGGGTAGCTTGGGCTCCGTCCATCCGAAGAGGAAGCTCCCATCGTAAGGCGAGACGTTGACGCACTCGGCGCTCTTTCGCTTTCCGAAGTCTTCGTGCCAATAGGCGACGTGCATCGCGAGCGGCGCCTTTAGATACTGCTGGTTCGGAACATCGGTGAACCAGAGGACCTTCGGCACGCCTTTCTCGTTCGACATGGTCGCGACGTGCTCCTTCCATTCGAGAGGGAAGAAGCCGGTGTTGGTCGTCGCGTACTTCGTCGCGTCATGTCCGGGTGACGGCGGCCCGCCTTTGCCAGGTGAGAAGAGCGTCGACATGACGGGCTCGGTCCCGACGTAAGCCGTCAGTGTTCCCGGAACGATCTTCACTTCGAGCCATTTCTCGTCGGCGTCGATGTTCTTCGGGAGCTTGTCGGCTTTTCGCGTGAACGTCACCGGGTTGTCGAGGACCTTGTCGCGATCGGTGTCGCGAGCGATGAACATTCCGGGCTCTTTGCGAAGCTCGAAGTACTCCATGGCGCCCTTGGTGATCGGGGCGCCATCTTTGATCTCGAGTGGGGTCTTCGGAGCGATCGTCTCGTCGCTCTTCTCCAACGCGCCGGCGCTGTTCATCTTCACGAGCGCGATGGGCTCCTTCGATCGGTTCCATGCGAACGGGAGCCGCATCTCGGAGTCGCTGAAGTAAACGCCGTGGAAGGTGCTTCGCCTCTGCTGGCTCACTCGGTCGGCAGGAACGATCATCGCGTCGGGGGTGAGGAGCCACACGCGGCCGTTGGCCTCGAAGGCACGCGAGTACGAGAGCATCGAGCCCGGTGGGATCTTTCGCCAGACGAGGACCGCCTTGTTGAAGTTGCCTCCGGGTGCGGTGCGCTTTCCGTTCTCGAGCCACGACGGGACGGGATCGGTCGCTTCGATCGGCTCGTTCATGATGAGCTCTTCGTGACCTTTGGCCCACGCGCCGAGCGGTTTCCACGTGTTGACCGGACCGAGCTCTCTCTCCTGTTGCTCCCACTCGACCTTGGTCGGGACGCGGCTGTACATGGGAGCGCCGTTCGAGTGGGCGTAGTGGTACGGCCAGATTCCGGGCCCGGGAGCCGAGAACGCGAGCGTTTGGTACCAGGGATCGTCGAGGTTCAGCGTCGCGGTGTCGTCATCGCAGACGTAGCCGCGTGGCTCGATCGCGTACCACTTGCCTTTGCAGTCGACGCCGTCGACCGGGTCTTTCGACTTCAAGACGACGCTCGTTCCGATGCGCATCTTGCCGATGGCGAGGCCCTTTCTCTGGGGCTTCCTCCAGATCCAAGTGTGCGGTCCGAGAGCGCCGATGCGCGGTTTGCCGTCCTTGTCGGGCGAGCCCTTCATGTCGGCGACCTTCGCTTGCGCGTCGTGAGCTGCGTCGGGCTTCTTCGCGTCGCTCGCGTCTTTGCTCGAGGCCGAGCTCCTCGACGGATCGAGGTCGGGCTGCGCCTTCTTCTCCGCAATGTCGCTCTCGGACGCGACGTCGGTCATGCGCTTGCCTACGCGCTCAGCCGACGGCGGAGCCGAAGCACACGCGATCGACACGAGCGCGAGCGAAGAGAAGAGCGCGGGACCGCGGCCGAGCGCGGACCTGAAGAGTGAGCTTTTTCGCGGAGCCATGGTGCACGCGACTATGTCACTCGACGCCGCGCTCTCCCAATTTCGGGACGCGTTGAACGACGTGCGACATAGGTGCTTCGATAAGCGCGGCCCCAGGCGCGCGATGCGCAGTCGCGCTTCTCTCGAGCGCGGCTATTCGATGGGGGGAGTCTCCGAGACCGTCGGTCCCCGGTCGAATCGCATGCGACGACGAACGATCGAGCCGAGCGCTCTCAGGCGGTCGCCTTCGCCGCTCGCGAGCGAGTAAGGCGTGCTCGTCGACTTCGTCGCGAGCGACGGAAGCACCTTGGCCGAGTCGGCGAGCACGTTGCGTCGGACGTCGACGAACATGCAGATCGCTTGAGGCGATCCATTGCTCGAGGCGTAGTACTCGCACCAACCGGCGTCGTTCGGTGCGTCGGCTGCCTTCAGCGTCGCCCAGATGTCGAACGTGTCGCACTTGACGAGGTAGACGTTCGCAGCCGCTTTGCAGGCTTTGGCCGGGTCTCCGGCCGCGAGGGCACCGAGGGGCTTCAGCCATATCGATGCATCGACCTTCGCGCCGTTCGGGGCGGCCGTGCCGCGACCGAGCAGCTGAGCTCCCTTCTTGGCCGCTCCGCAACGGATGCCTGAGCGGCATAGCCCGCCGGTCTCCGACTGGAGCGCGATGGGTGTGCCCGCCGAGTCGAACGCGTTCCACGCGTATTGCCCGCCGACCTGCGATCCCTGAACGATCGAGAGCTCGAAGTCTCCGTCGGCCAACAAATTGTCGGGGGGGCCTCCGAACGGACTGCGCGTGATCACCTGACGAATGGGCGTCTCTGGTTCCGGCGAGGGCGCGTCGGGCGCTCCAGCGTCGGCATCGGCCGTGGTCACTGCGCCACCGATCGGATCGAGGCGCTCGTGCGACGAGCAGCCCGGCGCGAGCCCGAAGATCGCTCCCACGGCGACGGAGACACCGACCAGAAGGATTCGCGCGTTCATTTGAGCTCCGAGCGCACCCAGGCGAGCGCAGCCTCGTGAATCGAGTCTTTGCCCGCGAGGAGGTCTGATTGCTTTTGCTGAACGACGAAGTCGGGCCAGACCGCGTGGCCCATGAGCGAGTCGCCTTCGAAGGTGATCGTGTCGCCCGAGGCGAATTGATACGAGATGCCGCCCCAATAGCTGAACTGGATGAACGTCGAGAATGCGCCCGCCGTCGGTCCCGGACCGAAGAGCTTCACGTGCGGCGAGCCCTTCATCCCGAATGGCATGTAGTCGGACGCCGAGCCGTCGCGGTGGATGATGAGCGCCACGGGCAGCGCCGGATCGAAGGAGTCGGAGCCGACGGTGTAAGGCGAAATGGTCTTTTGCTGATCGTAGAGCGCGACGCCTTCGGCCGTCGTCGTCGGACCGGTGAAGCCAGCCGTCTCCATCGGCATGCGGACGACCGCGATGATCTGTTTTGCTCTGCCGATCTCGCTCATGAACTCGGCCGCGTCGAGCGTTCCGCCGTTGCCTGCGCGGTGATCGAGAATCACGCCTCGCGCATTGGCCTTCCAGAACGTGACCGCGTTGCGAATCGTCGAGTTTACCGTGCTATTCGGGTCGCCGCCCCCGTAGAGCGTGTCCCACACCATCCCGTAGATGGCTTCTTGCGGTGTGGTTCCGCTGATGGGTCCCTGAAAGAAGTTCTCGAAGATGCGGTGGTTCGCGGGATCGGGTCCGTTCTGATCGAGATGATAAAACGGCCGATTGTCGCACGAGACGTTCGGGCCACCCGACGCGCCGGTGAGGCTCGAGACCTCGATCGTTTCGGGCGCGCCATCACACGTGCCGCCGCTGCAGCGGATCACCGTGATGTTCTTCGCGAAGCGAACGATGGCTCCGCTTCCGGAACGCGACGGGCCGCCGAGCTCTTCGGCCGAGTCTGCGAACGAGCTCGCATCGCTCGCCACGTGATAGCCCCAGTTCACGTCGCCGAGCTTTCGCGCCCACTCGATCGGGTGCTGACCTTCGACGGCCACGAGGCGGTCGCCCGTCGACAGACCGCCCGAGTCGGCTCCGATGTGTGAGACCAAGATGTCTTTGTATTGGGGATGCTTCGGTACGATCCCGTGAGACAGATCGGCGTCACCTTCGATGAAGCAGGCGTTCAGACGGAGGCTCGGCCGATAGCTGCCGATCGCGCCGTTGGAGGTCGTATGCCAATCGTGGAGCTGGTGAATCGCCGTCGCCCAGCCGTTCCAGAACTGCCAGGGAGTGGTCGCATGACGGAGCGACTCGAGCGTCTCGAGCGCTACGGGGAGGTCTTGGAGGCGGGTCTTCTTGCCGCCGAAGAAATTCTGGAGCTGCCCCTCCATGGTGTCGACGATGTCGTTCTTGAGCTGACCCTCGGGGAGCGGCGGAACTGAGAGGCGACCGATTTGGCATTTGCCGCCGATGCAAACGCCCTCGCCGCAGACCGGATCGCGTGCACCCTTGCAGTCGATCTCTCCGATGTAGTCGCCGTGCGATACGAGCTCGAACGCGTCGACGTCGAGCGAGTCGGTGTCGGCGAAGTCGACCATCCACAAATAGACGATCGGGGCCAGGGCCGGGTCCGACGCATCGATGGGAACATCGTTGCTCGCGAGCTCGATCCAACCATCGCTCGTCGCGCGCCCGGTCGGCGCCATCAAGCCCGAGACATCGGCGCGGTTGGCCCCCGTTGGGTACTTGACGATCAATCGGGCGCCGGCGCTGCCGTGACGGATCCAGACGGTGGCGCGGTACGAGCCCTTCACGCTCGGGACGGTCGCGACGAAGCGCTCAGGACAATTCTCGGGCGTCTTCAGTTGGACGACCGACGTGCCCGACAACGAATCGCTCTCGTCGGCGACCTCGAAGTGCTGGGTCAGACAGGGCATGTCGATCCCATCGGGCAAGTACCGCTGAGGCGCCGCGAAGTCCTCGAAGAAGACGTTGTCTTTCGACTCGATGTAGCGGCCCGCTGCGTCGAAGTCGCCTGCGTGTGCGAGCCCCGCGTTCGCCGTCCAAGCAAGCGAGCAAGATGCGACTGCGATGCAGATACGACGGAAGCCAGGGCGCCGATGGCGCGAGCACGAACGACGGAAAGTATTCACGGGAGGCCTCGAGAGTGAATCTGTTCGAACGCTCTTTTCGCGGGCGTCGGTGGCCCGTCGTGGAGGACCGAGAGCGCTCGGATCGTGGCGCGGGTCTCGTCGAGATCCTTTGCCTCTTCGGCGGTCGGCACCCACGAGGGGGGAGGTGGTGACGGAAGGGGCGCGACGCCCGACGGCGGCTTGGGCGCGGCGGCTTTCATCACGGCGTCGTCGACCAACATGCTGGCGTTGCTCGTGTTCCTGATGCTGAGGTAGGCCTTGTCGTGCCGTTTCGCGGCCACGCCCGAGAGCTGGCACCAGCCGCGCTGATCGGGCCCGTCGCTCGCGACGAGATGAACGTCGGGATCGGGCTCGAGCGGGAGCTGACCGAACATCGCGTCGACGACGGTCGCCTTGGCGAGCGCGCACGAGGTCGTCGGGTCTTCGAAATGCACCCACACCGACAGAACCAGGTCGGCATCGCGCGAAGCGACGCCGATGCCGATGATCGTCTGCTTCTTGGTCAGGCGCGCGCACTTGATGCCGCTTCGGCAGTCGGCGCCGACGACGACGTCGGTCACCGTGGGGCTCGAGCCTTGGTACCAGCCGTATTCATCGGAGAACGGGCTCGACCATTCGAAGTCGCCATCGAAGAGAAGGTTCTCGGTCTCGGCGACGTCGCCGAACGGATTGCGCTGAATGAGGGTCCGTTTCGGAGCGGGAGTCGGCGTCGTCGGGATGGCCGTCGGAACCACGGGCGTGCTTCCGCCCGTCCCGAGCGAGACCGGCGCGAGCGCCTCTTCTCCGCTGCAACCGACGAGCGCGAACATGGAAACGAGAGCGAGCATGTTTCCGTGGCGTCGATGGGTTTGCATCACTGGAGCTCCTGCCTGACCCAAGCGAGCGCGGCCTCGTAGACCGAGTCTTTGCCGACGAGGAGATCGCTCTGCTTCGGCAGGACCACGACGTCGGGTGAGACGCCGGATCCGTTCAACGTGTGGCCGTCGGGGCCGAACGTGTCGCCCACGGCCATCACGTACGACATCCCGAGCCAGTAGCCGAACGCGTAGCGGGTGGAGAATCCGCCGTTGGTTTCGTAGGGCGCGAAGATCTTCACGTGGGGGGAGCCCTTCATCCCGTAGGGCAGCCAATCGCTGGCCGAGACGTCACGCGTGGTGAGAAGAGCGACCGGCATCGTCGTCGGTGTGGTCGAGCCCGCGTACTCGACGAGACCGAGACCGAACGCCTTCTGAAAGATCGCGAGGCCCTCGGGCACCGTCGGTATGTCGCCCTCGAGGAACGCCCGATCGAAGTAGACGTCGGACGGATGAGACGGCACGACGAACGACCAGAGGATCATCGGCGCCAGGATCGTTCCGCCGTTTCCGGAGCGATGATCGAGGATGACGCCGCGCGCGTCGCTGTTCCAAGTGCTGACGGCCGAGTGGAGCGCGGCGCCGACTCCATCGGTCCCGTCGGTCGTGTAGAGGCTCTCCCATTCGAGACCGTAAATGCGCTCGGTCGGGTCGGACTCGGTGACGATGCCGGAGTACACCGATTCGCCGACGTCGTGCTTGGCGGGCGAGCTCGCGAGGTGCCTCAGCGGTCGATTGTCGCAAGTGACGCTCTGGATCATCTCGCCATCGGCGAGCTCGGCGAGACCTTCGATGCTGATCGTCTCGGGGGCACCGCAGATCGACGTCGCGGGATCGCAGCGGATGACGACGATCTCTTTCGCGTACCGCGCGATGAGACCGCGCAGCGTCTCGGCGAGCTCGGCGAACGTGCGGTGGTTCGACGTCGGCTCGATGCCCCAATGAAACTCGATGAGCCCGCGCGCCCAAGCGATCGGATGCTGCCCGTCGATCGAGACGAGGCGGTCGCCGGGTTTGAGGCCGAGGTTGTGGTCGGCACCGACATGCGAAACGACGACGTCGCGGTACTGAGGGTCGGGGGGCGCGATCCCGTGAGAGAGGTCGGCGTCGCCTTCGAGGAAGCAAGCGGTGATGGGCTTCTTGTTGCGGAGCACGAAATCGGCGAGCCCGCTCGTCGAGGTGTGCCCGTCGTGCAGTCTTCGCACCGCGAGCATGAAGCCGTTCCAATAGGTCCACTTGTCGGTGGCGTGGCGCATCTGATCGATCGCCACCAACGACGCCGGAAGATCGAGCGAGCGCTCGAGATAGGGGCCGAAAAGGAACTTCATTCGGTTCTGCAGGTAGTCGGTGACCTGGTCGCGATCGGCTGGAATGGGCGGCACCCAGCCGCCGACGTTTCGGCAGACCGAGAACACACAGACCTGCTCGGGCCCGCACGAGCTCCCGTCGGTGGCGCCTTTGCAATAGCGGTTGAAGTCGGCAAGCTCCATGACCCCATCGGGAACGATCTCGAAGGCGTCGACATGCGCGTCGCTCGCGCTGAAAGCGCCAAAGGTGATCGTCGGGTGGCGCGTCCCATCGATTCGAATGTGGTCGTTCGCGACCTCGACCCATCCGTCGCTCGTCAGTCGCCCGGTGGGGTAGAGCGCGGCGATCTCGTCGACCGTGCTGCCGTACGAAATGCTCAGGTCGAGCGTCGACTCGGCGCCGTGGATCCAAGCGCTTGCGCGATAGGTCCGCGCCTCAGCGAGGACTTCGACCGGGACGTCGAAGTTCTGGAAGGCGGCGAGCGCGAGCGAATGGTCGCCGGAAAGCACAGGCTCGGTAGCCGCCGAGGCGCCGCCCATTCCGCCGCCGCTCGAGGTCGACGCACCCTGTCCGCCCGCGCCTCCGGTCTCGGACTCGAAGTCGAGCGTGGTCGTGGCCGCCGGATCGAATTGGAAGGTTCCGTCGACCGCGAACGAGCCCGCGCGAGCGAGGCGTTCGAACGACATCGACGAGCAGACGAGAGCGAAGAAAACGATACGGCTCTGGGTACGCACGGACGCGGACCCTACGCTCACGATGTCTCCGCGGGAAGCTGGCCACGCGTTTCGAGCTGCGAAATACGCTTCGAGACACGCTGCGTCGAAGCCGAGGCCTCGACGGGAGGGCTCGTCGGGTGCTCAGCCGCCGTCGAGGTAGTCGAGCCCAGTCGCTCGGCGGTTCGGCTTCGGGTCGAGGGTTTGTGCGAGCTTGTTGAAAGTGCGTGTGAACGAAGCTCGGGTCGCCGAATCGAGCCCGGCGAAGTCGTCGGATCCGACCGTCAGCTCGCCATAGATCTCTCCCGGCTTGGGCTTGCTCGTGACCGTGACGACGAGCGAGGTCTCATTCGGCGACGACATGTGGGCTTGGTAAAACGGCTCGAGGGTGCTTTGGAGTTTGTCTCGAAGCTTGTCGTCAGTCAGGGCCATGGGCTGATTGTTCCCTCGTCGTTTTCCGGGCTGGGCTGCGAATACCGACGGGCAGAATGCCGGCCGTCTTTTCGACCGCTTCGGTCTCGTCGTGCTTGTCGGCGTCATGGTCGCGCTTTGCGCCTGCGCGTCCGATGTTGGCGCGCTTCGCGAGGCGATGGCAAAAGCTCGTTCCGTCTTCGAGAGGAGGGCAGACCGGGGCCTTCAGCGGAGCCGCGTCGGTCTCTTGGTCGCCGTTCGATGAATGGGGTTTCGGCAGATGGGTATGGGGCGGGGTCTCGCTCGTCGAGCCGGGGCCGAGCGCCGATGCGCTCGAAGTCGGCGCTAGAAGAGGAAGAGCCGCCGAGGTCGGCCCGTCGTCGATGGTATCTGGATCGTCACCGAGCTGCTGACGGAACGGCGACACGCGTAGATAGAGGTTCCGCTTGTCGTCTTGGAAGAGATCCAAGATCTGTCCGAGCTGTGGATAAACGAGCGTCGAGCCACCGATGACTTCCCAAAAAGGAGCTCCGTTCGGACGCGTCCAACGGACGACGTCGTCGGCGTGCGTATGGCCGGTCACGTAAGCGACGATCCGCGGCGAGCCGAACAGAATGCGTTTCAGCTCCTCGGCTTGGTCGTCGTGGAGGAACGACTTCAGGTCATGGTGGCCGTAGACCACGAAGAGGTCTTTCCCTTTTTCAGCGGCGTCGATGTCGGGTCGGTCTTCGGCGAGCTGTTGCTCGAGCCAGCGAAGCTGCTCGGGGTACATGTTGCCACGCGAGCGACGGTTGAATCCGCTGCCGACGGTGGTCGGCGCGATCTCTGCGGTATCGAGCACGATCGACCGAAGGTTTCCGCTCCCGTCGGCGAGCTTGGCGTCGAATGCATAATAGCCGCGCGCATCGGGGCAGAGGAGGGCCTTCTCGTCGGGCTTGTCGAGGCCCCGCGGCGGGCACGCGAGATCGAAGCCGTGGAAATCGGAGCCGGTGACGACGATATTCTTTCCACGTTTGCCGTTTTCGTACCGACGACCGCTCGTAGTGGGTCCATGATTGGGGCCTCGGTGGGAAAGGTTTGGCAGAGAGGCGTCTTCTGCGACACCGACCAGCGAATGAAAGCGCATGAATCGGTCGGTGTCGACGATAGGCACGTAAGGCGCGAGCACGTTCAGCCCCTTCATCTCGCTGGGCGGAAAGGTGCCGAAAAAGAGATTGTCGTGGTTGCCGACCACATTGAACCAGGAAATGTCGAGCGCATCCATCGCAGCGATGAACTGGACGAGCTCGGAGTACACTCCGGCGTCGACCGAATCACCGGTATGAATCACGAAGGTCGGAGCCGCCGGAGCGGGGTAGGGGCTGAAGCTCTTCTCGAACGTCGGGCCCTTCATCTCGTTGATCGCCAGAACCGTCGCCAAGAGAACGGCGTCGTCGTTCTTCTCGAGATCGCGATCACGCAACGCACCATTGGTGAGGTTGTCGTAAGTCACCTCGTCGATGGGACCATCCATGTGGATGCCCTCCTCTTTCAGCTGCGCGTCGCTCAAATGTACGAAGGTGATGAGACGCGACCACTCGGTCGGCGAAGAAGGCGTCGCGATCACTCTCTTGGCTCGGTCGCGCGGCGTGGTGAAGCAACGGGCTCGCTCGACGGGTGTGCCCGCGCAATCGAGGAGAATCTTGGGCGCTTTGCGCTCGGCACAGCGGCCTGTCGCTTTGGCGAGGGCTTTGGCCGTGCAATCGACGCGGTCCCACGTGCTGTCGTCGATGACCGCCGGCTCGCCGTTGACGTGGACCAGTCGATAGCCCGAAGGGCAGCCGGTGAGCGCGATGAGCCCCAGCGCGACGATTCGTAGCCAGGCACCGTACGTACGTCGACTGCTGCGAGGTGAGCGGGCGCAGTGGGTCATCGTTCGAGCTCGAACCAGTCCGATACGAGGGGGTGCATTCCTTCGTGTCGCACCACGAATCGGCACTTCGACGCGCTTCCGCCGTGTTTCGCCCACGTGGCGTTCCAGGTCGAATCGCCTTCGCGCCAAACCTCGAAATCGAAGCCCTCGTCGCTGACTGGATAGCCGCGGTCGTCGACGAGTGGGCTCGGCACGTCGGCGGCAGACGTCTCTCCGCATTCGATGTCGACGTGAGGGAGCCCGCACATCTCGCTCTTCGCCATCCCTTTCCAGCGAAAGGTGACGAGCGGAGCTTGGCCCGCGTGGTTTTGGAGCTTCACCTCGCTGCGCTCGACACCGAGGGGCTTCCACGTATCGAGCGCGCACGCCTTGGCCTCGGGATAAAGGCCTTTGCATTCGCCGGGCTGGAACGAGCGTGTCTCGGGAAAGGAGCGCGTCGAAGGGCGGGTCTCGTCGTCGGCTCCGATCCATCGAGCGACCCGCTCGAGTTGCTCGGCGGCGAACACTCCTTGGTAAGGGCCATAGAGCGTGGCTCCTCCCTCGTAATGTTGGGCGAGGTATTCGCTCGGCGTCGTAAAATAAGTGGCATACGAGTTCGTGAGCCCGACGACGGCGATGGTGCCCGGATAGTCTTGGGCAATCTTTTTTCGGACGAGGCGCCCGACCTCGGTCGTGGGCTCGCCGGGGAACGAGGCGAGCATCAGCCCTTTCGGGTCTTTGCGATCACCGAACGCGATCACCTGGAACGGCACGAGATCTGGATATTCGCTTGGCTGATAGAAGAGGTCTTGAAGGCCGCCGCCGATCTTCGACTTCGTCGCCTCGCAACCGTAGGGATCGCGCGTCGAGCCTTCGACCATACCTAAAAATCCGTAGAGCGGGCCGCGTGAATCTTCGGAGCCCGCGGCCTCCGAAGCCCCGAGCACACCGACCTCGCAAAGGTGACCGAGCTTGGTGCCGGCGCCGCGCAGCGAGACTTCTTCGTACGCGTAATCGATGGTCGAGAGGCTCTTGTCGTCCATGGCATGATCGAGCGACCGAAAGGCTCGTACGGCGGCGAGCGCTTCATCGCCGGCGACCTTCATCGTGAGCCCCTTTCCGCGATCTTCGTTCCCATCGCCAGGACCTACGTCGCCTTCGGCGCCTGTCGCCATGGCGGCCACGAAGCCGTATACGCGACCTTTCTCGGAGGCTTCGATGTAGTGGGTGGCGAGCCGCGCCGCGAGCCCGTGTACGTCGCCGTGGTAAAGCGGATAGCCGGGTGGCATCGACGTGCCGTGAACGGCGAACACCGACCAGAGCGCACGGGGATGGTACTCGCGTCGCTCGTCGATCGTGTCGACACGTAGCAGTCTGAGGGTGTGGTCGACGGTGGTGTCGGGGAGGCGCGCGCCGCCGCTCGCGAAGTTCGTCAGCCAAGCCTCGTAGCTTCGATTGTGGCTCGCTTCGGTGGCGACGTCGGCTTGGGCGACACCCATCTTGGCAGGGCGCATGTCGCGCAGCGCTTCGCGTACGCCGCTCTTCATCGTAGCGACGAGCGCATCCACGTATTCGGGAATGAACGCCGGCCGGGCCCCGACTGACTTGTTGTAGAACTTGTCACCGAAGAAGCCCCCCGGCCCGCCGTGTGTGTGGGTCGTCGCAATCAACAAGTTGGCCGGGCCGATGCCTTCTTCGGCGAGCTCGTCGGCGAGCCTGCGATGGACGAGCGCGCTCGCGGCTCCGAGGTCGGCTTGGATGAGCGCCACGCGTGTCACGCGGCTCGGGTCGGTGTCGTCGGTCTTTTCGAACACGAGGACGCGTGCCTTCAGACGAAGCCAATACCCAGTGGCTTCGGTGGCGCCATTGGTGGAATACCCATACGTCGGGAGCCCCGGGGGCGGAGTGATGTCGACCTCGGCGGCGCCTGCGCACAGCGCCGACTCGGGCTCACCGAAGTTGCTGGGCTTGCAACGACTGCTCGCCCACGCGGCCGGGCTCGTGACGATCGTGTGCTGGGTGACGACCTGAACTTGGCCATCGTGGAGCACGCACGCCGGGGCGAGCGACGCCATTGCGATGGCCGAAACGAGACGGATTGCGCGACGTGGCGCGCGCAGGTGGCGTTGGCAAGCGGCCCGAGGGAACGACACGACGAAAGTACATATCAGAAACCGGAGGCGAGGCGGCCAGGCCCGCTCTTCGACGCAATCGGCGCACCCGTTTTCGCGACCAAGGGCGGCGTATGGCCCGGGATCTCGCTGTTGCCGAGGACGATGCTCCTCAATTACTTGGCGAGGTAGGCGCAAACCCGAGGGATGAGGCACCAAGCTCTTCGCATGCGCCGCACCGAACCGCGTCTGTTCCCCGCGCTGATCAAGCATTGGCGTGGTCGTCGCGGCCTCTCGCAGCCCGATCTCGCGCTCGCCGCAGGTGTCTCCTCGCGACACGTGAGCTTCGTCGAGACGGGGCGTGCGCAACCGAGCCGCGAGATGATCTTGCGCCTCGCATCGTCGTTGAGCTTCCCCCTGCGCGACCAGAATGGGCTCTTGCGCGCCGCTGGATTCGAAGACGCATTCGAAGATCCAGGATCGCCTCAAAAGAGGCCGGTCCGGTAGAGATGCCGATCGACCGCATCCTGGAGCAGCAAGAGCCGTATCCGATGACCGTTCTCGATCGTCGCTACGCAAACGTTCGAAGGAGCCGCGGCGCCGATCGCTTGTTCGCGCGCATCCTCGGCGAGCCGGCGGCGCTCGACTTTCCGCCGAACATCTTCCGCGTGCTGTTCGCTCCGAGGCTCACGCGATAGTGGAGGTCTTCAAAAAGGCGGGAGCCTTCATCGTCGAATGGGAGCGCATCGCGCGTTCGCTCCTGGCGAGGCTCCATCGCGAGTGGCTCGAGCGCCCGAGCGACGGCGACCTGTCGGCGCTCGTGCAATCGCTTTGCGATTACCCCGACGTTCCCCAAGACTGGAGCAAGCCCGATCTCTCGGTTCCGAGCGAGCCATGCCTGATGATTCGCGAAAAAGCGCGGCGATCTCGAGCTTGCGTTCCTCACGACGGTGACGGTCTTCAACGCGCCGCAGAACGTCACGCTCGAAGAGCTCCGCCTCGAGAGCTACTTCCCCCCCCCTCGACGACGCGACCCGCCGTGCGTGCGCCGAAGGTGCTTGAAAAGTGGGAACGCTGAAAAAGGAAACGCCCCTCGCGAGATCGCAAGAGGCGCTTCGTTCGATGACCGCGTCGCGTGAGAGGCAGCCCTCACGTCGAGCGTCGTCGCATCACATCGCCGAGAAGGCGAATCCGCAGCGGTAGTAGGTGCCGGTGATGCCAGCGGCCTGGCCCGTAGCGTTCAGCTTGATGACCGGATTGGCCTCGCCGCCGAGGTCGAGCGCCGTCATGGCGGTCGGGCCGGGGATGGTGAGGTCGACGGTCGACGACTCGGTCGCCGTTCCGTTGGGGATCAGCGTGGTGCCGTCGGCCTTGTAGACCGTCGCGGTCAGACCGACGAGGCCCGAACCGTTGCGGGCCCCGCCGCAAGCGACGAAGAGCTTGGGCTTGCCGCTGATGGCCGCGACCTTGAAGTAGTCGGCGTCACCCGCCGGCAGATTGCCCGCGACGAAGTAGGCGGTCTGCTGGGGGAGGAGCGAGAGAACTTCGGGAGTGACCGCGAGGTTGTTCGTGAGCTCGTTCTTCTCGAGCGGGTTGTCGCCGCCGACGCCCTGGAACAGGAAGTAGAACGAGCCGGCGCCGGGGGTCACGTCGGCTCCGTGATGAACCTTCAAGAAGTAGAAGGCGCTGTCGCTGGCAGGCAGCGGAAGCGTGATGTCGGTGCGACCGGCCGTGCGGGGCTCGTTCTTGAAGTCGAACGCAGCGACCGCCTTGGTCGGGTCGGCGGGGTCCACGACCTCGACGAGACCAATCTCGTTCGCCGAGCCGTTGCCCAGATCGGATCGTCCCCACGGGGCGTAGATCGTGGTGGTGGTGTTCGCGCCCGCGTCGTGGGTGGTGTTGGCCGGGATGTTGATCTTGTACCAGTCGACGTCGGCGCCCGACGTGAACGTTCCCCAAGTGGTGGAGAGGTAGTACGAGCCAGCCGTCGTGGTGGCGGCGTGCGTCACCGTGGTGGCGTTGGCCTCCGTGTCGTTGGGCTCGGCGCCTTCGGCAACCGAACCTGCGGCGGGGACCATCGCATTCGCGAAGATCGTGTATCCGGTGTTCGTGAGCGCGGCGAGCTTGGTCGCGTCGCACTGCATCGGGTCGGTCAGGGGCGACGAGCAGAAGTCCATCACCTTGATGTAGTAGTCGCCGTTGGCGGGGAGGATCGTCGCGACCTCGGAGTCGGTGTTGCCCGGGGGGTGCGGGTAACGGTCGTCGTTCGTCGCGATGAGCATCTTGTTCGAGTCGTAGAGCTCGATGAACATGTCGACGTAGGTCTGATCATTCTGCGTGTTCGCCGGGAGCGCGTCGGCCGAGATGATGAGGGGGCCCGCGGTGCCGGTGAACTTGTAGAAGTCGGCGTCGGTGCCGGGGACGTCGATGGCGGCGTCGATCGGGGTGCCGAGGGTGAGCGCGGCCGCTTGCGCGAACGTGTCGTTGCCGTCGCCCATGCCGCCCGTGCCTGAGGTGGCCACAGTGACGCCCTTGCCGGTCGTCGCCGATTTGGTGGTCGTCGTCGTGGTTCCGGTGGTGCCGGTACCGCCGGTGCCCGTGCCACTGCTGTCGCCGCAGGCGCCAGCGAGGGTCGTCAGAATTCCAATTCCAGTGAGCCCAGCGAGATACATCGACTTCGACTTCATAGCGCCTCCTTCAGGCATCGACTCACCGCCTAGGCGGTGATTCAACGAAAGCTTTTGGAGGTTTCGACGCCCCCACAAGATGAATTCTCCTACAACGGTGGACGCGCCCTTACAAGTGCCGAGTCTGGGATGCTTCAGTCTTCGACGGCCGACGGACGATATCCGGCCGACAGCCGGGCAACGGTCACGTAGCACCGCGCCCGGCCGCATCGCGTGTCGCAGCTGTCGGCCTCCGCCTTCGCCACGGTGCAACGTCGTGATCCGCGACGCGGGAGCCTGCGGGTTCACCACGTCTCAGCGACGGGCGGATGCGCGAGACTCGAATTCTGCGCTTCACGCGATGCGGCGGCCCTCCGAGCCGTCCCGGCCCGTGAGCCACGCCACTTGGCGTGGAGCTCGGTGGTCCCCGATCTCCAAGGACGGGACTGGTGCGGTGACTACGAGCACGGCATCGTGAGCCTCAACGACGAAGTTCTGCGACGTCTCGGGGACACTTGGAAAGGAACCACATGACGAGCTTCCGGGAGCGACCTTCACTGAATGACAACCTGGTCAACCTGGTCGCAAATGCGGCGGCCTCTGCGTTGGTTCTTGGTGCTTTTGCCTGTGGTGAAGTCGTCACGGATACCACCTCGTCGACGTCTGTCGGCGCGTCGTCTGGGGTGACGACAGGCTCCAGCTCCTCCACTGGCGGAATGCTTTGTGGGACTGGACCATCCTGCACTCCTGAAGAGCTGTGCGGATACAATCCAGACCTCGGATGCAACGCGCTTCCGAGTTGCAAAAAGCTGTTCACCTGCGGGCCGGCTCCGGAGTTTGGCGACGCCTGCCTCTGCGTCACAAAGAAGCAGGAAACGACAGAGTGCCACACGGACACGACGAGCGAGCCTTCGTATCGGGCGCCAATGGGAGGGTGTCCCTGAGCTCGCGCGCCGCGTCCGGGAGAGTCGGCCGCCCCGCTCGAAAAGCCCGACGCACGGTGCACCGGCGGTTCTCCCGATTGGGGCGCATCACCGTCTACCAGCGCTTCTACCAAGAGGAGCGCTCGCTCGATGAGATTGCCGTCGAGCTCGGCCGATCGAAACGAACCGTGCAGAGAATCGGTGAGCGAGTAAAGTCGGCGATCGATGCGGCCGTCCGTCGCGCGAAGCTGATGTAAGAAGGATGGGCGTGGAGCCGAACGAACAGCCTACGAGCCCGCATGACAGCAAGTACGAGTCGATACACCTCATTCGAAGGGTCCGGAGGTCGCCGATAAGCTGCCGACGCTCTCGCCTCGAACCTCCGCACTCCGAGTTAGTCGCGAGCGTCTTGTGCAGCAAAGACGGACGAGACGTACCGCATTACTCGAGCAGAACAACTTGGCCATCCCGCACCCAGCGCGCTGGCCAAGAACCCTTCGACGTCGCTGGATGCTCTGGCGTCCGAAAGGCGCCGAGCAGTTGCGAACTGCTCGATGGTCCCAGGGTTTGCCTCCATATACCCAAGGTCCTGGAGACTCAGGAAGCTCGGCGGAGCACAGAATTCGTGTCCCCAGCGCTCAGCAATGCCCGTGCGTTGCAGCAGAACTTCAGCATCGCTGAACCACAAGCACAGCGGCAGGTAAGAAACTATCCAAGCTTGAGCACCATCCACTTTCGTGCCCGGCGCAGAGTCCGGAACCACAGCGTGCAGCCCCAGCTCGCGGATGTCCTCGGCTGTCTGGAGCATCTGGTCCATGGCCGTCGGGAGGTGTCGGTCCATGAAGGCGCGTAGGCCGGGGACGCCGCTGAGGCTCGCCATGCTGGGCATCAGCAGCTTGCTGTCGACGACGACCAGCGTTTCACCTAGGAGGACGGCGAAGTCGCACCGCTTTCGTCCCGCATGCCCTGAGGATGGGAGTCTGGCCTCGCGTCGCTCTTGTTCGTCGGGGATGCGCAGAACGCGCGAATTGGCGATACCTTCGCAGGACCGCTCCAACATTCGTCTTACATAGGGCTCCAGGGCGGCTTTGCCGAACTTGCTCGGAAGGTCCTTGTCGAAGCGCTTGAGGTGCGGCAGGAGTTGCTCGTCGGCCGCTCTGAGCAGTAGGTGCCGGTCGAGGAACAGGTACTGCCCTCGATCGCGTAGCACTGGCGTCCTCGACAGCACGTCAAGTGGGATTGGCGCCGTCGGCTCGGAAAGCGCGCGCTCAAAGCCGGCTCGATCCATCGAAACGGAATCAAGTACCCGAATCAACCGCTCGAGCTTCTTGCCCCCGAGCTGCTCGGCGTTCGGGACTGGGTCGAACCAAGGAGAGAATCCACTGTCGCAACCATCCGTGATGGCCTGTGACAGGACGCAAAGGTCTGCAATTCGGTCTTCGAGATCCAGAGCGTGAGCGCACCACTGGGGATCGCTCGCAACGAGTAGCTCGCAATAGAGCTCGTGAGCGCGAGCGATGAAGGCGTGCGACGACTCCCGGGTACTCTGTCGCAGAAGCGGCAGCAGGAGTTCGGCATTGTAGTAGGTTTCGCGCCGCGCCGGGACATCGATCTCGGGAGCGGTGTTAGCAATGAAGTCGATCGCAGTCATCGCAGCGCGGCACAAGATACGCAGCTTGATCTCGTCGGGCGGTTCATCGGCAACCTCGTCGCTCCAGGGGGCTCTGAGGGCATCGACTAGAATCAAGTTGAGAGCGGCTGCGGGGACGGCGACACGGGGAGAGGCTCCCTGAGTCAGTGCATCGGCGACGATGTCCGCGGCAAGGATTGTCGCGGGCCAATCGTCAAGCAGCGCTTGGCGGGTGAGATGGCGCTGGTCTTCGATCCGCCGAACGGGTTCCGCGAGTAGGCGGGCAATGGTCGTGATGGTCCACTTCCAGGGAAGCCGCGTCGCCACTCGTTGGCGAATATCTTCAGGTGTTGGCGCGAATCGATTCTCCGGTGCAGGCAGCAGAGTTCGCCACGACAGCATCGTCATGGCTCGTATCGCCTCCAGATCGTCCCCCCGCAGGTCGCGTGGTCGTGAGCCCATCACTACCACCTCCTCGTTGAAGATGATGAGCGGCGTCGACGGATCCCAAACAACGGCCACAGGGTTCACCTCAGAGTCTACGGCAATCGCTTCGCCAAAGTTGAATCCAGCGCTCACCCGTGCGTGTGTGACGAGCGCGCGTCAGTTGTCGCTCGCGCTACGGAAGCTTACACGTACGCGTTGTAGGGTAAACCCGTGGTCAACCGACGACCACTACCCACCCCTGCAATGCTCCAGCATTCGCTTGGCAAACTGTCGCGCGAGCGGGCTCGCCTCCGCTTTCACGATCAACTCCAGACCAGGAAGAAGCTCGAGCCGCTCCCAGCTCTCGCTCGCGTCGCGTGATGCGCTCGCCGCATGGACAAGCGCCGACGCGTCGATCGCCGATCGTGGTGAGGACGTCACACCGAGGGCTGTCGCAACGGGACCGGGTCCGATACCCGCCGTGACGAAGCTCCAGAGAGCGCTCGGTGAGATCGTCGCCAAGCGACGCTTGATCTCCCGGAGCCCGAGACCTTCTTCTTGGCGGAGCCGCCGAATCGCGAGCAAGGCAAGAAGGTGGTCGCGTGTGTACCGCGTCGCCGTGCCCCGGAACCTCGGCCGCGGCAGCAGGTCGAGCCCAAGGTAGTAGTGGATGAGCCGGGGCTTGATACCGGCAAGATCCGCGAGCTCGGGCAGGAGCCATCCCTCGGTGGGCAAAGGTCGCTTCGGGCGTCGCCGCCCTCGGTCGCGAAGTCGTAGATAACGAGCGCGTTTTCGAGCCATCTCTCTCTTGTCGCGCGCCCATTTCGACCACGCCAAAAATCGACACGATCACTCGCCGAAAGGCACGCTCCTGACATGGCCGGCCGATTCGAGGTTGCCGCCAAGTCCCGGTCCAACCGCGGCGATCGACCGACTCTTGTCGGCGGCCGCCCTCGCAACAGCGACCGTCGACGTGGGCTTGCCGGCTGCCCCCGTCCTGACAGTGACCACCGGTTTTGGCTTGCGGGCAGCTCCCGTCCTGCCAGTCACCACCGGTTTTGGCTTGCGGGCAGCCTTCCTCGCAACCACGCGCAACGACTATGGCTTGCGGGCAGCTCCCGTCCTGACAGTGACCACCGGTTTTGGCTTGCCCGCAGCCACCGTCCTGACAGTGACAACCGATTGGGTCTTGCCCGCAGACCGATCTCGAGAGTTTCGAGGGACTTCGGGGCGAGAGACCTGCGCGCGAAAAGAAATTCAGGAAAGTGTGTCCATGTTGGTCGGCTCGACGCCAGTCATGGATCAAAGGGCGACGATCGCCCCACTGGAGAACCAGATCATGACGACCACATTACCCACGCCCGTGGGCACCCTTCAGTTTCGCGAAGCCTTCGAGCTGATCCGTCCCGAGCTCGAGCTCGTTCAACCCAACGAGCTCGTTACGGTCAACCTCGATATCCCGACGAGCGTCTTCACCGTTTTGGGCGTCGAGCCCAAGATTGAGCACCACCGCGTGGAGATCGCCGACCAGCTGCCGAAGTTCGATCTGTCGAAGGTCGACAAGGTCGGCACCTATGCGCGCGCCACGGGCTTCGCCCATGGCCAATACCTGGCCGCATCGAAGCCAATCGAGCCCATTGCCGACTTGGCGGCCGAGCTCACCACGGTACGCGAGCTGCTCGTCTCCGACGTGGTCGCGCTCGCGAACCGAAAGCTTCTCGACGGTGAGCGTCTGAAGCTCCTCCAGGGACCGAGCGGCTTCAAGGGACTCACCTTCGACGTGATTCAGGTCGTCAGCATGATGCGTGACCACTGGTCGGAAATCGAGGGCAAGACGGCCGTGAGCATGCAAGAGCTCGAGCACGCCGAGCAGCTCGCTGAGCGATTGGCCACTGCGGTCGGCCTTCGCGATCAGGGACCGGGCGCGGTCACCGCAGCGAGCGAGACGCGACAGCGCGCATTCTCACTACTAGTCAATGCGTACGACCAGCTTCGACGCGTGCTGACGTTCCTTCGGTGGACCGAGGACGACATCGACCAAATCGCGCCGTCGCTCTACGCCGGCCGCGGCACCTCACGCAAGAAGACGGCACCCGCGCCCGATCCGGCTCCCGTACCGGACAATGGCACGGTGGCGCCCGCGAATGCGGCGGGAGCTCCGGCACCAGCGCCTGCGAACGGAACGCATCCCGTCATCTCACCAGGGCTTCCTGGTAACGATCCCTTCGGTCGCGGATAGAACCCGAGCATACCATGACACCGTCACTCTACCTCGGCGCCCAGCGCCCACTCGATGGGCACGGGCACGCGGCCGCCATGCTCCTTCCCGCCCATCACCTCGTCACGCACGGGGTGGTGGTCGGGATGACGGGGAGCGGCAAAACGGGATTGGTGACAGTGCTCGTCGAAGAGGCGCTTCGTGCCTCGGTGCCCGTCCTCGTCATCGACATCAAGTCGGACCTGCCGAATCTGCTCTTGGCTTTTCCTTCGTTCGAGGCATCGCGATTGTTGCCCTGGGTCGAGGTCTCTCCGAGCGACCCGAGCGCGTCGCGTGAAGCCATTTGTGAAAAGCTCGCAGCAGAACGACGCCATGGGCTCGCCTCATTCTCGTTGGGAGAGCCCGAGCTCCTCGATTTCGCCAACCGCACCCACGTGCGGGTGATCACCCCCGGTTCGGACGCAGGCGAGCTCCTGCACGTGCTCTCCTCGCTCGAGCGGCGATCGACCCGATGGGACACCGATGTCGAGGGCGCGCGGGCTGCGCTCAGCGCGGCGCTCTCGCTGATTCTCAGGCTCCTCGGTCGCGACTCCGATCCGGCGCGGAGTCGCGAGCATGTGCTCTTGTCGGTGATTGCCGAAACGCGGTTACTGGCTGGGCAGACGGCCGACATCGGTGCGTTGCTCCCGGAGATCGTCGAGCCATCGTTCACCTCGATTGGCGCGCTCAGTGTCGATTCGTTTCTATCGAAGAAAGCTCGAAAAGACTTGGCGGCTGCGCTCAATACGCTTCTCGCGGCACCTTCATTCGCGAGCGGGCGTGGATTGCGTACGGATCACGCCGCCTCGACGCGAGCGGCGTAGCCCTTTGAAAGATGGCTCCAGAATGCCGAGAGTCGGTCGCTTTGATGAAT
>JAYUUB010000203.1:0-10513 GCA_043755175.1 Polyangiaceae bacterium | reverse complement strand
GTCCCTCCTGGCCGACCGACGTCGTCACGAGAACGAACGGCCAGAAGGGTGAGTTGAACGCTTTTCGAACCTGGTCCGCACGTGTGGTTTCGCTCCCGTCCTCGTTCTTGTCGTCGGCAAAGCGGAGCGCGAAGTGTGTCCTCAGAGCGCGGGCTTCTCGCTTGACAGTTCGTCCGCTCGCACTGACGACGAGCTCGTCGAACCCGACGCGCGACGTGCGAAGCTCGACGGCCTCGCAAATCTCATCGGCGATCTCATGCACCCGATCCCCGATGCTTCCCGACATGAGCCCGAGATGATCTCGAAGAACGTGAACGTATTCGTCGAGCACCGCCGGCAGACAGCCCTCGGCAGAGTATCTCAGGACGACGCGCCAGTAGGGCATATCGGTGAGGCCGCGAGCACCACCGCGGAGCATCGCCATGACCTCCGGTTGATTGAATAGCGAGCGAAACGACCATGCCGTGCGCCCCGCTCCATTGCGTAGATGGATGCGCTCGTCCCCCTTCAGGTTCGATTCGCCGCCTACGACCCGATCGAGCGCTCGCAACATGGCCACCGCGGGGCCGGCGACAGCAAGCTCGGCCAGAACGTCGATGAGATCGTCTGGCATTCTTCCCAACGGGGAATCGGTGGTGCCGAGAGTCGCCTTCTCCCCGCTGCGCGCAATCAGACAGGCCTCGTGCACGTGCCTTTGCCAGGCATCGCGGTCATCGTCACCGACAGGTGCGCCTCGAGCGGCTGACCCTTCGGACCCGTCGTCGCTCTCTTCGGTCTGCTTCTTCGCTTTCGGATCTTCACCCGACCACTTGATGGCCAAGTCGGCCTGGTCGAACCAGGCCTTCGTCGCCGTCGGCTCGAGCGCGCGATCGAGTAGCAGCGGCGCCGCCCAATACCAACGCTCGTCAACCACACCCTCCGTGGGCGGCGCGCCGAGTCGCTCGAGGCCCACCGAAATCTGTTCCCTGGCAATTGAAAGCAGATGCTCGAGGCTGATGGCATCGAGTGGGCTCGTGCCCCCGTCTGCAGACCGCTCCTGGGCGCGCTCGCGAAGGAGATTCGCCGGATCGCAAGCCCGAGCCAAGTAAAGGCTCGGGTAGAGCAGAGCCAAGACGGGCATCCCGGTCAGCCGACCATCCGCGACCGCAAATCGAAGAAGGCCCCTCCTCTTCTTGCGCGCTTCGGTGGTGTTCACCGCAGCCTCGTCACCAGCGAGCATCTGCCGCTCGACCTCGTAGCTCATGAGGCCCGCCACCACGCGCGGGACGAGTCGCCACGACGAGAACACGAGCCGCTTGGTGAAGTCGGCGACGTCGGGCGAGCCAAAGACGCCCGTCAGCTGGTAGTACGGCTGGGCGGGAGGTACCCAAAGGAGCTTCCAAGCGCCTCGCTCGACGACATCGGCCATGAGCGACCGAAACCGTGCGTTGCCACTCTCAATTGGCTCGTAGCGCTCTGCTTGCGACCATTGAAGTAGAGCGTTGGAGGCGCCCGCAAGACTCGACGCAAGGAGTGCGCGACCGGGCCCGTCTTCGAGCTTGCCGTGAATGAGGCGCTTTAGCTTGTAGTTCTCGTCGGTAAAATTGAGCACGAACGGCGAGCTCTTCCAGAGCTCGAGCGTGTCGTCGGCGTCGAGCGCCCGCGCGACTTTTTGAACACTGAGATAGTCGCTCAGATCCTTGGCTTCGATCGGCATCGAGGGTCGACTCATCTCGACGAGCATGCCATTGCGATCGGGCGTCGAGGCGAGGCGCTCCGTACGCACCATGACGCGACGAAGGCGTTCTTGGAGGCGCTGGGTCGCGAGGGTCAGTGCCTCGGGTCCTCGTCCCTCGCCAACATCGAGGAGGCTCTCGCGGTATTCGGTGACGAGCCGGTCGAGAGAAGGATCTTTCGCCTCGGCCCGCTCGAGAAAGCGGAGTGTGCGAAGAAAGTCCACGTAGTGGTCTTCCCCGGCAGCATCATCGGGCAGCGTGTACATCTTGTACGGCGTCGCAGAGAGCAGGAGCACCCGAACATTCGGATATCCGAAGAGCGCTCGCGCAAGCCGGCTCGCATCGTCTTCGCCGTCGAGCAGACTCCCGAAACGCTGAAACTCGTCGAGGATGATCAGATCGGGCTCGAGTGCATTCACGCAGCTTGCGGCGAGCACGGCTCGAAGGTCGCCGATGAACGCGTATCTCTCTTTCGAGGCCTCCGAGCTCACTTCGCGGTTGGCATGTGTGTAGTGTGAGCAGAGCGCTTCAAATCGAGGCCGAAGCGTTGGATTGCGCTCGAGCGCTTGCGCAAAGTCCTTCGTCTTCCAGTCACTGTCGATGGCGTCGGCATCGAACTCAGCAACCTGTCGGCGAAAGCTGTCGACCCCCGACCCTCCTTGAAAGACGTTCTTGGGAGCCGCGACATCGCCGAAGGCCCAGGCCTCGTTGAGCAGCCAATAGAGGAGCACGCGTTCATCGGACCGCCCCATTCCGCCGAGTTGAAAAGAGGTCTGCGGCGTGAGCGAGATGAAGTTGACCCCGCTCTTGGTCTCGTTGAGCCGCGAGATCTCGCGCGGCAGAAGGGTGAGGCGGGATGAAAGCGCGACATGTGCTTCGCCTCCAACCTTCAATCGATTGATGTTCTGTCGCGCGATGTCGCCGTTCGAGCAGATGTAGACCACATCGATTCGCGGAACCGTGGGCTTGAGACGCTCGATGGTCTTGGCAATGACGCCTCGTGCAACGAGGGTCTTTCCAAGACCGACCTCGTCCGCCACGAGGTAGCGCCCGCTCGATCCCTCGCCGTAGAGACGTGAAAACACATGGTCGACGGTGGCGCGCTGAAAGTCTTTGAGGCCAGAGAGCACCTCTTCCGGCGGAGGAATGGTCCAGCCCATCATCGGCTCCTTTCACGTGGCAAGGCCTGATACGCCGCCCATAGCGGTGTCCAGAGAAGGTCGAAGTCGGGTGGCAGAAGGCGTCCCCCCTCGGGCGTCGCCCGGAGCTCGCGAACCAGCTTGTCGACGGCCAAGAGTCGATCGGGCTCGCGATCGAGGGTGCGCACGAGCGACTCGAAGAGTGGAACCGAATCGTCTGGGGCGAGGCCATCGCCACGGCCGGACTCCTTCTTCGTCGGTGGGTCGAGAACATCGAGAATCTCGAAGGCGTCAGCCGCGAGCAGCAGCCGGAGAAAGCGAAGGACCTTCGAGGGGTCGTCGAGCAGCGATTGAACGATGCGCGCCGCTCGATCCTCGGGAGCTCCGACCATGGTCGCGCACACGACGAACGTCGATCGCTTCGTCGGTGCCGCCGTGGGGGTGAGCTCGAATGCAAAAAACGTAGTGAGCGCTTGAAACGAGCACCGGTCGAAAGTGACCGTCGCTCCCGGGGATGGGTCCAAAGCGACTGCCCGCCCCTGCGGGAGCGCGATCGGCCAGACCCGTACCGTGCAACCGTCGGGGAGTGACAGCACGCCGTTCGCGAGACGGAGGTCGACGCGGTAGGTCTCCTTCCCTGATGCGAGACCATCGGTCGGCGTCACGTTGGCCACCCATGCGGCTCTCGCAAGCGCGAGATTGGCTCTGCGGAGAAGATCTTCGACCGCGACCTCTTCGTCGCTTGGCCGGACCGGTTCGTCGCTCGGCTTGAACGAGCCGAGAAGAGCGCGGAGGCCACCGCCGTCGGTTCCCGGAGGGCCGTTCAGCGTCGCCTCGACTCCAAAGCGTGCCTTCGGTCCAGTGAGCTGAACGAGCAGCTCGACGTTGCCTGAAAACGCGGCATCCGATGCGTTCGCCGAGCCGGTCCAGACATGGGCTTTTGCCCCATCGTCGGCCACGTAGAGCTTGGCGTGGAGCCCCTGGGCTGGGGGCAGCGATCGTTCGCCGCCGGTGATGGGTTGATCGGTTCCGCTCGAACCCTCGGCCTCTTCCTCGACGATGTCTGCGGCGTCGTGCAGCACCGACACCTCCGAAAATCGCGAAAGAACATGCGTCGAAATGCGATCGAGCTCGTCGAGACGCGACACGAGAACATGGTTCTTGCCCTCGGAGGCGAGCGCCTCGAGACGTTGTCCCGTCACGAATGGAGAGACCACCAGCAAGCGCTGGATTCGTGTGTCTGCGAAGGGTTGGCTCACCCTCTTGTCGTCGTGGCCCATCGGCCAGAATCGGAAGGATTCAAACCCCTCGGGCGGGGAGAATCGAACACGTAAGAGCTCGTCGGCAATCGTATCGACGAGCACCTGACGTTGGGGAGTCAACGGCTGGAGCGCGAGGCTCGGGAGAGCCGCGACGAATTCGGCGAGGGGTCGGCTCTCGCTGATCGCATTCTTGCGCTCTTGAAGCTCACCATCGAGGACGAGCACCGTGTCCCACGAGCGATCGAAGGTGAGGTTTCGACTCAGGCAAAGCACTCTGTAGAGCACCGGCCCCTCGGGGGCTCTCAAGCGTTGCACCCACACTTTCGGGTGAAATGATGCCATATCGGGCTTGGCTCTGGATTGAACGACGCTGCCTTCGAGATAGGCGATGAGCTGTCGATACTCGCCCGGCTTCGCAATGCGACCCGCCTCGCAGAACACCACCAGCCGCTCGGCGTGCTGACGCACCGCTTGGAGAAGAGCGAAGCTGTCGAGCGCTTCGCCCTTGGCTCCTTTCTGATCGCGCGCGACGATTCGGTCGAATAGCGAGAATGCCAGGGGCGCCGTGAGGAGTGCCACCAAGTCGAGCGAGAAGGTCGTAGCGACTGCAGAGTCGACGACATAACCGGGAGGAGGACGAAGTGCCTCGAGAAGTACGCCTCGATCGCGCGGATCAAGCATCTGTAGCCGCCTGTTCCGGGGCGCGCTTTGCTCCCTTGGCCCTATCGATGGACAGCCCATCGAAGACGTCGCCGAGAATGCGTTTGGCGGTGAACCATCGATACTGCAGACGCTCGGTCCCCGAAGCGCCTCCCCACAGCTCGAGGGCCCTCGGATTAGCGAGCCGAGCGCGACCTCCTTTGAGCTGCAGCTCTCGCCTCGCAACGAGGTCCCGAGCCATCTTGTTGTCAGTGGCCTTCGCCATATTTCCCCAGACCTTCATCTCGAGCCAATGATCGATGAAGGTCTTAGTCAGGGGCTTGACGTTGGCCATGCCTCCGACGAGCGCCCAGAATTCTCCGAGTCTCCACGCCGAGAGCTCGCGCTCTCGAGTCTGAAGCTCCTCGCTCCACTTGCGGAGCTCCGTGCGAAACGCCTCCACCGTGGACTCGCGCTTGTCGGCCTCCGCGAGCAGCAAGTTGTAGAGGAGCGCCGCCCCCTGCATCGTCTCGGCAAAGCATTGGCTGTGGAGCAGCGCGCTTCGGAGCTCGGGCGCGAAGTCGCCGAGGCGTGGGTGCATCCAGGGATAGGGAACGGTGGAGAGCTCTCCGAGCCGCAAGACAGCCGCGAGCATGGAGTCAGGGGCCTTCAAGCGAATCCGCTCTTGAAGGTATTCGGCCTCGGTGCGTCGTAGATCGAGGCTCGCCTCCTTCGGAAAACCCTTCGGAGGTGCGGGTACCGCCGCGTGCCACACCCGTCGGTGGCTCTCGAGCGACTCACCCTCGTCGTCACGCATGGTCGGCTGGCCAGCGCGCCCGTGCTCGAGGAGATGGTGAAGGTCGGTCTGCGTTCCGCCGAACCCGCGGATCCCCCAAGACTCGAGACCGAGCCAGTAGATGTTGCTCGGCATTCGCTTCAGCGTGCCTTTGGCGTACCGGCCGATCACACCTTCGATGTCGCCGAGCGTCTCGATGAGCTGAACCTCTGCCCGTCGCACTTTGCCATCGATGCCATCGGTGACGCCCCGTCGTTCGAGCTCCTGGTAGATCCAGGGGACGAAGAGAAAGTAGCGAGCGCGCGTCATCAGGACGCCGGTTCCGGGAAAGAACCGGTCGGAGAACGCATCGCGAATCGTGGCGATACCGAGCTCGTCGCGGGTGTCGCTCTCTTTGAAGCGGTCAATCGCGTCGAGAACCCTGCGTCGCTCGGTGTCAGAATGATCGAGCCACGTGAACGAAGACGGCATGTCTTTCTCTCCCCCCAGAACAGTGAACCGTGCACTATGCCGTAGTGCGCGGCGTTTGTACTCTGAATTCACACCCGAGATCGCCAGCCGAGTCACTGACGGCTTTGTCAGCTTGCTTCAGTCGTGCTCGCAGCCTCTCGTTTCCGTGTGTCGAGCGGAAAAGGTCCTCGTCGCCGGGCCCCATTGGTCAATGGCGCTGGAAGAGCCCGGTTTCGTTTCTGGCACGTCTCGCCATCACCAAGCAATGGGAGCGTCGTACGGCCTGTCCGGCCCAGATCACTTGATTCCCGCGGAGGGTTCGACGACCCTCTTCAGATGCAACGCGTCCGCGGCATCCACATCGAAGGATTCCGATCGCTGAAGTCGGTAGACCTCTCCGGTCTCGGACCCGTCACGGTGCTCATCGGCCCGAACGGAGCAGGAAAGTCGAACCTCCTCTCTTTCTTGCAGATGGTCCCCAGGATGGTGACCCAGTCGCTCGCGCTGTTCGTCGGCAAGTCAGGAGGCGCGTCGTCGCTCCTCCACTACGGCCCGAAGGTCACGAAAGAGATCGCGTTCCAGATCGAGCTCGAAGACGGGGAGATATCCCGCAGGTACCGAGCACGCCTCGGTCACGCCGCAGCCGACCAGCTTCTGTTCCTCGAGGACTGATTCAAGAACGATCTGGACCGGCTGACTCGGGGCGACCGCAGACCCAACGTGTACTTCACGTACGATGATTGATCTCTACGCAATCTCGTCCGACTTTCCTGACTATCGAAGATTGATGAGTATCGAAAACACCTCCGCGCGAGCCAATGCCGCCGAGGAGGCCATGGCCGGCGTGATCCCCGATCCGCGGTTCATCCCCTATGTGCAGCGGCACGAGGCCGAGTCGCTTCTTTTTGCCCACCTCGAGAAGCTCAAGCTGCGGCTGCCGCCGTCGCAGCACAAAGCGATCGATCGGTTGGCCAAGGAAACTGCTTCCGACGCGCCGGAAGACATCAATGACGGTCCCAATTCAGCGCCGTCGAAGCGCCTCGAGAAGGCGTTCGCACCCGACAAGTTTCAGAAGCTCTTGCATGGGGTTCCAGCTGTGGGCGACATCGGGCTCTCGAAGATCCGCCAACGATGCCCGCGATTCGACGCGTGGGTGAAGCGCCTCGAGGCGCTCGGGCACGTCGGCGGGCCCGACGAGTAGGCGCGGACTGACCCGAAATCGCGTGCTGCCGCGTGTTCAATTCCGGAGCGGCCGGACGATGGCTGCGCAGAACTAGAAGAAAAAGCACTATCCTCGCGTCCCCCCCATGCCGTCTCCGACCCCCGAGCAAGCTCTCTCGTTCTACCGAGCCGCGTTGATCACCGCGCGCCTCGTCGACCAAGCGAGCGATCCGCACATGCTCGACCGCGACGCCGACGCCGCCTGGCGTGCCTACGGCGACGATCTCCCAGCCGTGGTGCGTTGCGATCTCGTCCTCCGAAACTTCGCCATGCTTTACCCGGCCGCATTCGCACCCGGCCCGGTGTTCGGGCTGTCAGGTTGGTACGACGACAACCCCTGGGGCTCAGACTTCGAACGTCCGGCACCGCAGAAAGTCGAAGCCATCTTCGCACAGCGTTCTCCGTCGACCCCAGGCGAGGCGCTCGACTTGGCGCTCGAAGCTTGGGGTCTCGCCGCATCATGCAAGGCGGCCCCCGATGCGCGCATTACCGAAAGGCTGACGCGCGCGACCTTCGTCGTGGTGTGCGGCACGCGTGCACTGTCGGAGATCGTTCGGGCCTTTGCCGCAGACGAGCGGCTCGCGATCCGAGCGCAGGTGTTGCTGGTGAGCACAGCGCCGGCAGCACGCCAGCTGCTCGGAATGGCCTGTGCGCTGAACCGTGAAGCAGGAGTTCCGCTCTTGGCCAATCTGCAACGCGCCGAAGGAGAGGCATGGTCTGCCTGGGCCGATCGCGAGAAGCGTCGGCTAGGTGTGGCGCAGGCTCGTCTGTTCGTGGTGTCGGCCGATGAGACCGAAGAGACGCGGGCTGCCGCCGCGGCCCTCGCGACTGCGCTCGGTGCGGCCGACGCAATCGATGTGGCTGGGGCGTAGCAAATGATCTCCGCGCTCGGAGCCACATTTCAACGATTCGAGGTCGTGGGAACGACTCCGCATCGCCACGAGCTCGAAGGCTTGGAATGGCTCCGCTCGGCGCTGCCCGACTACGGTCCTTTCGGTGCTTATGCCCTTTTCTCGTTCGAGACCGATGATCGGCGCCGCTACGAGATCGACGCCGTCGTACTGACGTCGCATTGCCTGTACGTGGTCGAGCTCAAGGCTTGGCGAGGCGCACTGATCGACGGAGACGTTCGGCATCTCGTCACGTCGTCGGCGGGCCGCCGACGCGAAGCACTCGATCACCCTTTGCCGTTGCTCGAGGTCAAGACCAAGAGTTTCATGGCGCGGGTTCGGCGCGTGGCTGCGCTGATTGGGCCTGAAGTGGCCGATGAGATGAGGCGACTCTGGGCTGAGCCCCTGGTGTGGCTGACGCACGCAGACCGCAATACGGCGATGAGCGAAGACAGCGCCGCGCTCTCCCACGTGCTGGTCGGTCGCGCAACGCTCGGTGATGCTCTCCGTCAGGCGAAGTTTCCCGGGGCCGCCGAGAGCTTGAGTCGCCGCACGACCACACCTGCGACGTTGAAGGCCTTGCGCAAGGTGCTGCAGCATCCGCAGTTTGGTCTCAATCAGGTCGCGCGGACGCCGTCGGTGCTCAATGGTCGGTTCTTGCTCACCGACTTGCTCGAAGAAGGTGACGGCTACCAAGATCATCGCGGTGTGCCGGTCGATGTCGGCCCCGAACGACGGGTTCGTTCGTACCTGTCACCCAAGACCGATCGAGCCTATGCGCCCAAGCTCGAGCGGCGGGTCGAGCGTGAAGCCAAGGTGCTGACGCGTCTCGGAAGTCACAAGCACATCATTCCTTTCGACGGATTCGATCGTTCTGGGCCTTTGGGGCCGGCTCTGATCTTCGGTGCATTCCCGGGCAAGGCGCTCGATGCCTTCTTGAAAGAGCAGCGCGACGCCGACGGGCGATCGACGCTCACCATCGACGACAAGCTGATGATTCTGAGACGCGTCGCCGACGCGCTCTCGTTCTGTCACCGCGAAGAGATCATTCACGGCGCTCTTTCTCCCGAGGCGGTGCTCGTCTATCGCAAAGAAGAAAAAGGCCCCATCGACGTTCGCCTCACTCGGTTCGCTCTTGCGGGCTCCGACGATCCAGCGAGCGAAGGTTCTCGCCTCTTCACGCGATTGGCAGGAACGTCAGCGGGTATCTACCAAGCCCCCGAGGTCGCGCTCGGTGCGCGCGCGACGATCGAGAGCGATCTCTTCTCGTTTGGGGCCCTCGTCTATTTCCTTCTTTCTGAGACGCCACCCGCCGAGAGCTCGACCGAGCTCACGAAGCGTCTGGCGCGCGACCATGGGCTCCTCATCTCGGCCGTGCGTGACGATCTGTTCCCGCCAGGCGTGAACAAAGATGTCGATAAGATTCTGTTCGAAGCCACTTTTCTCGATGATCCGTCGGAGCGCACTCGAGACTTCGCGACGCCCCTCGACTTCGTCGATCGCCTCGAAGAGGCTCTCACCGAGCCCTCCGAAGGGCGCGCGCCCGTCGAAGTCGAAACGATCGCGTCTGCCGATCCAGATCCGCTCGAGGCAACCAAGGGCGCTGTGCTCAAAGGCGGTCTCACGGTGCTCTCAGAGCTCGGAAGCGGAGCGACGGCTCGCGTCTTCAAAGTGCGGCTCGACAATGACGAAGAAGCCGCGCTCAAGGTTCCGCTCTCCGAGGCGCACGACGACCGCATTCAGCGAGAAGGCCAGGTTCTCGAGCGGCTCAGGCGAACCGCTGGGATCGATCGCATTGCCCATCTCGTCGCCAAAGTCGAATTGGCTGGCAAGACCTGCCTCCTGGTTCAATTCGCCGGTGATCGAACCTTGGCCGACGAGATCCGCGCCGAAGGCACCATCTCGCTCGACTATGCCCGTCGCTGGGGTGACGACCTTCTGACCGCACTTCGCAGTCTCGAGGCGGCGGGCATTCAGCATCGCGACATCAAGCCCGCCAACATCGGTCTGACCTCGGGAGCGGAAAAGGGCAAAAAACGCCTTCTTTTGTTTGATTTCTCGCTCTCCGACAACCCGGCGACCGATCTCGGCATTGGCACTCCCGCCTACCGCGATCCGGGCCTCGCCGCGCGCGGGCATTGGGATGACGCCGCCGACCGCTGGGCCGCCGCCATTACGTTGCACGAGATGTTCACGGGGCTCCGCCCGGCTCCGGTCCCGGGCGCTCCCCATGGCTCCGTCGCAGTCCGTATCGAATCGGATCGCATCGATGCCGACGTGCGCGACGGTATCGCCAAGTTCTTCACCAAGGCGTTCCAAGCCGCTGCGACCGGTCGCTTTCAGACCGCCGAAGACATGCGTGAAGAGTTCTTCAAGGCTCTTCACAAGGTTCCCGAGCAAG
>JAYUUB010000202.1:0-29012 GCA_043755175.1 Polyangiaceae bacterium | reverse complement strand
CTACAAAAGTAGGCTTCCGGTGCTCGTTCCTCGGGCGCCTGTCTCACTTCGGTCTCAACGGAATATCGATCGACTTGTTTATACGCGGGCCCTTAGGGGGGCCATGGCGGCGAGCCGCCCCAGGTCACCGTCGATCCGTTGGGGCCATCAGTGCAGAGAACACTGTAGGTTGCGCGAGACTTGATGCATGCGCAGTTCGGCGTGCTCGCACACTCCGAGGGTGGCGCGACGCACGAGTGCTCGTAACAACCGTCCGGGCTGCCCGTTTATAGAAACACACTTGGCCGACACTACAATTCAGGAGCTGAGCGCAATCGAACTGCCCCTGACTCGACGGCTTTGAATGGTAACAGTGCATGTTGCAGCCGCGCCCTCGGTGCAACCATCGGCACATACCCCGGACGCGGATTTGCACGCCGCGCATTGTAGGCATTGGCAGTGTCCCGTCGATGGATCAGCGGGCCCACACTCACCAGCGCTCGATGTCGAGGTCTTTGATCCCCCGGCCCCAGTCGTGGCAATCGTCGACGACCCCGAGCCGCCCGCACCGCTCGTCCCGGAAGAGCTGTCGCCGCAACCGAAGGTCGTCGCCGAAACAGCGAGCGCGACACAGCAGAGAAGGCGGCGCATGCCATCCAATACAACACACCATCTCGCGGCACGCGCGACCACCGGCTTCGGGCCATGCTTGCAGAAGTGACGAGCGAGCGCGGCCCGCAGCGACGTCGTCATGTGCAGGAGGTGCTTCCACGCTTCCCATCCGCGATACGCTGCCCCGATGTCAGCCCGCACCGACGAGCGAGCGCATCCTGCCTCGCTTCCCACTTCGCTATCGCCTCGGGCCGCGACACGACAGCTTCGTCGGGCGACGTGACGAGCTCGCGCTGCTCGACGCGTTGACACGAAGGAGCATCGTCGCTTGGGTCTGGGGCGCCGTCGGACAAGGAAAGTCTTCACTCGTCCGCGAATGGCTCCATCAGTCGTCGTCCCCGTCCTCGTCGTCACCGCACGACGTGCTCTGGCTCGGTGTCTTCGGTCACCGCGGAGCCGATCACCACGAAGTCGAGCTTTTGAAGGTTCTCTTCGGAATGGAAGGCGATTTTCGCGCGCTCTCGCGCGACACCGAGGCGCTCTTCGTCGTCGTGTCGTGGCTTCAGCCGATGTCAGGAGCGGTCAGCGCCGCTCCCGCGTGTAGAGCGCGAAATCAAGCATCGAGCCGCGTGGCCCGACGCGATCCGCTCGGTCTGCCGGGAACGTGTCGAGCCGCGAGCGAACCGATCTATCCTTGCGCCATGGCCGCGGTTCACGTCGATCCCGAAAGAGTCCACGAGTTCGAGACCGCGAAGAGCTTCGAGGCGTGGCTCCGCAAGCATTGGAAGACCGAGCCCGAGGTGTGGATCAAGATCCACAAGCTCCGTTCGGGGCTCACGTCGATCACCCCGACCGAGGCCATCGACGTGGTGCTCTGCTGGGGATGGATCGACGCGATTCGTAAGTCGTACGACGAAGCGAGCTTTCTCCAACGCTACACCACGCGATCGAAAAAGAGCGTCTGGAGCCAGGTCAACGTCGCCAACGTCGCGCGCTTGATCGAGGAGGGCAGGATGCGTCCGTCCGGCCTCGCACAGGTCGAAGCCGCGAAGCTCGACGGACGGTGGGACAACGCCTACCGCATGGCGAGCTCCGAGACGCCGCCCGATCTCCTCGCCGCGATCCGCAAGAGCCCAAAGGCGCTTCGCACCTACGAAGGTCTCTCGTCGCAAAACCGCTTCGCGCTGACCTTTCGAACGCTCGCATTGAAGACTGCCGAAGGACGAAAGAAGCGAATCGCCGCATTCGTCCACATGCTCGAAGAGGGTAAAACCATCCATCCCAATGGGAAAGGCGGATGACACCTCATTCCTGAAGAGAGAGGGCGCGACGAGCCGGAATCACGATCGCGGTGGAGATCCATCGAGGGCCGCCCCGAGCGTACGTCCTGATCCGGAGCGCGCTTCACGCCTCCAGCTGGCTCACCGTGGCGCAGACGCTCGACGAGAAGCGCTCGAATCCCCGGAGAACGCTGCGCGCGCAATCGTGGCACGAGCCCTGCTTTGCTCGCCTGCATGAACACGACGCTCGGGGCTTTTGGTGTGACTCTCCTGCTGTCGGTCGGCTGTGGAAACACCGTCGAGGTCATCGGCGATGGTCAGGGCGGCGCTTCGACGGGCAACCCGGGTGTCACCTCGGCAACCACGTCACCGAAGGGGACGACGACGACCTCGGTCTCGTCGGCGAACGTCCAACCGAAACCCACGATCAGCTGCACCGATGTCTGCGCTTGTGCAGAAATCAGCACGCCCAATTGCGTGACGACCTGCCAAAAGTCTCTCGATGATGGCAAAGCCCACGCGGCGAGCGCCGGCTGTTCGGCGACTTACGCGGCACTGGTCGACTGCGCCGCGCTCAACGCAAATTGCGATGCAACGACAAATACCTACTCCGTCCCGCAAGGCGCTTGCGACCCCCAGACCAACGCCTACGTGGCGTGCATCAACTCAAGCACGACCGGCGTGACGACTGGCGTGACGACTGGCGTCGGGCCGTCATCGAGCGTGACTACCGGCTCCGGCATTTGATGGACGCGAGTCTTGTACCCACCGTCCCAAGCCATTGTCCCAAGTGAGGCCATCATGTCGAGTACCCGTTCAATTCTACGTAGTCCTTTCATGGCAGTCGTCGTCGCGGTGGGCCTCGTCGGCGCCATAGAAGGATGTGGCTCCACGACTGGCACCGGTGGAAGTGGAGGCGGCGACACCGGAGGGAACGGAGCCGGTGGCTGCAGTGCCGGGACGTCGGGTCGAGCGTCCAAGTCTGCATTACCCCGCTGAGCACGTCGATGATCAGCTCTACCTCCAGTTCGAGCACGTCGAGCTCCAACAGCGCATCTTCCGGTTCGAGCGACTCTTCGACGTCGAACGGCTCGTCGAGCTCCTCTGGAGGCGGCGGCGCCGGAGCGGTTTGCCCCGAAGGTGCCGAGGCCATCGCGGCCGTGCGCGCGAAGCGTACGCCATGGGCCTCTCCAATCCGTCGCGGAACGCCGCCGGCGAGTGCTGTTACATCGCATTGAACGCATATTGCCACTGAGCAACCCATGCCCGGTCGTATTGCGGCCTCAATTCTCGTCTCACGCGGCAGTTCGATCGTCGCCGCCGGCAAGGCCGAAGAAGCGATTGCGACATGAGCTATCCCGCGGCCCCCAGGCGTGGACGCGATCGTGCCATCCGGGCCGTAACGAGCTCGATCGATCCGCCGGCAAAACCGAGACCCGCGGCGGGGGAGCCACCGGGTCCGATCGGTGCTAAGCGTTGACGGTGGCATCATCGAGCAACGCAAGGCCGGAGGTTCTTTCGATCGACACCTGCCGCGCGCTCGAAGCGGCCAAGGCCGAGACCCTGAGCTATTCGGTCCGTCTGCTCCTGAGCCCCGCGATCGACACCGCACCCTCGAGAGTCGTCGTCGTTCTCGGCGAAGCCCACATGAAGCTCTCGAAGGCCTACGACATCGGCTTCGAGCTCGTCAGGCGCTTCGATCTCCGCGGCGTCGAGACCTTTCAATCGAAGCAGATTCGGGCTGGCCGGCTGCTCGGCAAGTTGATTCACCTCCCGCGCGTCGCGCTCCGAAAGCTCTCGTTCGGCAAAGTGAGAGACAGCACGATCGTCGCGGCGAAGACGCTCCCGAACGGGCATTGCGAGGAGCTCGAGCGAGCCGACCACGTGCCATTCGCGCTCCACGCCGCGTCGGTCTATCTCACGGCGCTTTTCCTCATTGCCGGCGCGAGCTTCGTCTCATCGATTGCACAGGGTCTACGTCCTGAGAGCGTTCCGATGAGCGAGCTCGCCGCATGGCTCGCGTGGTGCACCCGAGCGCTCCAGACGCACATGATTGCGCTCGTTCCCGCTTGGTTTCTTCGCCGACACGCATGGAGCGTGTGGATTCACCCCCTCATTGCGATCGTGAACGTGCGAGACACGCTCATGGCCAATGGGACGGTGCGCATGCTGCGCGAGCATCCGGGCTCGAGTCCGGCAGTCGTGGTCATGGGACGCGCGCACGTGCCGGGCTACGCGCGCGAGCTCATCGAGCGCCATGGTTTTCGATCGTTCGACGCCTAGCGCAGTGCCCTCGATATTGAGCGCCGGACGGCTCGCGACACGTTCTCGACGCCGGTCATCGTCCCCATCCGCTGGCAGCGAGGCGCGTCCATACCGCGAGCGCCCGCCGAAACGTCCGCGGGGGTGGGTCGAACGAGACCTCGGCATAGCGTTGAATGCTCGCCTCTGGCAGAAAGTACAAGAACGTCGTCTGCGGATCGATGACCGGCACGCCACCTCGCACGACGATGCCGAAGAGCGCCTCGTCCCACGCCTTCATGAATGCGTCGACCTCGGTGTCGAGCTGACCGACGTCGCGCATCGTCGCGCGAATGTCTTCCCGAGCGGGCCCCGTCACGGTTTGCGGCGGCGCCTCACCTTCGAACGAGCCCGCCTCGTCCACCCGCGCGACTGGAGACACCGACTTGTCCAATGGGAAGGTTCGGCCGATGTCGACCGAGCTGTGGGGAGCCGGAGGTCGCACGCTCAGCGTTCGTGTCTCTCGGCCAGCAGTCTCGATGCGAATCAAGAATCCTGGAATGGGACGATCGCCTTCGTTTTCGACCACGACGTGACCATTGGATTGGCTCTTGAAGCGGAGAGGCGGCGTGACGGTCGCAGTCGAGCCGCGATAGAAGAGAAATGTCTCGGTCGCGTCTCCGACTCGAACGCACGACGCATCGACGGTTCGAACCTCTGCGAGCCCGACGCTCTCGCAAGGATCTTCTGCGGCGAGCTTCGAGCACGGCGGCTCGTTCTTTCGAGGAAGCCTCGATGACCTGCAGGCCGACGTCGGATCGACGGCCACGTCGAGCCAGCGCTGGGTCTTCTCGCCCGCGTCGACTCGAGCCAGCGGCCAGGTCTCGGCGATCTCTCCTCCAGGAACGTGGACCGACACGCTCCTCAAAGTGAGCAAGGCGTCGGCGTGGAAGTAGAGCACAGGCTTGGTGATGACGATGACCTCGTGCTCACGCGGGGGAGCGACAGAACCGACGCGGAGGTTCGCGTTCTGGTCTTCGCGAATGAGCCCCCATTCGTGAACGTCGTACCGTGGCTCGATCGTGCTCGTCGCTGACGACGACGCCGCAGCGAGCGACGCCGCGCTCGGAGCAAGACGCATCACCTCGTCTGTTCGGTGCGAAGCGCAGCCCGCGGCAAGGAGGCACGCGAAAACAGCGAAGTCCGAGACCCGCCCTTCGGTCGTCATGTCTTTCGTGGTGCCTTCAAAGGGAGATTACCGACGGCACCTGAGCGTGATGGCGCACGCCGTCGACGGACGTTCCGTGTTTCATTCCATTCGGTGCTCCGCTGGGTTCCCAGACCACGACGCTCCTCGACTCGACGAGCAGACCCACGCTCCGTAGGAGCTTTAACCCGCATCGGACCGTCGCTTCGCCATCCCGAAGCGCCGTTCCATTTCCAAGTCTAGCAGCCTGTTTGGCGGCACTTCGCGAAAGAATTTCGCGGCGCGAAACGCTCGATGGTTCCAGTGCCTCGACGCAGAGGATTCGACCGCTTGGCCTCGGCCGATTGGGGCAACCCGAGGCTCGCCTGGCGACACCGAGAGATTCAGCGGAAGTCAGGACGACAGGAAGGTTGGAGGATGGCTTCCTGTTCCGCCTTCGCTGGCGGCCGCCAACGTTACAATTTCCTGCGTCGCGGTGCTCGCGGGCGGCTCCGAGCCTGCAGCAAATTGGGAGCGGCGCGTGCCCAAGTCTAGGGTCCGCGCCATGCGCTTCGTCGTCCTGTCGGCCATCACGCTCACGCTGCTCGTGGGCGCTTCCACGCCGACCTTGGCACAGCACGCGTCGCCTCCGCCGTCGATCGCGACGATAGCGGCGCCGGCACCGACTGCACGTCACGATGAGCGCCCCAAGCCTCGCTTGGCCCACCCTCGTCGACGAGCCGCGGAGCCGCGGATCGCGAAGAGCTCGCGCGCGCCCCAGTCGCCGGTGTTGTCGGTCTTGAAGCACATGGACCACGTCGTGAAGACCACGCGGTACGTCCACGCGACACAGATCGACGAAGCGGCAGGGCGATTCGACTTCGATTGCTCCGCCATGGCCGCCTGGGTCTTGTCGAGAGCGACCCCAGTCGCTCACCAGACCGTGATGGACAAGAATGGCGTCGGCAGACCGGTCGCAGCCAACTACCACGATGTCATCGCGCGTGCGCCCACCGACCACGCCGCGGGCGGTTGGCAGCGCATCCCCCGAATCGAAGACGTGCGCCCCGGTGACGTCCTCGCATGGCGACGTCCTCCGTCCGTTCTATCGACCAACACCGGTCACGTCGCCTTCGTCGTAGGCAAGCCACGAAGGATTGCTCCGGGCAGAAACTACTTCGAAGTGCGCGTCGCCGACTCGACCTCGGTGCTTCATCTCGACGATAGCCGCGAGAAACCGATGCACTCGGGGTTCGGCTACGGCACGATGTCGTTCGGCGTCGATCCGAAGACCCACCAAGGACTGAGCTACGGCTGGATGGGCGGCGCCGCCCCCTGGTACCCGAAGACCGCGATCGAGTTCGGACGCCCCGTCCGCTGAGCCAGGCGAGAGATCCGCGCCGTCGCCGTCGCAGGTCAGTGTGACCGCGCCCGACGTCGGGTCTTCACCGCAACCCATGCCTTCGGAGTACGTGCAGTTGCTCTTGATGTCGACGTCGGCACGATGGCAGCCCATCCGATCCTGAGCTTCGTCTCAGTCTCAGCGCTGCGCGCGCGGGTTGATTCGCACGAGCGCCGCCGCGGAAGCCGACGCGCCGAATGCTCCGAGGGCCATTCCGACGATTCCGAAGCCACCGGCGAAGACGCCGCCCAACGAGCCCGCGAGGACCGCGAGGAATGCCGCTGACGAAACCACGGCGAGAGGGCGCTTCGATTCGGCGAATGTCCCGAAGCCGATGTCCGACCCGTATCGTCCGTTGGAGCCACCGCCCAATCCCGAGCTCGTGCGCCTCGCACAGCAGGGTCAGCAGGGTCGCGCAGCCCTCGCAGCAGGCAGCGCGATCGAGCGCGACGAATCGAGTCGTCGTCACCTGAAGACCGCGATCGGCGCTTGTCGAGGGTCGACCATCAAGCGAGTCGTGCTCGCCGTCATGCTCCTCGGCGCGCTCTCGTTCGCGACGACAATGCCGATGAACGTGCCTCGACCGTGCCGACTCACACCACACCCACATCACCGGAGGGCAAGTGTCAGGTATCACCGGTCGAAAAGCGTCTACCGAATTCCGGCGCGCGTCCATCCGGTGGTCGAGCGGTCGCTGCTGCCTCTCCATCGCAGCCACCCCATCGCCCGCGTCGAGCTGAGAAGCAGAGAGGCTGCTATTAGAGGACGTGGTCGAACTTCACGCTCCACACGCTGAGCTTCGTCGGCCGGGTGGCCACGGTGCAGAGCGGGTGAGCGCGATCGCCGAAGGTGAGCTTGGTACCGCTCAATCGCATGAGACCGTATTCGATCGGGCAGTCGGCGTTCTGCGGCACGAGGGCTCCGCAACCCTGCTCGGTGACGCCGACCTCGACCCCCGCCTTCCACGCGACGGCCGGGCATTCGGCCTCGAGACGGTCGACGCCTTTCTGAGAGTTGGGGACGATCGCGCGCTCGTCGATGAAGACTCGGATGTCGAACGCAAGCGAGGCGACCTTCGACGAGCGGTCGATCTTCGACGAGCCGCCCATGCGAATCGTATAGAGCTGCGAGCCCTGCGCGCACGCCGACGAAGAGAACCGCACCCAATCCGAGAACACGCCATTGGCTGCGATTCGATACGTCCGAAGCTGGAACGTCCCGTCGCCGACGCTCTCGCACACCGGGCTCTTCCAAGTTCCGAACGTGAGCGACGGAAGTCGCGACGTCGACCTACGACGCGCTCAGGGCACGCCTTGGAGCATCGAGGTCTGCAGCGTGATGCTCTTCGCGTTCACGCCGACCGCGGTACCGACATTGGACACGCTTCCAGATTGAACCTGAGTCCAATGCCCTCCCGTGTTTCCGCTCATGATCGTGTCGATGATGGTGAGCGTGCCGCCAAAGTCGTTGCTCGTGAAGAAGAGGCCGCCGCCGAAGGCATTCGAGCCGGCGGCGTTGTCGACGATCTTGTCTCCGCAGAGCGTCACGTCGACCGAGGCACCGTCGCTGTAAATGGCCCCGCCGTTTCCGCCCGATCCCACCTCGTGTTGGCCGTTGTTGATGGCCGAGCACTTCGACGCGTCGTCGCTGTTCGCGCCATTGCCGATGGCCTTGTTGCCGTCGAACAAGCTGTCGTAGATGTCCCATTCGCAGAACAAGCCGCCGACGGCGCCCGCATTGGCCGCCTGGTTCCCGCGAAAGCTACTGTGGACGATGATGCCGCCGTGCTTGCTGCCCAAGACGTAAATCGCTCCGCCGCCCGTGTCGGGACCGAGGGGCGCGGCCTGATTGTTTTCGAAGATCGAATCGATGATGGTGAGGTTACCGTCGCGCATGTAGAGCGCGCCTCCCGCGCCGTCGTTGAATCCCTGCGAGCAAGGCGCCGGCGCCGTGGGAATGGCGACACTCGGCGTCTCCTTGCCGTTGACGAGCGCGATGTGCTGAAGCGTCAATCGATGCTCGTTCGCTTTGAAATTCGGGCTGTCGAAGCGGAGGATCTGCACCGCACCGCCTCCGTCGAGCGTCACCTTCTGCCCCCCGTCGAGGACGGTGTCTTGCCCGATTGGAAGATCGATGGTGGAGGTGACCGCGATCGTGACGGCGTCTGGGCCGCAGTCGAACGTGATGATCCCGCCCTGCGTCGCCTCAGCATGGAGCGCATCGCTGGTGCAGCTCGCCGCCGTGCCGGTGCCGACGACGTGCGTCGGCTGCGAGGTGTCGACTGCCTGACCTCCCGGTGGCAGACCTCCGCTGCACGAGCCGTCGGGATTGCCAGTGATCCAAGGCGTTTGCTCGCCACCGCCTGCTCCGGTCGTCCCGCTCCCGGGTCCACTCGTCGCCATGCTCGCTCCGGTGCTGCCCGTCGCGCCCGGGCCATGGGCGGCAGTGCCCACATCGCTCGACGTGGAACCAGAGCCGCCGGCTCCGTCACCCGACGACGCCCCACAACCGACCCAGAGACACACGGACGATATGGCGATCCACGATTGGGTCGAGCTCATTGCGGCAGATCCTCGGGCGACGAACGTGAAAAACGGGTGCGCGCGACCGAGCGCGCGCTTCCGAAGAACATGTACCCCTGGCCCAGCAGAACGGCTCAGCTCATCGCTCAGAGAATGCAGCCGATGCGATCTTTGTCGATCGCCACTTCGTCGATCCACACGTCGTAATGGTTCGGCGTGGGATTCGCCTGATAGAGCCACCAACCGACCCAGACCGAATTGAACTGGGGGAGCTGGTAGGTCTGGTTTTGCGCGCCGCCGTGCATCGTGACGCTCGTGCGCAGCGACGGATGCTCGTCGGCGTCCCAGTAGAAACGAGTCTCGTCGTTGCCCGTGTCGTGGAGCCACTCCACGCAAATCCATTGTTGGAGGGGTGGCGTCGTCGGACCGTTGTCGCCGTCTCGATTGTTCCAGTCGCCCGTCGCGCCGCCGTCGGTGCCGACGCCGAAGAAGTTCTTTTGCTCGTTCGGGTAGTATTGGCCGCTGACGCGAATTTCGCCGGGCACATCCGAGCCACTGGCGCCCACAATCGTCCAATGCGCGTAGTCGGGCGCGGTCGGCAGCGCGTCGAACCACACGAACATGCGACCCCAATAGGCGTTGCCCGTGGCCGGAAACGTCTTGGTCTCCTTGATGTACGAAAGCCCATTGGCGAGCGTGTGCACGTGCAATGCCGTGCTGCCGCGGGCTGCGTGCGTACCATCAATCGTGGGCGTCGCGCCGTTGACGGTCCAAGTCGCGGCATCGAGCGTCGGGGTCTCGAAGCCGTCGCAGAGCTCGACCCCGGCAGTGGCGCATCGGCTCGCACCGAAGAACTTGCTCGGGTCGTTGGAATAGTCGCGGCCCATTCCCCCGGCGCCGGTGCTCCCGCTGCTCGCTCCAGTCTGAGCGGAGCCCGTGCTCGTGGGTGTGCCGCCAGAGGTGACGGCGGCAGACGTATTGCCTGCACCGCCCATCGAGCTCGACGTGGAGCTCGTCGACGTCTCGGAGGAGCCGCAAGCAGTCAGGAGCCCCAGCGCTGCGAGAGCGATTCTCGTTCGCGATTGGATGTGCATGCTGCCAGCCTACCCGACTCTTCGCCCCCGTGGAGCAGATGGCTGGTGTCGGCTGCGGAGGCGTGTGCGACAGAGACCGCGCGTGAGCGATAATCCGCTCAGCGAGGTCCACCCGAAATGTAACCCTCGTCCCCCGGCACCTTCGGATTGAGCGGGAGCTTCCACGAGTGCTCGGCGATGTCTCTCACCTTGTCGAACGTCCACCCCCGCTCGATCTGCTTCGGCGCGCGCGGATCGCTCGGCTTTCCGTCGGCCTCGGCGCAGCAGCGCCACGAGAGATAGTAGTAGGCGAAGCTCTCGTCGTGCGAATAGATTTTGGGCCGGCACATGTTACGCACGCCGTAGTACCAAGGTCCGCCCGTCGTCACGTTGTCGAAATTCGATTTGGCCTTACCCGGAAAATGTGTCTCGCTCGCGGCGAGCTCGTCGGCGTTGCCCGGCATGTCGAATACACCGTAGTCCGTGACGCAACCTGGCTGCGATCCACTCGGTTTGCCCTTCCAGAGCCGCTCGAGCTCGGCCGGATCGCGATCGAGCATCTTCTGTTTGCTCGGATTGTCCCACGGCTGATCGCCATTGCAGATCGACGGGTCACGTACGTAGCCGTAGGGAAACGGCTTGTTGTCGGGGCCTTCGCACGCCTTCGTCCATTCGGTCTCGGTGCAGACTCGCTTTTGCCGATTCGCGCAGTGCACTTCGGCTTGGTAGAAGTTCTGCATGACCATCGGACGCGTGCCGGCCTTGTTCGGAAACTCGTAGCGGTCGATGCAATAGCGAACTGGCCGCTTCTTTCCGACGCACTTGGTCGGCTCTTTCACCGCTTTGCAGACCCAGAGATGATTCTGCGGCGCATAGAATTTCTCGAGGCAATCGACCTCGAGATCGGTGCAGTACTCGCCATCGATCAGAATCATGTCGGCCGGACAGGCGTCGCTGCCCGGTGGCAGCGGGCTCACGGCCGACGACGCAGAGCTCCGCGGTGATGGCGTCTCGGTGCTCGCGACGTCGGATGATCCCCCCGAAGACGGCGACGTCGCGGGCACGGCCCTCCGCTCCAACGGCTCTTCGTGGGCGGCGGCGCAAGCGAGGGCCCCCATCACCCACGCAGCGAAAATGGCGACGAACGCGACGTCTCGCAGAAGATGAATCCGATCTCGAGTCATTCGCTGATCGTCGCCTCTTTCATGCAGAATTCGTGGCTTCGCCAGCATACCTTTCGACCCATGGGGCGGCTGACGAATTCGCTGGAGAGCTCGGTGAAGCGCGTCGCGTCGTTCGTGCCGAGCCGGCGCCCCTACCTGCTCGCGATTGCCCTCCTTGCAGCGTGCCACACCGAGAGGCCCATCGCTCGGGAACCGGTCGTCGTGGCTGCGAGAACGAATCCGACGCCCCCCACCGTCTCGCCCGAGACCGACGAAGAGCTCGAGGCGCTCTCGAAGTCCGCGACCAATCCGGTCAGCCGTGCAGACGCGCTGTTTCGTCTGGCCGATCTGCTTTCGAAGCGCGAGCACGCGGTCACCGCGCCCGATCTGCCCGGGCGCCTCGAAAAGACGATCGCGGTCCTTCGACGCATCGTTCGCGAGACGCCGACCTATGCGAAGCTTTCGTTCGTCGAATACCAGCTCGCGTGCGAGCTCGTAGATGCCGCCAGACCCGCCGAGGCGCTAACGGTGTTTCGATCGCTCGTTTGTCGCGATCGCTATTCGTACTCCGCCACACCCGATCCGCGAGACCCTGCACGCGACCTCGTCTCATCATTGCCACAAGACCACCCGGAGGCCTTCTGGCAACGATGGAGTCAGACCCACGCCGACCCGCGGTCGGTCGCGAAGCCGTCGCGCGCGATCCGATGGCCGAAGAGGTCTTTCGAGATCCGTATCCGTCGACCTGCACGCCGCCGGCCGGCGACAGCGATGCGTCACGGCTCGCCGCCGAGATCTTGTTTCGAATGGGCCAGCTTCACTTCGACGAGCTCGTGCCCGACGCGGGGCCCTACACGCTGAATCGAGCTGCGTCGGCGTATGAGCGAGCCATCGCGGCAGCGGCCACCTCGGGCTCGAGCGCCTCGGCAGAGCTCCGCGCACAAGCCCATTACAAGCTCGCGTGGACCTACTACAAACAGCAGCGCTTCAGCGCCGCCACCGCGGAATTGATCTCGGTCTTGCGAATGAAAGCTGGCGCCGATTTCGACAAAGAAGCCTCGACCTACGTCGCCGGATCTCTGACCGAGGTCGACTTCGTCGGTCCTGCCGCGAGCGAGCCGTTCATCGCTCGCGCAGATGTTCTCGACACCGAGCACGATCCGGCGAAGGCGGAGGCCAAGCTCGCGATCGGTCTCGACCGCGTGCAAGACCCGAAGATCGTTACGCAAGATCAGCCTTTTACCGCCGGCGTCCATAGCGCGCTCGCGCTCGAGTACCGAGAGCTGTCGCAGCATCGCAATGCCATTCGCGTAGACGCGCTCTACCTCGCACGATGGCCGCTCGAAACCGAGGCGCTCTCCACGCGGTTCGCCACCGCATCGAGCTGGGAGACGCTCTCGAGCCAGAAACCGGTTGACAAGGCTGCGCTGAAGAGCGCCATCGCCGGATTCGCCGAGGTCGAAAAGCAAGGCTCCCCGGGGGGCGCGTGGTTCACGGCGCGCGCTGCCGATCCGAGAGCGCTCGAGGCGGCCAAGATGCTCGTCGCCACTGCGACGACGCGACGCGCGCGGCTCCGACCACCGCCCTGAGTAAGGCCCGCAGTCAGCGAGATTCGGTGATCCGGCCCACTTCGAACGGGCGCTTGCCCTTTCGCCAAGTGACTCGGAGATATCGTTCACCCGTCTCCAGCCCGACGTGCGCCAGAAACTCGGTCCCCTCGACGTAAGGAGTCACGATTCGAAGCTCGTCGTCGACGACCTCGGCGTGTGTCTGAGTCTGGTGTTTGCCGACGAGCACGTTGACCGTTCGAATGGCGACGGCTCCCTTGCACTTCGCCCAAAACCAATTGTCTTTGACCTTGGTCTTGCAACCGATCACATCGGAGCCGGCGACGAGCACCTCTTTCTCTTTGGCCCAGGCCTCGTCGGACACCATGGGGGGTTGGCCGTCGATGTCTGGGATCTCGACGCCATCGGGAGGCGCGGCCGACGGGCTCGAGGCCGGGGCCGAAGCCGAAGCTGAGGCCGAGGCTGAGGCTGAGATCGCAGGCGGTCCGTCGAGATCTGCGCAACGCGACACATCACGGTCCGAGACCTCTTGCACAGCGGGGAGCTCTCGATCGTCGAAGCTCGCGGCGCTCGAAGACAACGAGAAATGAAGCTCCTCCGTTCGCGCCCATTCGGGATGGCTGAGCGGTCGGTAGAAGAACATCGGCTTCGCGGTCGTTCCGGGTCGCAGCGAAATGACGACGGCGTCCGTCGCTGACGGATCGGGTCCGACGGAAACCTCTTCGGGCGTCGCGATGCTCCCGCCGCCAGGGATGGCGCGGTCATAGCGCAATGCCTCTTCCCCCTTCGAGGCGGAGCCCGGGCACGAGACCATGATCCATTCGGCGACCTCGATCATCGCGCATCCGTCCGCGATTCCGTCGGTGCCGCGGAGCGACTTTCGCTGCGGCGCTTCGCACCACTTTCGCAGCGACGGTCGCCCGGTCCGCGGAAAGGTCCCGCCTTTCGGACGTGCCGATTCGGAGGCCGACGCACTCGGAGCCGGCAGCGCCGACGCCGAAGCCTGAGGAGTCGACACCGAGGTGGCGGCTTGCACCGCCGACGTGCTGGCGCTCGCGTCGGTCTTCGCAAAGCCGCTCGAGCAGGCCCCCGCGAACCCCGCGAAGAGGATCCAGGCAAACGGCCGCGGCACGCTGAGACGAATCATGGCGCGAGGCTATCGACGCCAGCGGCTCACGACAACGAGGAGGCCTCACATCCCGACCGCGAGGAATCGGGTGGGTCTTTCGCCAGCCGCCGCATGCATAGTCGTAAAAGTCGACGCATGAGCTCGCCGCTCGATCGATGGCCTCGATATCGAAGCGCAGCCCGCTGCTCGACGGCGTGCTCGTAGCGACGCTGACCGCTGCGCTGACGGCGGCAGACGCCGTCGGCACCGGCGGCACCTCCGGCGGTTTCGTGCATGCGGAGAGGCAGAATGCCGATCCGAAGAGAGCCGCGCGGAGCATGGCGTCATACAACCCTACAACGGCTCCCACCGGCAAGATCGTCCTCGAAGGACCCTAAGACGTCCACCCGTCATGCCCGCTGCTCCCGAAGATCTGCCGCTGCGACGGGGCGCTGCTCACCATCTGCGGGACGCTCGATGGCTCGAAAGACGCTTCGCTATGCAGCAAAGGCACATTTCCGTGCGGCAATGCTCAATGCAAAGACTACATCGAGTATTGCGGCCCGAATGGCTGCGTGAAAGCGCCGCCTACTTGCGACTATGGCATCGTAGAGTGCAGTTGCTTCAAGCAAACCGGTACATGTCAGGACGACGGCGACGGCGCCGTCAGTTTCTTCCCGGTCGTACCGTGACGACCCGATGAAGTACGGCGACGACGCGAGCGCGTTCCGACGTGAGAGGCCATCGCGTTTGCTCGAGGCTGCGATTGGTCGTACCCTGTCGTCATGAGCAGCACCCCGATCAAGCGCCCCCAACTCGCCCACTCGGAGGCTCGACCGAGCTTCGCGGCTTCTGGCACGAGCAGCGGTGTTGTCCCGAGCAGTGTTTCGGGTGTGGTGCCGGCAGCCGGAAGACAAGGCGCTATGCCCTCCCCGAGCGGATCGCGGAGTGGGATCGTTTCCCAGGTGGGCGTCGGGCCCCGGGTCTTGATCGTCGAAGACGATCCCATCGTGCGTGCTCAGCTCGAGAAAATCCTCGCGAGACGTGGAGCCGAGATCATCAGCGCCTCCGGTCCGAGCGAGGCGCTCTACCTGCTCTCGAGCGTCGAGGGGCCGGCGAGGCGCGGCGCGCTCGTGATTCTCGATGTGCTGATGCCGGGGCTCGACGGACCCTTGTTCGTCAAGCTCCTCCGCTCCGATGATCGCCTGCCCGATGCGCCGATCGTCCTCGTGTCGGCGCTTTCAGCGCCCATTCTCGAGCGAACGATGACCCAATGGGACGCTGACGGATTCGTTCTCAAGTCGCGCGGCCTCCTGCACGTCGAAGGGGCCATCGAAGGCTGGTTCGTTCGCATCGCAGAGCGACGAGCGGGCCCATCGCGCTCTCGGCGTTCGCAACGACCGCCCGGGAATACCTCGAGCGGCTGAGCTTCGATCGTCTGGCGGCGCTCCAACGCGTTCGTGTCACCCGCGCACCTTGCGCCCCGCCGATCGTGTTTCTATGAATTGGTTCTTGGCCCACCACGCCTGAACGATCGCATCGAGGTCTGCTGTCGGGAGGCTGTCGCCGTGCCTCAATCGCCCCGCGGCGATGCTATCGACCTCGATGGCGAGCACGACGGCGAGCTTGCCCGCGACGATTGCCGCGCGCGCTTCGTCGGGAGACGTCACGACCTGCATCCAGTCGGAGTATTGCGCCGCGAAGGCCTTCATTCCTGCGAGCTGTGAGGCGATCGACGTCTCGGCCGAAGTGTCGATGGGATTCCCGTCGTCGTAGAGGTCGGCCAATCGCTCGCTGTTGACCGCGCTCGCCACGATGAGCCTCAGCCCGCAAGTGAATGCGGGTTTCATGCTGTCCATGTACATCGGCTGGTGGATCACCGTCTGTGCCGAGGCCAGCTCCGGAACGTGGGATAACCGTAGTAGTTCGACGTCTCGGGCTCGGTCAGCGACGGGACGACACCGCCCCGTCCGCCCGGAGCGTGCGCTCCCTTGCTACAAGGCAGCGCTTGATTGATGGGATCGGTGGCCAGCGCACTTCGCTGACCTCCCAAGAATGCGACACGATCGGATCTGCGTCGACGGCGTCAGTCGCGCCGTTCGTTCGCAACCACGTTGCCGCACGGGTCGAGCTACCCATCACGCAGACGAGCACGGAATGCCGGTTCGACGTTGAATCGGAGCCTCATCGAACGTCGTCATCGCGACGGTCGAGAACCCGCGATGAAACCGCCGGGAGCGAGGGCACGAGCCAGCGAAAGAGCGCGGTCGCAGCGAAAGCGCCGGCGAGCTGCGCAACGATGAATGCCGGTGCATCGGCGGGCCGAATGCCAGCGAACGTGTCGGTCGCTGCGCGCGCGAGCGTGACCGCAGGATTCGCGAACGAGGTGGAAGCAGTGAACCAATAGGCCGCGGTGATGTACGCGCCGACAGCATAAGGTATCGCTTCGGACCGGCGCCTCGCGACGCCCCAGATGACCGAGAGCAGCCCGAAGGTCGCGACGAAATCGCTGACGATCTCCGCCGTCGTCCCGCGCGCGTGGTGCGACGCTGCGAAGAGCGCATGACCGAACATCACGTGCGCGACCGCCACTCCGCCGAAAGCTCCGGCGACCTGCGCGACGATGTAGAACACCACGTCGCGCCAAGGTAACCCGCCCTGACTCGCATCGGCGAGCGTCACGGCCGGATTGAAGTGCGCGCCCGAGATGGGACCGAAGGTGAGAATCAATGCGACGAGCCCGGCGCCGGTCGCAATGGTGTTGGCCAGCAATGCAATGGCCGCGTTCCCGCCGGAAAGCTTGTCTGCCATGATCCCGGAACCGACGACCGTGGCCAGCAAGAAGGCTGTCCCGAGCGCTTCTGCGACGACGCGTTTGGCGAGCGTCGCCTCGCTCACGGCGCCCCGCCCGTGCTCGGCGACTCGGAGCGCAAGAGCTCCAAGCGTTCCAAGGTCGACGCCTCGCTCGGCATCGACGGAACGCGCGCCAAGGACGCTGGATGGATGGTCTTGCCGAGCGCTCCCTCACCCATTGTGTGGATGACGCCCTGGTTCGTCATCGCGGAATCGAAGACGCATATCGTGGACATGGGACCTCTCACATCGCCGTTGGACGATGGGCAGAACGAACGATTGCGCGTTAGAGGCCGCCGACCAGCGCTTTGAAGCGCCTGACGGTGCGGGGCTCGAGGCAATAACAAACACGTGGCCCGTCGACCTCGCCGCGGATGAGCCCAGCGTCTTTCAAGACTTTGAGGTGCTGCGAGACGGTCGACTGCGACAGCGGAAGCTCTTCGACGATGTCGCCACAAATGCAGGCATTCTTTCTGGCGAGAATACGGAGAATCTGCACCCGGGCCGGATGGCCGATGGCTTTGCCGAGGAGGGCGAGCTCTTCGTCGGCGTCACCACCCTCGATGGGACGAAGATCGGGTCCTTCGGCTGCCGGAGGACAGCACGGCATAGTCTCTTTCTTCATCGTCATTCAACGATAGCATGACGCCATGCGCCTTGCCCAGGCGGACCGATCGATTTGCTGTCGGATCGTGTCGCCAATCGCGGTGGGCGTGCGTCAGGCCCGAGCCTTCTTCCCTTGGATCAGCACCTTGATGGGGATTGAGCGAGCGAGTCGCTTCAGAGCGAGAGCGGCAGCTCGAGATGCTCGGCGTACATCATGTCTCGGTGCGCGAGCAAAATGGGATCGAGCGCGGCTTCGGTCTCTGCATCCCTCGTCTCGAACGCCGCTCTCATGCCAGGGTCCATGTTGCAATGTTCGACCGGGAGCGGCGCGAACATGGCGATGAACGTGGCGCCATAAACATCCAACGCCGTCAGCGTATCTCCGACGTAGTATCGTTTCCCGCGGCCTCGCTGCGCCATCAAGCGATCCGACAGCATTCGAAGAAGCTCCGCCACGCGCGCCCCGGACGCAGCACCCGCCGCCGGGCTGTAGCCGTATTTCTTGGCTAGGTACGTGGCGACGCGAGGGCTGAACCCATTCCCACTTGCGAGCCCCGCGTGCACGAGCTGCAGACGTCGCGACCAACCCAAGCCGGCTTCACCGCAGATTTCGTGCGCGAGGCCGAAGACCAGAGCGCGCGTCTCCGGGTCTTTCGGTAACAGAGACGGGGTTTGCGCCAGGCGCTCCGCCAGCAAGAGGATTTCGGCCCAACCCGAGCGCGGGCGTTCATCGTCGAAGATTGCCACGGGGCCACTGCGCCCGCCGGCCCACGACTTCAATGCCTCGCTCTCGTAGTCCAGGCGCACGGCGGCCCAGTCGATTCGTTCGACGTGGAGAATCCCTTTCGCCGCCTCTCCCCACGCGCTGGGTATCCCACCGACCACGACCATCCTCAAGCCTTTGCGATTGATCGCATCTTCCACGCCGACGTACTCGAATGACATGTTCGCCTCCGAATCCATTTAATCGACCGATCACGCGAAGGGCTGACCGCGCGTCGCCCCAGTGAACACGCCCGAGAGAATGAACGAATCTGCACGGATTGTCGTCTGGCGATATCGCCTATGACATGACCGATTTCGCCACGCGTAGCGCAGTCGTCTGCGCTACGATGTGGAGGTGCATCGGCGAATCGCCATTCTCGTGGCCGACGGGTTCACCGATTCGGGGCTGAGCATCGCGCTCGATGTTCTGCGCGCTGCCAACTCGCTCACCGAGCGCGCCGGAAGACCCGCGCCCTTTCTCGTCGAGGTCGCGTCGGCGAGCGGAGGGCGGGTCCGGGCGGCCTCGGGCATGGTCCTCTCGGCGACTCGGAGCGTGAGCCGACTCCGCGCCGACGTGGTGATGGTCCCCGGAATCTGGGTCGACGGCGTCCGCGAGATCGAGCCCCTCCTCGAGCGGCTCGACGTGAAGCGCATCGTCCGCGCCATCGCCCAGGCTTACGCGCGCGGAGCGATCGTCGCGTCGTCTTGCGGCGGCGCGTTCTTGTTGGCGGAGGCGGGGCTCCTCGACCGACGCGAAGCCACCACGACCTGGTGGCTTTCGCCGCAGCTGCAGCGTCGATACCCGCGCATCAAGGTCGTCGCCGAAGCTTCGTTGGTCGTCGGGCGTCGAATCTTGACGGCTGGAGCAGTCTTCGCGCAGGCCGACGTCGCGCTCCACCTCGTCTCACGCTTCGCGGGTCCCGAGCTCGCGAGGCGGTGTGCCAAGGTCCTCATGCTCGATACCCACGCTTCGCAAGCGCCGTACATGGCAGCGCAACATCTTCGTGCGAGCGATCCCGTCGTGCAGGCGACGGAGCGGTGGGTGGTCTCGCACCTCTCCGAGGCGTTCGACGTCGCGACCGTCGCCAAGCAAGTCGGAACGAGCTCCCGCACCCTGGCTCGTCGTCTGCACGCCGCCGTGGGTGTCAGCCCCATCGCCTTCATCCAGCAGCTCCGCGTGAACGCGGCCATTCACCTGCTCGAGACCTCGTCACTCTCGGTCGCCGAGATCGGCACGCGCGTCGGCTACTCGGATGCGAGCACGCTGAGCAGGTTGATTCGACGTCAGGCGAAGGTCTCTCCTCGAGAGGTCCGTAAGAAATAGCGTTCGACCTCACGCTCTCGGTCGATTCGTTCCCTACGGGCAACAGTCGGTCTGGCGTCGCGCGAAGAAGCTCGTCGACGTCATGGTCGGCAAGACCTCGATGGTCCGTGCCACGACCCGACGGCGCGAAGCGCATTCGCCCGAATGTCTCGACGCGAGCGAGCTTCCCACCCCGGCGGCGCTCGAGCGCCCGTGATGAGCTCGAGCGCGACACATGATGGTTTTTCACCTATCATTGTTTGTGCATCTACGATGCTGTCGCAGTAGGAGAACCGCACACCTCGCCTCCACCATTTGAGGACGACGGTTGACCAGCGCCGTCGTGTGAGGCCTCATGTCGCAATGGTGTCGGAGCCGCCCATGCGTCCGTCGACCCCTCCCGAGGTCTCGAGGCGTTCGTCCCCGCCCCCTGCGGAGCCCAATGGCGCGCCTCTGGGGCTGGTCGATTCCGACGACGATCGCATCTCGGTCGACCCCGGCTCACGCCGGCCGTGGCTCCCGTCGGTGCCGCCGCCCACCGACGACGTGGCACCCTCGATCAAGGCGACCGACGGTGTGCTGAGCGAGGCGAGCGTTCGTGGCGCTCCAGGAACGTCGTCCGATGCCGCCGCTGCTCCGAAGGCCGGGGCGGGAACCGTGCGAGGCCCGAACCACACGGTTCGGATGATGGCCGACAAGGCACGCCCGTCGATCGACATCGGCCGCAAATCGCGCATTTCGGTGCTTCGCGAGACCATCTTCTCGCGCCTCCCGTCGATTCCGTTCTCACGCATCGCGGCGAGCGGACCGCTCTCGACGCTCGCGCTGGTGTTCTTCGCTGCCATCGCCGTCGTCGTTTGGATGTGGTCGACCGGTCGCGTCCCGGCGGGTCTCGCAACCGTTTTGCATCTACATCCAACCACACAAGAGGCGCTCGTACCGCCCGCACTCCCCACCGTCGATACCTCGGTCGACGAGAACCCTTTCCCGACGCTCCGGCGCGGACGGGCGCCGATGTCGGGTGGCGTGTTGTTCATCCCGACGAGCTTCACGGCGCGCGCCGATGGCTCGTACGATCTCATCGTCCACTTTCATGGGAACACCGAGCTCACGATCGAGAGCTACGAGTCGGCTCAGCTCGACGCCATCGTCGCCGTGTTCAACCTCGGCACGGGCTCGGGAAAGTACGAAGATCGATTCTCGAATCCAGCCGCGCTCGGCGAGGTTCTCGCGCGCACGACCGAAGCCTTGAAAGAGCGGGGCCTGCCCAATCCGCAACTGAAGCGCGTCGCGCTCGTCGCGTGGAGCGCAGGATACGGCGCGGTGATCCGCATTCTCGATCACCCGGCCGACGCCGACCGCGTCGACGCGGTGCTGCTCCTCGACGGGCTCCACACGAGCTACAAAGAAGGCACGCACGAGATCGAGGAGGCCAACCTGGTCGGCGTCGAGCGATTCGCCGAGCGCGCAAAGAAGGGCGAGCGATTGTTCCTCGTCACGCACTCCGACATCGAGCCCATCGGCTACCTCGGTGTGCACGCCACCGTCGATTTCGTATTGAGTCGAATCGGAATGCAGCGTCATCCGGTGACGGGAACGACCAGCCTCCCTCATCTCGTCTCGATGGAGGGGGTCCTTCCGAAAGACGAGCTCAAGGCGTTGGTCCCCACCTCCGAGGCACGCGAAGGCGGCGTCATCATTCGAGGCTACGGAGGCAACGAATCCGCGACCCACATCGCTCACCTCGTTCAAATGTCGCAGCTCGCGCTCCCGAGCCTCCAGGCTCGCTGGCAGCTCTAACGAGTCAAGCGACGAGCCGCGCGATCAGGGCAGCTGGAATCCTGCCGGATCGGTCGGCTCTTGAGAACCTTCGCCTCCTTTGGGCGAGACGACTCCGGGCGCCTGGGGATCTTTCATCGGAGTCGGCGAGCCACGAACGACCACCTCGCTGAGCCCCTCTTCGAGCTCTTCGTCGGTCAGTCGATTGCGCTTGTTGGCGTATTTCATCAAAACGCGGAGCTTGCCCATCCAACCCGGCGAAACGGCCCCCGCGGCTGCGAAGTGTTGCACCTGGGGGTTCGGTAGTATCGAGGCCAAGTAGAACGCCTGCGAGACCGAGAGCTGCGCTGCCGTCGAATGGAAATAGTGCGCGGCGGCCGACTCGATTCCGTAGACCATCGGCCCGAGCTCGACGACGTTCAAGTAGAGCTCGATGATCTGTTCTTTGGTCAGCGACTGCTCGAGGTACATCGTGAGAATCGATTCTTCGAGCTTGCGCGAAACGGTCTTGGTCCTCGACAGATAAAGGTTCTTGGCGAGCTGCATGCTCACGGTGCTCGCGCCGCGGACGAATTTGCCCGTCCGAAGGTTCTCTCGAATCGAGTTCTTGATCGCTTCGTGATCGAAGCCGTCGTGCGATTCGAAGCGCCCGTCTTCACAGGTGATGACTGCGGTCTCCATGAACTTCGAGATGTGCGAATAGGCGACCCAGTTGCCCGAGCCCGGCCCGGAGTCGAGCTCGGTGGGTTTGCCTTCGGGGGTGTAGGCGGTGCGCTTGAATGTTTTGTGAAAGCGCTTCACGTCGAGCGTCGGGGCGATCTCGGTGACGCGGCAGCTGTTCGCGAGGGTCCAATCGAGATCGTAGTCGCGGTCGAGGTTCGTCGTGTCGAGGTTGGCGTGCCCTAACAGCGCGAGCGAACCGGCCATTCGAATCCCGGCGACCGTGGGCAAGAGACCTTTCGGCGCCGCGTCGAGCAACGACTGACACGGCGTGAGCGGGATCTCGAAGTTCGATCGAAGCTTGAACTTCGGCGCCTCTCCCGAGGCGACGGAAGCGATGCGCTGGTAGTCGAGGTCGCCCTTGAGATCGAGCGCGCCGATCTCGATCTCGCCTTGTTCGACGTGCGCTCGACCGAGATCGACATCGAGGTCGGCCTTGCCGCTGAACGACAGTCGGAGACCGCGAATCGGCTCTGGCGAGACCGCCTTCACGTCGAATGCGAGCCGTTCGATGGTGCCGTCTCCCGAGGCGGAGATGCGTTTTTGGTCGGCCGAAAGCTCGAGATGAACGCTCGCCGTCAGCGTCGAGTCGGCGACATCCATCAGCTTGAAGTCGCCGTCACGAACGCCCAGCGTAGCGAGGGTGATGGGGCCACCCGTGAAGTCGATGGCGAGCGGATCGCCTGGCTTCGGAAGCGTTCCGCGCACGCTGAAGGCCTTGCCGTCGGAAGAAGCACTCGACGCGTATTCGACCGCGAGGCGCGTGTCTTCGTGGATGAGGCGCGCCGTTCCAGGGCCGAGGTTGAGCGTCTCGTCTCCTTGATGAATGGCGATCTTCACGCCGCCGAGCTCGACGATGGCGTCTTGGGTCAGCTTGGCTTGGAGCATGGGCTCGACGACGTCGAAGCGCTGGCGGAAGGCCGCCACGCGTGCCGAGATCACACTCTCACCGGTGGTGCTCGGGGCCGCCGCTGCGCTCGGCGCTCCCGACGACACCGGAACCGGCGTCGCCCCCGACGCGTCGGGCTTCGGGCTCGGCTTGGAAACCGCTCCGAGGTCGGCGAGAAGCGCCTCGGTCGTGAGTTTCTTGAGGAGCATGCCGTCGCTCGTGCGCTTCACGTCGACATGCAGCGCGGCCACCGAAACATGGGCATCGCCGCGCCCGAGCTCGACGGTCCCGGCGTCGATGGCGAGGCCGCCTTCGACGCGGGTCAGAGCGACGGCCTTCGCGGTGAGACCGATCGTCGCATCGGCAGGCTTGAGCTCGAATGTGAGGCCGTCGAGCGCGAGATCGGTGCCGCCCGCCGAGGGCGCGTCGTCGGCCGCGGGTGTCGCGAGCCGCGAACGCAGAGCGGCGAGCTCGGTCGCCATCTCGTCCGGTCCTCCGACGAACTTCACTTGTCCGCCGTGAACCCGAACGCGACGCGGCGATCCGCTCTCGACGACCACCTCGTCGAAGTCGATGCTCGCGTGAGGCATGTCGGCGAGCTTCACGTGAACGCCGCGGAGGCGTGCTCCCTTCCAAGCGGGAAGGACGGTGTCGACGCTCACTTCGGCGCCGTAGCGCGCTCCGGCGCTCTTCACGCGGCCGCGAATGATCGGACCGAACGCACCAGCGGCGGTGGCAAGCAACAGCCCCGTCACGAGCAAGGCGATCTGCCAACGTCTCTTCAGCACGAAAAACCTCGAGGGGTCACCAAGCGATGGACCCTAGCGTAGCAACGCCCGAGGGCATCGGGCCAAGCCCGCCCACCAACCAATGTGTCGGTCGGGCCCGAGATCGCGTTCGTTCACCGCAAACTTGCGTTGTTCGGGTCGACGCGAAACGTCAACGCGTGATGACTACGGCCGTCGTTCCGCCGTTTTCTGACGCTCCGGCACCCGTCGCGCCCTGCCATTCGGCCGGGACCTGCGGATCGGACCAATCGAAGAGAACGTCGGCATCGATGGGCGAGAGATTGACGCAGCCGGCGCTCACCGGCTCTCCGAAACGCTCGTGCCAGAAGGCTGCGTGAAGCGCGAAGGGCGGGTTGAAGTACTGAGTGTGTGGCACATCGGCGATCCAAAAAGTGCGATCGGCGGGCTTGTCGGCCGACGTGTCGGGCGTGCTGTCAGGAGACATCGTCGCAGCGCGATCTTTGAACGTGATGTTGTAAGTGCCGAGCGGGGTCGTGCTGTCTTTCACCGGGTCGCGGCCTTTGACCGGGATGCCGCCCTTCCCGGGCGAGACGAGGGTCGAGTACACCGGCTCGTCGGCGTCGTAGGCGGTGAGTGTTCCGTTCGAGATGCTCACGATGATCCACTTTTGCCCGCCTTTGATTCCGAACGGGCGTTTCGTGGCGCGCTCGACGACGGTCGCGTCTTTCTCGGCGACGTAGAGCGGGCCCTTCGATCCCGCGCTCTTCGTCTCGAGGTAGCGCACCTGAGCGACCTCGAGCGCTTCTCTTTCCGGGGCCAGCTCGACGAACGTCCGCACGGGCCACGAAGCCTCGGTCTTCACCATCGAATCACCGTCACGCTCGTAGCGCGGGCGCTCTTTGACCCGCATCCACGCGAGCGGCAGGCTCACTTCGCCTCTTCGAAGGTCGACGCCGTGGAAGGTGCTCGGTCGAAACGGGCGAACGCGATCGGCAGGAACGATCGTGTGGTCGGTCGACAGGAGCCAAGTCCTTCCTTCGGCCTCGAACGTTCGGGTGAAGCTCAGCATCGAGCCACGCGGGATCGTCTGTGCGACGAGATCGAACGGCGGATCGCGGGTCGATCCACCGTGGTCGAGAAATTCGGGGATGCCCGGCTCGGCCGCGACGACCTCCGAGACGGCGAGCTCCTCGTGAGCTCGCAGCGTCTTGATGAGCGGCGTGAACTTTCCGCGCGGCCCGAGGTATCGCTCGTTCCGATCCTGCTCTTTTTCAGTCGGGATACGGTTGTACATCGGTGTCCCATCCGACAGCCCGTACCGATAGGGGAGCGTGCCGCCGCGGCTGCGAGTCGCTTTGGCGACATCGATGAAGCGACCGGTCGGCTCGAGGGCGACGGTGCGATCCGCGCACACGTAGCCACGGGGCTCGACCTCGTAGAACCCTCCGCCACAGCCTTGCCCTTTGACGCGGTCGAGGCTCTTCACGGTGAGCGTGGTCCCGACGCGCACGTATCCGAGAAAATCGCCGGGCTTCACCTCGGGCTTCTTTCGAATCCAGGTGATGTATCCGGTGCTCGTGATGCGCGGCCTCGCGGGCACCGATGGCGCTGGAGCGGCGCTCTTCGACGACGCCGGCGCTTCGGACGAGGACGGTACGACTGGCATCGCCGACGCTCCGGCATTCTTCGCCGAGACGACGGATGCGTCAGGCACCGCGTTCGAGCTGGGCATGAGGCTCGATGGGCGCGAGGTCGGCTCGCTTCCGGAGCAGCCCGCCACGAGCAACGAGAGCCCGAAGAGGCAGGGTCGCGACGCCCATCGGCGACGGTCTCTTGGGCAATGGAGCACGGAGCGGCAGCCTACCACGCGCACGGGCGAGCTTGGACGCCTGGAGCCTCCCGCGGTGACGTCTCCGCTGCGTTCCGTACGGTCGCGCTCGGCCGCCGCCGAATGCTCTCCCGCCGCACTTTTCTGGCTTCGGTCCTCGCTCGCTGCCCCGGCGAACGTCTTCGCCCAGCCCAGGCTCGGACCACCGAGATCATGCGAGTGTCATCATGGAAGCAGGTCGTCGAGCTTGCGCGTTGCTCACCGAAATTTCCACATCGCGAGCGATCGGCGGCGGTCTGAGATCGTCCCTCGGGCGCGTGAAGCGCGCGACTTTCGGACTCTTGCGTCTCGTTCGGCCGCAGCCGAAGGTTCGCTTCTTTCTCCGCGAGCCCTAAGCTCGGGACGAGACACGCTCCATGCCCCACTCCGGACTCGAGAAGATCGCGACCCGCGGAATCATCCGCGCCGAGCTCTTGTGCGCCTCGTGGGAGACGTTCTCGGCGCTTCTTTTCGGCTCCGCGATCCTCCCCGCAGCGCTTGCCACTCCCTGGCCAGGTGTCATCTTCTTCGGCTCCCTCTTGGTCTCTGCCGTGCTCCTGCCCTTCTTCGTCCGAGCAGGGCGAGTGGGCGTCATCGGAGCGAGCCTCATTCGAGTCCCGGTGTGGCCCATCGCGGCGATGACGCTGTCGATCGACTATCGCATCTTCGTTGCAGCCGTAGCGTTTGGTGCGATGGCGTGGGCGCAGCGCCGGGCCATCTACCGGCGTGAGCTTTGGCGCTTCGATCCTGCCAAAGACGGCTACAGCGCCGAGCTCGTACGTCAGCGGCTCGGTGAGTCCGCGATGGTGGCTGGCATTCTCGGCGGCCACCTGATGCTGCTCTTCAGCGTCGCGTTCCTTCGCGCGGAGAGCAAAGTCATCTTTCGCGGATGGTGGCAGCTCGTCCCAATGCTCGGGCTCCTCGCGACGATCGTCTTCACCGTGATGATGCGCACGCTCTCGGGTCCGGTCACGCGCGCGCTCGTCGCCGGAAAGCGTGGCGAGCGCACTCTCATGCTGATTGGGCTCGATCGCGCGCGTCGTCTGCCCGGAATGCTCGCGACCTTGAACTTCGGCATCTGGATCGTGTGCACCACGGCAGGCGTCTTCTACTTTCGCACCGGGCCGGCCGCGTGGGCGACGGCCGATGCGGTGATGCAGCTCGCCTACGCGACGCTCTTTTCGTGGGGCGTGTCGTTCTACCAACGAGGTTGGGATCGCGACACGCTCGCGCCTGTCGCTCAAAAGCTCGCCTCGTGGGCCGATCTCGCGAACGAGCACGTGATGTTTCAGCGAAGCACCGATGCCCCGCCGCTTCCGCTCCGCGAACGAATGCTCCGCGACTTCGGCGGCCCGCTGATCTTCACCGCAGTCCTCTCGCTGCTCTCGTCGATCGGGCTCTACCGAACGCTCGGCCACGAGGTGAGCCTTCGCGAAGATCTGAACGCGATCCTCGCGTTGTTCGCGGCCTTCCTCATGCTCGTCCTCGCCGTCGGTGGCGTCGTCGCCCGCGTCGCGCGAAACCTTTCGCTGCCGCTCACGCTCGTCGCCGAGGCTGCCGAGCTCGTCGCCTCGGGCAAGCTCGACGCCAAGGTCGCCGAGGTTCCTGGTCCGTCGGAGGTGCAGGGGCTGGCCAAGAGCGTCGAACGCATGAGAGAAAATCTCGCGCGCACCATCGCCGAGCTCGAGCACGAACGGGCGAGCCTCGAGGCCAACGTCGAAGCGCGCACCGCGGAGCTGAAGCGAGCGATGGCCGAGCTCAAGGGTGCCCAAGCCGCCCTGGTACAAGGTGAGCGGCTCGCATCGATAGGTGAGCTCGTCGCCGGAGTCGCGCACGAGATCTACAATCCGCTCAACGCGGTCGCGGGGTCGACAGAGCCGCTCGAGCGGGTCTCGGCCGACGTCCGAACCATGCTCGATGCATACCGGGTCGCCGAGGCGTCACTCCCCACAGAACAGCGCCGCGAGATCGAGGCGCTCCGCGCGAAGCTCGATCTCGACGCCTCCCTCGACGATCTGATCGGCATCTCGAGCCTCGTTCGCCGTGCGACGAACCGCACGGTGCGGATCGTCCAGAACCTCCGGAACTTCGCGCGCGGCGCGTCCGAAGCTCACCCCACCGATCTTCATGCCGGGCTCGAAGAGACCCTCGTCTTGCTCGGATCGAGGCTTCGACTCGGGTGCATTCAGCTGACCAAGAGCTACGGCGACCTTCCCAAGGTCGTCTGTAGGGCGGGCGAGCTGAACCAGGTCTTCATGAATCTGGTCATGAACTCGATTCAGGCGCTCGAAGGACCGCCGCGAAGCCCATCGCTCACCGGGACGAGCGCAGATTCGACCGAGCTACGTGAAATACACATCGAAACCCGCGTCGAGCGCAACATGGCGGTCGTGGCAGTCAGCGATAATGGTCCCGGAGTGCCCGAAGACATCGAGCATCGCATTTTTGATCCGTTCTTCACGACGAAGCCGCCCGGCCAGGGCACGGGGCTTGGTCTGTCGATCTCGACCGACATCATCCACAAACACGGCGGCACGCTCACTGTCGAGCGACCCGAGACCGGAGGAGCGAGGCTCGTCGTACGTATCCCACTTGGTGGGAATCTCGGCGCAGCCCAACACGGACTGGAAGGGACGCACGGCCCACCCCCAGGGAGGGCGAGCCAGACAGGCGAGAACAGAGACAGCATGACGCCGTCGTCGACGTCTCGACTCTGATCGACCCTGACTGCTACATTCGGCTCGGGTCGAGGAGTGCGTCCTCGATCACGTTGGACGACCACGACTTCCAACACGGCATCGGACCATGCGAGCCTTGTTGACCCGATGCGACGATTGTCAGGCGCGCACAGAGCCTGAGCGAGCCGAGAAAGACCGTTGAGAGCGTGAGAACAACCGTTACGAGCCAGCGGCTTCGGCCGACAGGGTGCAATGTGAAGAGCACTTCCTCGGATCTACGGACGCTCGGTTCGAGCGCCACCGTTTCAGACCATCGATGGAGCCGCGCGTGGTAGCGAAGACTTCGGCTCAGCAGGCAAGAGGTGCCGATCCTCTCATCGGTAAAGTCGTCGCCGGCCGTTATCGCCTCGAAGCGAGACTCGGCGAAGGTGGCATGGGCGTCGTCTACAGAGCGCGCCACGTGCTCATCGATCGCGTCGTCGCGCTGAAGCTCATTCGGCCCGATCTTCGTGGCGAAACGCATCTACGCGCGTGGATGCTTCGCGAGGCGCGAGCGGCGAACCGCGTCGATCACGCGCACATCATCGACATTCACGACATCGGCGAGACCGAAGAAGGCGAGCTCTACCTCGTCATGGAGTACCTCGTCGGTACGCCTCTTTCGCAAGA
>JAYUUB010000201.1:0-71349 GCA_043755175.1 Polyangiaceae bacterium | reverse complement strand
CCCCCCCGCGCCAGCCTCAGGCCGCTGCCCCCCCGCGCCAGCCTCAGGCCGCTGCCCCCCCGAGCCAGCCTCAGGCCGCTGCCCCCCCGAGCCAGCCGTTTCAGCCCCCGCCGCGCGCGTCGCTCGACGTGCCTCCCCCGCCTATTTCTCATCCAATACAACAGCAACATGACTATCAAGAGCCGGCACCGAGCTCTCCCGGGCTCGTCGGACCGCCGCCTCCTTGGGCTGCAGGCTGGGCAGGCGATCCTTCCGACATGCTGGCGACGACCAAGCTGAACCACGTCCCCATCGAGGCGCGGGGCTCGAGCGCGATGCTCGACTGGGCGCCCGCGCGCGGCCGTCCTTCGGCGACGGTGATCTCGCTCTCGCTCTGCGCCACGTTGGTGGTCGGGATCGGAATCTGGGTCGCGGCGAACGTCGGCTCGAGCTCGGCCTCCGACAGTGCCAGCGCCTCGGGCGCACCGAGCACCGCGTCGCCCCATCTTCCCGAAAAAGCGCCGCCTCCGCCCTCGCCGACGACACGGGTGGTTTCGAGCTCGGCTTCATCGACCGCGAGCGCCGCGACGAGCGCGGCCCCGACGAAGCCGCCGCTTTCGCCGAAGCGACCCTACCCGCACACGCCACCCAAGAGCGGCTCGACGCCAGCGTTCTTGCACCACAAGTGACCTCGTCGGTGAGCGCGAGGCGAGTCGACTACTTCTTTCGAGGGCGCGGAAGACCGAAAGTTTCCATGCGCGAAATCAGGGTCCGCCGCGAGATTCCGAGCAGCTCGGCTGCGCGCACCTGACTGCCGCCACACGTCTCGAGCGCTTCGATGATCCGGCGACGCTCGATGTCGCCGACGTCTTCGGCCAGGGTTCTTCGCGAGGCCGGAGCCTGCGGGATGGGAGCCGGAACCGACGCCGAGCTCGGTGGGGCCGACAAGCTTTGAGGAGCCCTTTGCCGAAGCGCGAAGTGCTCGGGCTCGAGCGCGCTCGTCGAGAACAAGAGGGCGCGCTCGATGACGGTCGCGAGCTCTCTCACGTTCCCGGGCCAGTCGTGCGCCTCGAGCGCAGCGAGCGCGGCCGCACCGAGAGAGGGCTCGGACCGTCCGAGCTTCAGGCAGCTCGCCTTGATGAATCCCTTCGCGAGCCCGATGATCTCGTCGCGACGATGCCGCAACGGAGGGATCGTGATCGGAAGCCCCGCCAATCGGTAATAGAGATCGGCACGGAACGCGTCGCGCTCCGCGAGCTCTTCGAGATTGCGGTTGGTCGCCGAGACGAACCGAACGTCGAACGGTCGTGACTTGAGCGCGCCCAGGCGGAGCACTTCGCGACGCTCCAGCGTGAGCAAGAGCTTGGCCTGCGTCGAGAGCGGGAGATCGCCCACCTCGTCGAGGAACACCGTCCCCCCCGATGCCGACTCGAGCAATCCCTGCTTCGCTTGAGTCGCTCCGGTGAATGCCCCGCGCTCGTAACCGAACAACTCCCCCTCGAGGAGTGCCTCGGGGAGCGCTGCGCAATTGAGATGCAACCACGCTCCTGATGCGCGTTTGGAGCGCGCATGGATTTCTTGGGCCAGGTGCCCTTTGCCGACGCCTGTCTCGCCGAGGAGGAGCACCGAGATGTCGGTCGGCGCCACGAGCGCGACGAGCCGCGTGGCCTCGGCCATCGCGCCTTCGGCCTCGACCCGCGTGAGGTGGTGCGGCGAGGTGGGCTCCTCGACCAGCATCTGCTTCGGCGGCCTCACGATGACGATCGTCGAGCCGACCTCGATGGGCTCTCCCCAGGAGACCGCGACCCGCTCGTTGGCGCGGAGGCTCTTGCCGCGAACGCGTGTCCCGTTCGAGCTGCCGAGGTCTTCGACCATGAGGTGGTCGCCCACCGCAAGCGAGACGTGACGCCGCGAGACCGAGCGGTGATCGACGATGAGGTCGGCGCCATCGCCGCGCCCGACCACACACGTCGCCCCACCGGCCAAGCGCTTGGTGGCGCTGCCGCCTTCCCAGAGCGCGGTCACGATCGCGTGCGAGCTGTCGCTCCGTGAGAGCTTGTGTGTTCTTTCGCCTTCGTGCGGCCCTTGATTGCCAGACATGCGTGCTGTCGAGGATGCGTTCGTTGACCGCGATCGGAGGCCAAAAAGACTAGGCCCAGCTTCTTAGGCTAGCACGTTGGAGGGAAGAACGACTCGTCCGAGAGCGAGGCCCACGAGCACGGTCCCTTCCCCATCGGAAGCATCTTGGCGAGCGTGGGGCTCGGCGATCAAACGGACGCGAAAGCGCGGGAGAAGCGGCAGTCGGCTGGCGAGCTCTTCGGGTAAATAAACCGAGAGTGCGCCGCCGTTCGGAGGGCTGAGCGTGGCCACGAGCTTGGGCCCGCCCAAAACGACCCGCTTGAGGTAACCCCTCTCTTCGATGAGCACGCGCTCGGTCGTCGTCTCGAGATAGTTCGGTGGGTAGACCTTGTTCGCTGCTTGGAAGGCCGACCGCACGCGGGCGAGCACCGATTCGATCATCGGGATGGTGCTCTTGCGCTCGGGGCGCGCCACGTCGGTGGCGGCGTCGAGCTGCTCCTTCAGCTTCTTGTCGGTGGCCCCGAGCGGCTCGGCCAGCGCGAGCGAGATCTTCAGCGCCTCGAGCGGACTGTAGACGAACGCGAGGTCTCCCTCGACCACCACGAGCGGGCGCACGAGATACCCGTCGTCGTCGACCGCGTTGACGATTGCCTGCTGCACGCCCGATGCGTCGAGCATCGTGACGCGGGTCATCGCGCGCGCGACGTATTTCTGAGGCTCGAGCTCGCGCTTGGCCGCCTCGCTCGACGCGGCCTCGGTGAGCCAAGGGGAGCTTTTCAGCGTTCCCTTCAGGGTCTCGCTCCACGAGGCTTGAGCGCGGATCCGCTCGACCGCTGCGTCGTCGAACCACAACAGATCGACGAACGTGCGTGGACGCTTTGGCGGAGCGGGCGCGACGGGCGCCGACTCGGCGGGCCGAGCCTTTGGTACCGCTTCGACGTTCGATCGCGCAGCGGCGTCCGATGCGCTCGCGACGCCGCGAGACGCCGCCCGTGCGTCGTGCGCGACGTGCGTCTGAACGGTGGCCGGCTGCCTCGGAGACGAAAGATAGGCGGGCGTCTGCGTGTTCAGCGATGGCGACGAGAGACGCGTGACGGCGAGCAGAGGAGTTGCCGCGAGCGGCCCGTGTGTCGCAAGCGGTGGCGACGGCGATCTCGATGCGCCCTCATCTCGCGGCCCGGACCCGTGCATCGAGCGCGAGGAGACGGGCCCCGGCGGGCTTGGAAACATCGCCGACTGACCATGGGCCGACGTGAGACCGAGCGCCGACGGGAGACCGTGTGTCACAGGCGCAGGCACTGCCGGAGGTGGTAGCGGCGGTCGCGGCGTCGCGCCCGAGGGCTGTCCGCTCGACGGAGGATAGGGTCCGAAGGAAGGCGGAGCTGCGGCGACGTAAGCTTGCGCCGGCGAAGCGAAGGCCGAAGCCGAAGGATCGTGCTGCGAAGCACGTGCAGGAGGCTGCGCTGTGGGCTTCGGCGGCGCGATGTCGACCGAGTCGTGAGCGGCGAATTCGTAAGTCCCTTGTTGTTGCAACGGTTGTGCTCGAGCAGGACGCGACGCCGGCGGCGGCGGATCGTCGGAGCTCGCGCGGGCCTTGCCCGAAGCCGACTGGAATGGAGTCCCCGCGAGCGATCCAGAGAAGGAGGCCGGTGCGCTGCCTTGGTTGCCGAAAGGGAGCGCGCCGCGGTCTGGCAGGGCGATCGTCTTGCGTGGCTTCAACGTCAGCGTCTCGTCGCCAGACGGAACCGACTTTCGCAACAAATCGGCGGTCCGATGCATGTCGGCGCTTTCGAGCGCGACGATGATCCGCTCGTCGGGCATCAGATTGTCGGCGCGGAACGAGCCGCGCCACGTGAGCGTGCAGATGGCCCGCTCGGTGTCGATCCATAGCGTGTCGCAAACGAGGTTGAGATCGATGCCAGCGATGTCGACGAGCGCGCGGGCGCGGTGCCCCGGGAGTCGCGTCACGAGCCGAGCATGTTCGGCATGTAGCGATTCGAGAACGAGGTGCGCATTCGACGGGAGCTCGTCGAGCTGTTGGTCGGCGGGCGCCACGTTGAAGAACGATCCGTCGAAGTCTTCGGGTCGTTCGAGGAGCGCGTCGGGTGGAAGCGCCGCGTGTCCTCCGAGGCGACGCGTTCTCGAGGGCCAGATGGCCGCGATGGGACCTAGACCGATCGAGGGCACGAAGAAGTCGGGCGCCTCGGGCTCGAAGGCGATGGGCTGGAGGTTCGGGAGATGCATCTTACCCAGCGAATCGCGCGCCGACGTACGCCCAACGGGGTTGTCGGTCTCGTCGCCGCCGCGAGCACGCTCGTACACGAGAGGCATCCGCGAGAAGGGCCGACCTTCGACGAGAACGCCTTCACGGCTCACCGATCGTTCACTGTGAGCGACAATCGACTTGTCGATGTCGCCGACGGCGATGCGCGCGATGACTCGTCGTGAAGTCGTTTCCGCGGGAGCGAACACGGCACCGACGACGACCACGTCGGCCCGACGCTTGAAAGGCGCGAGATCGCTCGCGGCGCGGAGGCTCCGCTGTTCGCTGTCTTCCCAGTGCTGGTCGCTCTCGTAGAGCGGCTCGTGATGTTCTGCGAGCACCGACTCGACCGGCTCAAGCGAGTAAGTCGCCTTGCAAATGACGGTGTGCGTGAGCTCGCCACGACGAGAACGCCAAGTCAGGAAGGCGGCTGGGATGTGGGGAGTGCAGACGACGCGCATGAAAGGGGGCTCTACGTCGAAGACCAAGAGCCTACGCCGGAGGCTCCGCTTTGCCTAGCGCTCTGCGTTCGCCGCGTCTTGTCCCCTCCCCCCCCCCCCCCGCGGGCCTCTCGCAGCTAGTTCGTCGATTCGATGAACGCGGTCGCGAGCGGTCGATCGTCGGCGGTGCCCTGACTGATCTCGACTTCGAGCGTACGTTGTTTGGAGTTGCGCTCGCGTGCCGGAATGACCGCCATGACCGACTCGCTTGCGCCCTTCTTCACGGGAACTAGGAAGCGAGGCAGTGCAGTTCCGCTGGGTCCACGGAGCGGACCACTCTGCGAGACGGCGTTGGTCGCGTTCGGAACGACGAGGCTCACGCCCGTGCGATCGCTGCAGGCGGCGTCGGTGCATTGCCGGAAAGCATAGAGCGTGTCCGGAATCACCTCGGCGAGGGCGATGTGCGAGCGCCTGACCACGACCCCTCTGCATTGCTTCAGATCGAACCATCCGTCGGCGATTTCGTAAATGTGGTCTTTCGAGCCAGCTGACTGCGCGTGGAGGCCTTCCCAGCGCATCGACACGGTTCTGCCCCAAGGGGCGCATTGAACGACGAGGCCGCCGGTCGGTGTCCCATTGGGCTTCGAGAACGTCCCCTCTTGAGGGCCGACGCGAATCGTTCCCGAGTCGAGCTCGGCGCCCGCGACCATCACCGTGTTGTAAGTCGATGCTCCGGTGTAGCCGTACGCATACCCGGTGCTGCGAGTGACGGTGATTTCGGGTGCAGCATTCGCATCGAGGGTCTTTGGAGCGTCTTTGTCTTCGAACGGATCGTTCAGCACGGCGGCAGGGAGGTCACCGATCTCGAAAGGCATGGCGACTCGATCGTGGCCCCGAGTTTGTCCTGTTCGCGCCCGACGCTCGATCGCACCGAACACGGCCGGCGAGAAGTCGGAGACGATCGTGAAGGTCACATCGCGCTTGCCGCCCTTCTTGTCGCTGTCGGTGTTCTTGTCGGCTTTCGACGCGGAGCTTCTGTGTTGGCTCGCTTTGGCCGAAGCATCTCGCGCCGCACCGGTCGAGACGTCGACGTGGCGACCAGCAGGCCCCGCGGCACAGCCCGAGAGCGCCGTGGCGACGAGGGCGCCGCCGATCGACCAATGCTGGAAAGGGCAGGGGCTCATGGCGCTCATAGCAACTCGAGATAGGCCGTGAGGTCGGTGCGCTGGTGCGCGGTCAATTGCATCGTATGACCCATTTCGGTGTCATTCGCATTGAGCAAATCGGCCAAGGTCTTGTAGCGACCGTCGTGGAAGTAGGGCGCGCTGCCGCGAACGAACTTCAGCGACGGCGTATCGAACTTCGGAACCGTGTCGGCGATGGCTTTGCTGCCCACGTCGTGAACGACCTTGTCGACGTCTTGTCCGCCGACGTGGCACGAGGCGCAGCCGACGCCGGCGTCGTAGAACAGCGACTTGCCCTTCTCGGCGTCGCCCGGATGTCCTTCGGGAAGGCCCTGGCCTTGGGGCGGCGGAAGCTTTTGGATGTAAGCCATGAGCGAGTCGAGCTCGTGACCACTCACGCCGGAGCCGCCCAATCGAGTGAAGGTGTCGCCGAGGTAGGCCTTCAGGTTGCCGTGTTTACCCTGCCAGCCGTAGGGCTCGGTGTTGGGCACGCGACCGGCGAGCATGATCGTCTGGCGGGGACCTTCGGGGGTCGACCAAGTGAACGCATCGTCTCGACCATCGGGGTGGCAGCTCGCGCAAGCGACTCCGTCGTTCGCGATGCGCGTGTCGTCGGTCAGGTGGAAGAGCTTGCGGCCCATTGCGATGGCCGCGACCTCGGGAACCGGCTCGTATTGAACCGCAATGCTCTCGGGCGTGCGCGAAGCGTCGCCCGAGAGATTGACGATGCTGAGGCGCCCGTCGAACTGCGACCAGACGACCGCGCGTGCTCCGACGTCGTCGATGGCGACCCCGGTCGGGCCTGAAGGAACCGTCCAGCGACGCTTCTCGAGACGAATCGGATCGGCGCCGCGGGTGTCGAGCTCGAGCATCGCATCGATGCCGAGGCAGGTGACGAAGAGCGTTCCGGTCGAGCCACGGGTCGCTGCGGCGCGGGGGAGCAAGCATTCGCCGCTCATCGTGGCTCCGAGCGACATGATGCTGTGGGTCATCGAGCGCTCGGCGCCTGCGTCGACCACGCTCACGATCGGCGCTTCTTTCGGAACGCCATCGCGTGAATCACCATAATAGGCTTGCGAGCGAACATTGGGATCGCCGGGCTCGACGGTCACCATCGGAGCGAAGATACGGCCCTTCGGAGCCGGAGGAAGCGCGCGCGGTGCGAGTCCGGAGATGGGGGGCTTCTCGGCCTCGGCCCCGCCATTGGAGATGATCGATTTCGCGAGCGCATAGCCCTGTGCACCGCCCCGTTCTTTTTCGGTTGCGACTGCGCTGCTCGGCGTCGCGCGCCTGACGCCGAGATCGATTTGCCGAACCTCGTGCGAAGCTTTGGTGAGATCGATGACGCTGAGCTTGGCGCCCACGGCGTGAGCGACGAAGGCCCGCTCGCCAGAGTCGTCGACCAAGACGGCGCGGGGTTCGCGCGGGAGGTCGACGGCGAACGAGGTCGCGAGCGAGCTCGAGTCGAGCGCGGTGAGCGCGCGTCCCCAGCCGCTGGCCACGAGGATTTGTTTGTCGTCGGCGGTGGAGGCCAGACCGATGGGCTCGGCCGGCACGTCGCGCTTGCAGAGCGAGACGAGCGGTTGGCTCGCATCGCCACCGCCCTCGAGAATCTGGACTTCGTTCTTGTCGCGGAGGGATACGGCGACCCGGCCGTCGGCGAGAACGAGGATCTGCGCGGGAGCGCCGTCGAGCGGCGTGCGAGCGATCTGTTCTTTCTTCGCCACGTCGATCGTGTGAAGGGCGCGCGTGTCTTCGTCGGCCACGTAGGCGAGCGTCTTGTCGCCGAGCTTGACGAGGGCGACGGTGCTTCCCTCACGCAGCGCGGAGTATCGCGTCGGCCCTACACCAGGGTGCCGTGACTCACATCCGCCCTGCTTCACAGCAGGGAGGGAGGCCGCCTTTTCACCTTCGTGCGCGACGGGGGGAGCGGCCCCACAGCCAATTCCAGCGGCAAGTGCCGTGCCGAGACCAACCAATGCCACACCTGAAAGGAGTCTGCTCATGATGTCACCCCCAGCTAGTCGCGACGGAGAAAGAAAGTGTGACTTGGACGCAGCGCTTTCACGAAAGTTCCCCGCACCTACGCCCCCTTCGCCGTTTCCATGCCCGGGACGCGAAGCTTTTTCGCGTGCCGAGGATTGAGCGAAATGGTGGCTGTACATGTCTTGGTCGAACGGCCTGGCCTCGCACACTGAAACACATGGAGTGCCATCTCGCTCTTCGTCGTGTCACCCGGCGAGCGCTGGGTACGCAGTCCGATGGCGCGTCGATTGTGGAGTGTCACGCGGGGAAGTAGCGTTCCTCGACGAAGTGGTCTCGGCGGAGGAATTCCATGAATGAACGAATGACGGTCGAGCGCGATGGGCACGTGTTGCTGATCGGCGTGAATCGACCCGCAAAGCGCAACGCTTTCGACATCCTCGCGCTCGAAGAGCTTGCCGCCGCGTACGAGACGCTGGGAAAAGATCCCGAACTGCGGGTCGGCGTCGTCTTTGCGCACGGTGACCATTTCTCTGCCGGCCTCGACCTCGGCGAGGTAGGACCGGTCGTCGCGGAGCGCGGGCCGCAGGCGCTCGCGGGCTCGCATGCCTACGACCCTTTCGGCGTTTGGAAAGACCCCGTGCCGAAGCCCATCGTGATGGCGGTGAACGGCATCGCTTTCACGCTCTCGATCGAGCTCGCTCTAGCGAGTGACATCGTGATCGCTGCGAGCGACGTGCGATTTCGACAGCTCGAAATCGGTCGCGGGATCCTTCCGTTCGGTGGTGCGACGATGCGAGCTCCATCGCAGCTCGGTTGGGGCAATGCGATGCGCTTTCTCCTCACCGGAGAAGAATTCGGAGCCGCTGAGGCGCTGCGAATCGGGCTCGTTCAAGAGGTCGTCGCTCCCGGCAAACAGGTCGAGCGAGCCCGCGAGCTCGCCCAGATCGTCGCGCGTCAGGCTCCACTCGGCGTCCAAGGAACACTCGCCAACGCGCGCGTCGCGGCGAATCGTGGGCCAAAGGCGGCCTCGGAGCACCTCGCGTCTCTCCTGCCCCAAGTGCTCGCGAGCGCCGATGCGGCCGAAGGATTGGCGAGCTTCGTGCAGCGGCGAGACGCCCGATTCGTGGGCCGTTGAACGCTCTTTCGGCCGAGCGAGTCTGCGTGGCCCATTCCTTGCTAGGCCGATTCCGATGGCTTCGAGCCCGGCTGGATCCGTAGCAGCACGCCTCAGGTGAGGCGCGATGATACGGTCAGCAAACCGAGGATGATCGACCGATGGTAGCGATCCGCACCGCAGACAGGACAGCACATTGAGCGCCGACGAGGAAGCTGGCCGAGGTTCCGCGGACGCCCGATTCGACGAATCGGAGCTCACGTGGCTCGAGCGAGGCCTACGCCTCATCACCGACGTGAGACCTGGTGAAGGCGTCACGGCGCTGCTCCTTTCGCTGAACGTCTTCTTGGTGCTCTGCGCTTATTACGTGATCAAGCCGGTGCGCGAAGCGCTCATCGGCGCCGTCCACAACGGCCCGCAGTTCAAGAGCTACACGGGCGCGGCGATCGCGGCGACGCTGTTCTTCGCGGTGCCGGCCTACGCTCGCTTCGCCGCGAAATGGCCGCGCAACAAGCTCATCATGCGCGTGAGCCTGTTCTTCATCGCGAACCTCGTCGGATTCTATTTTCTCGGTTTGACCCCGTGGGTGAACAGCACCCACAGCGAGATTGGTGCCACCCTTTACGCGGTGGGTTTTCTGCTCTGGGTCGGCGTCTTCAACATGATGATCGTCGCCCAGTTCTGGGCATTCGCAGCCGACGTGTATTCCGAGGCCGAGGGCAAGCGGCTCTTCCCGTTGGTCGCGCTCGGCGCTTCTTTGGGCTCGATGATCGGAAGCCTGATCGTCCGACGCATCGTCGAGACGCTCGGCACACTGCAGATGATGCTCGTGTCTGCCGCGCTGTTGCTCGCGGCCGCCTTCGTCACGCAGATCGTTCACCGACGCGCCATCGAACGAAAGAAGCTCACGGACCGAGCTTCGAGCGTCGCCGAGCGCAACTCCGAACGACCTTCGGACGTGAACCAGGGCAAAGAAGCCGTCGGCGACGGCACTGCCAAAGAGTCCGGCCCGAAGCAAGGGGCTTTCGGGCTCGTGCTCCATAACAAATACCTTTTGTTGATTGCGATTTTCACGCTCCTATTCTCGTTCGTGAATACGAGCGGCGAGTTCATGATCTCGGACTTGGTCTCGAAAGCTTCGGCATTGCATGCCGACACGAGAGAAGCCCAGCACGTTTGGATTGCCTCGTACTTCGGGAGCTACTTCTTTTACGTGAATCTGGCGGGCGTCATCATCCAGACGTTTTTCGTATCGCGCATCATCCGATACGGCGGATTCAAGGTCGGGTTCATGGTGTATCCGGTGCTCGCTATCATCAGCGCGGGCTTCATCGCGTTCATGCCGGTGCTCATGATGGTGCGCATCGGCAAGACGGTCGAAAACTCGGTCGACTACTCGCTGAACAACACGGTGCGCAACATGCTCTGGCTGCCGACGACGCGCCGAATGAAGTATCTCGCCAAGCAGGCGGTCGACAGCTTCTTCGCCCGCCTGGGCGACGTCGGCTCGGCGCTCGGCATCTTCATCTTGGTCAATCGACTCGACACGGGGGTGCGCGGGGTCGCCATCATGAACGTGTTCTTGGTGGCTATATGGCTCTACGTCGCTTGGCGCATCGTGAAGGAGCACACGGCGCTCACCGAGGGGGGGGCGACCATTGACGTTGCAGATCCTCCGGAGTCACCTTCGAAGCAGCGGGAGCCCGGCGCGTCGACGACTTAGGGATCGAAGTCTCTTACCGCCATGACATCGGGCCTGTACCAATCCTCGTAGAAACGCACGAGAGTGCGGTGGTCTCTTTAACGCGGATTCGAATCTTCGGAGCGAGCTCTTTTCAGCGACAGCTCCGCGAGAAACTGCGCCAAGCTCGGCGCCACGATTTGTTTCAATGGGTACCCGACCTCGCCGAGCAAAACTTCGCCGGTGGCGTTGTCGATCGCGAAGAAATAGTCCGAATCGGTGTTGGCGACCGGGATGGTGAATCGCATCCTCTCTGCGCGACAGAGCTCTACGTGCCGGCGAATCGCATCGAGTCGTCGGCTCAGGTCCACGGCGTTCCACACGGTCATCAAAGAAACCGGCTCTCCGGAGTGCCTGCTCTCGACGGGTCCCGAATAGCAACAACCAAAGAGTTGTTTCGCATCCGGATGCATCGGACCACCGAGGATCTCTTCGATGGCCGAGAAGTCGGGAGGCGAATCGATGGCCACCGCCTGCCACGTGATCATCCCCTCGTCGTCCGGATGGCCGACGCGACAGGGGGAGTCCCACTCGTCGTCGTGCTCGATGGGACGTTCAGGATTCTTGGCGATCAAGTCGAGTAGCCCGTCTTTCACTTCCATCGGCGGCCTCATCCGTCGATCCAGATGAACGCCATTGCGTGACTTACGCAAGATGGTCGAAACGGGCGATCGTTGGTCGTCTGCGCGTCCGGCCACGGGCGCGTCCACCCGTCCGGAAGCAGGGCGGTTGACCGCCGGATGAGCTCGGAGCGACGAGCCGCGCTTCGGAGTCTTGCTGACAGGCACCCGTGCTGGTTTGCGCTCTCAGCTGGCTTTCGAGCGACGCTCATGCGCTGCAAAACAAGGGTGCACGAGAGGGGAGTTGAACCCCTATGCCTTTCGGCGCTGGAACCTAAACCCAGTGCGTATGCCAATTCCGCCACTCGTGCGAGGGCCGAGAAGCTTAGGGCCCGCGTATCAATAAGTCGATCGATATTCCGCCTCAACCTTCGCGAGACGGGTGCCCCAGGAACGAGCACCGGAAGCCTACTTTTGTAGGCTGAGGAGCGCAGAGACGAGGCCACCTGTCTCGCGATGGTATCGGCGGAATAGCGCCGACTAAATAGTACGCCGGCCCTTCAGCGCCTCGGACCCCACTCGTCAGCAACCAGGCGCGTGAACGGCCAACGAAACCACCGGCGGGCTCATGCGTAGAGCAGCTACGATGCGCTACTCCCTCCTCCCGCTGATCGCGTCCGCCGTCCTCGCTTGCCACGAAACGCCGCGTGCCGAGAGCTCCAGCGCTCCCATGGCCGACGGCGCGCGTCCCCAAGAGGTGCCCGGAAGCACTGGAACTGCCATGCCCAAGCTCAACTCGGAAGGTCTCATCGCCGCAGGTGCCGACGGACGACGTCCTGTAGGCAACGATCCCGGCGGAATGAAGCACGGAACGCCGCTCGAGCCAAAAGCCGGCCACGAGCTGGCGGCGTTCGCCGCCGGATGTTTTTGGGGGGTCGAAGATGCGTTCCGGCAGATCCCCGGCGTGACGGCGACCGCGGTCGGCTTCTCGGGCGGTCACACGAAGGCGCCCAGCTACGAAGACGTTTGCAGCCACAACACCGGCCACGCAGAGACGGTGCTCGTCGAGTTCGACCCGAAGATCGCTTCCTACGACAAGCTCCTCAAGGCGTTCTTCCAAATCCACGATCCCACGACGCTCGATCGTCAGGGTCCCGACGAGGGCGACCAGTATCGAAGCGAAGTCTTCACCTTCTCCGATGCGCAAGTCGAAGCTGCTCGCAAAGCCATCGCCGAAGCGCAGAAGGGCGAGACGCGCAAAGTCGTGACCCGGGTCGAGCCCATCGGTCCGTTCTGGGCCGCGGAGGATTACCACCAGCAATACTCCGAACGAACCGGGCACCATGGTTGCCCCGTAGGCAAGCTCACCGGCATCTGACGGAGGAGACGAGCGCTCCGCTCGATAGCTCCGATGGGTCCTTGGAGTCGAGAGCAGCGTCGTCGGCTCGCGGCCCTCTTCGTTGCCGGCGCAGATTTTCTTTCGCCCATCTTTTGTCCTTTTGAGACCAAAAACTGAGCTTCCGAGACGGAGGCTGCATTCCCGTTGGGACAGTGCGAGGAGCTGCGTCGCGTCACACCTCGCGCTACGGGTGATTGACGGTCGATTCGTTCGGCTAGCGAGACGGCAAACGAAACTGCGCCTTCGGCGTAAAAATGAGCCGACGAGCCAGCCACGCGGCCGAAGCCCCCGACACCGCTGCCACGGCGACGAGCTGGTACATGATGACGAGCTGGTAGCGGACGGCCTCTTCTGGGGGCGTTCCACTCACGATCTGTCCGGTCATCATGCCGGGGAGCGCGACGAGGCCGACGGTCACGAGTCCATTGATGGTTGGTGTCAGCGCCGAACGAAGCGCCGCTCGGATCTGCGGTGCAATCGCCTGATTGGGAGTCGCTCCGAGCGCGAGGCACGCTTCGATGGTCGCTTCTTCGGTGCGCGCCGCTCCGAACAATCGCTCGAACGATTGCGCGACCACGTTCATCGCGCTCGACAGCATCATCCCACCTATCGGAATGAGATAACGCGCGTCGTACCAAGGCTTCGGAACGACGATGAACAGAAAGACCGGCAGCAGTGCCGCCGTCGAGCCTGCGCCGATCGCGAGCAGGGCGCGGGTGAAGAGAATCGAGCGGGGCGGGCCGTGATCGACGCGTCCTGCCGCCGTCCACGCCGCGACCACCGTCATGACGACGAGCGCGAAACAGACCCAGACAGGATGATCAGCGGCAAAAAGCAGCTTCAATCCATAGCCAATCGCGATGAGCTGAATGGCGGCGCGCACCGCCCCGATGGCGAGCTCTCTTTCGAGCTTCAATGCCCATCGATGCGAAAGGGCCATGGCCAAGCCGATGAGCCCCAACGCGATGGCGAGCCGTGGAAGCGGAATCGACAAATAACTCACTCTCGCGCCTCCACACGCTCGAGACGCCCTGCCTTGCAGGTCCAGTGGGTTCCTCCCAGCGTCGAAGCATCCGCAGGAGCGTGCGTCACGACGACAGCTGCGACACCAGACTTGGCGAGCGAGCACACGAGCTCGAGAATGCGCGCCGCAGCCTCGGGATCGAGCGCTGCGGTGGGCTCGTCGAGAAGTATGGCTTCGGGCTCGTTCGCGAGGGTTCGCGCCAATGCGACACGAAGACGCTCGCCGCCGGAGAGCTCGCGCGCCGAGCGCCCGGCCAGGGTCGGATCGAGGGCGACGCGCGACAGCAGCCGAGTGACCGCGGCATCATCGAGCTCGCGACCCGCGAACCGAGGACCCGCTCTGACGTTGTCTGCGAGCGTACCTTCGAGCATCTGGGGCGCTTGCGCGACGTATCCGACGCGCCTTCGATAGACGCTGGGAGCGAGCGTGCCGACGTCGACACCACCGAGGAAGACCGAGCCGCGGTCGGGTTCGAGGAGCGTCGCGATGACACGCAAGAACGTCGATTTGCCCGAGCCCGAGGCACCCTCGATCGTGGCGATGGTGCCCGCTGATACGTCGATGCTCGCTCCGTCGAGGATGTGACGACCGTCGCGGACGAAGACGATGTCACGCGCGCTCAAGCATGGCTTCGTCGAAGGCATTCGGACGGCGATTCAAAACTTTCCGAAGTAATCGGTGATGTCGAAGTACACGGATTTTTTTCCTTCGGAGGTGGTGATGTCGAGCTCATCGACCCTCGCCCCATCGACTCGGAGGAGTGCCTGGCCTTCGATCTTCCAATTGCCCTTGCCTAGCGCGAGATCGAGGTATTGGTATTCGGCGGCGACGCCGTCGCTTTCGCCTTTTGCGCCCATGATCTTGGTCGCGCGTTCTTTCGAGCTTCCATCGCCTCCGATGAATCGAATGGAGGTCCCTGGGAGCTCGGCGATCTTCGGTCCAGACGAGGTCGAGCCTGCCTTCGCGACGTGCGGATGTCCCGGATCGGTCGTTTCGGTGGGGTTGGCCACGACGACTTCGGGCACGGGCGCCGGGGCCGGGGCTGCGCCGCAGCCGACGATCGAACCGAAGAGCACGAGCACGACCGGTGAGGTGCGCATGAAGAGAGACCGGAGACGACCTCGAGGCGTCTCGTTCACGCCTCGGTGACCCGCGCCGCAGAAGGCTTCTTGCGTTTGCCGCGCTCGCCGAACGCTTCGACCATGACCGGGTGCTTGGCGAGCGTGGTGAGCGCTTTCTTGAGGAGGGCCATTCCTGGCTCGACGCGGTGCCATGTCGACGCGCCGCTCGGATGAGGAAGCGCGAGCACGTCGACCTCGGCGCCGTGGTAGCTCGCGTGGGTCACTCCGCCGACGACCTCGACGAGCGGGCCCTTGTGACCGAGCACCTCGGAGATGGCGAGCGTTCCGACGGGGATGACGAGCTTCGGGGTGAGGATTTGAACCTCGCGCTGGAGAAACGGTCGGCATTTCTCGATCTCGAGCGGAGAGGGGCGGCGGTCGCCCCCGCCCTTGGCTTTACCGGGAAAGCACCGAGCCACGGCGGCGATGTAGATCTTGGCGCGCACTTCGTCTTCGTCGGCGCCCGTGGCCTCTTCGAACCAGCGAAAGAGGGTCTTGCCCGCCGTCCAAGCGAACGGACGACCGAAGCTTCCTTCGCGTGGCCCGGGCGCCTGGCCGACCAGGATGATGCGGCTCATGACCGGTGCACCGTGCACGACCGGACCCATCATTTCAGGGCACGCGCGGCAGGCGTCGAGCTCCGTGTGGAGCATCTGGAGACGACGAGCGCTCGAAGCAGCCATGCAGCACCTTAGGTCCCGCGAATGAACAAGTCGATCGCGTTTTCGACGCGGCCGCGCGGGCCAGACGTCGATTGACGTTCCCTGCCGTCTCGCGCGGAGGACGGCGACTCGATCGTCTGGCGGCGTTGGCTCGACCGAGCGGTCGAGCGCGAGTGTCGCACTCCGGACCTGAGTATGGTCATACTCTCGGACCATGGAGCCGGGCGCGATCATCGATGGCCGTTTCGCCATCGAAGAAGAAGCCGGGCGCGGCGGGATGGGCGTCGTGTACCGGGCCAAAGATCTGCTCGCCCAGAGCGAGTATGTTGCGCTCAAGGTGATGCCGAAAGGCGGCGCCGCCGATCGTTTCGCTCGCGAATCGAAGGTCCTCGCGCGACTCCACCACCCAGCCATCGTTCGTCACCTGAAGAGCGGGGAGACCGAAGACGGCCTCCTCTACCTGGCGATGGAATGGCTCGAAGGCGAGGAGCTCACGGGCCGGTTCGACCGCGAGGGGCTGTCTGTCGCCGATGCGCTCGTGCTCACACGACGAATCGCCGACGCCCTCGGCGCGGCGCACGCCCTCGGCGTCGTTCACCGCGACGTGAAGCCGTCGAACATCTGGCTGGTCGAGGGCCAAGTCGAGAAGGCGAAGCTCCTCGACTTCGGGATCGCGTCGCTCAGCCAAGGAACAACACGCGCCCTGACCGCCACCGGTGCGTTCATCGGGACGCTCGGCTACGTGGCGCCCGAGCACGCCGACGGCTCGCGCGACATCGACGGTCGCGCCGACATCTTCTCTCTCGGATGCGTGCTCTACGAATGTCTCACAGGACAGCCCGCGTTCACCGGCGATCACCCGCTGGAGATCTTGGCGAAGGCGATGCTCGAAGGCGTCCCCGACGTTCGATCGGTGCGGCCCAGCATCGATCCGAAGGTCGCCGCGCTCGTCTCGCGCATGACCGCGCGCATCCGTAGCGAGCGCTTCCAGACCTGCGCCGAGCTCGAAGCCGCGATCGACGCGATCGCCCTCGATGAAAACGCCCCCGCACCGACGAGCTCGAGCCACGTGAGCCGGCTCTCGGCCGAGCAACGCCTCGTGTGTCTCGCGCTGTTGGTCTCGGCCGAGAGCACCGTCGCTGGGCAAACGACGGTCGCGCCTCTCGCGCTCGAAGAGCAGGACAAGAAGGCGCTCGCGCTCGTTCGACGGTTCGGCGGGGAGATGCGGGCGCTCTCCAACGGGATCTTGGTGACGCTGACCGGAGGCTCGAGCGCGCTCGATCTCGCCGTCAACGCGACCCGATGTGCTCTCGCGCTCAAGGCGCTCCATCCCGACACCGAGGCCGTGCTGGCGACCGGACGCACGGACGCGCGCTTCGACGCGAGCGCGGTCGTGACTCAAGCGCTCGCGCTCTTGGAAAAAGGGAGAGGGCTCGGTCTCCTTCGTGTCGACGAGACCACGGCGAGCCTCATCTCCTCACGCTTCGTCTTGCGCGACGAGGGAGGTCTCTCGATCGTGGTCGGTCGGTCGGACGGGGGGTCGCCGGTTCGGACGCTCATCGGCAAGCCCATGCCGTGCGTCGGCCGCGACAAGGAGCTCGGCTTGCTCGAAGCGACGCTCGACGAATGCATCGAAGAGTCGGTTGCGCGCGTCGTGCTCGTTACGGCACCGCCCGGGACGGGGAAATCGCGGCTGAGGTTCGAGCTCACCGAGCGCATCGAAGCGTCGCGTCCCGAGGTGCGCACACTGGCCGCTTCGGCCGATGTCGCTCAATCAGGCTCGGCGTTGTCGGTCGCCGCCGCACTCGTCCTCGACGCGGCCGGCGTGTCGGTCGGTGCGACCCGCGAGCAATGCTTCGAAGCGATTCGCAAGCACTTGGCCGAGCTTTTCGAGGTATCGATTGCTTCGGCTCCAAGCGAGAGAGATCGCGTGGCGACGCTCACGTCGTTCATCGCCGAGCTGTCGGGTGCCCCTTCGGCCGGTCCGACGAACGATCTGCTCGCGAGCGCACGCAACGAGCCGCGCATCATGAACGAGTGGATGCAGCGCTCGTTCGAGGAGTGGATCGCCGCCGAGACCAAGCGGAGCCCCGTGCTCCTCATTCTCGAAGACATGCATTGGGCCGACGAATCGAGTCTCTCGTACATCGCCGGCGCGGTGAAGCGCGGCGCCGATACGCCGCTCATGGTGCTCGGCCTCGCTCGCCCCGAGATCGACGGCCGCATGCCCGAGGTTTTCTCGAAGCTACCCATTCAAGAGGTGCGCCTCGGCGGGCTCACGCGACGAGCTGCCGAGCGCCTCGTGCGCTTCGCCCTGCCTCTCATGGCCGCCGACGAAGTGACCGAGATCGTCGAGCGCGCAGACGGTAACGCGTTCTTTCTCGAGGAGCTCATTCGGTGGGCCGCGAAGATCGACGCCGACGATCCATCGCGCTCTCGGCGCGCGACACGGACGACGACGCCGCTTCCTGAAACGGTCTTGATGATGTTGCAATCGCGCATCGAGAAGCTTCCCACGATGGCGAGGCGCGTCCTTCGCGCCGCGAGCGTCTTCGGTGGCTCGGCTTGGACCGAAGGCGTGGCCGCGCTCATCGGAGGCTCGTCGGAGCTGTCGCAGTGGATCGAGTCGCTCGTCTCGGAAGAGATCGTGGTGCATCGCTCCGAGAGCCGCTTTCCAGGCAAAGAAGAGATCGGATTCCGGCACGCGCTGCTTCGTGAGGCGGCCTACGCGATGCTCACCGTCGACGATCGAATCGAGAGTCATCGGCTCGCAGCCAAGTGGCTCGAAGCTTCTGGCGAGCGCGATCCGCTCCTTTTGGCCGAGCATCATTCGCGTGCTGGGAACAGCGAGCGCGCGGCGCCGCTCTTCTTGCGCGCGGCGCAGCTCGCTGCCGACTCGGGCAATCTGACGAGCGCGCTTGCGTTGAGCGAGCGAGGCCTCGCTCACGGCGCATCGGGCGAGACGCGCGCGCTCCTCCTCGCGACGCGCGCGCACGCCCATGGGTGGCGCGCGCAATGGAAAGAGGTCCTCGAGCTCGCGCCGCAGGCCATGGAGTTGCTCGTGCCGGGCACCGTCCCGTGGTGGCTCATGGCAGGAGGGATCGTGTTCGCGAGCTCGTCGACCGCCGATCCCCGGCTCGTTCCCGGGATCATGCACCGCGTCGTCACTCTACCCGGTGAACCCGAAGCGACCGGTCCTTGCGGCTTCGCGATGACGCTCTTCACGCTGGGCTCGATGAGCTCCGGCCGCTCCGACATCGCCCGTGTATTCGCCGAGCGCTGCGAACGGATGCGTGAAGCGCACGGGGAACGCGACCAGGTATTCGCCGGTTGGCTCCGCTTGATCCGCGACGCGATGGCGCTCTACGTCGAAGACGATCCAGCGAAGGCGTATGGGCAAGTGCGCGAGGGCGTCGAGTTGTTCGACGCGGCGAGAGATTCGGTCGGTCTTTCGCTGGCTCGGGTCTACGAGGGCACGTGCGTGCTCGAGACGGGTGACGCGGGCGGGGCCGAGATCATCTTCCGCGACGCCGAGCGCCTCGCGACCCTCTCGGACGTTCGCTACTCGGGCGTGCTCGCGAGGGCCTATCTCGCTCGCGCCCTCGTGGCGCTCGGCAAGCCGCGCGAAGCCCTCACGCTCGCCGAAGAGATCGTGACCGAGCCGGATTTCTTTCTCTCGTCGTTGGCGCGCGCCGGCTCGAGCGAAGCCCACATGGCGCTCGGCAACCAAGCCGAGGCGGAGCGCGCGGCCGAGCTCGTGATGAGCGCTCCCGCGATCATCTCGCTTCCGCAGACGGTCGCCTGCTCGGTTCTCGCACGTCTGGCACTCACCGAGGGCAAGATGGAAGCGGCGCTCCTGCACGCCGAGCGCGGCTTGACGATCGCGAAGGGCGGCGCCTTTCCGCGGTGCCGCTCCGAGCTTCAAATGGCTCAATCGCAAGCGCTCTCGCGTTCGCGACGCGGCGCCGAGGCGCGGGTCGTACAGGCCGAAGCCCGCGCGCGTGTCGAGCGAATCGCCCTGGGCCTCGCGCTGGCCGACTACACGAAGCTTCGCGAGGCCTGGCTCAAGTTGACGGCGAATCGGCTTGCGATGATGTGAGGCTCGACGCGCTCCTCGGCGCTCGGTTGTTCTCTCGCGAGCCCGCCCGACGGGCTGCACGCAGCGGTCGGCCCTCAGTTGACGGCAGGAATGCCGAGCAGACGCATGGCGGCGTCGGCCAGGTGGTCTTCGATGGCCTCGTCGACGCTCTGTGTGGGACGTGCTTTGCCGTCGCCGACGAGAAGCGCGTGCTCGGCGTCGTTGCTGATCGCATAGCGAACGACGAGAAAGATGACGCTCTGGATCGGCAAGCGGAGCGTCGCGGGCGACCGATTGAACAGCATCCCGAGCGCTTGAGAAATCCCCTCGAGGAACGGAAGCACGTTGCGCTCGCGGATCCGCGCGTCGACCTCGCCTGCGTCGACGATCGACCGCATCAGTAGGCGGACGGCCATGCGGTGCTCGCGGGCGAACTGAAACCCGACGCGAATCGCCTTCTGAATGAGCGATTGCGGTGAGCCATCGAGGTTCGCGAGCGCTTGGCGGAGCTCGACGCTCAGGTTCGAGAGCTCGGCGAGCATCGCTTCGATGCAGGCGGTGTACAGACCCTCTTTGCTGCCGAAGTAGTGGTGCACCATCGCGAGGCTCACGCCCGCGCCGCGCGCGATCTCTCGAACGCTGGTGCCTCCCATTCCTTGCGCGGAGAAGAGAGAGAGCGCGCTCTCCAAAATGTGTCGTTGGGTCGCTTGGGCGTCGGCGTTCACAGGTCGCGGCATAGGACCTCCAGGGCTCGACCTTATCCCCATCCGCGACGCTGCGTCGAGACGGACGCGTGACGAAATCGACAGGAAACCCACGCGATATCGGGCCGCGTCGAATTCTAGGCCGAATGCGATCCCACCATGAAAGGGTTGGTCACGGAGTGGACGAGAGCGGCGCCAATTCCTGCCCATGACGTCGCGGCAGAAACCGGGTAGCAACCAGCATGCTCGTGGTCTTGCATGCTTGCGACGACATGGTGGCCGTCGCCAAGCCGTCGGGCATGGTGGTCCACCGTGGTTGGGCCGAGGATGACGACGTTCTACTCGACCGCGTCCGCGCGAGGTTCGGGCCATCGACGTCTCCTGCCCACCGCCTCGACCGAGGGACGAGCGGAGTGATCGTCTTTGCGCGCTCGAGCGAGGTCGCGCGCCTCCTACAAGAAGCGCTCGAATCGGGGACCGCGCGAAAGACCTATGTCGCTCTCGTGCGCGGAGCGCCCCCCGAGACGGCTCGCGTCGATCGCGCGCTTCCGAGGCGCGAAGACGGGCCTCGCGTCCCTGCGGTGACCAACGTCGAATGCCTCGAGACGGTCACGCTTCCCGACTCGGCGCTCCGAGAGAGCCGCTACTCCTTCGTCGCAGCGCACCCCGAGACAGGACGTTTGCATCAAGTGAGACGCCACCTGAAGTCGCTGGGTCATCCGGTGATCGGAGACGCGAACTACGGACGCAGCGAGCACAATCGATTGCTCGCCGAACGGGTCGGGCTCGATCGGCTCGCGCTCCACGCGCTCCGTCTGTCGCTCGTCCACCCGCGGACAGGCGAGCCGGTCGCGTGGTATGCGCCGCTCCCCGACGATCTCGCTCGTCCGCTCGCGGCGCTCGGCTTCGACGTCGAAGGCACGGTCGCGAGAGCTCTCGGCCTCGCACTTCGTCAGCCGAAGATCTCCCACGACCTCGAGCTGCTCGACGGAAACACCTGATCGACGTTCGGATTGCCGAGCCTGACGCGCACGAGCTCACCGAGCACCTCGCGGTAGTCGATGGTCACGGCGAGATCGCCGGGCGGCTCGAGCTTCTCTTCGGACAGGCCAGGCCAATCGCTGATCACGCGCCCTCCACGAACCCCGCCGCCCAGAAGAAACATGACGCCGGCTCGCCCGTGGTCGGTGCCGAGAGAGGCGTTTTCGTAGGCGCGACGACCGAACTCGGTCATGCAGACCACGGTCACACGCTCCATCACCTCACCGAGATCTTCACGAAACGCACGCAGACCGGCAGCGAGCTTCTCTGCGAGATCCGGCAAGAGCTGCGATTGTACGAAGTGGGTGTCCCAGCCGTCGAAATCGGCAGTCGCCACCTCGACGCCCAGATCGGCTCGCGCCAATCGCGCGATCTCGCGGAGACGAGCTCCGAGCTGCCCTTCAGGGTACTTGGGTGCTTTCGGTGGCTCGCCCTCGAGCGCCCTGAGACGCTCGAGGGTGTCGAGAGCTTCGCGGCCCGCATCACGGAGATCTCCATCGAAGATCAGCGGGGAATTCGAGACTGGCGCGTAGAGCGCTGCCAAGGCTCGCGCGAAGCCGTCGTCTCGCGAGGCTCCGAGTCGGTATTCGCTCGCTGATTGGAGCACGGCGACGGGGGCTCCGCGGAGCGACTCTGGTGAGGACGTCCCCAATGCGACCGCGGAGAGGCTCGCGGCGCGCGTTCCCGGACGTGACCGCAAATGACGCGCCAGCCATCCGCTCCCGACGGGTTGATCTTTCGGGCCGGCATGCTCCATGCGGTCTTGTGCCTCGAAATGAGAGCGCGTTGGGTCGTCGGAGCCCACGGCATGCACGATCGCCAGCTCCTTCGCACGAAACAGCGGCTCGAGCGCGCTCATCGACGGGTGCAGACCGAAGTGACCGTCGAGATCAATCGCGCGATCTTTCGCGCTCGCGCGTCGATCGTCGGGCCGCGGAATGGCGAGGGTCGGCCTCAATGCATGATAGCGATCATCGGCATGGGGCACGACGAGACTGAGCCCGTCGGCGGCGCCTCGGAGATAGACACACACGAGCATGGGCCGGGTCGAGGTCGCCATGATCAATACCTCTGGAATGCCGGCGCCGAGAGGAGCAGCGCGATTTTCTTGGGCTCGGCGCCTGATCCCTCGTAGTCGACGATGGGCCGAAGCTCGCTCTCGGTCGGTTGGCGACCGAACAGGTGCCGCGCGAGCGTCTTCACCGACTCTTTCTCGCCCAGAGCCGCGCGCAGAGCCTTCCAATCGACGCGTACGCCGTCGATGCGATCCTCGGCGAGCGCGAGGCCGAAGCTCCAGCGCCAAAGCAAGGTGCCGAACCACGCGTCGCCACGCATCGGATAGCCGTCGGGCGTCGGATAGGAAAAGAGCGGTTGCCCCATTCGCCCAAGGTGCTCCAAGAGGTCGCCCTTGGCATGGGTGTCGGCCCCGGTCGCGCGCAATGCCGACACAATCAATCGAAAAGGACGCTTGATTTTGGTACCTTTTGCGGCTTCGAGCTCGTCTGACAAGAGAATGACCCGCAACACCGTGCGGATGTCTCCCTTCGATTCGACGAAGGTCTGGGTCGCTTTCGTCACGATCGAGAGCGGCGGATCGTCTGAGACGAACGCATTGCAGAGCTTCTCGCTGACGAATCGCGCCGTAGAAGGATGCTCGGCCACGATGTCGAGGAGCAGCTCTATGTCTTTCTCCCCTCCTCCGGCCGGAATCGTTCGGCCGAGAACCTTCTTTTCACCCGGATCGTGTCGCTCCGGAACGAATTCGACGAGCCCGGGCGCCCACTCTTCACGGACGACGAAGCCGGTGAGACACCGCGCTGCCTCCATGACGTCGTCTTGCGAATATCCGCCGTGGACGCCGAGCGTGTGCAGCTCCATCAGCTCCCGCGCGTAGTTCTCGTTGGGCTTTTCTCCAGGCTTTTCGCGTTTGTTGTCGCGACCGTCGAGGTAGACGAGCATCGCCGGCGAGAGCGCCGAAGCACCGATCAAATCACGAAACGTCCCGAGCGCATGGGGGCGAATGACTTCGCGATCGTCGTTGGCCTTGAGGTGCTTGCAGAGCGACTTTCCGATGTTGATGTTGAAGTGGTCGCTCCAGAATTCGACCATCACTTCGTAGAGCTGACGCTTCGAGTAGACCGCGCGGAGCAACGCATGGCGACGGAGCTCGAGCTCGATTTGCTCGGGGGGAAACTCGAACAGAAGGCTCTTCGGCAAGCTCACCGTGTCGATGACGTCGGTGCGAACGTCGCACCCGCGGTCGGGAATCGATTCCGGTGCGAGCTGTGCATCGACATAGGCTTCTTTTCCGATGCGGCGAACCTCCTCGACCTGCCCAGGCCAAGGCCCGAATCCGGCGCGTCCGAGAAGATGATGCGTGCGATCGATGGTCTCGGCGTCGGGCGGCTCGATTCGTTCGGGAATGCGCTCGCCGTCGAGCGACGCGAGGCTCGACAGAATGCGGTCGCAACCGACGAGCCCAGCCGCCCCGAGCGCGCCGATGCCGAACATCGCGCGCCGTCTCATGAGCATCGGATCGCTCAAGGGGCCACCGGCCCACGAGGCCCCTGGGCTGGTCCAAGATGTGGCGCCGCTGGCGCATTGGCGTCGTGCACCCACGGAGCTTGCGGACGCGACTCCGCGATCTGCGCTGGAGCTCTCCGTCGAAAGAGAGCGAGCGTCGCCGCACCCGCTCCGCCCACGATGGCGATGGGAACGATCAAGAACCAGCCGAGAATGGGAAAGAGCATGCTCAACTCGAGCACGATCCCCGCGCGAAGAAGCCGCGACCACTCACGCCCTTCGTCGCGCGGCGATCGGAGCCCTTGCCCGATGCGAGCTGCCAAACCGGCCGTCCCTGCGAAGATGAATCCGAGGGCGACGCTGCTTGCCACGAATCCCACGATCCGTAGAGCGCCATTGGGAGCGTTGATCAACCCCACCGACACGAGCCCCAAGAGGAGGGCCACGGGGATGCCGAGCGCCACGACCGAGATGGGTCGCTCGGTCCACGCGCTCTCGGCGCGCGCGACGAAGCCTGGGAGCAGAGCGCGCGCCAAGAGAAAGTACCCGGTCAGCGAGAGCAGCAAGGCAAAGACGATCACGACGACGAAGATGGTGCTGCTCAGGTAGGGCATGAGGACCTCGGCTCGCGCGTCGACGAAGCTTGCGCCGAGCGATCGTAGCTTTTCCTGCGTCTCCACCGCCACCGACCCGAACGGGTGCATTTAAAGTGTCGCGTGAAGTGTCCGTTCGGCTGAGTATGGGATCTCGTCGCCTCGAATTGCGATTCGGCCTTCCGGCGCTGTGCGGAGGAGCTCTGATCACGGCGCTCGCACCCTCTGTCGCCCATGCGGGGCCTTCGGTATCGGTTCACGTCGAGGCCGCGGTCGCCCGTCCGCTGGGCGAAGCGAAGACGGATCAGTTCGGATGGGGTGGCTCGGCCGTCATCGCGCCGGAGCTCGTTCTCGCGCGCGTCATCGGACTCGAGCTCGGGGTCGGGGTGCTCGGCCTCACCGACGGTCCTGGACCAGCTCCCAAGGGTGTCGCGCCGAGCAAAGGAGCATTTGCGGCATTCTCGACGATCGGCCCGCGGATCCGTCCGTTTGCGACCCTCGCGAAGGGTCGTGGTGCCATCGGGCTCGACGGCTTTTGGATGAGTGGAGGATTCGGAGCTGGGCTCACCGGCGGCTCGTTGAAGCCGACGCTGCGCACGTCGATCGGCTTCGACGCAATGGCTCCTGGCTTCGCAGCGGGTCCGTACATCGGGTATTTCCAAATGATCGAGGCCGACGCTGGACCGCGTCCCGAGGACGCGCGCATTCTCGTATTCGGCCTCCACGGCGCCTTGGCGCCGCCTGCGCGACCCATCGTGGTCAATCCCGACAGAGATGGGGACGGGATCGCGAACGCGAACGATGCCTGTCCCGACGTCGCCGAAGACAAAGACGGATTCGAGGACGACGACGGCTGCCCCGAGAGCAACGACGACCGCGACAAAGACGGTATCCCCGACGTCCAAGATCGCTGTCCCGACGAGCCTGAAGACAAGGATGGCTTCCAAGACGCCGATGGCTGCCCCGATCTCGACAACGATCGAGATAAGATCGCCGACGCCAAAGACCTGTGCCCCAACGAGCCCGAAGACAAAGACGGCTTTCAAGACGCCGACGGCTGCCCCGATCTCGACAACGACCAAGACGGATTCTCAGACGCGGTCGACCGCTGTCCCAACGAGCCCGAGACGGTCAATGGGTTCAACGACGAAGATGGGTGCCCAGACACCGCCGACCTCCACGTCGACGGCGATTCGATCGTGTTGGAGGACCGTGTGCATTTCGACGCTGGCAACGCCAAAGTCAAAGTCGGTAGTTGGGCGCTCCTCGAGCGACTCGCGCAGTTCTTGAACGAACACCCCGAATACGCGCTAGTCCACGTCGATGGGCACGCCGACGACACCGGGACGGCTCCCTACAATCTATTGCTCTCGGCGGAGCGCGGGCGTTCAGTCCGAGACATGCTCGTCCGCTATGGCGTCGACGCCTCACGATTGACGATCGAGGCCTATGGCGAGACGAAGCCACGCGAGAACGGCGCCACCGAGAAGGCTCGGTCTGCGAACCGCCGCGTCGAGCTCACGATCCTGACGCGGGAGCCGCTCAAAAAGAGCAAGATGTCGCCCGACACGGCCCAGGTTTCAAAAGAAAGTGGAGCTAGCCAGTGAATCGACCTCTCTGGCTGCTGCTTCCAATCGTCGCGAGCTTCCCCCTAGCTTCGCTCGGATGCAATCAAGCACTCGTCGGCGGACGATGCCTCGCGGGCTATGTCGAGCGCGGTAGCGACTGCGTCGAGTCACCATTGGATCCGTCGTCTGCGAATGGAGCCGGTGGAGCCGGCGGCGCGTTTGGCGCAGGGGGCGCAGGCGGGGTCGGTGGCCATGGCGGCACCGGGACCATCGAGCCGAGCGGCGGACCGGGAGGCGAAAACAGCTCGAGTAAGACGGGAAGCGGCGGCTCGACCACGAGTCAGGGCGGCGCCGGCGGTGGCGGCGGCGGCTGCACGGCGCCGTTGTCTTCGTGCCCGAGTGGATGCGTCGATCTCCAGACCGATCCGCTGAGCTGCGGCGAGTGTGGTCACGTCTGCACGACGGCCACCTGTACGGCGGGTATCTGCGACGGCGCCGTTGCGGGCCACGTGGTCGTGCTCGGCATCGACTACGAGCAAATCGCTTCGGGGACGGTGCCGGCCAGGCTCCTCGGGAATTCGGTCTTCCTCAGCACCCATTCACCATTACGCGTGATGGATTTTCGGGTGGCGTCGGATCCGGCGTCGCCGGCACACGTGCAGGCGCTGCTCGCGTCGGAGGCGGCCTTTCGAGGGCGCCCCATATCGATCAATCAGGTATCCGACGCGACCATCGCCGCGCAAGCGCTCACGCTGATCCAGACCGATGTATTCGTCGTCCACGCGCCCGTGAATGCGTCGGTCGGCAGCGTCGGCAGCATGGCCTCGCAATGGGCCATACCGCTCGACACATTCGAGAAGAATGGTGGCGTCGTCGTCGCGCTCGTGGGCTCGACCACCCCGACGATCGTCAGCGCGCTGCTGACCCAATCAGCGTTGTTCCCGAACGCGACCTCCTGCGGAGCTGCGACCGGATCCTTTTCGGTGATGCAGTTTCTCGACTCGATAGCTACGGGTATCCCGTCGGTATTCAGCGCACCGGGGGCCGGGACGGCGCTCTCGTTCAGCGGCGTGGTCTCACAGACGGTATCCATCCCGGTCGTGGATCAAGCCAGCGCACCCATCGCGCTCCACCGCGTGATTCTGCCCAACTGAATCGAAAGGCGCCGAGAGCTCGCGATTCGCACAGAATCCCACGGCGAGGACGGTAGCTCCATCGCGGAAGAGGCACGGCGAGGATGGTAGCTCCGTCCTCGTGGTGGATTGCATTTTCGCCGTGAAAAAAGGCAAAACGGGAGAGTCGCGAAAGCGGCCCTCCCGTAGGTGGTATTCGAACGATGTCGGTCGAGTCTGCCTCAGGTTGCCTTCTCCACGAGCGGAGGGGGAACCAGGCTTTTGCAGGCGACCTTGAGCCGCTTGACCGCGTCGCCGACGAGCTGAGAAATGCGCGCCTCGGTGACGCCCATCATTCCGCCGATCTGACGGAGCGTCAGACCTTCGCCGAAATGGAGCTCGAGCACCTGCTTGAGGCGCGGAGGCAGAATCTGCAGGGCGCCGCGGAGCCGCTCGAGCGACTCGGTCTTGCTCAATCGCTCCTCGGGCCCGATGGCGTCGCGATCGGCGGTTTCTGCCTCGTCGAACGTCGTCACCTGGCTCGCGTGCGCGACGCGAACTGCCGCGCTGTAGGCCTCCTGAGTGAGATTGAGATGCTCGGCGATCTCGATGTGCGTCGGCCAACGACCGAGCGAGCTCTCGAGCGTACGCCCGGCCTGCGAGATCTGTCGTTCGCGCTGGCGCATGCGTCGCGTGAGCGGGTCGGCGCCACGGAGCTCGTCGAGCATGGCGCCCCGAATACGGGCGACGGCGGCCCGCTCGAAATCGTCGGGCGCGAGCGCCGCATTGCGACGGTAGTGCTCGACCAACGCGACCGATCCGGCGCCAATCAGATCGTCGATCGAGATGTGCGACGGGAGCCGCTGGGCGAAGCAACGTGCCAGTCGACGAATGATGGGTACGAACTGAGCAGCCAGCTCGGCGGGAACGTGTGCCGGGTCGCGACGAAAGCCCGCGCCTTCGTTCTTGGGTCCGGGGGGCAGAATGGCGAGCGCGCGGCTTGGATCGTCGATTGAGTCGAACATGGAGCTTCTCCTCGACCAGCGCGCCGCGGAGGCACGTTGGACAGTGAGGCCTAAGAGGCCTCCAAGTGATGTGTTGGTTGATGGGAGTCGAGGCGATGATTCAGGCAGCGATTCGCTTGCGCTTGACCATCTCGACGAGAGTCGTGCGATTGAGACCGAGGAGCTGGGCCGCCCGGTTCTTGTTGCCACCGGTGCGAGCCAAGGCCTGGCGAATGAGGCGATTTTCGTATTCTTCGACCGCCTCGCGGAGATCGATTCCGAGCTCAGGGAGCTCGGCGGCGACGCCGAACTCGCCGCTCTGGCGTTGTCCGGTGCGAACACTGGCGGGGATATCCATCGCGCCAATTTCGGGTCCGGGGGCCAGGAGCACGCTGCGCTCGACGACGTTCTCGAGCTCGCGAATGTTGCCCGGCCAGTCGTGTCCCTCGAGCAGATTGAGGGCCTCTTCGCTGAACCCTTCGAGATCCTCGCGACCCACCGCGGTGCGGAGGGTCGTGAAGAAGTGATTCACGAGCGTGCGGATGTCTTCGCTGCGCTCACGGAGCGCGGGCAAGTGGAGATGAATGACGTTGAGGCGGTAGTACAGGTCTTCGCGGAAGCGCCCGGCTTTGACCTCGGCCTCGAGATCGCGGTGCGTCGCTGCGATGATGCGGACGTCGCAGCGGAAGGTGCGCGACTCGCCGACGGGCGAGTACTCGCGCTGCTGCAGAAGGCGGAGGAGCTTGACCTGAAGCGAGAGCGGCATGTCGCCGATTTCGTCGAGGAACAAGGTGCCACCCTCTGCGGTGGCGACGCGACCGACTCGGGCGGTGTTCGCGCCGGTGAAGGCACCGCGGGTGTGGCCGAACAGCTCGCTCTCGAGGAGATTCTCGGGGACGGCGCCGCAGTTCAACGTGACGAGCGGCTTCTGAGCGCGGGGGCTGGCATCGTGGATGGCAGCGACGATGGTCTCTTTGCCGGTGCCGCTCTCGCCCGTGACGAGCACGGTGCAGGTTGCACGAGCGACGCGATCGACGTTCGCGATGAGGTCGGCGAGTTGACGGCTGTGGCCCACGATCTTGCCACGGCTCGTCGGACGCATCGTGTTCCGCGGCGAGGAGGCGGGAGCGGGGGGGAGCACAAGGGCCAATTCTGCGTTCACGAAGACCTCCTAGAAGACAAAGGGGCGCTAATCGCTCGACGAGCGACTAGATGTGACTTGGCGGTCGATGCATCAGCGACGGAGCGCTGACCTCGGGTACCGAGGAGAGGCGCTGCCTCTTCTGCGGTCGACCTGTCATCTGACCCATGCGAAGTTCGTGCCTGCTATTATTTTCTACCCCGACCGGACGCACCGACGAAATCTGCCGAAAAGTTGCCACTCCACTGAGTAGACTGTTCCGGACAAGTGTTCCACTCGCGAACAGTTGTTCTGACACAGACAGTTTTTTCCATTTTAGAGGTACAAACCGAGCGACCACGACCAAGGCTCGCGACACGCCGGTCGATCGAAGAAGTCAGCGTCGTGCTCATGACTTCGCCTTCGGGTTGAGGGCGTTTTCGATCATTCGCGCGAGGCCGAGACCGCCTGCGTCGCCGATGGCGGTGGAAAGGGCATCGACCGCCATCGAGCCGTAGCCCGATGAGCTCGTCGACTGTCCGACCTTCGACTCCTCGATGAGCTTGCGGAGGAAGACGCCCTCGAGCTCACGCGCTTGTTTGTGGATCGCTCGCGCGGCCTTGTCGGTGGGTGGCTTCATCTTCGAAGAATGGAGAGAAGCTTCGGCACCGGCATCGGCCTTTGCGGCGATGGGTGGGAGGGGTTGGATTTTCATTCGACGACGACCTCTGCGTCGAGCGCACCAGCGGTGCGGAGAGCCGAGAGAACGCTCCCGAGCTCGCGGGCTGACAGGCCGAGGGCGCCGAGCGCCTGCGCGACGTCGGCGAGTGTCGGTGCCTCGGGCATGAACTTCACCACCGGCGCGGACTCATGCGCTTGTACGTCGGAGTGAGGCACCACCGTGCCAGGACCGACGACCGGCTGCGTGGCGACGGCCGACTCTTTCACGACGATCGTGAGGTTCCCGTGGACGACCGCGGCTGGCGCGAGCCGTACGTCGCCACCTGCCACGATCGTTCCGTTGCGCTCGCTGATGACCACGCGACTTCGTCGCACCGGCACCACGTCGAGATCTTGCAGCAGCGCGATGAGAGAGACAGGGTCTTTCTTGTACTTCTCGGGGATCTTCACGACGACCGAGCCGCTGTCGCCGGCGCTCGCGGTTCCTTCTCCGAGCTCTTTGTCGACGGCCTTGGCCATGCGCGATGCCGTGCCGAATTGAGGCGTTCGCAACGACAGCGTGATCTTGCCGTCGGTCACGAAGCTCGTGGTGACCTCGTGCTCGACGAGCGCCCCCTCAGGGATGCGGCCCGCCGTCAGATTGCCTTGTTTCACCGAGCTCCCGGTCGACCCTTTCGCCGCGAACCCGCCGACGAGCACGGCGCCTTGAGCAACCGCGTATGTCTTCTGATCGGCACCTTTGAGGAGCGCTTGAACCAGGTTTCCGCCGGAGAGCGAGCGGGCGTTGCCGATGGAGCTGACAGCCACGTCGATCTTCGAACCAGGCTTCGAGAACGGAGGCAGCGTCGCAGTGACGACGACTGCCGCCACGTTGCGGAGGCGAACTTGATCGGGATCGACCTGGACGCCGAGGCGGCGCAACATCGCGATCGTCGCTTGTGCGGCGACCGGCGCCGAGGCGTCGTCACCCGTGCCGCCGAGGCCGGTGACGATGCCGAAGCCGAGCAGCTGGTTGTCGCGAACGCCCTCGATCTCGGTGAGATCGCGCAGATGCTCTGCGCTGGCGGGTGCGGCCGATGCCCCGAGTACGGCGAGAAGCGCGAAGGCGCACAGGGGCTTGATGAATGACCGCATTGGAGTCCTCGCGAATCAGAACGGTTGAACCTTGTCGAGCGCTCGGCCGAGGATGCCCTTCCGCTGCTGATCGGCGACATCGCCGCGCCCGGTGAACTCGACCTCTGCGTCTGCGATGCGGCTCGAGCGGACGGAGTTGTCCTGCTCGATGTCGGTGCGGCGCACGAGACCCGAGATGTAGAGGTGGTACTCCTCGTTGTTGATGAGGATGACCTTGGTTCCCTCCAAGAAGAGATCTTGGTTCGGCATCGCGCGCGTCACGCGGACGGCGATCGATCCCTTGAGCTGGCCCTTGCGGCTCGTGTTGCCGGTTCCGTTGAAGTCGGCCTTCGCCATGGTCTCGAGGATGTGAGTCGGGTCTAGACCGGGCTTGGCAATCTTGATTGCATCGACCAGGCCAAGCACGTTCGGAATGCCCATGTCGGAGTGCGAGTCGCGCGACAGCTGCGTGGTCGAGTCGCCCGAAGCATCTGCCGACTCGTCGATTCGCACGAGCACCAGATCACCGACGCGAACGGCGCGTGTATCCTCGAGGTATCCGCCGATGGCTTCGCTGAAGAGCGAACCTTGCGTGGGCTGCGCAGAAAGATCTTTCTGGGCGTACTTGCCCTGCTTGTATTCACGTTCCTTCGGAACGTAGGCGCCGATGTGACCGACGCCGCATCCGACGAGCAAGAGAACGAGGGGCGCGAGCGTGAGATGCTTCGAAGAGCTCATGGTGCCTCCGTGACGACGGCCGGGTCGCGACTCTTGAGCTTGCCGCGGAGCACCCGACCCGAATCCATGACGGTGACCGTCAAATCTTCGCCGATGTCTGCGTCGCCGCCGGCGGTGCCGGATGCGCGGATCTCGACCGAGCCGCGCGTGATGACGAAGGTGACCTTGGCTCCCTTGGGGACGTCGGCGAAGGCCGCATCCTTCGGGAGCTCGATGTCGATCGGAACTTGGATGCGCGCGAGCTCGGTGTCGCCTTCGAAAAAGGTCAGCGTCGCGATGGTGGCGAGCTTGCCTGCTCGACGCGGCGGCCGCGGGATCTCGGCTCTGACGAGGTCGTACCCGGCGGGAACGGTGACGGCCGCTCCTGGGCGCGCGCCGCCGTAAGTGGCTCCGCGTGCGAGCGTGATGGCGGCTATCGCCGTGCGCGTCGTCGCCTCGAGATCGGTCGGAGAGAGAGTCTTCGTCGCTCGGACGATGCGCACGGCCACGGGGACTTTCAGCTTCGGCGGGAGCCCCTGGATGACGGCCCGTTCGACGTCTTCACGCCGCACGACACGCGAGCTGCCAGGCTGCGGCGATGGCCCGAGATCGATTGATGCGAGGGCTTCGGGGGCTCCGTCGACGACGTCGCCGAGCAGGATCCGACCGTGCGAGACCTTGTGCTCGACGAGCGGCTTGTCGGCGAGCGCAGGCGTCGCGCCCATGACGGTCAGTGCCAGAACGATGGCGATGCGCTTCATGGCTACCTCGACTGGGTGGCGGTTCGGAGCATCTCGTCGGCAGCGGAGATGACCTTCGAGTTGACCTCGTAGGCGCGCTGCGTGCGCACCAGATCGATCATCTCGGTCACGACCTCGACGTTCGAGCCTTCGACTGCGCCCTGCATCAATCGTCCGCGGCCCTCGGTTCCGGCGTCGCCGATCGAAGGCTCTCCGCTCGCGCCGGTCGCTACGTAGAGGTTGTGGCCCGCGGCGGCGAGACCGCTCGGGTTCGCGAAGCTCGTCAGCTGGAGCTTGCCGACTTGTACCGGGTTCGTCTGATTCGGGAGCTGCGCCGTCACCGTTCCGTCGCTCGCGATCGTCACGCCCGTGGCGCTCGTCGGGACGGCCATGGGCGGCTCGAGCGGGAGACCTTCGCTCGTGACGAGCTTGCCCTCGGCGTCGAGCTTGAGCGAGCCGGCGCGGGTGTAGGCGAGCGTTCCGTCGTCACGTGTGACGCTGAAGAAGCCCGAGCCTTCGATCGCCACGTCGAGTGGATTGCCGGTCTGCTCGATGGCACCTTCGGCGAACGAGCGAGACGTGGTGACGACGCGTGATCCCGAGCCGAGCTCGACCCGCGCGGGGGACGCCGCTCCACCAGGGGGTGCTCCGGCGCCGCGCTGCGTCTGGTACAGTAAATCTTCGAATTCGGCGTTCTGCCGCTTGTATCCAGACGTATTCGCGTTCGCGAGATTGTTCGCGATCGTGTCGAGCTTGGTCTCTTGGGCGACCATTCCGGTAGCGGCGATGTTGAGTGATCGGAACATTTTGGGCTCGTTTTCTGGATGCAGTTGTGGCGTCGGGAGCTTCGAAGCTCTCTTCGCCCGGTACGTCGATTTCTATTTTTGCGAGCTTCGTGCCAGCGCGCGAACGAACGTCATTTGTCCGGCGTGGTGAGTGAGATCACGAAGTCGACGCGACGGTTCTGAGATCGCCCTTCGGGTGTCGAGTTCGACACCACGGGTTGGTATTGGGCGTAGCCGACAGCCGCGAGACGCTCAGGAGCGATGTTGGCAGCTTCGGCGAGCATCTCCACGACGCTCGTGGCGCGGGCGGTCGAGAGGTCCCAGTTGGAGTGAAAGCGAAGCGTCGCGATCGGTCGATCGTCGGTGTGACCCTCGACGCGAATGGTGACGGGTCGATCGCGGACTTCGTCGGCGATGGCCTTGAGAACAGGCGCCGATGGGTCTTTCAGCTTGTCGTTGCCGCTCTCGAAGAGAATGGCGGCGTCGAGGCGCAAGACGAGCTCGTTGCCTCGGCGGATGACCTTGAGACCTGCGAGCTCGGCGCGCGCTGCTGCGTCTTGCAGGAGCGATTTCTCGAGCCGCTTCAGCTCGTCTCTCTTCTCGGTGCCACGCTCTCGGACGATTTTTTCGGCTTGCTGACCTTCGGCCGGCAAGAGCCCCGCGCCGTTGGGCGTGATGGCGATGCCGACCGCTTGCGAGAACGATTCGGTGAAGCGGCCGACCTTCTTGGTGTCGACCTGCGAGACGGCGAACATGACGACGAAGAAGGCGAAGAGCAGGGTGATGAAGTCGGCGTAGCTGATGAGCCAACGTTCGTGGTTGACGTGCTCGGGATGCTTCTTCTTACGCACGATCGTCTCCTCAGGCAGCCTTCGCGGCAGCTTTGTTGTCGCCCTTCTTGTCGTGCGTGCTCACGTAGCCGGCGAGACGCTCACGAACGAGCTTCGGGTTGAGCCCCTCTTGAATCGCGAGAACGCCCGAGAGCATGAGCTCGAGGAGCTTCGCGTCTTCTTGGTGGCGCATCTTGATTCGACCCGCGAGCGGGAGGAACACGATGTTCGCCGCGGCGACGCCGTAGATGGTCGCGACGAAGGCGGCCGCAATGCCTTCACCGACGGCAGTGATGTCGCTCAAGTTGCTCATGACGTGGATGAGACCGAGCACGGCGCCGATGATCCCGACCGTAGGCGTGTAACCCCCGGCGGCCTCGTAGACCTTCGCCGAGTTCTCCACGTGCTCGTCTTCTTGGCTCATGATGACTTCGAGCGTGGAGCGGATCGCGTTCGAATCGGAGCCGTCGACGGCCATCAGAATTCCTTTGGTGAGGAAGGGATGAGAAGCGTTGGGTGCGACCTTCTCTAGCCCGAGAATGCCCTCTTTTCGGGCGCGCTGAGCAAGGTCGACGATCTCGTCGAGGAGCTTTGCGGGATCGTGGGCCGGCTTCTTGAAGAGCCCTTTGGCGCTCCCGACTGCAGCCGCGCAAATGGGCAGAGGAAACTGAACGATGACGGCACCGATCGTTCCTCCGAGCACGATGAGCGCGGCAGGACCGCCGACGATGGAGCCCATGTGTCCACCCTCGAGCATGTTGCCAAAGAGAATCGCTCCCAGCGCAACGACGACTCCAATGAAGATTCCAGGGTCCACGCGAGGCTCCTTTTCAGCGGCGGTCAGGGATTTCGGAAGAAGGCGTCTCGACCACGCGCAAGATCGGCGGCGGTCGGCTCTCGCTCGCGCCTTCTCGGATGTGGAGTCGGGCACGCTCCGCGCGATTCTTGGCGATGTTCGCCGAAGAGATCGCTCGGCTGCGCACCGTTCGACGGAACTCGATCACGCGATCGATGAGCTCATCGAGAGACTCGAGCACGAGGATCTTCTCGCCACCGGCGAAGCAGAGCGTCGTGTCGGGCGATGCGTCGACCCAGAGAATCAGGTCGGGATTGATGGCGACGACCTGACGATTGAGGCGGGTGAGCTTGATCACACCGAACGCCCAAGCAAGCGGCAAGCCACACGTCGCTCGTCGCGCTCCGGGGTCTCAGGCACGCCCCTTGAAGAGAGGACTCGACATGAAGATCTTCGGCAACATCGAAGGACTCGCAGCTGGCCTCGACTACCACATGGCGCGGCACAACTTGCTCGCAGCCAACTTGGCAAACGTCGACACGCCCGGCTACCGCGCGCAGGACTTGAAGCGGACCGAGAGCTTCGCCGGAGCTCTCGAGGTCGAGCTCGCCAGCACGGATCCCGGGCACATCGAGGGCGGCTCGAGCGCGCCGCATACGAAGGTCACGACGGATCGCGAGACGCCCGTCGACGCAGACGGAAACTCGGTCAGCCTCGACAAGGAGGTCGTGAAGATTTCGACCAATCACATGCGCTACGAGACGATCAGCACACTGACGGCCTCGGCGCTCTCGGGGCTCGCTTGGGCTGCCGCAGACGGGAGAGGCGCATGAGCCGCATCGGGCACTCCGCCGGCGTATTCAGCGCCCTCGAGGTCGCAGCCTCGGGCCTGACTGCCGAGCGCGACCGCATGAACCTCATCGCGTCGAACCTGGCGAACGCGAGGACCACGAAGGGCGCCGACGGTCAGCCCTACAAGCGTGTCGACCCTGTTTTCCAGGCTCGTCCGCTGCAGCGCGGGTCGATGGACGCGGTTCTTCGCAACACGATGCGCGTCGACGTCGCGTCGGTCCACAAGGACACCCAGCCGGGCCAGATGGTCTACGAGCCCGATCATCCGGACGCCAATCCGCAGGGTTACGTCGAGTACCCGAATGTCAACGTGGTGACGGAGATGGTCAACCTGATGACAGCCAGCCGAGCCTACGAGGCTGGCGTCGCCACCATCGAATCGGTGAAGACGATGGCGCGATCTGCGCTGAAGATCGGACAGTGACATGAGCATTCGAGGCCTCGATTCGGCCACGGGTCAGATCGCGAGCGACGCGCTTCGCGAAGCTGGCCGTCAGAGCTCGGTCTCGTTTCCAAGAGAAGCGGACCAGGCCCGAGGGACGGCTGGGGTCGCGCAGATGGGGTTCTCCGACATCCTGGGAGGTGTCGTCGAAGAAGCGGCCCAGCGGAGCCAGGTCGCCGACGCAAAGGCCGACGCTTTCGCGCGGGGCGCGCTCGACGACGTCCACGGCACGATGATCGCAACGAAGGAAGCCGACATCTCGATGAAGCTGGTCGGCAGCATCCGCAACAAGCTCCTCGACGCCTTCCAGGAGCTCTGGAGAACCAATGTCTGATCCCACGTCGACGGCCAACACTCCCCTGGGACGCGCACGCGTGCTCCTCGGGCGTGCCGTCGATGCGGTGCGCGGGCTGGGCAAGCCGGCGCGGATCCTCATCCTCACGACAATCGTCGCAGCGATGGGGATCGGCGGTTTCTTCGTCTGGCGTGCGGCGTCGGAGCCTTATGCCGTTCTCTTCTCACAGCTCACTCCTGACGACGCTGCGAGCGTCGTCGCCAAGCTGAAGGAGATGAAGACTCCCTATCGAATCGTCGACGGCGGCCGAATCGAGGTCCCCGAAGCGAAGGTCCACGAGCTGCGCCTCGACATCGCCGGAGCGGGTCTTCCCCGTGGTGGGGGCGTCGGCTTCGAGAGCTTCGACAAGATGCGTCTCGGCGCCACCGAGTTCGAACAACGGGTCATGTACCGACGCGCGATGGAGGGTGAGCTCACCCGAACCATCGGAACCGTCGCCGTCGTCGAGAGTGCTCGCGTGCACCTCGTGATGCCCGAAAAGAGTGTGTTCATCGAGCGACGCGAGCCTGCCTCCGCCTCGGTCATCGTGAAGCTTCGTCCCGGCCGTGAGCTCGGCGCGAGCGAGATTAATGCGATCGTCCACCTCATCGCTTCGGCCGTCCCCGAGCTCAGCCCCGACCACATCACGCTGGCGACGACCGAGGGCGTCCTCCTGAAGAAGCCGCGCAAGGACGACGGCGAGGGCAGCGACGGGAGCTCGAACGAAGAGAGTCAAGCCGAGACCCGCTCGCTCGAGACCAAGCTCGAAGAGCGAACACGGTCGATGCTCGAGAAGGTCGTCGGACCGGGCCACGCCGATGTACGTGTCTCGGCCGATCTCGACTTCGCGCGCGTCGAGCACACCGAAGATCACTTCGAGCCGAAGAAGACGGCCTTGCGGAGCGAAGAGCTCTCGTACGAGAAGACTGCGGGAAGCACCGACGACACCGTCGCCGGCGTCCCGGGGGCCGAGAGCAATCTTCCGACTGGCGACGCGCCCGAAGGCGATGCTTCGGCGGCGGGACCTCAAAACGTGCTTCGACACGAGCACACGCGCAATTTCGAGGTCGATCGCGTCTCCGAGAAGCGGACCAGCAAGGCTGGAACGGTCAAGCGGCTGACGGTCGCCGTCATTCTCGATGGCGTTCCGGTCAGCGACGAGAGCGGCACGATTCGATTGGTGCAGCGTAGCCCGCTCGAGATCGATCGTTTGACCGAGGTCGTGAAGACGGCGGTCGGCGCAGACGCGCGACGCGACGACGTCGTGACCGTCGACTCGATTCCGTTCGCGCTCAGCGAAGCCGATCTCAACGCGAAGAGCGACGTCGTGGCGCCGCCTGCCGTGCCCGAGAAGTTCGACTACAAGAAGAACTGGAAGCTGCTCGCTGGATTGGGCGGGTTCTTGTTCGTGGTGGTCGCCATGGGGCTCATCAGGCGGAGGCGCCGCAGGCTCAAGGCACTTCGTGCGGCTCCCGCGCTTTCTCTCGCTACGGTCAACGCCGTGCCCGAGACAGTCGAGGTCCCGCTCCTCAACGCACGTGAAGAAGCGCTCCGGGTTGCGGCTGAAGACCCTGCCACTGCGGCCCTGGTCATCCGACATTGGCTCGGCACTGCGGGCGAAGAAGCCCCGGCGCGCGCGGCCTGAGCGGTTCGACGGCACGACCGTTGCGAAGGTGACGGGATGCTCACCGGACCCGAGAAGGCGGTCGTGTTTCTCTTGTCGCTCGACGAGAAGGTTGCAGGCCCCATCGTGAGCGAGCTTTCGGAGGGCGAGCTGAAGAAGCTCCGCGCGGTGGCCTCGACGATGCGCGAAGTCCAATCGGACGCGCTCGAAGAGGCCTACCGCGACTTCGCACAACGCTCGTCGAAAGCCGTCGCCGTGCCGCGCGGCGGCCTTCCGTACTTGCGGAGGCTCGCCGCAAGCGCGTTCGGCGAAGACCGAGCACGCATCGTGTTCGAAGATGGCGTCACGAGCCCGCTCGCTCGCCTCGAAGCGGCGCCGCCCGACGCGCTGGCCGCCTTGTTGATGCGTGAGCCGCCGCAGCTCGCTGCAGCGATTCTCGCGCGACTCGAGCCGGCGCATGCAGCCGTGGTGCTCGCCGCCATGCCGCCCGAGCGCCAAGCCGCCGTCGTCCGCCGCGTCACCCGGTTGACGGAGCTGCCTGCCAGCACCTTGGAAGAGGTCGCGGCGGCGCTCGCAGCCGAGCTTCCGTCGAGTGATGGGGCTGCGTCGATCGGCATCGACGGGATGGCGAAGGCCGCACAGATCCTGAACCTGGTCGAACGCGACGTCGCAGGCGGCGTTCTCTCGACCCTCGAGGAATCGGAGCCCGACATGTCTCGCGAGCTACGACTCGCGATGTTCACCTTCCCCGATCTCGCGCGTCTCGACGCTCGCGCGATGCGCACGCTCCTGAAGGAGGTGCCCACCGAGAGGCTCACTCTCGCGCTCAAGGGAGCGACCGACGAGGTGCTCGCGGCCATCTTCGGGGGTCTCTCGTCGCGCGCCATCGAGCTCATCCGCGACGAGCTCGAGCTGCTCGGCAATCCACGCAAGCCCGACATCGACCGGGCGCGCACCGAGATCATCGAAGCGGCACTTCGCCTCGAATCCGAAGGAAGTCTCGATCTGGGAAGAGGTGGCTGATCATGGAAAGAACGACCGGTGCTTCGTGGCTGGGTGTGAATCAGCCAACTGCGTCTTCGCTTCCGTCGTGGCTCGCGCCACCGCCTGCGGTATCGCCCGCCGTCACGCGGTGGACCGCGCGACCGTCGCAAGGTCCCGAACGTTGGACCTCACCTCCGTCGATGCCCGACATCTCTTACGTCGCCGCTCCGATCATCGAGATGCCCGTCGACGACGAGATCTCGGAGCCGGAATCGGTGCCCCAACCACCGCCCCCAGAGCAAGAAAGCCCCGCGCTGCTCGAGCTCATGAGCGACCTCCGGAGCACGGTGCTGTCGGTGCAACGAGCCGGTGAGCACTTGCGCCGAGAGACGCTCGAATCGAGCGAACGTGATCTGGTGCGCCTCGCCATCGCCATCGCGACGCGCGTCGTCGGACGCGAGATACAGGTCGATCCGACCCTCATCGCAGCGTGGGCCAAAGAAGGGATCGAGGCCATCGGCAGCCACGATCGCGTGGTCGTCGCTTTGTCACCCGAGATCGTCGAAGCCCTCGTCGCGCGCGGAGATCAAGACGCGCTCGGCGAGCTCGCCGACGTCGTCGGAGATCCGCGTCTTTCGAAGTCCGACTGCGAGGTACGCGGAAAGTTCGGTCGCATCGACGAGGGAGTTCACGCGAGGCTCGACGCCGTCGTCGCCGCGCTCGAGCTCGATGACGAAGAGGAGACACCGCTTCCATGATCGACTTCGAGCCCTATTTCAAGCGCGTGCGGGCCTCCAAGGGTCCGAGCCCCGAAGGTCGTGTCCACGAGGTCGTCGGACTGTTGGTCGAGGTCGCCGGCGTATCGGCGGCCACCGGTGAACGCCTCGAGATCGAGCGACCGACCGACACCCTCTTGGTCGAGGTCCTCGGATTTCGAAACGGGCGTCTCCTCTGCGCTCCGCTCGGATCCACCCAAGGCGTCGAGCCCGGCGCGCGCGTCAGGCGTCACGCCCGAGGCGCATCGGTGCCCGTCGGCGAAGGGCTGCTCGGAAGAGTGATCGACGCCTTCGGCACGCCGCTCGACGGACGACCGGCGCCGATCGCGGCTCATCGCGCGTCGCTCCTGCGCGAGCCACCTCCGTCGTTCGGACGCAAACCCATCCACATTCCCATCGAAACCGGCGTGCGTGCCCTCGACTCGATGCTGCCGCTCGGACGCGGACAACGCGTCGGCCTGTTCGCTGGCACGGGTGTCGGCAAAAGCACGCTCCTCGGCATGCTCTGCAGAAGAGCCTCGGCCGACGTGGTCGTCGTCGGGTTGATCGGCGAGCGCGGTCGCGAGGTCGGTGACTTCGTGCGCGGCGCGCTCGGTTCAGGCCTCGCACGCAGCGTGGTCGTGGCGGCGACGAGCGACACCTCGCCTCTCGTGCGCGCGCAGGGAGCCTTCGCCGCGACGGCCATCGCAGAGCACTTTCGCGATCAAGGAGCGAACGTGTTGCTCGTGATGGATTCGGTGACGCGATTCGCGATGGCGCTTCGAGAGGCTTCGCTCGCCGCCGGTGAGCCGCCGGTCACCAAGGGGTACACGCCCTCGGTCTTCGCTGCCTTGCCGACGCTCCTGGAGCGTGCCGGAAACACTGCAGGAGAAGGCTCGATCACGGCCATCTACACGGTCCTCGTCGAGGGAGACGATCTCAGCGATCCGATCGCCGACGCGGTGCGAGGCATTCTCGACGGACACATCGTCCTCTCGCGAGCGCTCGGCGAGCGCGGAGTCTACCCGGCCATCGACGTTCTCAAGAGCGTCTCGCGTGTCACCAACGAGATCACCACGCCCGAGCACCGCTCTGTCATGATCGAGGCGCGAAGCCTTCTCGGCGCGTATCGCGAGGCATCGGACCTCATCAAGATTGGCGCGTACGCTCCTGGAAGCGACAAGACGATCGATGCGTCGATCGTCGCCGTGCCTCGGATCGAAGGCCTGATTCGGCAAAGCCTCGAGGAGCAAGTCACGCGAGACGATGCCATTCGCGCGCTTCAAGAGGCCCTGAAGGTCGACCGACGATGAGCTCCGAGCTCCGACGAATTCAGCGTCTACGCAATCTGCGGAGTCACCGTGAGAAAGCAGCGGAGCGCGAGCTCGCGAAAGCTCGGGGCGAGCTCGTCTCGGCCGAACGAGCTCTCGACGATTGCCGGGCACGCTTCGGAGAGGCGGCCGACGAGACGGCGAAGACGCGCGAGACGACGCTTCCCGACTTCGAGATGGCGCGCATGAACATCGCCGCGCTCTCTCGACGAATCGACCGCGCAGAGCGTCACGTGGGCGCGACGCTCGAGACGTTCCAGGAGCGAAGCGCCGAGCTCGTGCACGCTCATCGCGAGGTCGACCAGATGGACAGCTGGGCCGACATCACGCGTGAAGCGATGCGAGCCGACTCGGTGCGAATCGACCGCGTCGAGAGCGACGAAACGGCAGCCAGGATCAGGATCAAGTCATGAGCGCGAGCACCTCGTTCACCAGAGTCGAGTCGAGCGGCAAGAGCATCATCGCGAGCGCCCCCGCGGTCCCAGTCGCGGAACCGGCCGACAAAGAGAAACGCAGCGCCTTCGAGAGCGCGCTCGACCACGCCCAGTCGACAGCGCCCCGTGCCGAGCGCACCTCGACCGTGGCGAGCCCGGCGCGGGCGCAGAAGCCCTCGGACACGTCGGAGCCGACCGTCTCGGGCGCAACGCGTTCGGTCGGCGCGAAGGGCGCCCGCTCCGACGAGCGGGGCTCCTCGACGACGAAAGACCACGAAAAGGACGCACGGGAAGAAGACGGCCTCCCGACGAGCCATCCCGCGAATCCGTCGCAACGAGGTTACGAGGTTGTCTCGACTCGCGAGACCGACGTGTCGAGGGCATCGACCGAGCCAACGCCGACCGAGCCCACGCCGACCGGCGTCGCGCCGAGCGCCTCGGATGGATCGCTCGCTCCGCGCTCGTGCGGCGCAGCGGGCGGCGCAGGCCGCTCGGCAGGCGGATCAGCAGACGCCTCGATGGGCACTGCGGCGGGCACGCGAAGAGACGGACTCTCACTCGAATCGCTGAGCGCGATGGGGCTCACAGCGACGAAGACCGAGACCGTTTGGCGAGGCGCGATGCCCGGTGCGTCGACCTCCACACGCGACGAGACGACTGTGGCTCCCGACAGGACCGCTCCCTCGGGGCGCGCGACGGAGCCTTTCGGCGGCCAGAGCCCGCCCCAAGGAACATCGACTGCTGATGCATCTTCGTCGCCTTTCACGGCGACCAAGAAGCCGTCGACCGGCGGGGCGCCGAGCGCAGCCGGAGAGGATCGTGGAGCGAGCGCCGGCAAGTTCGCGTCGGTCGCGCAGTCGATCGCCGATATCGCGCGAGGGATGGGCGCGTCGGTCGCCTGGCGAGCGACCGCGAGCGACGGGTCGGTTGGGAAGGGACCGAGCGGTTCGACCTCCGACACGATCGTCCGCGCCGTGGGCATGCTGCCGCCTTTGACGATCACGAAAGCGAGCCCGACCGCGAGACCCACCCGAGGAGCGACCGAGCCCGGAGCTCCAACGGCGACCTCGTCTGCAGAGCCTTCGGCCGGCGCCTCGAAGACGATTTCAAACGGAAAACAAGCCTCGGCGGCGTCGATGGAGATGCCCGACTCAAGCCTGGGCACGGCGAAAAAAGAGGCGGAGCCCTCGGGGAAGGCATCGACCACGACATCGACGACGACGACGACACCGACGAAATCGACGACGACACCGACACCGACACCGACGACGACGATACCGACGACCACAGCGGTTGCGCCCGCGGCGACTTCTGCGCCGACGTCGAGCACCACACCGACGACGAGCGCCACGAGCACGAGCGCCGCAAAGAAGCCGGCAGCGAGCAAACCCGGCTCTTCGACGGCTTCTTCCTCCACGGCGGCGTCGGTGGCTCGAGCAACGTCGCCTTCCACAGACAGCCAGTCCGCCAAGGCGACTTCGTCCGACGCGTCTCTCGACGCCGAGACCGATGCCGCGACGACGGAGCCCGAAGGCGCCGAAGAAGCCGCCCGAGTCGAAGCTGGGCCGCGACGAAGCGGTCAGCTAGAAGCTGGAAGCGCGTCGATGCTGCCTGTCGACCTCGGCGCCTCGAGCACGTCGGACAGCGCGCTGCCGGAAGGCGTCACCTCGCATGCCGTGACGACCTCACGTGATCGGGACCCCGAGGGCGGCGAGAGCACCACGGAGTCTGGGGCTGGTTCGAACGCGGGCCCGCGAGGCGTCCAAGATGCGACCCGTGGAGTCGACGTGGGTGCGAGCCACGACGCGCAGAGCAAACCGCTCGTCGGTCAAAACACCGTCGACGAGAAGAGCGCCGAGCGTCAAGCGCATGCCGAGGTGGCCGTCAGCCGGATGACTCTCCGCTCGAGCGTCCGAGCCGAGACCGTCGTTCCCGACTTGGGCCGCGTTTCGATCGAAGCTCATACCCGTGGCGACAACGTCGATCTCCGTCTGTTCGCAGATCGCGCCGACACCGGCACATTGCTCCGTGAAGCCCGTCCCGAGCTCCGCGCAGACTTGGGACGCGCCCATCTGAACGTTGGCGAAATGTCGATCGAAGCGGGCTCTGGGAGCGCGGCTTCGTCGAGCCCGACGAGCGCCGGATCGAGCGGCTCTCGGTCGCAACAACGAGGCCAGCACGACACGAATCGCGGCCGACGCGACGACGCTTCGTCTGCCGAAGGCGTGGGACGGGAGGTCGCCACTGCCGATTCGGTGGGTCGTTCGAAGCGGGTACGGATCGTGCTCTAGCCTCTGGAATGCCGATTTCATCCGTCGACGGATCGTCTTCAACGCAAGACCCGACCAAGGCCTTTTCATCGCAGACGACGAGCAACCAAGGCTCGCTCGACAAGCAGGCGTTCTTGAAGCTCCTCGTCGCGCAGCTCTCGCACCAAGACCCGCTCAAGCCCATGGAGGGCACCGAGTTCGTGACGCAGCTCGCGCAGTTCACGTCGGTCGAGCAACAGATCATTCAGTCGCAAAAGCTCGACATGCTCAGCACGCAGATGTCGGGGCTCGCCGGCAACGAGGCGGCCTCGCTCGTCGGAAAGCGCGTCACGATTCAAGGCAAGAGCGAGGTCAACTTCGATGGAAACCTCGCGACCAGTCAGAGCTTCACGCTCAAAGGCGCGGCCGAGAGCGTGAAGGTCGACATCAAGGACGCGAATGGAAACACCGTCCGCACCATCGACATGAAGAGCCAAGCGGCAGGCCCGGTCGGCGTCGTTTGGGACGGTAAGAGCGACTCGGGCGCCAAGATGCCAGCCGGCAAATACACGATGGATGTTCACGCGACGGACAAGTCGGGCGCGAACGTCGACACCGCTCAGCAGGTGAGCGGAACCGTCGTCAAGGTCACCTTCGAGAAGGGATATCCCGAGGTCGTTCTCGACTCGGGAGTCACCGCACCGCTCAGTGATCTCATCAGCGTCGGCAACGACTCGATGGGCGGCGGCACGACGAGCACGGCGACGCTCCCCAGCGGTGGAGCGTCGGCGCTTCTCGCCGGAAGCGCGCTGAGCGCCGCACAGGTTCAGGGGATCAAACAGATGTTGGACGGTCTCACGGCCAAGCCGTGATCACCGCGCCCAGTGGTCGGAGCGCACGCTTCGTTCAAACGAGGAGATCAGAATGTCGATCATGAATGCGATGTGGAGCGGAGTTTCAGGGCTTTCTGCTGAAAGCCAAGCTCTCGGCGTGGTCGGCGACAACGTCGCCAACAGCAACACCATTGGCTTCAAGATGTCGCGCGCGCAGTTCGAGGACGTCCTCGGCGGAGCGATCGGGCAGAACAACGGAGCCGGCGTGCACATGGCGCGCGCCCAACAGATCTTCGCGCAGGGATCGCTGATGAACACCGGGCAACCGACCGACCTCGCCCTCTCGGGCGACGGCTTCTTCGTCGCCAAAGGATCGCTCGGCGGCGTGACCGGCAACTTCTACACGCGCAACGGGCAGACCACGCTCGACAAAGACGGAAACCTCGTCAACCCCAATGGCCTCAAGATGCAGGGGTACGCGGCGTCGAGCAGCGGCGGCTTCGCTCCCGGCCTCAGCGACGTGAACATTCCGACGACGCCGCTTCAGCCGAAGCCGACGAGCGCGTTCACCGCCTCGGGCAACCTCGACTCGAGCGCTGCGGTCCCGGCGGCACCGTGGGATCCGCAGAACCCGGGCACCACGTCGAACTTCTCGACGAGCACCAAGATGTACGACTCGCTCGGCAACGCACACCCGGTCGACGTCTACTTCACCAAGACCGCGACAGGCACGTGGGACTACCACGCGGTCACCGACGGCGCGAACGTCACCGGCGGCACTCCCGGACAGAACACCGAGATCGCCACCGGCACGCTCACGTTCGACACCTCGGGTGCGCTCACGTCGAACACCCTCACCGCCGGCGGCACGGTCGACTTTTCGGGCGGCGCAGCTCCGGGCCAGGCGGTCAGCTTGAACTTCGGAACGCCGCCTCCCGCCGGGACCGGACGCGATGGAATGGTGCAGGATGCAGGCACCAGCGTCATCGCGCAGCAAAAGTCCGACGGCTATGCCTCGGGATCGCTCACAGGCGTCGAGGTCGATGGCTCGGGCATCGTCAACGGCGTGTACTCGAACGGCGAGAAGGTCCCCGTGGCCCAGCTCGCGGTCGCGAAGTTCACCGCGAACGATGGCCTCGGTCGTGCAGGGCACAACCTCTGGATCGAGACCCGTGAGTCGGGTGCTGCGGCCATGGGGCCTGCAGGTGGGGGTGGTCGAGCCAGCGTCGTCGCCGGCGCGCTCGAGCAGTCGAACGTCGATATCGCCGCGCAGTTCGTCGACATGATCGCCCATCAACGGGCGTTCCAGGCCAACTCGAAGACGATTACGACTGCAGACGAGATGCTACAGGAAGTCGTCAATCTCAAGCGCTAGAGGTCGTCATGTCCGAGAACGCTATTCCCGCTCCGGCTGCCGGCGCGGACGCGGCGCCCAAGAAGGGCGGCGCAGGCGGAATGTTGGTGGGCGTGCTGCTGTCGGCGGTCCTCTCCGGAGGGGCCGCCTTCGGCGGAGCACGCATCGCTGGAAAAGGCGCGGCCCACCCGGCCGAAGCCATTGCCGCGGTCAAACCCCCGGGCGCGACGCTCGTGCTCGAGCCGTTCATTGCGAACATCAGCGACGCCGAAGGCAAGCCTCACGCGCTCAAGATCACCCTCGCGATCGAGCTCACGCGCGAAATGAAGGAGGAGGAATTCAAGCCCTTCATCCCGCGCATTCGAGACGCCGTCCTCAGCTATCTGAGGTCGCTCACCGCGGAGAAGCTCGCCGAGCCTCAGGGCCTCGAGACGATTCGAAAGGAGCTCATCGAGAAGCTTCATGCAGTCGGCGCCACGGGGGCCGAGCAGGTGCTCGTCACCGATCTCATCAGCCAGTGAGGATGTCTTGAGCAACGAACAAGGGGAAGCGCGGAGCATGCTGGGCGATGCCGTCGAAGGCGGCGCCCAGAAGCGAGTGCTCGGTGCGATGGACGAAAGAGCGATCGACATCGCTCTCGCCCTGAAGCGAGCGGTCCCCTTTCTCATGCGTCGGAGCGTGAGCATCGAGAGCACGCCCTCACGCATCGCGACCGCTCGAGTGATTCAAGACGATCTCGAAGAGCCCGTGTATTCGGTGCCCCTCGCGACCGATCCCGGCGGCTCACGAGCCATTCTTCTGTTCAACCGCGGCGCGGTCACTTTCCTCCTCGACGGAGTCCTTGGCGGCACACCCACCAACGAAGAGCCGGAGGGCGCCGAAGAAGAGGCCCCTGTGCCCCTCACGAGCCCACAGAGGGCAGTGCTGGGGCGCATCTCCGACGCGATGCTGCGGGCGATCTCGGATGCGCTCGCGTCCCTGGGCGTCCGTCTGAGGCGCCTCCCACCGAGCTCGGCGACGCCGCCCGAGGGTCAGTTCGCGGCGCTCACGCTCACCCTCGGTGAAGGCGAGAACCGAAAGATCGTGCTCGCGATCGCACGCGACGCGCTACAGAGCGCCGGGCTCGGGCTCTTCAGCGAGTCTCGGCAGAAAGACCAGAGCGCCTCGCGGATCCCGGCGGTGTTGGCGGAGGTCGAGCTCGAGCTCATCGTCGAGCTCGGGCGAGTTCACCGTCGACTCGCCGACGTCGAGTCGCTGAAAGTCGGTGACACGATTCGATTGGGCGTCCCAGTACGGGCCCCCGTCACGGTTCATGTTCAGGGTCATCCAATCGTCCGCGGGCGGCCGACGACGTCCGGCACGCAGCTTGCGGTAGCGATCGTCGAACGCGGCTCAGCGTGGTCTCCCCCGCAGGAATTGGGGGTCGTGAACGACCAAGAGCTGCGCATCGTCACCCTGGAGGTACCGACGCCATGAGCTCTCCCGAACAGCCCGTCCCGCTCCTCGATCTTGGCGCGTTTCATACGCTTCGCGACGTGGAGGTCGAGATCACCGTCGAGATCGGCCGATGTCGCAAACGCATCGCCGACATCCTTCGCCTCGCGCCGGGTCAGACGATCGAAATCGCGAAAGCTGCGGGAGAACCTGTCGATATCTACGTCAACGGGCAGCTGCTCGGCCGTGGTGAAGCGGTCGTCCTCGGCGATCGCTATGGCGTTCGCATCACGGAGCTCGCCTCCCCAGCCGGAGATCGAGCATGAGGCCGCTCATCGCCACCGCGCTGGCGCTGGGTGTCATCCTGTTGACGCCCACACTGTGCTCCGCCGGAGAGAAGAGCCCCGCCGATCGCGGAGCGGCCGATCGCGCGGCTGCTGAGAAAGCAGCCAGCGACAGCAAAGCCGACAGCAAAGCCGACAGCAAAGCCGACAAGGCCGACAAGAGCGAGAGCAAAGCCGACAAGGCCGCGCGTTCCGACACGACGCCCACCAACGCCAAAGCCACTGCGTCCGCCACGATCGCGGCCCTCGACGCCGCAGAGGCCCCTCCTGCCAGCCCGTCGGCAGCAGCGCCGGCTGCAACACCTTCTGCCCCCGAGAAGCCTGCAAGTGAGCCGCTCACTTTGCGCCCGGAGCACGCGCTCGAGCCGGCTGGCCCCACGCCGACGCTCGGTCTCGGCACCAAGCTCGCGATCGCGGCTCTCATCGGAGGAGGCGCGTTCTTCGTCTACAAGCGTCGATCGGCGGTTCGTCCGACCAACAAGCTCTCGTCTCTCCGAGTGACCGCGCGCGCCGCGATCGGGACTCGCTCCGAGGTTTGCGTCGTCGAGATCGACGGTCAACGCCTCCTTCTGGGCGTGACGCCGAGCTCGATTCGGACGCTCACCGTGCTGACCGAAGAAGCGATGATCGAGCAGCAAGAGCTTGCACCTTCGCCCATCGAAGAAGGCTTCAAGCGGCTCCTCGCGTCGGCTCACCGCGATGTCGACCAAGAGCCTGAGACCGAGGCCGACGCCGAGGTCGCTCCTGATCACGGCGTTCGACGCTTACATTCGGCTCCGGCGAGCCGACCTGTTCCCTCCGCGCGCTCGGGACGCCCGGCCGTGTTGCCCGAATCGAGTCGTCCGTCGATGGCTGCTGCCCGATCTTCGAGCACCGGACGCCCGACCATCGCGTCACCGACCGCCCGAACGGTCGAGAACCAGTCTGCGCCGACGAAGAAGACCAGTCGACGCTCCAATCCGACCGTCGAAGGTCAGGTCAGCGGCCTGCTCACGATGAGGAGCGGACGGTCGTGAAGGCGGCCGCGCGCGTCGCGGCCGTGAGCAGCGTCTTTGCGCTCACGTGCTTCGCAAACACTGCTCACGCAGGCGTTTTCGACTTCTTCACCAAGGGAAGCGAGCACGGCGGCAAGGGTGGCCTTCCCCCCGAGCTGATGATGCTCGGGGTGCTGACGCTGCTGTCACTCCTCCCGGCGATCGTCCTCACGATGACGAGCTTCACGCGGTTCATCGTCGTCCTCTCTTTCGTTCGGCAGGGTCTTGGAACGCACCAGACGCCGCCGAACCAAGTCATCGTGGGCATGGCCCTCTTTCTCACGAGCTTCACGATGGCGCCGGTGATGGACCGCATCATCCACGATGCGTACGAGCCGCTCTCGCGCGGTGAAATCACCGAGACGCAGGCGCTCGATCGTGGTTCGGCCCCTCTCAAGGCCTTCATGCTTCGCCAGACGCGCGAAGCCGACCTCGCGCTCTTCTACGATGCTGCACGGCTGCCTTATCCGAAGACCCAAGAAGAGGTCCCGATGCGCGTGGCTGCGCCTGCCTTCATGGTCAGCGAGCTGACGACCTCGTTCGAGATGGGCGTGTTGGTCCTGCTTCCGTTCCTCGTGATCGACCTCGCCGTCGCGTCGGGTCTGATGAGCATGGGCATGATGATGGTGCCTCCATCGAACATCTCGCTCCCACTGAAGCTCATCGTCTTCGTCCTCGTCGATGGCTGGAACCTCCTCATCGGCTCACTCCTCAGGAGCTTCACGTGACCTCGGATCATGCGCTGCAAATCATCTCGAGCTTCGTCTCGACGAGCCTCGTCGCGATTGGTCCCGTGCTGGTCGTCGCGCTCGTCGTCGGAACCGGTGTCGGTGTTCTCCAGACGGCGACGCAGATCAACGAGCCGAGCATCGCCTACGCGATGAAGGTCGCGGGCCTCGTCGCGCTCCTCCTCATCGCTGGCCCCGCGCTTGCTGAGAAGGTCGTCTCGTACACACGAACGACCTTCGCGGACGTCGCGAACGTCGTTCGCTGACGCCTGCCATCGCACAAGGCGAGAAAGACAACGGCCGTGAGCGGACTCTCCGTCCTAACCGACTGGCTCTTTCGAGACGTGCTCGTTCTCGGGCTCGTCGTCGCTCGCATCTCGGGCTTCGTCGTCGCTTCTCCCTTTCCGGGAGCCGACGTGCCGAGGACCGCTCGCGTCGGCCTCGTGTGCGCTCTCTCGTACGTCTCGATGCTGAGCGCGCCGGCCCCACTCGCGCCGCTCGCGTTCAATCCGAGCTACCTGCTGCAGGCCGCCATCGAGGTGACCTTCGGTGTGGCGATCGCCTTCGTCTTCCGCATCCTTCTGGCCGCTGCCGAGGTCGCCGGCGAGCTCATCTCCCAAGGAACGGGGCTCGGTGCGCCGGCCTTGTTGAACCCGACGCTCGGTGTCGAAGAGAGCGCGCTCTCACGGGTCATGACGCTCCTCGCGATGCTGCTCGTCTTCGCGAGCGGCACGCATCGCATCGCGCTCGCTTACCTGATGCGGTCGTTCGATGCCGTTCCGGTCGGATCCGACCTCCACGTTTCGGGAGCAGCGCCGCTCTTCGCCGAGCTCGCGGCGCAGTCGGTCGCCGTCGGCTTTCGCCTCGCCATGCCTGTCGTCGCGATGGCGCTCGTCACACAAGTGGCGCTCGCGCTCATCGCCCGCGTCGCGCCCTCGCTCCAGATCTTCAACATCGGCTTCACCATCCTCGTCGGCGTGGGCATCCTCACGTTCGGCGCGTCGCTGCCCGACATGGCCACCTGGCTCGGAGAGCACTTCGCGAGCTTCGGTGGGGTGATGGACCGAGTCCTGCTGAGCATCGCTCCGAGTGGCTGAAGACGAGGAAAGCAAACGGTTCGACGCGACCCCAAAACGGCGCGAAGACTTCAAGAAACAGGGCAAGTTTCCGCGCTCGCGGGACGCGGGCGCCGTGCTGACCATCGGCGCGACGGTCGGCGTCGTGGCGGGAACGCGCGAGGCGATGACCCGCGCGACCGAGCTACTCTTCACGAGGGTCTTCGGAGACGTGACGGCGCTCGTGCGAGGTGATCTGGCCGGGGTACGAGAGGTCACGCTCGCGACGCTCGCCGTCCTGGTCGTTCCGCCGCTCCTCGGTGCGGCCATCGCCGCGCTCGTCTCCGGCGCCGCGCAGTCTGGCCTCTCTCCGAACCTCGAGCTCGTCGCTTTCAAGCCCGAGCGGCTGAACCCGTTGCCGCGCATCTCGGAGATGCTCTCGCCCAAGAAGGCCATGAAAGAAGTCTTTTTGGCGTTTTTGAAGGTGGGGCTCGTCGGCTACGTCGCGTACTCGGCGGCGCGTGCCGAGGTGCCCGCCTTGCTCTCTCTCGCGGCCGTCGACCAAAAAACCGGAACCCAGCTCGCGCTCACCGCCATCGCTCACCTCGGCCTCAAGGCTCTCGGCGCGACCGCGATCGTGGCGGCCATCGACTACGCCCAGAGCCGCTTCTCCATCGAGCAAGAGATGAAGATGACGCTGCGCGAGCTCAAAGACGAGATGCGCAACGAGGACGGCGACCCGAAGGTGAAGGCCAGGATGAAGTCGCGTGCTCGCGCCCTCGCGAAGCAGCGCATGATGAGTGACGTCAAGACGGCGTCGGTCGTCATCACCAACCCGACGCACGTCGCGGTCGCGATTCGGTACGGCGACGACGATCCCGCGCCAATGGTCGTCGCCAAAGGACACGACGAAGTCGCTCTCGCGATCCGCAAAGAGGCCCGCGCACAAGGCGTCCCCATCGTCGAAAACCGTCGTCTCGCGCGTCTGCTCGATGCCGAAATCCAGATCGGTAAACCGATCAAAGTCGAGCACTTCACGGTCGTCGCACGTGTCCTCGCGTTCGTCTTCCGCCTACACGGGCGCCGAAAGTCGCCTGCCAAGAAGACGGGACGCCCCGGGTTGGCACGAACGGTGCGACCGCCCGGTGCGTGAGCTCCTCATCCGCAGTCCTCGACGCGAAGCCACGTCAACGCGTTGACGTCCTCGTGCCGCTCGCCATCGTCGGCATCGTCCTGATGATGGTGGTGCCGCTGCCGGCCTTCTTCCTCGACATCCTGCTGACGATGAGCGTCGCGCTCGCGATCGGGATCTTTCTCACGGCCCTCTTCATCGAAGAGGTCCTCGAATTCTCGGCGTTTCCTGCCTTGGTGCTCGTCGCGACGCTGCTTCGTCTGTCGCTCAACGTCGCGACGACGCGCCTCATCTTGCTCCACGGATCCGAGGGCCACGGCTCAGCCGGCGAGATGGTCGAGGCCTTCGGGCGATTCGTGGTCGGCGGCAACATCGTCGTCGGTCTCGCGATCTTTCTCATCCTCGTCGTCATCAACTTCGTCGTCATCACGAAGGGCGCCGGACGCGTCGCCGAGGTCGGCGCTCGCTTCACCCTCGACGCGATGCCCGGCAAGCAGATGGCCATCGACGCCGATCTGTCGAGCGGTCTCATCGGTCCTGATCAAGCGCGCGATCGACGCAAAAACCTCGAGCGAGAGGCCGACTTTTACGGCGCGATGGACGGCGCTAGCAAGTTCGTCCACGGCGACGCCGTCGCAGGTCTTCTCATCACGGGGATCAACCTCGTCGGTGGCCTCGTCATCGGTCTCGTCGGCGGAATGGATCTCTCCTCGGCCGCCGAGACCTTCTCGGTCTTGAGCGTCGGCGACGCGCTGCTCTCGCAGATCCCCGCCCTCTTCGTCTCGGCCGCCAGCGGCATCGTGGTGACCCGCAGCGCGACCGGCGAGCAGCTCGGGCGCGCCCTCGTCACGCAGCTCGCTCGGAGGCGTCAAGGCGTCACCATCACCGCCGGAATTTTGGCGGTCCTCGGGCTCATGCCCGGCATCCCCGTCATTCCCTGCTTCGGCATCGCCGGGTTTCTGTTCTACGTCGCGCAAAAGATTCCGCACGACAAGACCGCGCTCGAGATGAAAGACGCGGAGAAGGTGAAGGAGCCCGAGCGGAAGCGCGGATCGATCGAAGACATCGACGCAGCGCTCTCGCTCGACATGCTGACCCTCGAGCTCGGCTACGAGCTGGTGCCGATGGTCGACGTCGCACAGGGCGGCACGTTGCTCGAGCGCGTGATCGGTCTTCGCCAGGAGATCGCGCAGGAGTGCGGCGTGGTCGTCCCGCCTGTCCACGTCTGCGACAACCTCGATTTGCTGCCTGGAACGTATCGGGTGCTCTTGCTCGGCAACGAAATCGGTCGCGGCGAATGTCGCCCCGGACGCATGCTCGCGATCGACGCGAGCGGCTGCGCGCCAGCGATCGAAGGCGAAGAGACGAAGGACCCGGCCTTTCAGCTCCCGGCTCGCTGGGTCTTGAACCGCGACCGCGAGATGGGCGAAGCGCTCGGCTACACGCTCATCGACCACGCCACCGTCGTCGCCACGCACCTCGGAGAGCTCTTGCGATCGAACGCGCACCGTCTTCTCGGGCGCCAAGAAGTCCAGCACCTGCTCGATGTGCTCGCCAAGACCACACCGAAGCTCGTCGACGACGTGGTCCCGAACTTGCTCCAGCTCGGTGACATCGTGCGTGTCTTCAAGAATCTCGTCGCAGAGCGCGTCTCCATCCGAGACACGCGCACCATCCTCGAGGCGCTCGCCGACGTCGGCGCGCAGACGAAGGATCCGGAGCAGCTCACCGAGCTCGTGCGAGAGCGTCTCGCGGCTCACATCACGGCTCGCTACGTCGGCGCCGATCGCGGCGTCGCCGTGTTGGCTCTCGATCCGCGCGTGGAAGAGCTGCTCCGCCGCACGCTTCGCGACATCGCGTCGGGCACCGGCGGGAGCATCGATCCCGAGGTCCTGCGTCACCTCGGAGCGGCGGCCGAGCTGGCCCTCGCCAAGTTCTCGGCGCTGTCGGCGACTCCCGTCCTCATCGCGCCGCCCGACCTTCGTCGATTCGCACGCGCCATCTTCGAGCGCAAAGTTCCGCAGCTCGTCGTCCTTTCCTTCCGCGAGGTCGAGCCTTCCGTCTCGCTTCGCATCGTCGAGACCCTTTCTCTGACAGCTGCCCCCGTGCAGCAGTTCGCCGCGAGGTAAACCATGAGCCTTGAGACCTATCGCCGCGCCACGCAACACGCGCCCGCCGCAAACGCAAAAAACGCTTCGAGCTCTGTCGAGACCTTCAGAGGCACCACGCTCGAGGAGGCGCGAAAGGCCGCTCAGAAAGAGCTCGGGCGCGACTTCACCGTCCTCGCCACGCGCCGGATCCCGCGCGATGGTGTGTTCGGATTCTTCGGGGCCGAAGAGTACGAGGTCACCGCGCTGAAGAAGCAGGAGCACGCTCCCATCGCGAACAACCACCCGTTCGCACGCGTGGCGCGCGAAGCGGAGCCTACGCCCGGTAGCTCACCGAGCGAGCTGTCGGCGATCCGCAACGAGGTCCGCACCGAGGTTCGGTCACTCCGGAGCCTCATCGCGAAGAGCTCGAGCGACGCTCCGCACGACTCGTCGGCCCGCCAGAGCCTCGAGTCCGAGATCGCCGAGCTACGCGAGATGCTCGCCGAGATTCAGAACGAGCGCGAGACACCTGCACAGATCAAGCGTCGCGTCGCCGCGATCGGCATCGAAGGAAGCGCGGCGCGAACCGTCATCGCGAAGATGCGTGAGCACGGCGCTTCCGGCAGCGACGCCGATCTCCGGGCAGCCCTCGTCGATCTCGTCCGCGTGGCGCCTTACCCGCTCGCGACCGGCGGCCGCACCCTCATCACGCTCGTCGGGCCGACCGGCGTCGGAAAGACGACGACGGCTGCCAAGATCGCGGCGCAGGCCATCGTCATCCACGACGCGAGCGTGACGCTGATCTCGTGCGACGGGTTCCGCGTCGGCGCCACGGCCCAGATGGAACGCTACGCCGAGCTGCTCGGTGCCGAGCTCAGGCTCGCGCGCTCACCGAGCGATCTTCAGGAGGCGGTCCTCGCGTCGGCATCCGACGTGACGATCGTGGATACCGGCGGCCGCGGCCCCGCGGAGCGCAACAGCGTCGAGGCATCGATCTCTCGGCTCAAGCTCGGCAAATCGTCGTCGAAGACGACCCGAAACACGCTTCTGTGCGTCCCTGCGTTCATGCGAGACGGCGACGCGAGGCGCGTCCATCGCTTCTTCGCCGCGTGCTCCCCGACAGCCCTCGTCGTGACCAAGATCGACGAGACTGCCGCGCCCGCGGGCATGGTGCACGCGGCGCTCGCGGCCGGTCTCCCCATCGCCGCGCTCTGCTTCGGTCAGCGCGTCCCCGAAGACATCGCCCCAGCGAGCGCCGAGGCGATCCTCGAAGTGTTGATGCCCTCGAAGTCCGGTCACAAGGCACGGGATCGGTCATGAGCTCGGTCGGCGAATCGACTCGGCGCGCTCTCACACGCGCCGAGTACGAGCGATTCTCGCCGATGATTCGCCGCCAGGCGATGTGGATCGCTCGTCGTGGCCCGCGGCGGGTCACGGTCGCCGAGCTCTGCGCCGCAGGATGGTCCGGGCTCCTCGACGCTCTCAATCGGGGCGACGAAACGGCTTCGGATGGCGACATCGACGGCATCGCGACTCATCGCGTGAAGAGCGCGATGCTCCAGCACATCGAGACGCTCGACCCCTACTTGAAGGAGACGCGCGGCTTGTCGCGTTCCATCGCGCGCGCGATCGCCGAGGTCACGAAGACCCTCGGACGCGCCCCGAAAGAAGAAGAAATCGCAGAGGCGCTCTCCATGACGATCGACGAGTACCACTCGTCGCTTCATTCGGTCTGGAGCGCGGGTCTCGCGCGCATCGAAGTCATCGATCTGGATCGCTCCGTGCAACAGCTGATCGACGAGAAGGACGCCGAGCCGACACTGAGTCTCGACCAGGCGATCGACCTTCTCCCCGCTGAAAGCCAGGAGATTCTGATGCTGCTCTACCAAGAAAATTGCTCGATCGAGGAGGCGGCGGCGGTGCTCGGCACCAGCGTCCGTCGCGCCGAGCTCCGGGTGAGTGAAGCGATGCACCGCGTCCGCGCGCTCACCGGGAGAGAGTGACATGTCGAAGGGAGTCTTTGCTGCCCTGAGCGGCAGCGTCGCTGCTCAGACTGCGCTCGACGTCACCGCACAGAACCTCGCCAACGCGTCGAGCACTGGCTACCACCGCCTTCGCCCTCTCTTTCGCGAAGTGCTCTCCAAGACCGCCTCGGGCTCGCCCAAGGCGGCTTTGCGTGCGAACCGCTACACGGCCGTCAGCGGCACCGTCATGGATATGTCGCCGGGTGTCATTCGGTCGACGGGTCGCCCGCTCGACATGGCGCTGCCCGAGAACGCTTTTCTCGCCGTCGGCACTGCGCGCGGCGAGCGGTACACGCGAAACGGAGCCATGTCGGTGACAGCCGACGGATCGCTGAAAATCGGCGATTCTTCAGTCCTCGATGACCAAGGCCGCGCGATTCGCGTGTCGCCAGACGCTGAAATCAGCCTCACGAAAGACGGTCAGGTCTTGGTGAATGGTGAAACCCAGGCGCATCTGAAGCTCGTGAGCTTCAAGAACCCGGCGCTGCTCACGCCAGAAGCCTCTTGCCTCGTCGCCGTTTCGGCTGGCGCAGGAAATGCAATACCCGTTGGAGGCGAGGTCACCGTCGGTGCTCTCGAGGAGTCCAACGCCTCAGCGGTCACGTCGATGAACGACCTCATCACGACCAGTCGCAACTTCGACGCGTACCAGCGAGCGATCGACACCTTCCGAGAAGCGGACCGTCGCGTCGTCACTCTGCCCTCATCGTGAGTCGCGCTGAGCTCTCGAAGCTCGCTCGATAGCACCCCCCCCAACAGCAGACTTTCTCAGGGAGCCTCCAATGCCGCTCTACGTCCAGACCAACGTTCCGTCCATGGAAGCACAACGCAACCTGGCAACGACTCAGTCCAAGCTCGCGACGACGTTCCAACGCCTTTCGAGCGGCTTCCGCATCAACGGCGCCGCCGACGACGCGGCCGGTCTCGCCATCGCCGACCAGATGCAAGCAGATGTCCGTAGTTACGCTGTTGCTGAACGCAACACGAACAACGGGATCAGCATGGCCCAGACGGCAGACGGTGCACTCGGACAGCTCACCGGAATCTTGCAGCGAATGCGGGAGCTCGCGGAGCAGGGCTCCAACGGTGACATGAACGCCACCGACCGCGGCTATCTCGACACCGAGTACGGCCAGCTGAAGAGCGAGATCGACCGCATCACGGTGTCGACCCAGTTCAACGGCAACAACCTCCTCAGCGGCGCGACCACCACGATCGACTTTCAGGTCGGCATCCAGAACACCGCGTCAGACCGACTCAGCGTCGCCTTCGGCGGCGTCGACCTGACGACCCTCGGCCTCGGCCCCTCGAGCCTCGCTGGCGCCACCGCCACCGGCTCGCAAACGGCGCTTGGCGAGGTCGATATCGCGATGCAGGCCATCTCGAGCCGCCGCGCAGACTTCGGCGCCGTCCTCAACCGGATGCAGGTCAGTGTCTCGAACCTCCAATCGATGCGAACGAACCTCTCGGCCGCTCACGGACGCATCGTCGATGTCGACGTCGCCGAGGAGTCGAGCATGCTCGCGAAGAGCCAGGTCCTCGCTCAAGCCGGCACCGCCATCCTCGCTCAGGCGAACCAGTCGTCGCAGCTCGCACTCTCGCTCTTGAAGGGCTGAGCTCCGCCGTGCGTAAGGACGAGCACCCCGGTGCTCGACCTCCCAGTTTTTTTCTGACACCCCTTTCTTCGTGACGAGTCGAGCTCGAGAAAGCTCGCACCACAACCCAACCCGACCCCACGCAGACTTCCCTGGGAGCCTCCAATGCCGCTTTACGTTCAAACCAACATCGCGTCCATGGAAGCTCAGCGCAACCTAGCCGCCACGCAGACCAAGCTTTCGGTCACCTTTCAGCGCCTGTCGAGCGGCTTCCGGATCAACGGCGCGGCCGACGACGCAGCGGGTCTTGCCATCGCAGACCAGATGCAATCTGACACCCGTAGCTACGCAGTTGCCGAACGCAACACGAACAACGGTATCAGCATGGCCCAGACCGCAGACGGCGCGCTCGGGCAGCTCACCGGCATCTTGCAGCGTATGCGGGAGCTCGCGGAGCAGGGCTCCAACGGTGACATGAACGCCACCGACCGCGGCTATCTGGACACCGAGTACGGCCAGCTGAAGAGCGAAATCGACCGCATCACCGTGTCGACGCAGTTCAACGGCAACAACCTCCTCAGCGGCGCCGCGACGACGATCGATTTTCAGGTCGGGATCCAAAACACGGCTTCGGACCGACTCAGCGTGGCCTTCGGCGGCATCGACCTCACCAGCCTCGGCGTGAACGCCTCGAGCCTCGCTGGCGCGACGGCAACGAACTCGCAAACTGCGCTCGGCCAAATCGACAGTGCGATGCAAGCGATCTCCAGCAAGCGCGCCGACTTCGGCGCCGTGCTCAACCGAATGCAGATCACGGTCTCGAACCTCCAGTCGATTCGGACCAACCTCTCGGCAGCTCACGGCCGCATCGTCGACGTCGACGTCGCCGAAGAGTCGAGCATGCTCGCGAAGAATCAGGTCCTCGCGCAAGCAGGGACCGCCATTCTCTCGCAGGCGAACCAGTCTCCTCAGCTTGCCCTGTCGCTCCTCAAGTAACCGCCCTTCTTTCGGAACAATGAGCCATGCGTGTCCAACTCGATAGCGCGACCGAAGCCCGCGCACGTGAGGCCCCCAAGCCGAGCGCGCGGGAGGTCGAGCCGAAACGGACGCCGCTCAAACCGAGCGAGATACGAAGAGCGATCGCCGATGGGTACAAGAAGCTCCACGGTCGAGCCATCTCTCCCAAGACACTCGATGTGCTGAGCGCGCAGGTCTGCAACGAGACCGCTCTCGGCTCGAGCATGTACAACTTCAACTTCGGCGGCATCAAAGGCGCGTCCCCCGAGGGCCTCACTGCGCGGTGTGGAACGCGCGAGGTGATCGATGGCAACGAGCGCCACATCGTCGACGGATTCCGCGCGTACGGGTCGGCCGCTCGCGGTGCGAGCGACTACGTTGCGTTCCTCGAGCGCAAATATCCACGCGCCATGGAGTCTGCCGAGACCGGCGACGTCGACGGCTTCGTAGCGCACCTCAAGGCCGGACACTATTTCACCGCCGACGCGGCTCAGTACACCGCCGCGGTGAAGAACCTTCTGTCGGTCGACGACTCCTCGGCTCCCAAGCCGAGCGCTTCTTCGGTCACCGCGCAGGTCGGCGCCTCGTCGCCACTCGGCTCGAGCGCGACCGACATGTCGGCGTTCGCGACCAGCGCGACGCTCGCGCGCGTCTTCGATTCGATGTCGAGCTCGGCTGCATCCATCGCCGCGCCGAGCTCCGACGACGACGAGCCGAAGCGATTTTGAGTCTCCCTTCCCCGCCCCTTCACGCTGAGCGTCTTTCGAGGCGTAGCGGATGGGTCGAACGACGGTCGGCGATCAGCGCGTGCTCCTCGAGCTCAACCGGTGAAACCGGCGCGAGAGGACCTATCCGAGACGGATCGGTCAAGGCCCTGCCCGCGAGCTCGCCACACGAAGCACGCGAATTCGCCGCCGGAGTCTCTCCAAAAAACTCGACCGCAAGGTCCTAAAGTTGAACCAGGCCTGACCGTTCTCGAATCTTAGAGGCCAGAACCCATGGCCTCCAGACGGCAAGACGCCGCTCTGATTCCTCCAAGACGGAGATTCACCATGGCCCTTTTCATCAACACGAACGTCGCGTCACTCGAAGCACAACGGAACCTCGCAACCACGCAGAAAGCTCAGGCACAGAGCTACCAGCGTCTTTCGAGCGGCATGCGTATCAACTCGGCGGCGGATGACGCTGCAGGCCTCGGCATCAGCGAAAGCTTGACGGCTCAGGTTCGCAGCTTCTCGGTCGCAGAGCGTAACTCGAACAACGCCATCAGCATGGCGCAAACCGCTGAAGGCGCACTCGGGCAAACGGCCGGCATTCTCGGTCGCATGAGAGAGCTAGCGGTTCAGGGGTCCAACGGTGATCTCACCTCGACCGACCGCGGTTATCTCCAAACGGAGTTCGGGCAGTTGTCGTCGGAAATCGATCGCATCAGCTCGGCCACCACATTCAACGGGCAAGCTCTGCTCGGCGGCGCAGCCAACACGATCACCTTCCAGGTCGGCATCAACAACTCTGCGTCGGATCAGATCAACGTGGTGTTCGGCGGAGTCGACGCGACCTCGCTCGGCATCAACACCACGAGCGTGAGCGGCGCCACGGCGACGAACGCGCAGAGCGCCATCACTTCGATCGACGGTGCGATCGCGGCCGTCTCTTCGCAACGCGCAAACTACGGCGCTTCGATGAACCGTCTCAACGTCACCGTCTCGAACATCCAATCCATCAGGACCAACCTCTCGGCTGCGAACAGCCGCATCCGCGACGTGGATGTCGCAGAGGAAACGGCCCAGATGTCACGCAACTCGGTGCTGCAGCAAGCAGGCGTCGCCATCCTCGCGCAGGCCAACCAGGCCCCGCAGGCGGCGCTCAGTCTTCTCCGCTGAGCCAAGTCACGAATGACCAGACGCGCAGGCGAAGTTGCCTGCGCGTCTCGGTCTGCTCCCTAGCGAGCCCTCGATCGACTCGGTCGTTCGGGGGCCCTCACCGGAGCCCACCATCGAAAGGAGCAAGGTCATGTCGACGATCAACTTTGGTGGTCTAGCCTCCGGGCTCGACACGAACGCCATCGTCACGGGCCTACTCGGAGTCGAGAAGATCCCTCTTCAGCAGCTTCAAGCGCGTCAAGCGAACGTCGACTCTGCCAAGACCACGATCACAGGAATCTCGGACAAGCTCTCCGCCCTGAAAAAAGCCGCGCTGGCGCTCTCCACAGCGTCCGGCTTTTCGTCGTTTTCGGCGACCTCGTCCGACTCTGCCGTCGTCGCAACCGTGACCGGCGCCGCGGCTCCTGGTTCGTTCGATCTCCAGGTGACGCAGCTCGCGAAAGAGCAACGCACTTACTCCGACGTCCAGACGTCGAGCGTCATTCCGCTCGACATGGCCGGCACGCTGGATCTCCAGGTCGGCTCGGGGACCGCCGCACACGTCGACATTCTCGCGACCGACAGCCTCACCGACATCGCAGCCAAGATCGGCTCGAGCGGCGCGCGCGTCGCGGCCGCCGTCATCTTCGACGGAACCAACTACAAGCTTCAGGTCCGCGGCCTCGACACGGGCCTCGCGAACGCTGTCTCGATGACCGAAAACGGCTTCTCCCTCGGCCTCACGAACCCAGCCAACACCGTTCAGAAGTCCCAAGACGCCAAGCTCACCCTCGACGGAATCAACGTCACTCGCTCGAACAATCAAGTCGTGGGGCTCCTGCCGGGACTGACACTCGCATTGACGCGCGTCACCACGACCCCCGTGACGGTGACCGCCGCCCCAGACCCGACCAACCTCGCAACGAAGGTCCAAGCTCTGGTGAGCGCCTACAACGACACCGTCTCCGCGTCGCACTTCGCGGCGGGGTACGGATCAATCAAGGCAGCGAACCCCGAGCTGATGGGTGACTCGTCGATCCGCAGCACGCTGCAGAGGCTCTCGAGCTCCATCGCCGGCGTGATCCCGGGATCGGCTTCTGGCTACACGACGCTCGCGAGCGTCGGTCTCTCGACGACGCGCGATGGAGTCCTGGCGCTCGACACGACCAAGCTGACTGCGGCGCTCCAAGCCAACCCGAGCGCTGTTTCGGCACTCTTCGTGCAAGACGCTCAAGCAGGATCGACAGGCTCGATGAAGTCGCTCATGTCGACCATCGACTCGTTGGCGACCAACACGGGGTCGGTGCTCGGGACGAGAATCGCGACCCTCGGCAAGCTGTCGAGGCGCCTCGGCGACGATCAAGACGCGGTGAATCGACACCTGACTCTCTACGAGGCGACGTTGCGAAAGCGGTTCACTGATCTCGAAACGCAGATGAGCGCGATCAACTCGAACGGAAGCGCGCTTCTCGCAGCCATCGGCGCGGGAAACACCTCCAGGTAAGCCATGCTCCAATCAGCCGCCCAGCGCTACCAAACCGTGCAGGTCAAGACGAGCTCTCCTGGAGAGATCCTCGTCATGCTTCTCGATGGCCTCTTCCGGTTTCTACAAGACGCGCGCGTCGCGATCGAAAAAGACGATCGCGCGCGCGCCGGAGAACGAATCAACCGCTCCCACGCCATTCTCACCGAGCTTGCAGCTGGGTTGAATCGGTCTGTCGCACCAGAGCTCTGCGAGCGACTCGAGGGCATCTACACCTTTTGCATGGGCAGAATCGTGGAAGCGAACTTGAACCGCGACCCCGAACGAATCGTCGACGTCATCCGCATTCTCACGCCCATTCGAGACGGCTTCAAAGAGGCCGTGCGACAAGGCGCGACCAAGGGAGAAACACCGTGAAGATTCATGGAGGAGCACCCACGGGAATTGCACCCACCGACGGCCTCGCGGCCAAGCTCGGCAAGGCGCGCGCACGCACGAACGTCGAAGGCTCGAGCACGACGGGCGAGGTGAAGGTCTCGCGCGAAGCGATGGCCCTCGCCGCCGGAGCGCCCGCGCGGTTCGACGCCGCCCGCGTCGACACGCTCCGCGACGCACACGACAGCGGCTCGCTTCGAGTCGACTCGAAGGTCATCGCGAAACGCCTCGCCGAGGAGAATTGAGATGAGCGCCGAAGCTCTTCTGGATCAGATCGAAGCGCTGCTCACCGCAGAGCGCGCCGCCATTCGCCAGCTCGAGTCGGCGACCGTGGAGGAGTGCGCAATCGAGAAAGAGCGCCTCTTCCACTGTTTGAAGCCGGTCTTGGTCGGCCGCGCCGAGCTTCACGGTCGCGTCGTTCGCGTGATGCGGATGGCGCGCCAGAACTGCGTTCTCTTGGCTTATGCGCGCGATTGCGTGCGCGACGCCATGGGCTCGGTCGCGCGTCACCTCAACACCGGACCGAACGAGCGTTCCGGTCCGTCGATCGCGCCAGGCGAACGTAGAAGCGTTCGCGTGTCGGTGATGGGGTAGCCCGTGAGCTCGCTCGGCGCACTGATGAATCTGGCCGGTGACGCGCTCGCCGCGCAATCGGCCGCGCTCGACGTCACGGGTCAGAACATCTCGAACGCGAATACGCCCGGCTATGTCCGGCGCATGGCGCAGCTCGAGAACCGGCCGCTCGGCCAGGGCCAATCGGGCGGCGTCATCTACACGGGTGTGCTCCGAATGGTCGACCGCTTCGCGAACGCGCGGGTCGTCTCGGAGAGCGGACAGAAGGGCGCGGCCGATGCTCGAAACCGCGCTCTCCAAGGCATGGAATCGTTTCTCGCGCCCTCCACGGGGGGCATCGGTGACAGCATGAACGCGATGTTCGGTGCTGCCACCGACCTCGCCTCGCAAGCGAACAGCCCGACCGCGCGTGCGACCTTTCTCGCGCGTGCCGATCAAGTGGCGGGGGCGTTCAACGCCGCGAGCACGGGCCTCGCGTCGCGGCGGTCTGATTTGCTCGGCCAGGCCGGCGCCACCGCCGGCGAGATCAACACGCGTCTCACCAAGGTGGCCGACTACAACCAGAAGATCGCAGCCGCACAGGCGATGGGCGAGCCGGCGACCGATCTCCGTGATCAGCGCGACCTCTTGGTCGGCGAGATCGGCGATCGCATCGGAGTTCAAGCCATCGAAGAGCCTTCGGGCATGGTGACGCTGCTTTCTTCGGGATCGTCGCTCGTCCAGGGCGGCACTGCGAGCTCGCTCGAGGCCACGGTCGACCCGCAGGGCGCGCTGCAAGTCAATGTGCTGCGCACGGGCGGTGGAAAGGTCGACATCACCTCGCACCTCGACTCCGGACAGCTCGCGGGCATCAAAGAAGCGCGCGACTCCGACATTCCCGCCCTTCAGAAGAACCTCGATCAGCTCGCGTTCGACTTCGCGGGCGCCGTGAATGCAGCGCACACGTCGGGCGTCGGGCTCGACGGTGTGGGCGGTCGCCCGCTCTTCGGCCCTCTCGCCAGCGCCGCCGGCGCGGCATCGGCGCTCACACTCGATCCTTCAGTCAAAGGCCAGCCGGATCACGTGGCTGCTGCGGCGACCGCCGCTGACATTCCCGCAGGCAACGCCGTCGCGCTCGCGATGGCAGGCATGGCCACGCAGAATCTCGGAACGGGAGGGTCTCCCGCCACACGCTTCGGCAACCTGGCCGGACAGCTCGGCACCTTGCAGAACGCAGCGAGCGGCGATCTCGCTCTCCGCACCGACACGCTCGCCGTGGCGAGCTCGATGCGCGAGCAGACGAGCGGTGTCTCCGTCGAGGAAGAGATGGTGAACCTGACGCGCTATCAGAACGCGTTCACGGCGTCACAGCGCGTGCTCAAGGTCGCCGACGAGCTGCTCGATGGATTGATCAGGAGCCTCTGACACCTCCACCGCCAAGCCGTGGCGTCCGCGCGATTCGCCGACGGCGAAAGGCGCACCGAGCACTTCACGCATATTATATGCTGTAGCATATTCGATGTGATTCTACGCATGTGGCGGCCTGCACGACCGATGCCGCGCGCAACCCAGGGTGCCCTTCGTGGCCCGGGATTTGCTCGGTGGTGGATCAGAGGAATCCGACCATGCGCGTCACCGATCAGATGAGAATGGCTTCGATGCAAAAGTCGCAGACCTCTGCGACCGAGCGTCTGTACAAGGCCAGCCAGCAAGCCTCGAGCGGGCTTCGGGTGGCCAAGCCTTCGGACGACCCTGCGGCATTCGCGCGGATCGCGTCGCACGACGGGACCATCTCGCATCTCGGCGGGCGGCAACAGGCGCTCGATCGGAGCCAGGGAGACCTGGCGGTGGCCGAGTCGGCTCTGGCGAGTGGCTCCGACATCCTGGCGCAAGCGCGTGAGCTGGTGACCCAGCTCGCCGACGGCACGATCGATCCTGCTACGCGGGCCATGAGCGCCAAACAAGTGACGGAGCTCCGTCAAGCGCTCGTCGGTATCGCGAATACGCGTGGAAGCTCGGGGTATGTCTTCGCTGGCACACTCACCGACACCGCCCCCATCGCCGCAAATGGGGCGTTTCAAGGGAACGACAACCCGATCAACGTGGAGACGGGTGATGGCGTCCAGACCCGCTCGAACGCGAGCGGCGCCAAAGCATTCACCGTCGCGGGCGGTCGCGACATCTTGCAGGACCTGACCGACTTCGCGACGGCGCTCACGAACAACGACGTTCCGGGCCTTCAGGCGATGATCAAGAAGCTCGACGACGGCCATGCGCAAATCGTCGCGGCGCGCGGCGATCTGGGTATCTCACTCGATCGCGTCCGCACCGCGAGCACCGTCACGGCGGCCCTCTCGGTCGCCGTCAAAGAGACTCGGGCCCCAGACGCCGAGCTCGATCCGACGGCCGCGTACAGCGAGCTCTCGTCGGCCAACGACGCGTACAACCGCGGCCTCGAGGTCGCCCGTAGGGTGCTCGCGACGTTCTCGGTCGACAAGATGCCCTAGTGGCCCGGGATTCGCATTGGCTCACAGGAGGAGGCAGCCATGTTGGTGGTTCACCGAAAAGAAGGTCAGCGACTCGTACTCAGCGGCGGGATCGAAATTGCGATCGTGTCCACTGCCCGCGGAGGTGTCCGACTGGCCATCACCGCACCCAAAGACGTGTGGATTGCTCGAGGCGAGGTACACGACTCGGTGGCCAGCGCCAACGCCGCAGCGGCAGCGACCACCCCATCGAACTTCCCCAACATCATGCCGGGCCACGGCCTCGAAGCACTCAATTCGGAGGACTCACAATGATTCATCTCAGCGGCACTCGATTCGGCGACTTGTCTCTCGAGGACCACGCCGAGATCAGCTTTCCCGACGGCATCATCGGTTTCTCGGGTGAGACCCGCTTCGCGATCCTCGAGCGAACCCGCGGCCCCATCGCGTACTTGCAGTCGCTCACGACGCCGCGGCTCGCGCTGCCGATGATCGATGCGACGATTCTTCGCCCTGCCTACCCCGACATGCCCGTCGAAGAGCTCGCGGAGCTCACGGGAGCGCGCCCCGCCCACATTGCGATCTTGGTCATTGTGGCCGTCGACCCTTTCGACTCAGAGCTTCGCGCGAACTTGCTCGCACCCGTGGTCATCGACGTCGATGCCCGAATCGGCAAGCAGATCATCCTCGAAGACACCCACTACACGACCAGCGTGCACATCGGAAACCGGATGCCGACTCCGAAGCAGAACCACCCCGCCCAGGTTGCGCATGCTCCGCAGCTCGAATCCGCAGAGCGTTGATCGCCGAGAGCGAGAGGAATCCGGTCATGGCCATGTTCTCCGCGACGTTCCCAGAGCTTCCGGTGAAGCCGCAACATTCACCGATGACGCGCAGACCTCCGCCACGCGTGCTCATCGTCGACGACGATCGCGCCGTCGTCCGAGCGTTCGGCAGAATCATCGCCGCATCCGGGATCTTGGTCTGCCCCGCGTGGGACCCGGCCTCGGCGCTGCGAGCGATCGAGGACAACGAGTACGACGCCGTGATCTGCGACATCGGTCTGCCCGGCATGTCTGGCGTGGCGCTCGCCCGCCAGGTGAGACGCCGGTGGCCCGAGGTCCCCATCATTCTGGTCACCGGTGACCCGCGTCTCGATACCGCACTCGAAGCGTTCGAGATCGGTGTAGTGGAATACCTGCCGAAGCCCATCGACGCCGTGAGGCTCGCGTCGACGGTCAAGCGTGCCGTGAACCTCCATCGGCTGGCTCAGATGAGGCAGGAGGCTTTCGAGTCACTCGACGAAGAAGGACCTCACAGCCTCGAGTTCGCTGCGGTGAGCGAAGCGCTCGACCGAGCCCTCGAAGGTCTTTGGGTCGCGTTCCAGCCTATCGTGGATTGGCCGAAACGAATCGTCATCGGCTACGAGGCGCTCCTTCGGTCGCGCGACGAGACGCTCAGCAATCCAGGTCTCATCCTCGATGCCGCCGAGCAAGTAGGACGCCTCCACGACGTTGGCTCGCGGGTCCGCGATCTGGCGTCGAAGGCCTTCTTGAGCGCCGATCAAGACACGCTACTCTTTTTGAATCTCCATCCCCAAGACATGCTCGATGCGAGCCTCTACGACCCATCGCATCTGCTCGTCCAAATGGCCGATCGCGTGGTGCTCGAGATCACCGAACGCTCGAGCGTTCACGACGTGATGGACCTCCAAAGTCGCGCCGAAGGACTGCGGAAGCTCGGGTTCAGACTGGCGATCGACGACTTGGGCGCTGGTTATGCGGGGCTGTCGAGCTTCGCCGTCCTCGAGCCCGAGCTCGCGAAGCTCGACATGAGCTTGGTGCGCTCCATCGACACCTCGCAGGTGCGACAGCGCGTGGTCACGTCGATGGTGTCGCTGTGCCGAGACCTCGGTAACCGCGTCGTCGCCGAGGGAGTCGAGACCAAAGAAGAACGGGACGCGCTCGCCGACCTCGGGTGCGATCTGATGCAAGGGTATCTGTTCGCCAAACCCGGCCCGCCGTTTCCCGGTGTAACGTGGTGACCGGCTCCCGCTGAAGCGACGGTGAACGAGGCGTCGAGACCGAAATCGGGTCTCGACGCTTCAGTCGTTTTGTCGGTGCGCGCTTTCGCCTCCACACCGACGCGCGTCGCGCTCCGTCGCGATGGAGTCGTTCGTGGCGGTCGAGCAACCGATCAGGTCTACGCGCAGGCGCGCTCACGCTCGGCGTTCGTCTGGCCTTCTCGGCTCCGACTCTCAATATTCGAGAGGGACTTTCAAATCGGGCTCGGGCACCGATTCAATCGCAGGCGGAAGATCGCTCGGAGCGGCCGATGCATCGACCTTCGCCGATTCGACTGGAGGCTTCGCGGATTCGATTGGATCGGCCGACGCATTCGGTTTGTCTTCGTCCTGAAGCATCATTCCTGGAGGAAGGGGCGGCCCGAATTCGCTGATCGGGCGCGCCGATTCTGAAGGGCGAACGGGCTCGGACGTTTCGGTCGGTTCGGGATGGGGAGCTTCGACGATGGGTGCCGCGACGCAGCGAAAGCCAATCAAGAAGCTCTTCGCCGCAATGGGAACCGTGATCCGGTCCGGCACTTTCGGGTCCTCGATGGGATGCGGCATGAACGACGTACCGAGGACGACGCGATGAGGCTCACCATCGCGGGTGCCCGATTCCACGTGTCTCGACACCGCAGTCGAGGTCCACTCGGCGACGTTGCCCTCGAGATCGACGGGGGCCGCCAAAGGAAAGAAGCGCGCGAAAGTCCCGACCGGCGAGCTTCCGGCATAGCCGTCCCAATCGGTCGAGTCGGCATGGAGGAGCTGCCGACGTGCGACTCCCCAATCGAAACACTCTACATCGCAGAGATTGGCAGTCGGCTCCGCCGGCTGGCTCGCATCCACGCGCCGCTCCAAAGGCTTCGTCACGCTAGCCGCGAATCGCCATTGTCCTTCGCTGGGAAGCGTCGCATCCCGCCAATCGCAATAGGCGAAGGCCGCGCGCCAATCGATGCAATTGATTGGATCATTCATGGAATCGGTCCAATTGCACAGCGACGCATAGGGCTTTTTCAGCCGCTCGGGGAGCGTCGGATAGTTCGTTTCTCCGACGACCTCGTCGCATACTCCAGCATCGACGCAGCCGACGTAGGCGCGAACGGTGACCTCGGTTCGGTCGAGGCAGAATGGCGTGAGCGGATCGATCAACGAGGAACGGCCCGACTCGAAGATCATGTTTCCAGGGCAAGGATTCTTGCGTGCTGGCGGCAGCGCTTCGCCGACCTCGCTCGCCGGGTGCGCCGCGGGGGCCTCACCACCCGGTGAGGGCTCTCCTCCGCCTTCGACGGGCTCAGCTGATTTCACCGAGCGCGAGTGCCAACCGAGCACGCCCCCCATGATGCTACCCAATGCGACGCCGACGGCGACGAATCGACGCACACGCTTCAACTTTTGGCGCTTCTCCAGCGTCGTTGCCGATGTCGACGACGGAGCCGGGACCTCGTTCACTGCGGCCGCAGGCAACGCGATCGGCGTGGTCAGAGGCTCAGGCACGTGCGGCGGCGGTGGAGGGTCGAACGCAGGGTCTGCGCCCAGATCGAATGCGGTGCCGAAAGCCGATTCTTTGGTCGATCTCGCCTCTTCCGTCGGCGCCTCGTCGGAGACCGCGTCGGCCGAGAGCCCCCCGTCCCAGATGCTCTCGTATTCGGCCCCGCTCGAGGGCGGGCTCGCGAACAAATTCTCCGAGCCGTCTTCGTGAGGCGCGTCGGGCCCGGCGAACATCGATTCGCTGCTCGGCGGTTGGCTCGTCGAACGCAAAGCGAGCGCAGCTTGACCACTCCCGATCTCCTCGGGCTCGACAGACTCGTCTTCGGTGGCGGCGATCGCTTCGGGGTAGGCCGAGGCGTGGATCGGATCGCCCTCTGGAACGGCTTGTAAGAAGGCTCGGACGGCCTCTCCGGCCTCGACGTAGCGCTGGTCGACCTCGCGATCGACGCAGCGTCCGAACCATTCGTCGAAGCCTTCGGGTATCGAGTCGGAGACGCCGAGCTGCTCGGCGCGGAAGCTCGCGGTCACAAGAGGATCGAGACAGACCTCCCGAAGCAGCGCAGGAACGCTCGCCCGTTCGGCGCCCAGCCAATACGATTTTCCGGTGAGCAGATAGAAGGCGAGGAGACCGAGCGCCCAGACGTCGGTCGCCGGGCAGATGTTTCCGAAGCTGTCGGTCTGCTCGGGCGCCATGAAGAGCGGTGAGCCGACCGGCGCCGTCCCCATTTCTGACGCTCCGAGCGCCAAGAATTTGGCGACTCCGAAGTCGAGCAGCTTCGCAGTGAACGTCGTTCCGCGGCGCCGAGGTAGCGCGAGGAAGATGTTCTCGGGCTTCAGATCGCGATGAACGATGCGTTGCGCGTGGGCCCGCTCGAGGGCATGCCCGATTTGCGCGAGGATCTCGCGTACTTCACCGAGCGGGAACGCGCCGCGCCGATCGACCGCATCTGCGAGCTCTTCACCCCGGAGGAGCTCCATCGCGATGTACGGAGTCTTCGATTCTTCGTCGACGCCGGCGGTGACGATCTCGACGACGTGATCGCTCTCGATCTCCGCAGCCGCTTGGGCTTCGCGAACGAAGCGCTCGCGCATCTCGGCGTTGTTGACGAGCTGCGACGCGAGCAGCTTCAGCGCGCGGCGCTTGCCCGTGCTGATTTGGATGACGACGTAGACCGAGCCCATTCCGCCGACGCGCAAACCGCGGACGACGCGAAAGTCTTTCGCGAAGATGGAGTCGGGCTCGAGCGCGCACGGATAGGCCACCGGTAGCCACTGTTCTTCAAGATGTGTGCCCGGTATCGGCGCGCGTCACTAGCCGCGGATTCCGTATTTTTTCATCAAGCGGTAGGCGGTGGTGCGACCAATGCCGAGCACCCTGACTGCCTCGGAGACGTTGCCATGGGCTTCCATCAGCGCCTTCTCGAAGGCTTGACGCTCGACCTCGTCGAGCCGAGTCCCGAGCGCCGACTTCGGCGCCCTCGTTCCACTCGAGGAGGGCGGGCCGGCGGAGACCGCGCTCAGGCCGAGCACGTTCACCGGTCGAGAGCTCGGGCCAGAACCGAGCGAGCTCGCCGATGACGGCGCCCAGCCTGCGGAGAGTGGCACCGGATCGCGCAACCTCGGAGGGAGGTCGGCGACGGTGATTCGCTCGTCGCGGCAAACGACCGTCGCCCGCTGAATCGCGTTCTCGAGCTCGCGCACGTTGCCAGGCCACGAATAGGCGTCGAGCACGGCCTGTGCCTCGGGCTCGATCACGATATGACGTGCGGTGGGGATGCTGCTCAGAAAGTAGCGCGTCAAGACCGCGACGTCTCCGACACGAGCACGAAGCGAGGGCAGCTCGAGCTCGAAGACGTTGAGCCTGAAGAACAGATCGGATCGAAACCGCCCCGAGTCGACGTCGGCAGAGAGATCGCGATGAGTCGCGGTGACCAGTCGAAAGTCGGACCGGACATCTTGGGTGCCGCCGACCCGCTGAAACGTTCGCTCCTGCAACACACGCAAGAGCTTCGCCTGGAGCGAAGCGCTGAGCTCTCCCACTTCGTCGAGAAAGAGGGTGCCCCCGTCCGACAGCTCGAATCGACCGAGGCGTCGCGCGAGCGCGCCCGTGAAGGCGCCCTTCTCGTGTCCGAAGAACTCGGATTCCTGGAGCGACTCGGCGATCGCCGCACAGTTCAATGCGACGAAAGGACCGCTCGCGCGCCCGCTCGAATCGTGGATCGCGCGAGCCACGAGCTCTTTGCCGGTGCCGCTCTCGCCGTGGATGAGCACGGAGACGTCGGTGGGTGCGACGCGGTCGAGCTCGCGAAAGAGCGAGAGCATCGCGGCCGACTGACCGACGATTCCTTTGTAAGCGACCCCTTCGGCTTCACGCTC
>JAYUUB010000200.1:0-10606 GCA_043755175.1 Polyangiaceae bacterium | reverse complement strand
GAGCTGCCACCCGCTCAAAGATAAACGGGTGGACTTTTTGGAGCTGCACTCATCAGGCTTTCACCTAGTGACATGCGCTCCGTCTCTTCTTTCGAATTGCTCCGAAAGAAAGAGGCCCAAGTCTCTCGATCGCTCCTGCTAGAAGAGCAACCGAGTCATAGAGTTCAGTTTTCAAGGACCGAGCCGCAGTCTCCAGCCCCTCCCATGAGGAGGCATCCGGATCGTCAGAGGCTGTGGACAACCTGTGACCCGCGGGCGCTATCTGCTCGAGTGCCTTCGACAATAACTCTCATGCGTCTTTCCTGTTACGCATGGGCTTTCCCGTACGTGAGGTCAGAGTTGGGAGTAGCAGCCGAAGAATCTCGCGCTCTTGCAGGACGGGCTGCGGTATCGCTACCGGTTCCGTCTTGCGAGGGAGGCGAACCTTAGTTGGGGTCGCCCACCTTGTCAACGATTTCTGCTCCTTGCGGTGCTTTTCTTCGCTGGCCCCGGCGGGCTCTTTTCGAAGCACCCGGGAACGAGGCCGCTTCTAGTGGCCTACCTCGAAGCTCGCAAGAGAAATGTTTCGGGGTTCGTCACGAATGCGTCAAAAGCCCGTTTTGGTGCGGGAATTTCAGATTCGCCGTCACGCTTTTTTTCGCCGCTGCGATGTCCTTCGTGAGGCGCCGGGTCTCGCGCCATCGAGGAGGAAGGCATGACTGTGTTCAAGGATTCGATTCTTGGTCTCTTCGTAGCTTGCCCGCTGATCTTGGGGCTCGGATGCGCGGGGCAGGCTCGTTCCTCGCTCGTGCCCCCCGCTTCCGGCGACCGTGGCGCGCAACGATTTTCGCCGGGTGACGACTGCGATGGGCCGACCCCTCCGCCAAAGGCGAGCCTCATCGCCATCGCAGCCTCGGCCGCGCAGCGGGTCACGGCGCCCACCTCGAGCCCCGCGGTCGAGAAGCGAAGCTTGGGCGTCGACGGGCCGCGCTCGGAGCCTTTGGCCTGTGGGCTTTCGAACCCGATGCCAGGCGGCGTGACCGCCGGCTACTCCGCCGACACGGGGCTCGATCTCGCCGGCTCTCCTCGAGACGTCTTTGCAATTGCATCTGGAACGCTCGACTACGCGGAGGCCGGACACACGCTCTGGAACGGACGACACGACTCCAAGCTCGCTGCGCGCATCACGCTCGACGAGCCCATTCGGCTCGGCGACCGAACCATCACCCACGTCTGGTACGCGCACCTTTCGGAGGTCGCGCTCGAGCTGCACGAGGGCTCGGGGGAGCTCATTCACGTCGCGGCGGGCCAGCGCCTGGGTCGCAGCGGAACCGCCAACGGGTCGCCTCACCTTCACCTCGGGATGCTCCTCGATGGCGACGTCAGCCAGTCGTGGGGAACGTTTCTCCTGGAGGATGACGTACGCCGAGTCCTTTGCCGCTGGTCGAAAGGAAAGCGCCTGCCCGATCCCGCGAACGACAAGCTGAGATCGGTCGGACGTCCCGCTTTAGCACGCGGCCGGGAATGACCGGAGAGCTTCGTCGTCGCAGGTCGTCGCAGGTCGTCGTCGTTCGTCGTCGCTCTTCAGCCGAGACGCGTACGGATCCACTCGCTCTTTGGACGAGGTGCGATGACCTTGCTGACTCGACCACCCTCGAGAAAGATCTCGGTCGGTAGAGCGCGCCCGTTGTACTCGCTCGCCATGGTGAAGCCGTAGGCTCCCGCGTCGCGGATCACGACGTGCTCGACCGGAGCTCGAGGCATCGCGTGGTTACCGAAGTCGTCGGAGCTTTCGCAGACGGGGCCGACGACGCGCATGACGCGACCTTCGCCGAGCAGTGGAGGCGCCACTTCGATGGGCTCGATCCTGTGAAACGCCTGGTAGAGCGCAGGGCGCAGAAGATCGTTCATGCCGGCGTCGATCATGAGCCACTCTCGCGTCGCCTCCGAGGGCCGAGCGCATTTCTCCATGATCACGGTCGCGCAGAGCACTCCGTGAACGGCCACCATCGAGCGTCCTGGTTCGACGAGGATCTGAAGATCTTCGCGACGGGCCTCACGGCATAGATCTCGGACGAGTGTCGCGAAGTCGCGCGGCTTCACCGGGCATCCAGGGCCGTAGTCGACGCCGAATCCGCCACCGAAATCGATGAAGGAGAGCGACCTCTCGAGCGCTGCTTCGCACACCGTCGCGAGAGGCAACAAAATCCGCGCCGCAGTCAGGTACGCATCGGTCGACGTGAGCTGCGAGCCGATGTGGCTCGAGATGCCGACCAAGTCGACGTGGCACGAATCACGAAGCGCATCGATGGCTCTCTCGAGCTCGCTCCTCGGGATCCCGAACTTCGCTTCGTCGTGGCCCGTCGCGATGTACGCGTGCGTTTCGGCCTCGATCCCCGGATTGATGCGCATGCTGATGCGCGCACGGCGGCCTACCGCGCGAGCCCGAGCCTCGATGCGCGGGATCTCTTCGACGCTCTCGACCTGGATCGCGAGGATCCCGTTGGGTCCGCGCGTGATGGCGAGATCGATCTCGGAATCGAGCTTCGCGACTCCGCTGAAGACGATGCGCTCGGGTACGATGCCACAGGCTTCTGCGAGCTCGAGCTCCGCTCCCGAGACGACGTCGGCTCCACACCCTTCGGAGCCCAGCGCTCGGACCACGGGACCGGCGCTATTGGCCTTCACCGCGAACGCGACGAGGTGACGAGACGCACCAAAGCCCGCGATCAGGTCACGGGCTTCGGAACGCATGGCGTCCAAGTCGTAAACGTAAGCGGGCGTGGTGAGCTCTCCGCTTTGAAAGATCTCGGCGAGGCGCACCCCTCCGAGGAGCGCCTCACCAGCCTTGTCACGCTCGAATGTCACGCGCGACCGTCGTGATCAGCGGCCACGTCCGCCGCCACGGGGCGGCCCATCACGGCGCGGTCCGCGGTCGCGTCCGCCACCACCATCACGGCGGGGCGGTCCACCGCCGGCCTCACGGGCCTGGGCGATGCGTTCCTGAGCGCGCTCGCCCTCTTCGCCTTCGGGAAGCGGAAGGAGCTCGCGGCGGGTCAGTCGAACCTTGCCATCGCGATCGACGCTGAGGACCTTCACTTCGACCTCTTCGCCCTCTTTCACGACGTCTTCGACGCGCTCGACACGATGGTGAGCGAGCTCGGAGATGTGAACGAGACCGTCGACGTTGGGGAGAATCTCGACGAAGGCGCCGAAGTCGGCGATTCGCTTCACGACGCCGCGATAGACGACGCCGATCTCGGGCTCGGCGGTCAGTCCGCGGATGATGTCGAGGGCCTTCTTCACGGCCTCGGGATCGGACGATGCGACGTTGACCGTGCCGTCGTCTTCGACGTCGATGCTGACGCCCGTCTGGTCGACGATGCCCTTGATCGTCTTTCCGCCCGGACCGATGATGAGGCGAATCTGGTCGGGCTTGACCTTCACCGTCGTGATGCGCGGCGCGTAGCGCGACAGCTCGCTGCGAACGGCCGGCAGCGTCTCGAGCATCTTGCCGAGGATGTGGAGGCGGCCTTCGCGCGCCTGCTCGAGCGCTTGCTCGAGGATCTGGCGGTTGAGGCCGTCGATCTTGATGTCCATTTGAATGGCCGTGACGCCTCGCGAGGTGCCGCAGACCTTGAAGTCCATGTCGCCGAGGTGATCTTCGTCGCCGAGGATGTCGCTCAGGATGGCGTACTTCTCACCTTCTTTGATGAGCCCCATCGCGATGCCGGCGACGGGTGACTTCAGCGGGACACCCGCGTCCATCAGGGACATGGAGCCGCCGCAGACGGCTGCCATCGAGGAGCTTCCGTTCGACTCGAGCGTCTCGGAGACGATGCGGATGGTGTAGGGGAAGGCTTCTTTGGGCGGCAGCATGCGCGAGATGGCTCGTTCGGCCAACGCGCCGTGACCGATCTCTCGGCGGCCGGGGCCGCGCATCGGCTTGGTCTCGCCAGTCGAGAACGGTGCGAAGTTGTAGTGGAGGAAGAAGCGCTTCCACGTCTCGCCCATGAGCCCGTCGATCTTCTGCTCGTCGGACGAGGTGCCGAGTGTCGTCGTGACGATCGCTTGCGTCTCGCCGCGCTGGAAGAGCGCGCTGCCGTGGACGCGTGGGAGGAGCCCAGCCTCGGTCATGATCGGACGAATCGTGCGCGAGTCGCGGCCGTCGATTCGCTTGCCTTCTTGGACGACGAAGGTGCGGACGACGTGCGCCTTCCGCTCCTCGAACTCGGCCTTGACGAGGCCTGCGACCGCCAAGAACTTCTCGTCGCCGAGCTCACTCTTGAGGGTTTCGCTGAGCTTCGCCTTGAGGGCGGAATAGCCCTCGTAGCGCTGCTTCTTGTTGAGGACGCGGCTGGCGGCGTCGAGGGGTCCGTCGACCAACGACGATATACGCTGCTTGATGGCGCCGTCGAGCGACGGTGCCTTCCACTCGCGCTTGGGCTTGCCGACGGCCACGCGGAGCTTCTCGATGAGCTCGAGGACCGGCTGGGCCTGGACCTGCGCGAACATGAGCGCGTCGATGAGGTCGGATTCGGTCGCCTCGGCGGCGCCCCCCTCGACCATCCCGATGCCGTTCTTCGAGACGGCGACGATGATGTCGAGGTCGCTCTTGTCGATGTCGTCTTGGAGCGGGTTGACGACGAACTCACCGTCTTTGCGGCCAACGCGAATGCCGACACACGGACCGTCCCACGGGATGTCGGAGATGTGGAGCGCAGCCGCAGCGCCGGTGAGGGCGAGCATGTCGGCGCGGTTCTGCTTGTCACAGGACATGACGGTCGCGATGACCTGCGTGTCTTTGCGGAATCCGTCGGGGAAGAGAGGACGAAGGGGCCGGTCCATGATGCGGCAGGTGAGGATCTCTTCTTCGCGCTGACGTGCTTCGCGCTTGAAGAAGCCACCGGGGATGCGGCCGGCCGCGTAGGTCTTCTCGAAAAACTCGCAGGTGAGGGGGAAGAAGTCGAGACCGGGTCGCTCTTCTGTGCACACGGCGGTGACGAGCACCACGGTCTCGCCGTAGGTGACGAGGACGGCTCCATGGGCCTGCTTCGCGAGGCGGCCAGTCTCGATGGTGAGCTTGCGCCCACCGACCATCACGGATTCACGAACGTACATGTCTGCTCTCTTTTTCGAACGGGGATCGACACGCCTTCATTGGAGGGAATGCCGGGCCCGCGAGGTCTGCGTGCGAGGTTTGCGCGCGAGGTGCGCAACGCAGTAGCGGAGAGAGCTCTTCTTCCTCGGTCTTCAGGCAGGACCTCCAGCTCGGGGTTGCGACTTGCGGATCGCTCGCGGAGCTCAATTCGGGTGCTGCCCACAGAGCGAAGACGAAGCCGCGTTCCCTTCGCTACCGGAGGGGATTTCGTCTGTTCTTCTTGCGAACGGCGTTTTAGAGCGACTCGCTCGGGGGTGCCAGAGGAATGTCTCACCGAGACACACAAAACCGAACGTCGGTGCAGTCAGGCGAACGACGACAAGAGCAAGACGACAAAAGCAAAGAGCCCCCAAGGTTTGGGGGCTCGGCGGGCCTCGCTGGCGGAGGCTCTGGAGGAGGCTCTGGAGGACCGCTCGGGTCGAGCTACTTTCGGAGGTTGAGCTTGCTCAAGATCGTGCGGTAACGCTCGATGTCGGCTCGCTTGAGGTAGTCGAGCTGACGACGGCGCTGCGAAACGAGCTTCAAAAGGCCACGGCGCGAATGGTGGTCTTTCTTGTGGGTCTTGAAGTGCTCGGTGAGCGAGTTGATGCGCTCGCTGAGGAGAGCGATCTGGACCTCGGGCGAACCGGTGTCGCCGTCGTGGGTCTGGTACTGGGTGATGATCGTGGTCTTGTGAACGGGATGGAGCATGACTGCCTTCGAATCCGCTTTAGGAAATGCGGGTCTGTGACGCCCTGAGAGGAGCGGCGCCCAGATGGGCGCGGCCCCCAGACGGCCGACCCAAAGTCGACCCACGGGGCCCGTATGAATCCCCGACGTTGGGGAAGGGTCGCGGAGTATATGCAAGCTCGCCCAGCCGTCAACGAAGGACCGCAAGCCCTCGACGATCGGCCGTCGGAATCGACTGACAAGCTCGAGAGCGGCGAGTACCCTATCGTCACTCCGCGGCGAAGGCTGCTCGGAGGTTGCACCGTAAGAATGGAGCTGCGAACGCTCGCAGGCGATTCACGGGAAGAACCGAGGCCGAGGGCAGAGATCGGAATGGCGGAGCCCACACGTACGACGATGATTGGCGGGAGTCAGCCGGGCGAACCGAGCGCCGGCGATGCGAATTCTCCGACGACGACGTCGGCCCACGACATTCGACCGCCGGGATTCGCTGCCCGAAGTAGTCTGCAGGCTCAGCCGGTGGGGCCAGGGGTCGAGGCAGCGAGCCGATCGCGCATCGAAGCTCCGCGCGCACCAAGCACGACGCGGGCCGGCGCTTCTCCGCTCAACGAACCCACGCAGCACTCCGCTCAGCCGATGTCATCGCGCCAATCCTCTTTCACCGACGCCAATCCCGCCGACCTGCCGAAGGTGTGCCCGGCGTGTGGAACCCGTTACCCGGTCGAGTTCAACGTCTGTCCGCGTGACGCGGCGAAGCTCGATGACGCGCCCGACGACGACGACAACCTCGTCGGAACGACGCTCGCGCAGACCTACACCCTCGTGCGTCTCGTCGGCGAGGGAGGCATGGGGCGCGTGTACGAGGCACGCCACACCCGCATCGCTTCCAAGCGATTCGCGATCAAGCTGCTTCACCCAGAGTATGCGCGCAACGCCGAGGTGCTCTCTCGATTCCAGCGCGAGGCCGAGGCAGCCGCGTCGATCGAGAGCCCCTACGTGGCCGATGTCTACGACGTGCACAAGACGGCCGACGGGCGCCCGTTCATCGTCGCCGAGTTCCTCGAAGGCAGAGAGCTCGCCGAGTATCTCGGAGAACACGGAAAGTTCGACGTCCCCTTCTCGGTGCGCATCGTGCGGCAGGTGTCGTTGGCGCTCATCGCGGCGCACGAAAAAGGGATCGTCCATCGCGACATGAAACCCGAGAACGTATTTCTCACGGGCGACATGGCAGCTCCCATCGCCAAGGTCATCGACTTCGGCATTTCGAAGATCAAAGACAGCGGGAGCTCGAACCTGACCAAGACCGGCATGATCATGGGAACCCCGGCCTACATGGCGCCCGAGCAGGCGCGAGGCGAGAAGGTCGATCTGCGCGTCGACGTCTACGCGGTGGGAGCCATTCTCTACAACATGCTCACCGGGCGAAGGCCGTTCGAGAAGAACGATCCGACCGCCACCATCACCGCCGTCCTCCTCGAAGAGCCCGAGCGTCCTTGCTCGCTCAATCCAGCCATTCCACAGGCTCTCGAGCTCGTCATCCAACGCGCGATGGCTAAGAATGCCTCGGATCGGTACCAGGACCTGAAGGAGCTGGAGCGCGATCTCGAGCCGTTCGACCCTTCGGGCGAGCCCAGCGTGCCGAGCTCGCGTGCACTTTCGAGTGTGACAGGGGTGGTGTCGGCCCAGACCTTCACGGGTCAAAGCACGCAGTGGACGAACCCACGTGGCTCGCGCGCCGCCATCGGGCGCGAGGCTCGCGACATCGAGATCTCGCGCCCCATGATCACGCTGATGAGCTCGCTTGCCGGAGTCGGCATCCTCGGCGGGCTGCTCACGCTCATTGGAGCCGTCATCAGGCTCTCGCGCGGCGGCGGCGCGAACGCGAACGTCACCGGTTCGGAGAGCCTGATCCTGATTTCGCTGCTCGCGTTGGCCCTCGCGACGCCTGCCCTGTTCGCCATCCTTCACGTGAAGAAGGCCATCTGGAACAACACGGCGAAGACGGTCGAGCTCGCCATCACCCTGCGGCGTACGGTGACCGCGGCATTCGTCACCTATGGCCTCGCGTCGATCGGCGTCCACTTCCTCGAGACGCTGATTCTGAGACGCGCAGTCGGCGCAGCTTGGCCGATGTGGGACGTCTTGCTCACGCTTCTCGCGGGTGGCTCCGCGACGCTCGCGTGGTTGAGCGCCCGCGCCGAGCGCCGACGCTGAGCGAATTCGGGCTCTGCGCTTCATCGAGGAGACGGCCCGGGAGCGTCACCCGTCTCCGCGGTCGACTCCCTTGTCGAGCCACGCCTGTAGCATCACAGCTGCAGATGCACCGTCGATGTAGGCTTTTTGATCTTTCTTCGCGCGGCCCGCTGCTCCGAGCTTCCGCTGCGCCTCGACCGTCGTGAGGCGTTCGTCGACGAGCTCGACCTCGAGCCCCGTGACGTCGGCGACCGCCTGGGCGAAGGTGATGCATCGCTGGGCGCTGGGTCCCATCGCCCCACCCATCTCGAGCGGGAGGCCGACCAAGACGTGCGTCGCAGATTCTTCTCTGGCGCGACTCGCGATCGACGCGAGGAGCACCTTGCGGTTCTCGGCGTCCAGCGCGGGCCGGGGGTGCGCCAACATCCCGAGATCGTCGGAAATGGCGACGCCCACGCGGGCCTTGCCGTAGTCGAGCGCGATGACGATGCGGGGCTTGGTCTTCACGCGGCGAGCCTACATCGACAGGCGCGCGGCGACCTTTGTTGCAGCGCTGAAAGCAAAAGCAGGACTCAGACCCACGTGCGGCTTGACCCCCTCGCCCGCTCCGAGCATAAGCCCGCACACCTTCTCATGAAACTCCGTGCCATCAGGGGGATGAACGACATCCTGCCGGACGAGGCCCGGGCGTGGCACCACGTTGAATCGGTGTTTCGCCGCAAGGCCGAGCTCTACGGCTATGGGGAGGTCCGCACGCCGCTCATCGAGGACACTTCGCTGTTCGCTCGACAAATGGGCGAGACGAGCGACGTCGTCGAGAAAGAGATGTACTCTTTCGAGCGCCACGACGACCGCCTGACGGTCCGTCCCGAAGGGACCGCCGGAGCGGCTCGCGCCTACGTCGAGCACAACGTCGCCAACAAAGAGCCGATCTCGCGCTGGTACTACCTCGGTGCGATGTTTCGAGGCGAGCGGCCGGCGAAAGGGCGCTACCGACAATTCTACCAGGCCGGCTGCGAGATCTACGGCGATTCAGGCCCCATCTGCGATGCCGAGATGATCGACCTCGTCGTCGGCATCCTCACCGACCTCGGAATCGGCGGGCTCAGCGTCCACGTGAACTCGCTCGGATCGGGCGATACCCGAGAGCGATACCGCGACGCCCTCCTCTCCTACTTCACCCCGAACAAAGCCTCGTTGTCCGAAGACTCGCAGCGACGTCTCGAGAAGAACCCGCTCCGGATCCTCGACTCGAAAGATCCTCGGGATCGCGGGCTCGCCACGGGTGCACCCTCGATTCTCGAAGTCTTGTCCGAGGCGGACCGAGCGCACTTCGAGGGCGTGAAGAGCGCTCTCGAGACGCTCGGCGTTCCGTTCGTAGTCGATCCCTCGCTCGTGCGCGGCCTCGATTACTACACTCGGACGCTCTTCGAGGTGAAGACGACCCAAGCCGATCTCGGAGCGCAAAATACGCTTTGCGGCGGCGGTCGATACGACGACATGGTCGAGAGCCTCGGGGGGCCGAAGGTTCCGGCGGTCGGGTTCGCGATGGGCCTCGAACGCATCCTGGTGGCGATGCCGTCACTCGGTGAGGCTTCCGCGGTCAGCCCGGTGTATGTGGCGGCCATGTCGGAAGGAGCCAGAGCCACGGCGCTCAAGATCGCCAAAGAGCTCCGTGCTTTGGGTGTTCGGGCCGAGCTCGACACGCGAGACGCTCGCATCAAAGGAATGATTCGGCGCGCCGAGACGCTACGAGCCCGCCTCTTCGTCATCATCGGTGACGACGAGATGCAAAAGGGCGAGCTCAGCGTGAAAGATCTCGTAGCGCGAACCCAAGAAACGCTGCCCATCGCAACCGCCGCCCGAATCGTCGCGGATCGCGCTCTCGGAGCCGCGCTGTCCACTCCGACGGCATCGACTGGGGTCAGCGGTTGAGCGTAGTGCGCCGCCGCGAGTCATTCGCCCCCCAAGCCCGGGTCGCTCTCTCGACCTTGATGGCGATCGTGATGCTCGTGGTCACGAGCCTGATCTCGCCGCGCTCCGCGCACGCGCAGATCTTCGGCGGTCCGGGTGGAGCGCCGGGGGGTGCGGGCCAGAAGAAGAAGGCCGCAGCGCCGGCCGATCCGAACGCGCCCGAAATGCACGCCGCTTCTGGGTCCGAGCAATCGAGCCTCCCGAAGACCGAGCTGACTCTGCCCGAAGATCCGAACGAGATCCCCGATCCCGTCAAGAAGACCATCGGCCCCGATACCGCGCCAGACGAATACGCCCAAGGCACGGCGCCGAAGACCGAGGTCGACTTTTACGGGCTTTACTATTCCGAAAAGAGCGGCAAGTACCGCTTCCGAACCGCGTTTCCGCTGTGGTTCGAGCGTACGCAACCGCACGACCGGGCGTCGCTCTTCGGGCTCTACTACAACCGGCGAAGCGTCGACCACGACGCCGACGTCGCGTTCCCCTTGTATTGGCATTTCCGCGACCTCAACACCTACTCGACGGTCGCAGGCCCGTTCTTCCACCAAGAGTCGGCTGGCTCGAAGACCGAGCCCCCGACCCACGCGAACTGGCTCCCGCCGCTCTTCTTCGAAGGCAAGACCAAGGACG
>JAYUUB010000199.1:0-10633 GCA_043755175.1 Polyangiaceae bacterium | reverse complement strand
CAACGTGGTCTTCGGGCACGTCAGGGTCGCCGTAGATGCCGACGATCGCACCGAGCATTCCGTCCAGCTCGACGAGCTCTCCGCGAGACCAAGGCATGGGCCAGATTCTACTGCGATTCTGCCGGACGCGCACGACACGAGACGTTCGAGCGATCCTGCCGCCACCCTATTTGCAGGGTCATGCCGCCAGAGAGACGGGTCGAGCAACCGTCCGGGTTGATGCCTTTTATCGAGCGCGGGGTCGATCGATCCAATTCGGTCTCCTGACACCTGCGTGCGGGATTTTTTTTGCAGGGTCATGCCGCCATTCGGCCGGACGCGCCCCGACAGCGAGCACCCCGAGCGTGACCCGCTCACGCGCTGGAAAAACACGAGCCGAAGCTGACCTGCCCTCGCGCGGACCTCAGGAGGAGGTCGAGCCCGGAGCCCTTGCGTGGCGAGCACCCTGGCGACCGCCTCGGGCGTCGTCGCTGCTTCGAGCCAGCGCGTGACCTTCACACACCGAACACACGTGCTCACGTCCACGTCGAAAACGTGGCGCAGAAGCCAGGCCCACGGCTTTCTGCGAGGCTCGCGGTCGAGCGCGCCCAGTCGGCGGAGATGGGGGTGCACAAGCAATGCGCGCCGAGGCGCTACTCGCGATTGTTCGTTACAACGCAGCTTCGGCGTAGCCGATGTGCCGCGTGTCGTGGAACCACATCCGTACGCGATCGCCGTCGAACACGACATGGGGAGCGAGCATTCCGCGGGTCTCGGTCCACGGCGCGTCCACCGCCGACGTCATTAGCGGCGTGGGCGCAAAAGTATAGGGCCCTTGCCATTCGTCAGCTACCGCGACGCCTATCGCATTCGGCTCATCGATGGTCTGGAAGAACAGGTAGTGCCGGCCGTCGGGACCGGTGCGCAGGCAGGTCTCGGCGATCCCCTTTGCGGTGTACGCCGGCAGTTGTGCAGTCGGTATCACCTCGCTTGCCAGTGGGGTCCACGTCAATCCGTCGTCGGCCGACGTCGCACCGAGCAGCGCGATGTGTGAGAAGTCGGGTGAAAATCCCGTATAGACCATGCGCAGCTCGTTGCCGGCGCGCTCGATCGACGGGCTGTCGATGAGCCCGAACCCGCTCGGCGCCCCAGCCACCGGGGTTGCGGGCGCCAGCGGATACGGCGCCATACCTGTCACGATGGCGCGCCCAAACGCCGAGCTGCTTGCGGTGAAGATGTTGGTCCCAACGTAGCCGGCAAAGAACAGTAGACGACCGCTGGCGCCGTCGACCAGCTCCGGTGTCTCGTGAGATTCGTGCCACGACCCGGCCACTACGGTGAGCGCGCGTCCGTCGAGCGGTGCGTGCGGTGATTCGTTGACCCACGTCAACCCGTCGGCTGACCGCGCCATGCAGATCTCACCACCGCCGTGTCCGGGGTCGTAACATGTGTACACGGCCAGCAACGAACTGCCATCGCGAAGGACGCTGAAGTCGCCGGCGTACTGGGTCCAGATCGGAGCTGGCTGGATCGTCCAAGCAGCATGGTTCGTCCAGATAGGCGGACCGGCGTCGACGGTATCGACCGCCGGGGGCGGGGGCGTATCGGGGAAAGGCGTGTCGGGCGTTGGCGCACTGCAGCCGAGGCCGAACGCGAGCAACATCGAGGTCGAACGAGTCATGGTTGTGACCAAGATACACGAGGGCGCTTAGGGAAATCGGTGCGACCAGGCAACGCTGGTCCGAAGGGAGTGAGGTGTGCGATGACTTCATGAAATTCGGTTCGTCGTCCAGCGGGTGCAAACCCCGCGCGGCGAAGGGTGAGCCCGCTCAGCCGGTAGCAAGCCTTGCGACGGAAGCGGCTGCCGGCGATGGGTAGGCATGCGAGCGAGTGGGCCGTGGGGAAGCAGCCACGAAAACCAAATCGTTCTGATGGCGAGGACCTCGGGGCTCCCACTGCCGGCGTCGGCTCGCTTCATTCACTCCCGGAGCGAGGTCTCCGTGAGATCAAGCTCGGCAGCGACCTGCGCCTGACTCTTGCCGCTTGCCACGAGCTTCACGGCGTCTGCCTTGAACTCTGGCGTGAATGCCCTTCTTTCGCGCCGCTTCTTCTTCATCACCTTCATAAGACACTCCCGCGCCGTTTCGCGCTACCCGAGGTGTCCGCGAAGTGGGGGGAAGGCCACCTCTGTTCGCTTGCCGTGCGCTCTTCCGCGGCGTCGAGCTGCGCTCTGAGCTCCCGGTTCTTGCTCTCGAACTCGATCATCTGGGCCAGGACCCCCTCGTAGTCCGCCCGGCGCACATGGTCCGCGTGCTCCCGACCGCGCTCTTCGGCATCCGTGCCGGCAACGAGGTCCTGCACTGAGACGTTCAGGACCGGCGCGAGCCAAGCCAGCGTCTCGTGGGTCGGTGCACGGCCACCGCTCATCACGCGTGAAATCAGGGACCGATCGAGTCCCGAGCGCTCGGCAATCCACACCTGAGTGGCGTGAGGCCCGAGACGCTGCAGCAGCTCGCGCAGTCGCTCGCCAAAGGGAACGGGAACGGAAGTCTTCGAAGACATCGTTCAAAACGTGCCTTCTCAGCGACACATGTCCAATAGAATCTCCGTGACGGGCAGCATTGACACCCGTCACATGCGAGACTTTCGACTGATTCGCCGGCTATCTGACCGGTGGGTTCAGGAGCACCACCCATCGAAGCGCGTTGTGGGTGTTGGCATGGCTGCCATCGGGATCGGATTCCGTGGCATCCAGAACCGACGTCCCCGTGCGCCTCCTCGCAATTGCGGCCATGTACCCGGCCACTTCAAACTCATCGGCGTGCGCCGCTCCGTTTCCGTCGAGCACGGGGTTGCGCGGCACATCCACGAAGAACACCGATTCGACATTCGGGTTTCGCTCGGTGCCATCCTCAAGAGCTTTTAGGCCCCTCGTGTACCCAGCCTCGAACGCGTTTTGGAAGTCATTCGCGGCTTTCTCGTATCGCGGCTTTTCAAAACTTTGCATGAGATTGGCATCTTGCGGCAGTCCCGAGACGCGCGCCACGCAAATAGGTCAACCAGCGCGACAACACAGCCGACTCGATCGTCATGGTTGCCAGGGAGGGGCCCGCTCCTGTGGTATCGCGCGTCTTGTCAGCCGCTAGCGCCGTTACATGCCTTCAGAAACGTGTCTAACTCGCCGTTTGCGCGGAGGGCAGCAAAGCAGGATTCAAAGAAGGCTGTCGCGTTGTCCTCAGGGTCTCGAGTGTGATGCCGGGCTCGCCCCAACCGGAGAAGCCCTCGACGAGCCGAGAGATCGCAGGAGCCTGCTTCGTCCAGCCCGAGAGGATTGCGATACGCAACACGGGGCTCTCACTCAGGAACCACCCGAGCGTCGCAGTTAGCGGGACTTCGTCGCCATGGGTCAGCGCCACGAGGTTCGTGATGAGGTTCAAAGGTGCAGATACTGATTGGCCGTCCGCTCGAGCGCTGAGTGGGTGGTTGTCATCCCGCTCAAGGCTGCCCGACAATCGAAGAGCGAGGGGGTTCTCGTCGCCCCCGCGGAGAGATTAACCCGCAATCGCCTCGTGCGACAACAATCTCAGCCCCCGAGACCTGTCGGCCGAAAGCCAGACTCGGCTCGTCGAGCGCCATGTCGAGCGCCATGGTGGATCCAAGCGATCGGGCATCGAATTTGGCAAGAGCCTCGGCTGGGGACAATGGCGGCTGCGCAGAGCCAAATCCCGTTCGCGAACGATCCGCGTTCGGCGGGTGTTTGGGTCTGCAGGTAGCGAGGCCCGCCTTCTGCTGCGGCGTGAATGTGGCAGGCCCGCCCGATCGTGAAGGCTCGGTCAGTATCGTTCCTTGGTCCGCGCGTGATGATTCGGCAATCGGGCTTTGAGCATAATGCGTTCACCCGTTCGCAAAGCGAACGGCGAACGTGGTCGGGGAACTCATCGCTGGGAATCTCAAACGAGCCATCGTGTCGGTAGGCTCGGATTTCGCGGGCCGTCGTCTCTCCCCCTTCGTCGCGCCAAAACTCTACATCGACTGCCCGGGGCGCGAGCACTCCAGCGATCCCGCCCGACGCTCGCGCCGGCCATCGCACCTCGTGGTGCGAGTGGGTCGCAAGCTCTTCGGCGCGAAGTGATTGCAGCTCTGCCTTCGCCAAGAACTCGCTTAGGGTCAGCAGTCTTCCCCACCCTCCAGCCCCATCCAGTCGCCCGGTGAGCTCGACGATGGGACCACCTAGGTCGGCGAAGATCGGCTTTGTAACGAGCGGCAGAGTTCTGCTCCCGTTCAGCCACCGCAAGCGAACGCGGCCGTCTTCGGTGATGAAGAATCGCGCTTTCTTGCCGAAGCGATCACGATGAAAGAGCCACCACATGTTGCCATAGAACGCTTCACGTGCCGCGATGTCGTAGGAGGAGATGGATGAGTGCTGAAGCTCGATGACGAGCCCATCGGGTCGCCGGATTTCAGCACGGTGAGGCGCCAACACCACCTCGCACCAGCTCGGATCGGCCCGTCGCTTCCATGCGCGGTGCCAGTCGGTCTCGCCCTCATTCCAGGGGTCGCAGTCGCCGGCTCGATGGCTCCAGTGCCAGATGTTGAGCTGGCCGCACTTTGGGATCAGCGGCAGCTTGCACAGTGTGCACGTACCAACGGCCTTCGGAGCAGGCTCGATGAGACGTCCGCTGGAGTCGAGAGCATACAGCACGCCGCACCTCCATCTCATTTGTCTAACATCGAGAGCCGAGCCGACCCACGCGAAAGCCCAGAGGCTCGGACATAATACGTCCGCGCTCCAAAGTCTGCGCTGGCGGGTCCCAACCACGAAGTTGGTTCGATGGCCGACCTTCAATGCGGGGTCTTCGAGGGGCTGCCTGGTGACGAGCCGACCGAAGGGCATCGAGAGCGCATCAGTTGTTGCGCGATTCGCGATTCGCGAATATAGAAAAGATGTGCTAAAATCGCAGGATATCCTCGTCACGCTCCAACTGGCGAGCTGCCTGGAGAGCGAGCGTGGGTTCTCCAAGCTCGCGGCTGCGCTCGGGATGAGCGCCTCGGAGACGCATGCGGCGGTGAAACGAGCGATCGCGTGTGGCCTCGTCGACGGCGCCACCCGAGCGGTGAAAAAGCGGGCGCTCCTAGAGTTTCTCGTCCACGGCTTGCGCTACGTGTTTCCGCCGGAGTGGCTTGGCGTAAGCCGTGGGGTGCCCACGTCGTATGCCGCGCCACCGCTGCGCTCGCACTTCTCCGTGGGAGAGCTGCCTCCAGTTTGGCCCCATGCGGAGGGGACCGCGCGGGGCGAAGGGCTCGTGCCCCTGTATCGCGCAGCCCCAGATGCGGCGCTGAAGAATCCGCTGCTCTACGAGTGGCTCGTGCTCGTGGACGCACTGCGTGCAGGCCGCGCCCGTGAGCGACAGCTGGCAAGCCGCGAGATCGAGAGGAGGTTGGCCGCGTGAGCCAACGTGAGACTCTGCTCATCGTCCTCCGCCATCTCGGCGACCTTCGCGAGAAGGTCGTCTTCGTTGGCGGCATGGTCCGACAACTGTTGATCACCGATTTGGGCGCGGCTCCGGCGCGCCCCACCGACGACGTCGACCTGATCATCGACGTCGAATCACTTACCGCGATGAACGAGCTCGGAAAGCGGCTCCGCGATCAGGGCTTTCACGAGGACGACAGCGAACAGGCACCGCTGTGTCGTTGGCGCGTCGAAGAGATCCGAGTGGACATCATGCCGCTCGCCCCAGCGCTCCTGGGCTTCTCGAATGTTTGGTATCCGAGCACGCTCGCTCATCCGAAGCGCATCGAGGGTTTCGAAGGCGAGATTCGCGTCCCAGACGGTCCCCACTTCTGCGCCACGAAGCTCGAAGCATTCGCGAGTCGAGGAGGTGGCGACTTCTATCATCACGATCTTGAGGACGTGATCGCCGTTGTCGACGGACGCATCGAGCTGGTCAGCGAGATCGAGCGGGCGCCTGTCGACGTTCGAAACTTTCTCAGGGAACAGGTCGCGGCACTTCTCGCGACGACAGCATTCGTGGAAGCGTTGCCGGCAGCAGGCGTTGGCCCGAGGCGGCGCAAGTGCCCCTCTCGGTCTACCGCCTCCCGGTCTACGATCTTACCGTGTTCGAGCAGATCCCATTCGTCGACGGAGCCATACTCGTTGGTGTCGATGCCGTCGCAGATCGGCGCCGGGTCGAGCACCCGTGCTCGACCCGACCACCGCCGAAGTGGGAACTCTACCGGGTGGCTCGGTCGACCGCGCATGCCAGAGTCGGGTCTCTCGAGCGGGGACCTTTTGCGTGCCGATGCGAGCGCCGCCGAGCGTACACTGACGCTCCGGAGCGAGAGGGGCTCCCTTCGAAACAACGATGACAAAGCACGCAACGCCCGAGGATTCCCCGGCAAACCATTCGGAATTACCCCACGATCTCGCCCGCGAAGTGTTCGAGCGAAACTCGCTCTCGATCCTGATCACCGACGTGGACTACGACGAGCCTGGCCCGCGCATCCTGTACGTCAACGAAGCGTACTGTGAGATGTCCGGTTACACGCGCGACGAAGTGCTCGGTCGCTCTCCGCGCTTCATGCAAGGGCCAGAGTCGTCTCGCGTCGTTCTGGACCGCCTGCGCGCGTCGCTGATCGCGCGCGAATACTTCGAAGGCGAAACGTGGAATTACCGAGCGGACGGCACGCCGTTCCTCATGCAGTGGAGCGTGAAGTCCATGTGGTCGCGCGATTCCGGCAAGGAATACTTCATGGCTGCCCAGCGCGACGTGACGGAGCTGCGCCGCCTCGAGGCGGTGGCAGGCGCCGCGGACCTCACGGACAATGTCGGCTACGTGTTCGCCGGCATCCGCCACGAGCTGGGCAATCCGATTAATTCGATCAAGGCCGCCGTCACCTTGCTGCTTCGCGGCGTCGACCACTATCCGAAGGAGCGGGTGGCGGGAACGCTCGAGCGCATTTTGGACGAGCTGCGCCGCGTCGAGTACTTGCTCGGCGAGCTCCGTTCGTACAACGCGTACGAGGACGCTACGGTCGACGCGCTCGACGTGCGAGCATTTCTCGACCGCTTCGTGGGGATGATCCGTCCCGACTGCGAAGCCCGGGGTTGCCAGCTCGAGCTCGTCTTTTCCGACGGGATCTCGGCCGAGTCGTACTGTGACCGACGCGGCCTGCATCAAGCGCTCCTGAACCTGGTGACGAACGCCTTGGACGCGATGGAGGGGGCGTCCTGTCCAGTGCGATGCATCACGCTTCGGGTGGGCGCGAATCCGGCTGGCTCGCTGATGATCGACGTAGAAGACACGGGTCCGGGCATCCCGCCGGATCTGCTCTCGCGAATTTTCATGCCGTTCTTCACGACCAAACGCAGCGGCACGGGCTTGGGGCTCGCGTTGGTTCGAAAGGTGCTGGCGCGCATGGACAGCGCCGTGACCGTGCGCAGCACCGTGGGGGTCGGCACCACCTTCAGTGTGTCCTTGCCGGGTTTGTCGGAGCTGCGACTGCCATGAGTGTGATGCGCGTGCTCGTCGTCGATGACGATCTGCTGTTTGCCGAATCGGTCGCGGAGTATCTGCGCGAAGACTCCCTGCACATCGATTGCGCAGGCTCGCTCGAAGGCGCGCGCCAGCTCCTTCCCAATCTCTACGACGTGCTGATCGTCGATTACGAGCTCCCCGACGGCGTCGGCATCGACCTGGCGGAAGAAGCGCGCAAGCACGTCGAGCACGCCAAGTTGCTGCTCGTAACGGGGCGGCCCGCATTGCAAAATGCGGTCGACGCGCTCCGTGCCGGGATCGAAGAGTATCTGACCAAGCCCGTCGAGCTCGAGGTGCTGCGGCTGGCGGTGTTGCGTACCGTCGAGTCCCTCCGCAGCTTGCAGATCGCAGCGGTCGAGCAGTATCGGCGCGACAAGCTGCGCGAGAACGAGGGGCAGGGCCCACAGGACGGCGACGCTGCAGCTCTCGATTTTGCGGATCGCGCCAACCGCAGCGGGTCGCCCGTCCTGCTCCGAGGCGAGACCGGAACCGGCAAAACGCGGCTCGCGCAGATGCTCCACGCGCGGAGCTCCCGTTCGGGCGGGCCCTTCCTTTCGATCAATTGCAGCGCGATCCCGGAGTCATTGATCGAGTCCGAGCTGTTCGGCGCGGAACGCGGCGCCTTCACGGGCGCGGTCCAGCAGCGCCTCGGGGTCTTCGAGATTGCCCACGGCGGAACGCTGTTTCTCGACGAGGTGGGCGAGCTGTCGTTGGCTGCCCAGGCCAGACTGCTGAGCGCCATCGAAGACCGCTGCATCCGGCGCGTGGGCGGAAGCCTGGTACGCCAGGTGGACGTGCGGATCGTAGCTGCTACCCACGTCGACCTGCGCGCCGCGGTGCGCGCGGGGCGGTTCCGGGAGGATCTGCGCTACCGCCTCGAAGTGCTGGTCTTCGACGTGCCGCCTCTCCGCCAACGCCCCGAAGAGCTCGGGGCTCTCGTCTCGCATTGGCTCCGCGTTCTTGGCGCCGCAGGTACCCGCCATCTCGCACCCGGTGAGCTCGCCCGCCTGACCAGCTATCACTGGCCGGGCAACATCCGCGAGCTCAGAAATGTCCTGGAGCGAGCGCTGCTGCTCCAAGACACCGCGGCCGTCCGACCTTCGCTGTACCTGGAGGCGAGCGCCACGCCGCGCGCTTTGGGGGTGCTACCCGACCAAACGCTCGCCGAGCTAGAGCGCACGAGAATCGCACAATGCGTGGCCGCACACCCGCAGGATCGCGCGACCGCTGCAGCTGCACTCGGCATTTCTCTGGCGACGTTGCGCCGCAAATTGCGCGAACAGGGAGTCGCGGCCGTTCCACGTTCGAACGTGAGCGCTCATTCGGCGCCGCGCGACTCCTCCGACTAGCGCCTTGCGCCGCGAATGCGCGGAAAACGAGCCGGCATGGCGCATGCAAAGCGGGAGACATGCAGCAGCGCACCGTGCTGGTCGTCGACGACGAAGACTTTTTCCGCCAGACCGTCATCGACGCTCTGAACGAGTGGTCGGAGGGCGTCGTCGGCGTGGGAGCGGCCAACGGCGAGGAGGCGCTCGCCATCATCGCGGCAAGAGCAGTCGATGTCATCGTGACCGACCTGCACATGCCCATCATGAACGGCTTCGAGCTGTTGAAGGAGCTCCTCAATCGCGCATGCAAGCTGCCGGTCATCGTCATGACGGCACATGGCACGCCCGACATCGACCGCTGGGTCACCGCCACGGCCGCCTTCGCATTTTTCGAAAAACCGATCGATCTCCCGGAGCTGCTGGCGGCCGTGCAGCGTCTGCTGGTGCCGTCCGAAAGCGGCCACCTCGAAGGCGTCACGCTTCCCGGTCTGTGTCAGCTCCTGCAGATCGAGCGTAAAACGTGCGAGATTCGCGTCCGTTCCGAGGGGAAGTCGGGTCGCTTGCTGTTCGTGGATGGCGCTTTGGTCGACGCCGTTCACGAAGAGGCGCAAGGGAACGTCGCGGCAATGGACGTGATGTCATGGCCCGAGCCCACGGTCGTCTTGGCTGGGCGCGTGCCGCCCCGTTACGTGAAGCGTGTGACGGAGAACGTCGCATTCTTGATCATGGAGGCTGCGCGTGTCATCGACGAGCGGGCACGGCCCGACCAACGCGCGGTGGGTCGGGCGAAGCGAGAACTGCCCGCTCGCCGCCCGACGCCGATGGCGAACCCCAAGGCGTTGCCGGGTCGTTCGCCCTCCGTGCCTCCGCCTGCGCCACAGACCACTTTTCGCTCACCGCTACCAAACCGAATACAAAGGAACGACACCATGGCAACGATTGGCGACTGTCTGAAGAAACTTGCAGGAATGGACGGCTTCGTGGCCGCTGCCTTGGTCGACGCGGAGACCGGAATGTTGCTGGGGACCGAGGGCAATACGACGATGAATCTGGACGTGGCCGCCGCAGCAAACACCGAGGTCGTTCGCGCCAAACGCAAGGCGATCGAGGCCTTGGGTCTCGACGACCACATCGAGGACATCTTGATCACGCTCGGAAAGCAGTATCACCTGATCCGCCCGATGAGGGAGCGGCCCATGGTCTTCTTTTACGTGGCGCTGGACCGCGCGAAAGCAAATCTTGGCCTGGCACGACTCGGGGTCGCCGACGCGGAAAAGTCCGTCAAGTTCTGAGCGGACGTTTTTGCCCACGGGAGCACCGCGCGGCGTGGGCCTCGCGGTGAGCCCGCCATTCGCATGAACGTTGCGGTCGGATCCGCGCAGACATGCACGCCAGTGACGACATTACGGATTCACTGGGACTGTTCGAGCAACTGTTCGGGGCCTCCGCTGTGCCAACCCAGGTGTACCGCCGGATCGTCGTCCGTGGCTCACCAATGGCGCGTTCCGAGCTCTGTTTCCCGGTGCGCCGCCCGACTTCTCCTTGATCGGCGAGCTGTACTGGAAAAGGTGTTCCCGGAGGTGCCGGTTCGGCAATGGGTGTGCTCGCTACCGTGGAGGTTGCGGGTGCATCTTGGTTACGACAGAAAGCTCTGCGCAGACGTGCTGGAAGCGTTCGTCAGAGAGGTCAGTCGATCGCTGAAGCGGCGCGCCAAGACGGCGCTCGGGCTCTCGACGACGAAGCAAGCGCTGACGGGAGCTGTGAGCGTGATCCAGCGCGGAGACTCGG
>JAYUUB010000198.1:0-3679 GCA_043755175.1 Polyangiaceae bacterium | reverse complement strand
CGGCGCACGGCGTCCATCCCCGTACGGTTACGAAGCAGAGGCGAAGTTCCTGGAGGACCAGCGCCGTAAAGACCTTGGCAAGCGTGTCGAGGTCTGGCGCACTGTGAAGGAGCTACGAGAATTCATCGAAGCCCTTCGGGCCACCGCGCAGACGAGGGACGGACTCTGCACCGACGCAGACACGCGGATGTGGATCGCCTGGGCGGAGGCTCGCCTGCAGCATTTGGAGGCGCGGGCGTTTCACCTTCCGAGGCCCATCGGCTGTCTTGCCGACCCGCCGCCCGACCGAAAGAAGGCTTCCTCGCCGTACTGGTCCGGCTGGCACGTGGATGACGCGTCGGCGCCAGCCCGCCACCCAGGCCTTCACCCGGTGTTGCCACTCGCATGCGCAACGCGCCCGACATGATCACGAAGGAATTGGCGGCGGCTCGCGGCCTCTTGCAGTGATCCTGGGGCCGTCCTTCCTCAGCTTGCCGGAACGCGGAGGCGTACTCGTCCTGCGCCGAGCCGGGCTCTCACGAGGCTGAAGACGTTTACCTCGGTGTCAGCACACTCGAGGCTGACGACGACGGCGAACGTCTGGCCAGTCGTTGCGTGATTCTGCCGAACTGCCTTCGCCGTTACCGCGAGCCGGTACGTCTCGCCGTAGGCGCCACGTTTCCACGTGAAGACGCTCTTTTGGACCGTCCCGCGCTGCTGGGGTCGCTTTGGGAGAGCCGATGACATGAACGGTGACTTCTTCTTCGTTGCTGTCACGTTGGCGTCGTTGACGGCATGGTCATCGGCTTCGGCCTGTGCCTCCGCTGCGATTGCGGTGTGGAGAGTCGCCTCTGACACATCGCCGCGTGCAAGTCCCCAGGTCAGGTGGACGCCGGCGGGTCGATCTCGGTGCACCACGGAGACCGGCGGGTCGTAGGCGATAGAGACGGAGATCGTCTTCAGTCCCTTTGCCTTCGCGAAGTCAGTGGGCACGACGACGTCGAAGATCTGCACGTCGTCGGGCATGATGGTGCCCTCGTAGTAGAGCGTCACCCGCTGCGGCCTGCAGTAGAGCGCCCGGTCGAGATCGGGCACCCCAAAGCCACAGAGCTTCATCGCTCGCTCCTTCGGCCAGTCGGCGACGCCCTCGGGCATGCGGGCCGACTGCACGATCAGCGCGCGGAGGAGATTCGGTGAGGCCTCTGGATACCGGGCGAGGAGTCTGGCGCCGAGATGGGAAACTTTCGGCGCGGAAATGCTCGTGCCGTTGACGAACCCGACCAGTCGACCATTCGCGAATTCATGACTCGTCGTGGCGATGCGGAGGCCCGCATCGTTGTCGAGCCATCGTCGGGTCTGGCTGTCCCAGGCTACGTTCCCGGCGACGTCGACGACGTCCGGCTTCAGCACGTTCTTCAGACCGCCATGGCACGAGAACGGCGATGGAGCGCGCTTCGCTCCGAAGAGCTTCACCGAAGCGTTCGACCGGAAGAGATCACCGTCCGTTGTGAGCCCGCCGACGGTGAGGACATTTAAGGCCTCGGCCGGTGCTCGCACTCGCCAGCCTGCATCTTCGAGGAGGTATTCCGGGTAGGGTTTTCCGGGCTTCAAGCCGCGGTAGCGGTCGTGGAGCCGGACGTTTCCGCTCGACACCACGAAGAGCACGCCGAATTCCTTCGAGATCGCATCAAGCTCTGCGGCGTGTACCGACAGAAACCCGGAGTTCGGATCCAAGCCGAAGGAGAGGTTCAGGAGGCGGCAGTCATCCTTGACGTGCTCCACGATGTCCCTGAGGAATGGCATCCGATCAGGATGAAGCTCGTTGTTGTCGTCAAGGATGCGAGCGTTGATGATCCGGAGCTCCGGCGTGAACTGCTTTGCCGTGGCTGCGCTTGCGACGTCACCGTAGAGCGCGACACCAGCGACGTTCGTTCCATGCGCAGCTTCGGCCACGGGCGGCTGCGGGATCGGCGGACCGAGGTGCGCAGGAAAAGAACGCGATTTTCCCACAAGGATCGCCGGCTCGAGAAGAGGGTGGCCTTCGAGGATCCCCGAGTCCACGACGCAAATTGCGGGCGCGGTTGAGTCCGGAGCACTCAGCTCCGGAATGTCATCAAGAACAACCGAGAGCGCTTGCGGAATGACGACGGCTGCAGCGGGAGGCAGCTCGACGATTGCGATGTCGTCGCGGTACTCGAGCATCTGGTCGAGGGCTTGGCCGCCCAGCCGTACCCGAAGTGCCGAGAACGTCGGTTCGAGAGCGCGGTCGACAATCCGTCCTCGGTGAGATTTCACGAACTTCTCGATCGCCCGAAGCGCCGCCGGGTTTTGTTCTTCGCCTTCTACCGGCATCACGAGAAGGTCGACGGTGTACTCGCGCGACGAGTCGATGGTCAGCTCCTTGAGCTGCGGTCCCAAGCGATCTTCGCGCGACCAAGGCTTCACCGATTCGATCTTCGCGAGCACGGCCAGCTTCTTCTGGAGCTGCGCGTAGGAGGTGAGCTGCTTGTCGAAAGTCCGCAGATTGCCGTCCTTTGCGTAGGCAGCAAGCACGGAGTCCTCCCTCCGGTACACCGGGACGAGGCCAAGAGATGCGAGGTCAGCATCCATGACCACCGTGCCGGCTGCAAACTCGATGCGGACGTAGGGAACTTCTGTCGCGAATGTCTGCAGGTTCGCGATTCCCTCTTCGACGTGCTTGCGCACCTCGCTGAGCCCAGCGCCGAGCTTGGCTGCGTGCTTCGGGGGATCGCGAGAAGGCGGCCCAGGGAACTTGAACGTCCTCCGCCTGCGGGTCAGCAGGCGCGGCGCTGCCAGGCGCAACAGCGGAGAGCCCGGATCCTCAGCCATCGTGCGCTACTGTGCCGCTGGTGGCTTCCCGGCGGCAAGGGAGACACGCTCTTGCTGGGCCAGGAGCTCGCTCGCAACGTGCTCTGCGGTGAGCTCGCGGCGACCAGAGAGGAGCATCGCCTTGATGGCCTCGAGGCAGACTCGCTCGGCGTCCGCATACGACAGGCCGGTCATCGAGTCAGCGAAGGCGTGGATGTCGATGCCGCGTTTCCGTACAGCCCTAAGACGGAGCTCGATGAGCCGTTCGAGCTGGCTCGTCGTCGGTCGAGGAAAGACCAAGATTTCGTCGAACCGTCGCCACAGCGCGTCGTCCAGCATCCCCTCGTGGTTCGTGGCTGCGACCACGATCTTGTCCTTGGGGTGTGCGTCGAGGATTTGCAGGAAGCTGCTCACGACGCGCTTCAACTCACCGACCTCTTGGGCGTCGTCTCGACGCTTGCCGAGTGCGTCGAACTCGTCGAAGAAGAGGATCGCATCCCTCTGCGCTGCGTAGCCGAAGACCCTTCGCAGGTTGTTGGCGGTCTCGCCGAGGTACGAGGAGACGATTCCGTCGAACCGGGCGTGAAGAACGTCGAGTCCGAGCTCTGTGGCGAGTGTCTCGGCGCAGACCGTCTTGCCGCAACCTGGAGGGCCGATGAAAAGGAGCCGGCTCTTCGGAGCAAGCCCATGGCGAGAGAGGAGCTCCTTGGACCTGAACTCCTCGACGACTCGGTCGAGACGTCCTGCCATCTCGTCACCGAGAACAAGGTCCTCTCGAGAACGCTGCGGGTGCACAACATCAACGAGCGCTGCGTCCCGATCAGGATCGCGCGGTAGAGCTGCGAATTGAATCACCTTCTGAGGTCGCGAC
>JAYUUB010000197.1:0-71622 GCA_043755175.1 Polyangiaceae bacterium | reverse complement strand
GCGACCGCGACTCTCTTACACGACGCGTCGGGGTGCGGAGGCACTGCCCCCGTGCGTCACGCAAAGAGAGGCGAACATGATCAAACGAATCGTGGCTGGAGCGCTCGTGTCGGGAGCTCTGTTTGGAGTTCTCGGCATGGTCGCCGGTTGCGGAAGCAGCGGCGCCGACAGCTGCGACGCAAAGTGCAACTGCGCGGGCACACCTGGCAACGACACCTGCCTCAAGACCTGCGAAGCCCTCCGCACGAAGAACGAGGACGCGGCGAAAGCGGCTGGCTGCACGCAGACTTTCGACGACGCCGAGGCTTGCACCGTTTCGAAGGCACGCTGCCTCAACGGACAGCTCGACACGACCGGCTTCTGCGACACGCAGGTCTCGGCTCACCTATCGTGCATCATCTCGCATCCGGGCGGCGGCTCGACCGGAACCGGGAAGTAGGGCAGCGAGCAGGCTTTTGGCGCCACCGTGCTGAGGCGCAGAAGCCCAAGGAGAGCTCACGTTTCAGCAGGGAAGATAGCTCTCGGGTCGCGAGTAGAAGCGGCGCATCGTTCCCAGTCTCGCCTCGACGCTTCGTTAAGAAGTTGCGAGGCGGCCGAGAATGCTTTAGGGCGTAGCCGCGCACCATAGAGGAGCGCACCACCGTAGGCCTTACCGAGCCGAATACTGCCCCTGGGGGGCGCAGGGCCCGAGTTTGGTCTCTCCTAGGAGACTCCCATCATGTTCAAGAAGATCGCTCTCGCCGCAGTCGCCACCCTCTCTCTCGGCGCCATCGCCCTCAGCGCGAGCGTCGGCTGCGGTAGCTCGTCAATCAGCTGCTCCGACGTGTGCTCGTGCAGCGGCACGGCCGACCAGGCGGGCTGCACCACCTCCTGCCAGAAGAACCTCGACGACGGCAAGGCCGCGGCGACCAAGGCCGGCTGCAGCAGCCAGGCCGACGACTTTTCGAGCTGCGTGTCCAGCAACTCGAAGTGCGACTCGAACTTGAAGACGTACGTCACGACCAATGGCGCCTGTGACACCGAGACCACGGCGTTTGTCAAGTGCGTCGCCGGCGGCGGCACCACCGGCGGAACCACCAGCGCGGCCGGCGGAACCACCTCGTCCACCGGCACCGGCGGCTGAGCGACTCCGAGCGACCGTCCAGCCGGCAACGAGACTTCGGGGCTCGAGCCCGTTCGGAGAGTCGCTCGCACACCTGTATTGCATCGAGGCCCGCCCAAGAAAGGCGGGCCTCGCCGTTCCGACGGTCCAATTCGGCGAACACTGAGGCGTCGGCGGCGGCAATCGAGCTCGTCGCGGGGCGAGCAGCTCCAGCTCCCAGTTCAAGGCGAAGCGCCAGGCACACCGCGAGAGAGGCCTTTGGTCAGCAAACTCACACCCTACGGCGCTGCCCTGATGATCGTCGCGTCGATCGCTCATGCGGGTTGCGGCACCGCGACCGTTTCCTGTGACGAAGTCTGTCAGTGCCGAGGCGGCGGAACGGCCCAGGAGGCCTGCGTCACCGCCTGCTCCAAGGCCGAGGCAGACACCACGAAGCGGGCTGCCGATGCGCACTGCACCTCGGAGTACCGAGACTTCACGCGGTGTCAGTCCGACAACGCGACCTGCGATTCGGCGAACAAGCTCTACGAGCCGCCCGCTGGGGTCTGCGACTCTCGCGCGCTCGCCTTCGCGAAGTGCGCTGGCGTCGTCGCCTCGACGGGTTCAGGCTCAAGCACGACGGGGATGTGACATGCGCTACACCGTGCTTTCAATCATGCTCGGAACCGCCCTCGGAATGCTCACGCTAGCGAGCGGGTGCAGCTCCGAAATCGCCTGCAAAGACGCCTGTGCTTGTGAAGGGCTCGCAGGCGACAAGCTGTGTATCGACCAGTGCGCGACCGATCGGGCGGCTGTCGTGAGCAAGGCCAAGCAGGCCCAGTGCAGCTCACAGCAATCCGACTTTACGCTTTGCGCCGCCGACAACGCCTCGTGCGACACCGTGAAGAAACAGTACGCCTACCCCATCGAATCCTGCAAGACGGAGAGCGACGCGCTCAGCAAGTGTTTCGGTTCGGGTGCGGGCGCTTCGTCCTCGACTGGATCGAAAAACTGACCGCGACGACGAGCGACTTGACCGCCCGAATGGAGCGTCGTTCTTCAGGACGGTGCCGCGCCGCAGACCTGCTCGAGGCGTTGCGATGCCTTGGCCTCGGGTGTCACGAGAGCCTTGCAGAGATCCTGCCCGCTATCGAGAACGCATTGTGAGTAAAGCCCGCGCTTGTCGGTGCACGTCGCGCCAGCCGGCGACGTCGCCTTCGTGAAGCCGACGCAAGCCTGCTCCTCGACGAGGAGGTCATTGCAGATGTCGCCTCCGCAACCGGTGGTGGATGCGGCAGTCGCCGGCGCGAGAGCGAGAGACATCAACGCGAGCCAGTGTTGCGGTTTCAGCGAGTGCACGAGCGGATGCTGTCACAACGCCGGTCGCGACACCATGTCTGCACCGACGAGCGCCGCCAGCTGGGCACCATTCATGGGCCGATGCGAGGCTGGTCCGAGACACATCACGACGACTTTCTCCCAGAAAGCCTGCAGTGGGTCAGGCATGGTTTCCAAGACGTCTTCGATGATTCGGCCGAACCCGTAAATGTCGTCGAGGCAAGAGGAGGCTTCACCACCGAGGCGTTCGGGTGACAGGTAGCCTGGGCTGCCACCGACTTGTGGCTCACCGACTCGCTTCGCGATCCCGAAGTCGGTCAGAACCGGATCGCTCGCGCTCCGAAGAAGAACGTTCGCCGGCTTCACGTCACCGTGAACCAACCCATCGCGATGGACCCGCGCGAGCGCGAGCGAAAGGGGTCGGGCCCACGAAGCGATTGGCGAGAGCTCCTGCCCGCGTCCGCCGCGGAGGAGGTCTCGAAGGCTTCCGAGCGGCACCCACTCGAGCGCCATCCAGCCTGCATCGGGGGCCGCGTCGAAGACGCGGGCAATCCCCTTCCCTGCGAGGCGAGAGAACAGACGGATCTCGCGCTCGATCGCGGAGCGATCGCCTCCCTCCTCATGGTAGACCTTGAAGCCCACATGCCGGCCGAGGACCTCGTCCTCCGCCTCGTACACCGTGCCTGCGCCGCCGCGCGCCACCTCACGAAGCAGCCGGTAGGGCCCCTGCGATGCTCGCGCGGTCACGATGGTCGCCTCGTCGAGATGGCGCCGCTCCTTTCGACCGATCCCGAGCGTGGCGACCCAACGAGCATGGCGCTCTCGAGCACCCGGGGTGTCGATCTGTCGCGCGAGCACCCGCTCGATCGCGCCAATGGCTCGCGGCAGCTGACCTCTCGCCGCGTGGAGGTCGGCGCTGAGAATCAAAGCCTCGGCAGTCGTGGCCCCGGAGAGGAGGTCGAGCGCTCGTTGGTCTTCACCTCGGGCGGAAAGCATCTCGGCGCACGCGACACGAATCGCCGCGGGAGGACTCTTCGCTTCGAGCGAACGGCTCAGCGCCTCGGTCTCCCGTGACGTGCCGCGAACGCGGCGGAGCAGTCCGATCGCCACGTCGATCGGAGGTCCATTCGGCTCGCCGACCATCGACAGCGTCGCGAGCTCCTCGTCACGCCCGGACTTGTCGGCGAACGCAGCGCCAAGAAGCACGCGCTCGTCTTCGGGGGGGAGAGCGGGGTCGACCCGGAGCTCGATCCCCGGCGCATCCGGGGATGCGACTCCGACACCGATCCGCGACTTGATCCGATCCCAGAGGCTCAACCGTCACCCTCGGAGCCATGGCCCAACGCGACGAGCTTCGGCGGACCACCTCGTGTCTCGCTCGGAGCGTCGCCCGCGCAAAGCTCGACCGTCTGCGCGAGCTGCAGCTCACCAAGAAAAACCGGTGCATCTGCGTTGCTATTCAAGATCACGAACGACTGATTGTCGCCGCCCGGACCGTCGAGGCCCACCCGGTAGCGCCCCACCGGAAGCTCGCCGAGGGGCGCGAAATAGGCGAGGCCCCCAATCTCGATCATGACCCCGCCGTCTTCGAGATCTCGCGTGGGCGCGATTCGGCAAGGCACGTCGCCCCCGAGCTTGAGCGACAGACCCTCGCCCACGGGGATGCGTCCCGAGATTCGGGCGCCGGCGAGGAACGTCCCGTTTCGAGTGCCGGAATCTTCGACGAATACGCCACCGTCGAGGCGAAAAATCCGCAAGTGGACGCGCGACAGCGCGCGTGTACCGACGACAATCGTGGCCTCCCCTCGGCCGATGGTGACGTCTCGACCGAGCGCATACCTCCGGACCACACCATCGACTCTGAGCTCGACGATCGGGCCGCGGAGAAGCTTCGAACGAATGACCCGAGCAAGCTCCTCGATGCGTTCGTCGGAGCCGGTGCCCTCGGTTCTCCGGAGCTCGGCCGCCAACCGCAACGCCTCGCGTCGCTCTGCACCCCGGTCGAGGTCTTGGACGCGCTTCAGTCCGATGGTCTGCGCCTGATCGAGGCGGGTCTCGCTCTGACTGACCCGCAGCTTCTCTTCGAGCCGCTCGATGAGCCCCGCTGCAGTCAGCGCGCGAATCTCGCCCTCCTTGTCCTCTACGAGCGCGTAGGCGTCGGCCGCCACTTCGTTCTCGTCGGCGTCTTCGAGATCTTTTGCCGCGAGGAGGATCTCGCTCTTCATGGCGTTCCCGCGTCCGCGCAGCACGTCGAAGCGAAGCCGCGCTTTGCGACCGAGCGACTCCTTCAAACGTTTCGGATCTTTCGCGAGCCGCGCCGCTTGGGCGCAAAACGCCATGCGCCGCTCGACCGACGGCTCCGCGTCGGCCCTCAGCAGGAGCACCCTCGCCGCTTCGTCCGGAAGCTCGGCGTCGATGAAAGAACGCACCGCGCCATCGAGATCTCCCGCCATCTCGCATCGCTGCGCCGCCCGCGCCTTGTAACCTCCGAGCCCCACACCGAAGAGCCGATCGAACACACCCATCGCGGCCAGGAGTCTATCCGAGGTGGTGGCACGTGGGAGAGAGACGACTCGAAAAAGCACCAAAGCCTAGATGAGACGTTGACGTCCGGCCTCCCGATTCGCCACCATGAGTCACCCATGTCTTCAGGCAATCGACTCGGCGAACTGCTCGTTCGCGAAAAGCTCATCAGCCTCCAGCAGCTCCGCCAAGCTCAAGAAGAGCAGCGAAAGTCGGGGACCAACCTCGGCTACACGCTCGCGAAGCTCGGCTACATCTCCGATGGGGAGATCACCAACTTCCTCTCCGCGCAGTACCGAGTACCGGCCGTCAACCTCGACGAGTACGAGCTCGACGCCGCGACGTTGAAGCTGGTCTCGAAAGAGGTCTGCGAGAAGCACAAGTGCATCCCCATCTCGCGCTCGGGCAACGCACTCATCGTCGCGATGGCCGATCCGACGAACCTGCACGCCATCGACGACATCAAGTTCCTCACGGGCTTCAACGTCGAGCCGGTCGTCGCCTCCGAGGCAGGCATCGCGCAGGCGATCGAGCGCGGGTACAACCTCGGCGCGGCCGCCTATGAAGACGTGCTCAGCGAGTTCGCCGAAGAAGAGGTCGACTTCGCCCTCGACGAAGACGACATGAACATCATGGAGCTGGAGAAGCAGGCCGAAGGCGCGCCTGTCATTCGCCTGGTGAACGCCGTTCTCCTGAACGCGATCAAGAAGGGCGCCAGCGACATCCACGTCGAGCCCTACGAGAAGAAGCTCCGCGTTCGCTACCGCATCGACGGCGTCCTCCTCGACGAGATGCAGCCGCCCATCAAGCTGAAGAGCGCCATCGCCAGCCGTCTCAAGATCATGGCGTCGCTCGACATCGCCGAGCGTCGTCTCCCGCAAGACGGCCGCATCAAGCTGAAGATCGGCGGCGGAAAGGAAATGGACTTCCGCGTCAGCGTTCTCCCCACCATTTGGGGCGAAAAAATCGTTCTCCGTCTCCTCGACAAGGGCAACCTCCAGCTCGACATGACGAAGCTCGGCTTCGATCAGGCCCCCCTCGACGACTTCAAGTGGGCCATCGGCCAGCCTTGGGGAATGGTCCTCGTCACGGGCCCCACCGGATCCGGCAAGACGACGACGCTCTACTCGGCGCTCAGCGATCTCAACCAGTCCGATACCAACGTCTCCACCGCCGAAGATCCCGTCGAGTACAACCTCCACGGCATCAACCAGGTGCAGATGCACGACGAGATCGGCCTGAACTTCGCCGCTGCGCTCCGCTCGTTTCTGCGGCAAGACCCCGACATCATCATGGTCGGCGAGATTCGAGACTTCGAAACGGCCGAAATCGCGGTCAAAGCAGCGCTCACGGGCCACTTGGTTCTCTCGACGCTCCACACGAACGACGCACCGTCGACGATCTCGCGTCTCCTCAACATGGGTGTCGAGCCGTTCCTCATCACGGCCAGCGTCAACCTGGTGTTGGCCCAGCGCCTCGGTCGAAAGATCTGCCTCGACTGCAGGGCGGCTTATCGGGTCGAGCCCCAGCAGCTCAAGGAGTTCGGCTTCACTGACCAGCAAGCACAAGTAACTCAGCTACTGAAGGGTGCTGGTTGCAAGACGTGCAACGGCTCGGGCTACAAGGGCCGCGTCGCGCTCTACGAGGTCATGAAGTTCACCGAGGGTTTGAAAGAGATGGTTCTCCAAGGCGCGTCGACCGCCGAGCTCAAGACGGCCGCCATCAAGAACGGCATGAAGACTCTTCGCATGAGCGGCATCGAGAAGATCCTTCAGGGCGTGTGCACCATGGAAGAGGTCGGGCGCGTCACGATGGGCGACTGAGAGGCGTGTGAAGCTCCGCCGTCGCCCGCACTCGGACCCAACGAGCTAGAGGTCGCGTGAACCAGACTCCCGGCGAAGGCCTCAAGTACAACCTGAAGCAGCTCCTCTTCACGATGGTGGAGAAGGGAGCGAGCGACATTCATCTCACCGCCAACATGGCGCCGACGCTCCGCATCGACGGCTCCATGATCTCGCTCAAGCTGCCACCGCTTCGTTCGGAGCACGTGAAGCAGCTCGTTTACGAGCACATCAACGAAGAGCAAAAGATTCGGTTCGAGAAGCAGAACAACCTCGACTTCTCGATCAGCGTGCCGAATCTCTCGCGGTTCCGCGGCAACCTCATGGTGCAGCGCGGCTCGGTCGCCGCCGTTTTTCGACAGATTCCGTTCAAGATCCGCTCGTTCGAAGAGCTCGGTTTGCCGCCGGTCGTTCGCGAGCTCGCCGACAAGCCGCGCGGGCTCGTGTTGGTCACGGGTGCCACCGGCTCGGGCAAGTCGACGACGCTCGCGACGATCATCGACCTCATCAACAGCGAGCAGCGCGGCCACATCCTCACCATCGAGGATCCAATCGAGTTCGTGCACCAGCACAAGCTCAGCGTGGTGAACCAGCGCGAGGTGGGCACCGACTGCGCGAGCTTCAAAGAGGCTCTCAAGTACGCGCTACGACAAGATCCCGACGTCGTCTTGGTCGGCGAGATGCGCGACCAAGAGACGATCGAAGCGGCGCTCACCATCGCGGAGACCGGTCACCTCGCCTTCGCGACGCTGCACACGAACACCGCGGTCTCGTCGATCAACCGGGTCATCGACGTGTTCCCGCCGCATCAGCAGACTCAGATCAGGACGCAGCTCTCGATGACTTTGCTCGGCGTCCTGTCGCAGCAGCTCATCCCGCGCGCTGGGGGCCCTGGCCGTGTGATCGCCATCGAAGTGATGGTCCCGAACTCCGCCATCAAGAACCTCATCCGCGAAGACAAGCTTCACCAGGTCTATTCACAGATGCAGGTGGGGCAGCAAGGCAGTGGAATGCAGACGATGAACCAGGCGCTCGCGAACCTCTACTTACAGGGGCTCGTGACGCCCGAGGACGCGTTCCTCGCCTCGGGCGACCCTGAAGAGCTTCGACAGATCCTACAGCCTGGCGGGCGTCGCTGAGCTTGTCGGCCGACACGCGATGCAGCGTGCGGCTGAACGGTCTACCGGTTGCGCGGCAGAAGTCGCTGATCGGATCGAGGCGACGCGTCGTGTGCTCGAGCGGAGCGCAGACAAGTGAGCTTGCTCAGGTGTTTGGTGTCCAGCGCTGTGCCTGTCCACCGACAAGAAGCAGCGACGCCCGTCCAGACGGGCGCGGACGGCCAGTCGAGTTGCAACGAAATAACTAATGTTTCCGCGCCCTGACTGCACGTGGGTTGCCGAGGAACATTTTTTTGCTGCACCGAATTTGACGTCTCACCACGCGTTCAGTAGCCTTGTCTGACCATGCAGGGGCTTACCGACCGTCAGCATCAGGTGCTTCAGTACATTCGTGAGTCGATCGTCGAGCGAGGCTACCCGCCCACGCTGCGGGAGATCGGTGCTCACATGGGCATTCGTTCCACCAACGGGGTGAACGATCACCTACGCGCCCTGGAGCGCAAAGGGTATCTCACCCGCGAAGACATGAAGTCTCGTGCGTTGCGGCCGATCGACATGGGCGACGTGCCCGGTGCCGAGCACGCCCCGGCGAACGACGCGAGAGCCGACGATCTCATCAGCGTGCCGCTCCTCGGCCGCATCGCTGCAGGCCAGCCGATCCTCGCGCAGGAGCACGTCGAAGACACCCTGCGAATCGACCGCAGCCTCGTTCGAGGCGACCGCGACGTCTTCGCTCTGAAGGTCCAAGGCGACTCGATGATCGACGCTGGAGTTCTCTCCGGCGACATCATCTTCGTGCGGCGCCAATCGACGGCTCAGCGCGGTGAGATGGTCGCAGCCCTCATCGGTGACGAGGCCACGGTGAAGTTCTACTTCCCCGAAAAAGATTACATCCGCTTCCAGCCGGCGAACGCGTCGATGGCGCCGATTCTCGTGCGCGCGGTCGACTTCAAGCCGACGATGCTTCTCGGCCTCGTGGTCGGAATCTACCGACGCGTGTAGCCAGATCGTCTCGCGACGATTCGATCGAGCCCACCCCCGGTTCACGAGGTTGGGCTTTTTCGTTCGCGCGCGAGTCGGCTCCAGTGTAGTTGCGCCTTCGCGCGGGATCCACGCATACTCGCGCCAAGTCAGTTTCGGGGGGCGGACCCCCGAGGTCTTTTTTTCCGGAGGAAGCCTCGCCGTGGCCTTTCGCTCTTGCTCGCTCGACCGCGTGAAGTTCGCCCTCGTTCTCGGCATCACCTCGCTGACGACGCTCTCCATGAGCCACGTCGCAGAGGCTGCTGGGAAGAAGGACAAAGAGGCGCTCAAGCTTTACGACAAGGCGATGGATGAGGACTACCTCTCCGTCGAGTTCGACAAAGCCGAGGTCAAGCTGAAGAAGGCTGCCGACCTCTGCGGCAAAGACCAGTGCTCGCCCGATGTCCTCGGGAAGATCTACGTCGCCATGGGCACCGTCCACGGTGTCGGTCAGAACAAGCTCGACCTCGCGAAGGCCGACCTCGTGAACGCCCTCAAGGCAGACCCGAGCTGCAAGCTCATCGATGGTCTCTCGACGCCCGAGCTCGACAAGAAGTTCAAAGAGGCCCAAGCCGAAGCTGGCGGCGCCTCGAGCGGCGAGGGCGGATCCGGCGGCGAAGGCGGCGAAGGCGGCGCGACACCGTCGCCCGCGAAGGTGGGCGACTTTCCACACACGGCGCTACCCGAAGCACCGATCAACACGCCCATTCCAATCTTCGCCGAGGTCCCCGACGAGATCGGCGCAACCAAGGTGGTCGTGCGCTACAAGACGTTCGGCGGAAGCAAGTGGCAGACGCTGCAGCTCGCGAAGATGAAGGGCGGCTTCGGCGGCGAGGTGCCCTGTACCGACGTCACGACGACGGGTGACTTCAAGTATTACGTCATCGCGACCGACGATCAGGGCCTCTCGCTCGCTGGCGCAGGGTCGCTCAAAGACCCCTATAAAATCCCCGTCAAGAACAAGCTCAGCGGCGATGCGCCCAGCCTCCCGGGCAAAGACCCGCCGAAGGCATGCGTTGCTGCAGGCGAGTGCCCTCCTGGTCTTCCGGGCTGCGGCTCGGCCGATGGTCGAGGAGACAAGGTCGCGGGCTCGATGTGCGAGAGCAACAAAGAATGCTCTTCGGGCCTCATCTGTCTCAACGGCAGCTGCGAGCCTGGCGATGAGCCCAAGCCCGAAGGAAAGTCAGGAAAGAAAAACATCGTCACGCTGAGCGGGCAATTCGACCTCGCCTTCATCGGAAGTGGCGACAAGGTCTGTCAGAATACGGCGAACTACGCGTGCTTCGAGACGGGTACGAACGCCCCGTACTACGGCAATCCCACCGATGTGAAGGGCACGAACGGCATCTCGGGCGGGCTCGGGTTCGCGCACGTTCGTCTCCTCGCCGGCTACGATCGCATTCTTCCGCTCGGCTTCACCGCGGGCGCGCGCGTCGGCTTCGCGTTGCTCGGATCCCCGGGACCCGACGTCGCGGCGCATCCGGTACCGAAGGGACATGCGCCGCCGAACGCGTTCCTGCCTCTCCATCTCGAGTTTCGTGGTGGCTGGACGCTCGCGAAAGACGGGCTCTCGAAGGGCATGTTGCGACCTCATTTCTTCGTCGGTGGAGGCGTGGCTCAGGTGAATGCCAGCGTCCCGGTCACAGTCTGCGACAACCAGCACGCGACGATGGACGACCCGACCAAAGGAACCTGCGGCGTCAAAGCCGACGGGACCAAAGACACGGGCACCAAGGTGAACGCCTACCAAGTCACTGGTCAGGGCTTCGTCGACTTCGGCGGCGGCGCGACCTACATGATCATCGACAACTTCGGCATCTCGGCCGAGCTCAAGTTCATGGTGATGCTGCCCACCACGGGCTTCGTCATCGCGCCAGTGATTGCACCGGTCGTCGCATTCTGAGCTTCGGAAGCTATTCTGAGTTTTTGAAGCTATTGCATTACGATTGCAGCCGCGCTCCCGATGGAGTTGCGGCTGTTTCGTTTTGCCGGCTTGGAGCCCTGGCTCAGGTGTCGTAGGCGTGGGCGCCGAGCAGATGAAAGAGGGCGAACAGTCCGACTTGCTCGGCGTGGTCGAAGCGGATCCCGAACCTGGTAGGCTCGCCGGGGCGCCCGACTTTGAGCCACGCGACCCGCCCACGCAGGGTCAGCGGGTCCCAGAGTGTGGGGGCTGTGACCTCGAGCAAGAGGGTCGCCTCTGCGCGAAGCGGGGGTTCGATCTGAGAAGCTTCGACGCAAGCACCTCCCAGCCCGATGTCGCGGATGCGCACCGATTCACCAGGCGTCGGCCGGAGCGAGTCACCACGCGAATCGGCGCCGGGCCGACGCAACGTCGCGGCGAGGCTCACACGTCTGCGACCGTGTGCACGGAAGTGGTCTCGGACGCGCAGGCTCATCAAGGAATGCCCCGTTGACGCCTCTTTGGGGCGGACGACGAGACCCGAGAGGTAGCACCTCTTCCCTCGGCGTAACAAGGCACCTGGCTCGATCGTGCACAGTTCCTGTGCTTCTTGGCCGACCCGAGCGCCGATCGCGCCGAACGGCGTCTTGACACTTGGTGAAGTCCCGCACGGCTTGATACCATGTGAGCAAGTCGTCGGATGCGTAAGCGGGACCCTCTCGCCTCGCTCCGTAGCGAGTCCCTTCGGGGATGCTCCGCACGCCGTCTTGGCGGGGCCGCAATCTCCATCTCGCACACGAGCCCGGCTCGGCGCGCGAGAACCCTCGGGGCACTCTCGCGCCCCGAGCTCTCCCCCTAACGTTTGGAGCGAACCTGATGGCTCAGGACACACGGAAAGACCCGCGAGCGAAAGTGCTCTCGATGACCGTGCGCTACAAGAGCGCCACAGTCGACGAGTTCATCGAGCACCACGCCAGCGACGTGGGCCGCGGCGGCATCTTCATCAAGACGCCCTCCCCCTTCCCGCCCGGGACTTTGCTCAAGTTCGAGATCCGGATTCAGGATGAACAAGCCGTCCTGGCTGGCGTCGGCCGCGTCGTGTGGAAGCGCGAGGCACCGCAAGCGGCGGGCCCCGACAACCCGGCCGGCATGGGGGTCAAGTTCATCAAGATCGACGACAAGTCGAAGGGCCTCATCGGCCGCCTCGTCGACGCACAGGGCGGAACTCCGTCGGCGTTCGAGCAGGGTGGCGGGGACGTCGGCGAAAAGACGGCCGCAGCGGCTGCCGCAGCAAGCGCCACCGCGAGCGTCGCGGCGCTGGCAGAAGCTGCCAAGAGAACGATTGCGGCGCAGCCCGCGGCGAAGCGAGCCACCACCATGCTGGGGCTCGGCGCGATCGGCAAGAACGAGCCGCCCCGTGCAGCGGCCCCAGCACTTGAGGCGAAGGCCGAGAAGCCGAGCGAAGGCTTCTTTCCGAAGTCGAATGGCCCGGTCGAGGAGCGTCCGGCCGAAGAGCGTACCGTGATGAAGCAAGCTGCCGAGCTGCTCCAGCAGGCGCTGAGCGAAGCCGGTGGCTCATTGGCGGACGTCGGCTCGACCGAAGCGAAGTCGTCTGTGGTCGAAGCGAAGAGCGAGCCGCGTCCGGCAGCTGCAGTCGCCGCCGTCGTGGCCAAAGCCGAGGTCGAGGAGAAACCCGAGCCCAAGGTCGAGCAAGCCAAGCCGAAGGCTGAGGCGAAGCCGGTGGAGACGAGGGCCGCGTCGGTGAGACCCGAGCCCAAGGCTGCCGAGCCGAAGCCTGTCGCAGCCAAGGTGGAAGCACCTGCCGAGTCGCTTCGGATGGAGACCGGCGAGAAGTCGGGAGGCGCCGGCAAGTATGTCATCCTCGTCTTGGCCGTAGCTGCCGCGATCGGGACGGGCTACTACCTCATCAACGGATCGGCACCCGCACCCGCGTCATCACCGAGCTACCCGGTTCACATCAGCACCGCAGAGCCCCCGATGACGGCGACGCCAACCACCAGCGCTGCTGCCACGACGGCAACCGCTAGCGCCGCGACGAGCGCGAGGGCCGCTCCTTCGAGTGAGCCATCGGCCAAGGCCTCGGCAGAGCCGACCGCCAAGCCGATCGCACAGCCAGTTCCGCAGCCGCAGCCGCAACCCAAGCCCGAGCCTCAGCCGAAGCCCGAGCCCCAGCCCCAGCCGAAGCCCCAGCCGAAGCCTCAGCCGAAGCCTGATCCCGACATCTACGGAAACTGAGCGACCTGTTGCTGCAGCCGAGGCCCGGCTCCTTCGCTGCGTGCGAAGTCGAGCCGTGGCCTCGCGCCATGTCTGCCGATTGGTTTGATCTGCCGAAGCACCTGGTGCGACCTCGTCGAGCACGATACGTATCGTCGTAGGTCGTGACGGCGGCGTTTCCCGCCGATGGATCTCGCGGTCGGGGGCAGATGCAATGCTGGAACAACTGCGACCAGGTCTCTTGGGCAGAAGCGGCGAGCGGCTCCCCTTCTTGGGTGGGCTTGGTCTCGGCGTCATCACGCTCAGCGTCGTCCTCGCCGCGTCGTTGCGGGATCCGAAGAGCCTCGATGCACTCGAAAGCGACGGGAGCGTCGTCGCTCCCGGCGCGACGGGGTCCGCGAGCTCACTCGGAGCGGGGCCGTCTGCCGGAAGCTCTGCCACGGTAGAGACGCCTCCCGTCGAGCTCTCGCCGACGAACCTGCTCGATGCCGCGAAGACAGGCCCCGAGCTCGAGAAGCTCGCCGAGACGTTCCCGCGGGATCCGAAGGTGCAGCGAAAGCTACTCCTCGCGTATTCCGACGATCCGCATGCGCTTCCTCAAGCGGTTCCAGTGGCTCGCCGTCTCCTCGAGCTCGACCCGACTTCCGCACAAGACGAAGCGGTCAGGAGAATCATTTTTCGCGGCGCGAGCGGACCGCCGAGCATCGCCGACACGGCGTTCGAAGCGATGCAGAGCGGGATGGGAACCTCGGGAGCCGACCTTCTGTGGGATATCGCGAGCGGCGGCCCGACGATTGCGCAGGCGGTCAAAGAGCGCGCACTGAAGACGCTCGCTGACCCGAAGGTCCGAGAAACGATGACGCCCGAGCTCAAGATCGCGGTCGACCTCAAGAGCGCGTCCGCATGTCAGCGCAAACCACTCCTTTTGGTCGCCGAGAAAGACGCAGACAAGCGCTCGCTCCCATTCCTCGAGCCGCTGTCGGTGAGACGTGGATGCGGCGTGTTCAACTTGGGAGACTGCTACGAATGCTTCGGAGCACGAACCGAGCTCACCCGCACCATCACCGCCATCAGGGCCCGCAGCGCCCGGCCAGACCCCGGCAAGCGCTGACGACCCGCGCCGGTTTCGCGTGCGCCGCGTCGGGCAGCGGCAACGTCGCCTCCTCGGAGTTTTTTCGTGTCGCGAAGACGGGATGGGGTGGGCGCAGCAGGATTCGAACCTGCGACTTCGTCCGTGTGAAGGACGCACTCTACCGCTGAGTTATGCGCCCGCTCGCGAGCTCGGGTGTGATCCCGACGGAAAGGTGGGTACTACACCTCACAGAGCTTTGCAACGGGCTCAAGTCTCGCGTGATGCTTCGAGGACTTTCGCTCGGATGGCGGCGGTGCCCTCGCGGATGTCGTCTTCGGAGCACGCATACGAGAAGCGAACGTATCCTGGGGCGCCGAAGGGCGTTCCGGCCACGCTGGCGACGTGAGCTTCGCGCAAGAACCAGCTGGCGACCTCGAGATCGTCGCGAAGGACGCCGTCGGAGTCCGAGCGACGGATTCCGTAGAGGCCCCTGACATCGGCGAACGCGTAAAACGCTCCTTCGGGCATGCGGCAAGTCACGCCGGGGATCGCGCGGAGACCTTCGACCATGAGGGTGCGCTTCTTCGCGAAGGCCTCGCGGAGCGCGACGACCTCGTCTCTCGGACCACGCAACGCCTCGACAGCTGCGGCCTGCGACACGGCGGCCGGATTCGTGGTGCTCTGCCCCTGGATCGTCGACAACGCTGCCGCGAGCTTCGGGTTCGTGATGCTCCAGCCGATCCGCCATCCGGTCATCGCGTAGGTCTTGCTGACGCCGTCGACGACGATGAGGCGATCGCCGAGCTCGGGAGCAATCGAGGCTAGCGAAACATGTGCGAACCCGTCGTAAATGAGCTCGCCGTAAATCTCATCGACGATGATGTAATAGTTACCCTGTTTCAATACTTCGACCAGGGCCAGGAGCTCGGTTCGCGAATAGGCAGAGCCCGTGGGATTCGACGGAGTGCAGAGGATCAGCGCTTTGGTGTTCGGCGTGACGGCGGCAGCGAGCGCTTCGGGTGACATGCGAAAGCCGCTCTCGACGGTGGTCTCGACGATGACCGGCTTGGCGCCGAAGAGACGCACCTGCTCCGGGTAGCTCACCCAATAGGGCGCCGGGATGATGACCTCGTCTCCGGGCTCGTAGAGCGCTGTCGCGAGGTTGAAGAGTGCGTGCTTCGCTCCGACGCTCACCGTCACTTGTGCCGGGGTCGGTGAGAAACCGCGGTCGCGCTTCGCTGCGTCGCAGATGGCTTGTTTCAGCGCGGGCGTCCCCGTCACCGCCGTATAGCGTGTTGCGCCGTCATCGAGGGCGATCTTGCCTGCCTCGATGATGTGCTTGGGGGTCGGCGCGTCGGGCTCGCCCACGCTGAAGCCGTACACTTTGACCCCTTGGGCAGCGAGCTTCTGCGCCTCGGCTGCCATGGCGAGGGTAGCGCTGGGCGCGACGGAGGAGAGCCGTTGGGCGAACGCGAGCGACATGTGGGGCGAGTAGGCTCCCTTTCCCGCGGAGGCAAGCGCAACGGCGTCTGCGTACGGTTGCGGAGAGACGATGAATGGAAAGACCCTCCGCATCGACTGGACCGGCCAGATCGATCCGTCGTTTCCCTTCCCGGCGGCGGGCTTCACCGTCAACGCCCTCGTCACGGTCGAGGTGCTCTGAGCCGCGAAGGTGCTGCAAAGAGCGAAGGTGCTTGAAAGAGCGAAGGCGCGGTGCTTCGAAGCGCGAAAGTGCTCTGAATGGCGAGCCGTCGCGCGGCGATCTCCGACACGGCGGCGGGCTCCGAAGGGGCGACGTGTTCGAACCAGATCGCTACTTCGCGACCTGGACCTCGGGCGCCTTTTCGTCGTGCTTGATGGAGTACCGAACGAGCGCACGGAGCACATCGTTGCGCTGAACGTTCCCAAGCACGCTCTTCACGTCTTCGTAGACCGACGGATCGACGAGGAAACCGCCGATGGTGCCTTTGCCGGCCTTCATGTCTGACACGATGCTCCGGACGTCACCGGTGATCGCGTTGATGTTGGCGATCGCTTGCGCGGTCTCGCCCTTTCCGCCGTAGAGCAGATCGTGGGCGACGCTCTCGTTGGTTCGAACCCCTTCGAGGGTGAGTGAGAGCTGCTCGGCGGCTCGTCCGAACTGCTCGATCTGCGGTTGGGGTCCTTGGCCGTAGATGAGCTCGTGGGTGAAGCCTGGCCCCGACTCGACCCGAGCGATCACCGAGCGAGCGTCGCCAATCGTCGCGTTGAGCTCACTCGTCGCCTTCTCGAGATTTGCGATCGTGCGAGAGATCCGCTCGGCCTCTTCGGGATCGGAAAGCAGACGGTGTGCATACCCTTGCCCGTTCGCGACCTCGCCCAAGATCTTGTTCATCGCCGCCACGGACCCGCGAATGTCTTTGTGGAGCTCTGGGTTGGCGAGAGGCTCGGTGGCCTTCTCGATGTTCTTGATCGCGAGCTTCGCGGCGTCGGCCGTACTGTTGATCGCGCCGAACATGTCTTCGGGCAACTCGCTCTCGATGTACGAGTTAGCCGGCAGAGAATCGGCCGATTCGGCGCCCTTCGTCACTTCGATGATCTTGTCGCCGAGGAGACCTTTGGTGGTGACCCGAGCCTTGCTGTCGATGCGGATGCGCTTGGCCTCCGATTTCACGACGGAGAAGGTGACGTAGATCGTCGTGTCTTTGCCGTCTTTCGTGCTGTACCCGACGGCTTCGACGTGACCGATGTCGATGCCACCCATGCGGACGGGTGCACCGGGCTTCAGACCTTGGACGTCTGGAAAGCTCGTCTTGTATTCATCGGAGGTCGCGAAGAGACGGCGCTCGTCCCCGATCAAGAAGATCACGGCGCCCGACATGATGAGGCCGATGAGGACGAAGATGCCGACGCTGACGTTGCGCGCTTGGCTCACGGTGGAAGTCTAGGCTCCGATCGCGACAGGAACAATCGCGGCGTCATCGAGGCACGCGGTTGTGTTGGAGGAGCTGCACCACGGGCGCAGAGTGCCCGCCTCGGCTCCATAGAGCAGGCGGCACGGAGGTTGAAGCACGGGCACGCTTTTGTCGGCCCGAGAAAGGGCAGACGAACGACGAGTCTCATCGAGCACGGTGGACGTCAGGCCCGAAGCAGCGTCGCGACGTCTTCTGACTTCGGCGCGATTCCGTTAATGAAGTCGTGGACACGCGGATCGATCGAGTGGCGGAACTCTTCGGGACGCCCATGCAAGATGATCTCGCCCGAGTGCACCATCGCCATGCGATCCGACACCGTGAACGCGCTCTTCATGTCGTGCGTCACCACGATGCTCGTGACCTTCAGCTCTGCCTTTAGACCGTTGATGAGATGATTGATGCGCTCGGTGTTGATCGGATCGAGGCCCGTGGTCGGCTCGTCGTAGAGGAGGACCTCGGGCTGGACGGCGATCGCTCGAGCGAGGCCGACGCGCTTCTTCATGCCACCCGAGAGATCGGCCGGCCGCATCAGCTCGATGCCTGGGAGGCCGACCAGCGATAGCGCCCAATCGACGCGCTCTCGGACCTGCTTGTCATTCATCTCCTTGCGAAAGTGCTCTCGAAGGCCGTACTCGACGTTCTCACCGACGGTGATCGAGTCGAAGAGCGCCGCGCCTTGAAAAAGCATCGCGATCCGCCTTCGCACCGCGGAGATCGCTTGCTCGCTCATCGTGAAGATGTCTTCGCCGTGGAACTTCACTTCGCCTGCGTCGGGATCGAGCAGACGGATGAGGAGCTTCAGCATCACGCTCTTTCCGACGCCCGAGCCGCCCATGATCGTGAGCGTCTCGCCCGCAAAAACATCGAGGTTCAGCGACCGGTAGATGACCTTTGGACCAAACGCCTTCTTCACGCCTCGGAAGGTGATCACGGGGCCAGGCGCGAGGCCCGATCGTTGTGATTGTCGATAGTCGGTGCTCATCGGAGAGCCCGACGATAGCAGAGCCACCGACCACTCTCGCACTGAGATCGGCTGCCGCGAAGGGACCGACTGCTCAGATCGAGATGACGGTGAGCTCGACGCCACCTTGGAACGTGTTCGCTCGCAGCGTGCCCACGATGTCGCGACGCGTACCGGCGACCGAATCGACCAGCTCGCCGCGCGAGAAAGCGATCCCCGAAAAGCTGTGGGGGCCGAACGCGATGTCGATCTTGAGGTGACCCTTGAGGTTGCGCGCGCTCTTCACGAGCGCCGAAGGCAAGAGCAGGCGTGGAGCGGGATTGCCTTCTCCGCACGGCTCGAGCCGCAGCAGATCGGCAAGCACGGCACGCGGATCGTCGCGAGGATCGAGGCGTACCGTCGCGAGCTTGTCGGTCTGCGACGGGCGGCCTTTTCCGAGCTCGCGACAGGCGTCGTGCCATGCCGCGCGAATGGCATCGATGCGCGTCGCGTCGACGTGGACACCGGCAGCGGCCTGGTGCCCTCCGAACCCCACGAGCTCGGCACGGCAGAGCGTGAGCGCGTCGTGGAGCGGGAATCCGCGCGGCCCGCGAACCGAGCCGCGACCCGTCGCACCTTCGAGACCCACCACGATCGTCGGCTTGCCGAAGGTGTCTGCGACGCGTCCGGCGACGATCCCCACGACGCCCGGATGCCAATCTTGTCGTGCCAGCACGATCCCCGCGAGTGCGTCGAAGCCGCCGTCGCGAATGTCGGCCAACGCTTCGTCGACCATCTGCGCCTGCAACGCGCGACGACGCAGCTGTGTCTGCTCAATCGAGCCAGCGAGCGCCGAGGCCATGGTCGAGTCTCGTGTGAGGAGCAGCTCGAGCGCCTCGTCGGGATCGCCGAGACGGCCAGGCGCGTTGAGGCGAGGCGCGATCCGGAAGGCGACGTCTTCGGCGATCACTCCTTTCGAGAAGTCGAACCGAGCGAGATCTCCGAGCGCGCGCAATCCGGGTCTCGCACCCGAGCCGAGGACGCGGAGCCCCGCACGAACGAGCGCACGATTGTCTCCGGTGAGCGGCGCGACGTCGGCGATGGTTCCGATGGCCACGAGATCGAGATAGGGCCGGAGATCGATGTTCTTGCCAAGCTTCTGTCGGAGCGCAGCGCCCACGGAGAGCGCGAGCCCGCACGACGCGAGCCACTTGTACTCGAAGCCGCAATCTGGCCGATGGGGGTTCAAGAACCCGAGCGCAGGGAGCGGTTCGGTCGGAACGAGATGGTGGTCGATGACGAGCGTCTCGATGCCCGAAGCACGGGCCGCAGCGATGCGCTCGTGATCGCTCGAACCACAGTCACACGTGATGAGAAGCTTCGCACCAGTCGCCCTCACGCGCTTGAGCGCCGGGTTCGAGAAGCCGTAAGCGCCCTCGGTGCGCGTGGCGAGGAGCGGGGCGACTTCGGCTCCGAGAGAACGGAGGACGCCAGTCATGATCGCCGTCGCCGTGATCCCGTCGCAGTCGTAGTCGCCGAAGACGGCGATCTTCTCGTTGTTGCGAAGAGCCGACGCGACACGATCGGCGAACAGCTCGCGATCGGCCATTTTGTCGGGCGCAGACAGATGCGCGAGCTTCGGATCGAGAAAGCGCTCGAAGTCGTCGTCGGGAACGTTCCGCGCCCGGTCGAGGACATCGGCGACCGTGAACGAGACCCCCAGGCGCTCGACCAACGCGAGAGCACCGGGCCCCGCCTCCCCTGGATCGGTCCCCGCGACGTCGACGGCCGAGTCGAGCCCATCGACTCCAAGGGGGAGCAACGACCGGGTCTCGCCGACTGGCTCGACCGAAGTCATGTTCGGATCGCTGGGCGGTACGGCGGTCATCGCCTAACGCCCGACGGGTGCGGAACAAATCTTGACGGATCAGACGACAGCGTCGGCCTGCTTCTGTGCACGGGTGCGGGGCGGCTTCGCCTTCTGGACCTTGGTCGCGAAGAAGCGACGGTCGACCCACTCCGTGAACGGTGCGGCGACGTAGATCGACGAGTAGGTCCCGACGCCGATACCGACGAGAAGACAGAACGCGAAGTCTTTGATCACCTGAGTTCCGAATACGAGGAACGACACCATCGACAGCGCCGCGACGCCGCTCGTCAGAATCGTTCGGCCGAACATCTCCGAGACCGAGAGATTGACGATCTCGCTGAACGTCATGTTGCGGTGCTTCGCGAGGTTCTCTCGGATTCGGTCGTACACGACGACCGTGTCGGTGATGGAGTAGCCGAGAACCGTGAGCACCGCGGCGATGGTCGAGAGCGTGATTTCTTTTTGCGTGAGACACATCGCGCCGACGGCGATGAGCACGTCGTGGACGAGCGAGACGACCGCTCCAGGGGCGAACCGAAGATCGAAGCGGAGGGCGATGTACGCCATGATGAAGAAGAGCGCGATGATGACGCTCTTGAACGCCGCGTCTCGGAGCTGGGCGCCCGCCTTCGGACCGATCCACTCGACCCGGAGGGCGTTGTCGGGCGCGACGTCGGGTCCGAGCTTCTCGTGGAGGCCTTCGAGGATCTGATCGCCTTTCGACTTCAGGTAGACCTCGATCTTGTGCTCGCGCTCGTTGAGGACGACGACGCTGGCTGCGCCATCACGAAGGCGAATGGCCCCTACGGTTTGGACCTCTTTCGCGACGCCCGCGAGATCGGGAGCCTCGTCGTAGCGAACCGAGATCTTGTCGCCACCGGGGCTGAATTTGAGCTCGTTCGGACGCGCCTTCGCTGGGCAACGGGCTTCGTCTTTGGCAGCTGCCTCGGAGAAACACATCACGTCGCGGATCTTCTCTTTGGTGTCGTCGGAGAGCGCGCTCACCTCTTGGACACGAATGAGGAACCTGTTCGGGGTGCCTTGCACGCCGACCACGTCGGGCGCCGCGAAACCGCTCGCCTCGACCGCAGCGCGAACCTTGTTGGCCTCGACGGGCTGCTTGAACGCCACCTCGACCTCGGTGCCGCCCTTGAAGTCGGTGCCCCAGTTGGGACCGGGGACGAACATCGCGATGATGCTTCCGAGGAAGAGGAAACCGCTGAGGGCATAAAAGTACTTCCTCATGCCCATGAAGTCGAACTTGGTGCCGGCTTTGATGAGTTCCATTGTCTTGGCCTCTCCTTCAGCCGAGGCTGAGCTTCTTGACCTTCCGCCAGCGGACGGCCCAGTCGAACATGAGGCGCGTGCACACGACGCCGGTGAAGAGGCTCACGATCACGCCGACGATCAGCGTGACGGCGAAGCCCTTGATGGGTCCTGTGCCGTATTGCATCAGGATGAGGCCCGAGATGAGGGTCGTGACGTGCCCGTCGAGGATGGCGGCGAACGCACGGTCGTAACCGATGTCGACAGCCGCTCTCGAGCTTTTCCCAGCGCGTAGCTCGTCGCGGATGCGCTCGTTGATGAGGACGTTCGCGTCGACGGCGATACCGATCGTGAGAGCAAGACCGGCGATTCCGGGCAAGGTCATCGACGCGCCGAACATCGCGAGGATCGCGACCTGGAGCACGAGATTGAAGAGCACGGCGAGGTTCGCGATGATCCCGGCGCGCGAGTAGATGGTCACCATCAGGATGAGGACGAGGATGCCGCCGCCGGCAGCACCCTTGAGGCCCTGGAAGATGGCGTCGGTCCCGAGCGAGGGGCCGATCATCTGCTGGTTCGACATCGAGATGGGTGCCGGGAGCGCGCCGCTCTTCAAGACGAGCTCGAGCTTCTTCGAATCGGCGAGCTGCTGCTGCTGATTGCCCGAGCCCATCGTGATGACCGCGCTGCCGCCGCCGATCTTTCCTTGGATGACCGGTGCGCTCTCGACCTTGTCGTCGAGGATGATGGCGAAGCGGCGGCCGATGTTCTTTCCGGTGGTCTCTTCGAAGCGATCGGCTCCGAGCGGCGAGAACTCCATCGAGACGACCCAATGGGCCGTTCCGTCTTTGTCTTCGGCGCGGGCCGATGCCTCTTGGATCATGTCGCCGATGACGTCGGCGCGAGCTTGCACGTAGTAGGAGCGCCAGCCGACCTCTTCGAACTCGCTCTTCTCTTCGTTGTATTCGTTCCACTTACCGAACGCGATCTGGTGCGTGTCGGGAACGCTGAGCGTGCTGGTCCACTCTTGGAAGCGCTTCAGGGAGTCGCGCATCGACTCGCCGTCGCCTTTTCGGAGGTAGGCGACCATGACGACCTTGTTCTTCCCAGCGCCGACAGGGGCGTTCTCAGGCTGGAAACGCAGGCCCTTCAGCGAGTCTTCTTTCGTCGTCTTGACGATGGGGCCGAAGAAGTCGACATCGTCATCGAGCATCTTGAACTCGAGGCGCGCGGTCTGGCTGATGATGTCGCGGATCTCGGCGAACTGACGCTCGTCGTTGCCGGGCACCTCGATGATGATGTCTTCGCCACGAGCCGAGACAGCCGCCTCTTTGAGACCGAGACCGTCGATGCGTCGAAGCACTTTGTCTTTGGCTTGAGCGACTGCCGAGTCGCGCACGGTCGCCTCGACTTCCTGCTTGATGCGGAAGGTCGCGCTCTTCTTGTCGGCGCTGCGAAGGACCGTCATCTCGCCGATGAAGCGCTTCAGGAACTCGTCGTTGATCTTGGCTGCGTCGGCCGGGTTCTCGAAGGTGACGATGAGCTTGCCGACGTCGTCTTTGGCCTTCTCGACCTTGACGATGGGCCCGAGCTTCGCGAGATCGTCGTTGGTGGGGCGCTCGCCCTCTTTCGCGAAGCCGAAAGACTTGGCGAGGTTGGTGCGGATTTCGTCGAAGTATCGATCGCGCTTGTCCTTGATCGCCTCTTGAACGTCGACGTTGTAGACGAGCCGAAGGCCGCCCTTGAGATCGAGGCCACGCACGAGTCGAAACGGGACGTTCGAGCGAATGAAGCGCGCGAACCCGAGATCCCCGACCTTGGCCTTCGCGTCGACCTCGGCCTGTTGCTCGGTCGTGAGCTTCGGATCGACATCGGGCGCGCTGTAGCGTTCGTCGAAGTAGGTCGGGTAGATCGACATTCCGGCGACGAGGGCCAGGAACACGCAGAACCCGACACGAAGTCGCCACGAGAAATCGATCCAGTCTCCGGCGCAAACCAGCGCCCAGGGGACCGAGATGCTGAACACCGCGACGGCCCAGAACCCGTGGTAGTGCGCGCCGATGGCGGCGATCGCGGCGCTGATGGCAGCCCAGGCGAGAACGCCTCGCTTGCCTCTCACGAGAACCGCCGACACGGTGAGGACCAGGGCGAGCCCGGCGAGGACGTACTGGAAGACGTTGTAGAGCATGGCAGCGGTGCGTCGAGGTCGCGCTCCGACGGAGCGGTTCGGAGCGATTTCTCAGTGTTGGGGTGGGACTCGGGGTTGGGTGTCGCGCTCGAAGGTGGCAGCCGCGGAGGCCGGCCTCAGAACGCTCCTCGAAAACAGGCCAACAAGTGAAGGACTAAGAGTCGTCCTTCTTTTTGTCTTTCGAGTCGTTCTTCGAGTCCTTGGAATCCTTGTCCTTGGAATCCTTGTCCTTGGAGTCCTTGTCCTTGGAGTCCTTCTCGTCCTTCTTCGCGTCGTCCTTCTTCGGATCTTTCGGATCGCCTGCGTCGATGCCTTCGATCGCGGTCTTCAAGAACTGGACGTTCACGCCAGGAGCGAGCTCGAGCTTGATGATGCGCTCGCCGACGTCGGTGACTTTGCCGATGGCTCCGGCACGGGTCACGACGCGATCGCCGACCTTGATGCTCGATTCGATTGCGCGCTGCTTCTTGTTCTGGTTGCGGCTCATGAAGAGCAGGAACGCGAGCGGTACCAAGAAGATCAAAAATTGGCCGGGCCCTGCGAAAAAGCCGCCGATTCCGCCGGGTGCAGCGGGGGCGCCCGGAGGCGCGTCGGCCGGCTGTGTTTGTGCGGTCGTGGGCGCCGCATTTCCGTCCGCGGGGCGGCCGGGGGCTGGCGAGCTCTGGAGAGCAAAAAGGGTGTGCACGTTGGAGAAGTTTCCGGGAGCGTTGTGGCCGCACGAGGCGCGGCGTCGAGTCGCCTCGCACGACTTCGCGCCGCGATCGCCCGTGGTAACGGGCCAAGCTCGGCGGAGGGGCGGTGGTCGACGATGCCACCTTCGAGAGGCGGGTGGGTCATAGTCACTTTGTCCCGCCCCTGCAAGGAACGGCGTCGGCCTCCGAGCGCGCAACGCCTTCAACAGGAAGGCGATCCGGGTCGGTCGCGCGTCCCTCCGTCTCACGACTCCTTCGAACGCCGCCCACGGACGAGGATCCGTCTTCGCGAAAACAACATCGAAGGAAGCCTGCGTCAGCGTTCGTCGCGCATCGACGTCGATGGTCGCTTGACAGAGTGCGAGGGGGTTGGTAGCAGTTCCGGCCTCTTCGAAGCGAAGGCGCGTAGCTCAGTGGTAGAGCACTACCTTGACACGGTAGGGGTCGTTGGTTCGAAACCAATCGCGCCTACAAAGTAGGCAGACAAGAAGTACTGCGAGCTCGGCCGTCCCCAAGACATGCCGGGCTCGTTTTTTTTCGCGCGCTGCATTTGCGAGCGCTGCATTTGCGCGCGCTGCATTTGCGAGCGCTCCTTTTGCGAGCTCGTTGGAGCTTTGTCGGGGCTCGGGAGGGCTCGTCGGAGGCTCGCCCTCGGCGAGGTCCGATTCGTTCGGGACGACGACGCTCGAAGGCTCGCTCAGCCCAACGCATCGAGCGACCGCACGAAAAGCTCCGTCTCCTGCTCGAGACCGTGCGTAAGACAGAAGTCGCGCACCCAGTCCGGGCAAAGCCAGAGAGGCGAATCGTCGGCCTCCTCGAGACTGTTCACGCCAGACTGCAGACAACGATACGCCGTGCAGTGATGAAGCGAGAACATGACACGTCGAACGTAGGAGTCGCTCCTGCGCGCTCGAGGCTCGCGAGGGCTTCGACCGCCGTCGACGAGCTGCCTCTCAAGCAGCCGGCGAGCAGAGCTCCCGCACCCGCCAGAAAAGAGCGTCGTGGCGCATCGATGCTGAGACAGCCACTCGCGAGGTTCCCGAGAAGTGCTCGCGCTCCGACGAATCGTCTTGATGGTCGGCGTCGGCGCGGCTCCCCTCTTCTGGCGCGGAGCTGCACCGTGTAGAGCGGTGGGATGAAGGCCTCGACCTCCACGTTCACCGCGAACGACGGCGCGAACATCAACGTTTACGCGTGGTCGCCCGACGACGGGACGCAAGTCCGTGCCGTCGCTCACATCGTTCACGGAATGGCCGAGCACGCCGCCCGCTACGCTCGCTTCGCCGAGGCGCTGACGAAGGTGGGGTTCGTCGTCTACGCTCACGACCACCGCGGGCACGGAAAGACTGCCAAGCCCGAGGATTTGGGTCACTTCGGCGACACGAGCGGTTGGGGCAACGTCGTCGGTGACGTGAGGAGCTTGGTGCTTCGAGAGCTCGAGGAAAACCCCGGCAAGCCCTTCGTCCTCATCGGTCACAGCATGGGATCGTTCATGGTCCAACAACTCTTGTTCGAGCTGTCGGGCCGCCTCGCGGCGGTCGTCCTCTCGGGCTCGAATGGAAAGCCGACGCCCATCGCGTCTGCCGGTCGGCTCGTCGCGCGCGCCGAACGTCTGAGACTCGGCACACGCGGCAAGAGCAAGCTGCTCGGGGCCCTGTCGTTCGGGGCCTTCAACAAAGCGTTCAAACCGAACCGCACGGCCGACGACTGGCTCTCGCGTGACGAGGCCGAGGTCGACAAATACGTGAACGATCCGCTCTGCGGCTTTGCCTGCACGACGACGACCTGGATCGAAATGCTCGATGCGCTGCCGTACATCGCAACGCCTGAGCTACAAGCTCGCATCCGGAACGACCTTCCGATCTACGTCGTCGCTGGCGCGCTCGATCCCGTGAGCGAGCGCACCAAGGGGCTCGAGCAGCTCCTCACGGCCTACGCACGCGCAGGGCTCGTCGATGTGACGCACAAGTTCTACGAAGGCGCTCGTCACGAAATCCTGAACGAGACGAACCGCGACACCGTGACTGAAGAAATCGTCGCGTGGCTAGAGAAGAAGCAGCGCGCAGCTATCTAGCTGGAGTCGAGCTCTTGGAGCAGCTCCGCGCCACGAGGGTTCTGTCGAGCCTCAGAAAAGGAAGCTCCTCCGCGAGACCCTCGAGCTCGCCTCGGCGAGTTCCCAAACGCTTTTCTCAAGTCGCTTCTTTCCGCCGCGAGGACCGGAGCCGCAGACGTCGAGAGAGAGAGCGCCAAGCCTACGTCGCGTTTCTGTGAAAGCGACGGAAGGCGCCAAGCCCGTTCGTCCAATGGCGGCTGCAGGCGAACAAAAACGACGAAGGCGCGGACCTGAGCCCGCGCCTCCTTCAAAGCGAGATCGAAGCTAGGCTTCGTTCAGCCGCCGCAGCCGGGCTGCGAAGGAGCGGGTCCTCCGTTGCCGGCCGGACGCGGCGCCTGACCGGTTAGCTTCGCATCGCAACCTGCGAGCTTGTTGTGCGCGCAGACGTTGGTCTTGATCGTCTCGGCATCGATGCCCGAGAACTTGAACTTCCCGTTGACGAGCCAAGTGGGGCTCGCCTGCATGCCGGCAGCGACAGAGCCCGCGAACGACTTCTCGAGGAGGCCCTTGCCCTCGTCGCCCTCGGAGCACTTCTTCATGACCGCGGTGTCGAAGCCCGTCTTGTCGCCGGTGCAAGCTTCCCAGTTGTTGTCTTTGATCGCCTTGTCGCGGCACCAGATGTACTCCATGAACTTCAGATCTTTGCCGTAGTGTTCGATGGCGCAGACCTCACGGGTGTCTTCGGCAACCTCATCGGGGCCGTGCATCGACTTCAGACCGCTCTTCGCGTCGCCGTCGCCGATGAAGTGCACGACGAAGTCGAACTTGGCGTTGTTCTTCTTGAAGTTCTCGACGACCTCTTGCATCGCGTCGAGGCCCTTCACGCCGAAGGGGCAGTGCGACATGACGAAGACCTCGAGCTTGTTGAGCTCTTCGGGACGGCAAGCGAGGGTGCTCTTGCACTCGTCGAGCTTGCAGCCGTCGGTGTCGGCGCACACCGGATTCCAGTCGCCGGCCGAGAGAACCTTGAGGTCGCCAGCGGGCTTGATGCCGCGGGCGAAAGCCGCCGTCGCGTCTTTGTCAGCGTCGAGCGTCTTGTCGAAGACGATGACGGGGAGCTTCGTGGGCTTGATGAGGTCGTAGAGCTTCTTGCCCTCTTCCGAGCCGTAGTCGAGCGACTTGAGGACGGGGTTCGCAACGGCGTTGTGGACCTGGCCCTCGAGGCGCTTGGTGTCGCACTCTTCGCAGCGGGTATCGCCGAGAAGCGTGACGTTGACCTTGGGCGACTCGGGGATGTCGTTGCAGAGGGCGGGCTTCTTGTCGGCGTAGCCGCCACAGATGGCCTTCATGAAGTCGGTCGGCTTGCGTCCGCCCTGGTACTGGTTGCCGCCGATGAAGATCGTCGGGCTACCACGAACGCTCTTGTCTTGAGCCTTCTTGAACGAAGCCGCGAGGAGGTCTTTGCCCTCTTGGCCGGCTGCGCATGCCGTAATCTTGTCGGTGGGGACGCTGAGCTCTTTGCCGCACGCGTCACCGTTGGTGTCGACGTCGCGCGAGTTCTTGTTCTGGCAAAGGATCAGGTCGAACCATTTCGCCGAGTATTTCTGTGCGCAAATCTGGAAGAGGTCGCCAGCAACTTCTTTCGCCCCGTGGAGCGAAGAGAACTCGCCCGTGGGAGTGGAGTTGCCGATGAACTCGACCTTGAAGTCGACGTCCGCGCCGAACTTCTCGACGACGTCTTTGAAGGCGTTCTCAGCCTGCACGCCGTACGGACATTGAGACATCACGTATAGATCGACCTTCACTGCGCCGGGGTTGACCTTGCGTGGTCCCTCTACGGCGGAGGAGACTGTTGCGTCTTTGGTGGCCGACGCTGTGCCGTTCGAGCCCCGATCAATCCCCCACATGATCATCGCTCCCGCGACGAACGAGAGGAGGAAACCGACGATAGTGGTACCTTTGTTCATCATCTGCCTTACACCTTGCGACGCGCGATGGCGGAGGGCCCGAGCGCCAAGGCAGTTTCGATACCACTGCTCAAGCCTCGGCGCAGCCCAGTTCGCGAATTTTGTTACGATTGGTCCGCCAACGGTGGTTCGGCTGCGGCGCACACGCACCGGCCCCTCGATGCCATGGGCTCGACGAGGCGTCCTCTTGGGTGGGTCGGGATGGATCGAAAATCCATCAGGTCTGGGACTTCGAGCTCTCGATTCGTCGTGGGGGGCGTCGTTTGGAGCCGAAAATTGCATGGCTCCAATCGGGTACGGTGTGTGCTAACGGAGTCTTCATGAACACCCCCTTCCGTGCAGCGCTGTACCCGATGCTCGCGACCCTCGCCCTCTTCGGAACGGTCGCTGCTCAAGGCTGCGACTCTTCCGAGACGTCTTCGAGCGAAGACAACCTCACCGCGGCCGGGAAGAAGCTCATCGGCGCCCGCGTCGCGATGGCTGCGGTCCCGACGGGGGCGCACTTCGTCGGTCTCGTGCTCTCGCCCGACCCGGTCACGGCGAACTCGAATACGTTCGTTGCCGACATCGACACCGGCATCAAGTGCATCACGACTCCCTGCCCCTCCATGGTGCACGTCACTGGCCGCTTCACAGCAGGCACGACGACGCTCACGCTCAAAGCCGACGCGGGCCAGAACCTCGGCTCCGCCGCTTCGAAGCTGATGGGCAAGTTCAACTACGTGAAGACGTCGACCAAGCTCACGCTCACCAAGACGGGCTTCAGTCAGTCGTTGAAGAACGCTTCATCTTACTGCAACGCAGATACCGCTGATGAGGACTGCTCGCTCCAAGACCTCGACAGCGACTGCCCCGACACGGTTTCTTGGAGCTGTTCGGACACCAACCGCTGCGTCCCTTCGTGTGAGACGCAGGCGAAGTTCTGCGGTGGCTTCGCCGGCATCCCCTGCCCAGACGGGTTGTTCTGCAAGCACCCCGATGGAACGTGCAATCTCGCCGACGGCGGCGGCACCTGTGCCCCCCTCGCGAAGTGCAACTCGACGTTTTCCGAGCCGGTCTGCGGATGCAACGGCCAGACGTTCATGAACAGCTGCATGGCGACCGCGGCGAACGCGCAGATCGATCACGCGGGCGCCTGCACGTTCTGAGCTCTCAGATTAGGACCGAGTATAAACTAGTCGATCGATATTCCGCCTCAACCTTCGCGAGCCTTTTGCCCGAGGAACAAGCACCGGAAGTCTACTTTTGTAGGCTGAGGAGCGCAGAAACGAGGCCGCCTGTCTCGCGATGGGATCGGCGGACTAGCACCGACTTCATCATACGCGGGCCCTCAGCGACCACCCGAGCCTCGTCGCTGGCATTCGGCGAACGGTCTGTTCGTCGCGTGGTTGATGATGCTGCTGACCGGGCGCTTCCTCGAAATCGGGGAGGCGCCCGTCGCTTTGGCGATCGCGCTGGTCGTGCCGCTGGAAGTCGCATCGAGCGGCGACGCAGACGGAAGGGGCTGAGCGCGGCGTTCGTTTCGTCTGCCGGCGTCGACGATTCCGGTGGGCTCGGCGCTCGGTCTCGCGAGCTTTCTCGTGCCGCGTGGCGCGCCGGGAGCCGCTCTCGCGGGCGCCTGGCTCGTCACGACGCTCGTCATCGCATCGTGTGGCGGGTCACGATTCCTGAGGCGTAAAGTCGCTCCCCTGGAGGAGGTCGCCATCGACCTCTCGCACGTCTATCTGCTCGTGGGCGCCATCTGGCTCCTCGCCTCGCGCGCAGGGCATTCGCTGCTCGGCTTCCCCGAACCGGTGGTTCTCTACAGAGCGGCGCACTTTCACTTCGCGGGCTTCGCCGCGCCGCTCTTCGTCGGCATGCTCGGAAGAGAGCTTCGGCTGACGCGCTCGCCGCGTTCGCCCGACGAAGCGCTCGAGACGGCCGCCATCCGGCGACTCTACGCGGAGTCGACGGTCATCGTTCTGGCTGGGGTCCCGCTCGTCGCAACCGGCATACAACTGTCTCGCAGTCTCGAGATGCCGGCTGCGATCCTTCTCGGCTCGGGGATGCTTGGTGCGGCGTCGTTGCTCGTCGTGGCCGGTTCACGTCGGCTCGTGGCGGCCCCGCTTCGAAGGATTTCGGGCGTCCTCTTGCTCGTGGCCAGGCTCTCGCTCGTCTTCTCGATGGGCGTCGCGGTCGCCTTCTCGACCACAGGCTCGTCTACCCGCGGCTCGGCGGCGCCGCTCATTCCCGATTCGATGATGGCGAGGCTGTACGGCGTCGCCAACGCGGGCGGCTTCGCTTCGCTCGGTGTCGTCGCGTTCTCTCTGTCGCCTGCCTCGCCGCGACACGGCCCGCTCGGCGGAACGTGGCCGAGACTCTTCGGGAAGGGACGAAGGAATGTTTCTCGTGACTCTCCTCGGGAGAGCTCCCTCTACCCGTCGAGGAGAAGATCTCGGTCTGGCCTTCGGACGAAGGGCCGCCCGTTCGTGCGCGCCACGAAGTCTGGGTGTGCGGTCTCCGCTGCTTCACGCTCGACTACGCGATCGCTCCCCGCCTCCGTGCGGAGGACGAGCGCTGAACGATCAGGACTGCCGCGCGGTCTTCTCGACCGAGGGCTCGACCCTCCCCAGAAGCCCGTCGCCGTCGCGTCGCATCTTCGCGTCGCCCAGGAAGACGCTCACCATTTTTCCAAAGCGCCGGAAGACGCTCTCTTGAACGTAAGGGATCTCGTACCGCTTGCAGAGCGCGCGCACCTTGGGCTGCACGCGACGGTACGCCGACATCGGCACGTCGGGGAACAGGTGATGCTCGATCTGGTAGTTCAACCAGAGCTGAGAGAAGTCGAGGAGGTCGCCACCGGTCGCATAGTTGGTCGACCCGATCACCTGTCTCACGAAGTGCTCGGCCTTGCTCCGAGGCCGACCCTGGAACCGGAACAGATCGTCTCCAGCGTGGTTCGGTCCCACGACCAAGAACGTGTGCAGGTTCGTGACGACGTCGGCGAAGAGCGAGTTCACGAACGCGCTCGACACGGCGAGCGGACCGAGCGGCGCGAACAAGAGCGGGAGCGCACCGAGCTGAAACGCTGCATACGGCAGCCAGCAGCGCGTGATGAGAGCTCGACGAAGCTCGGCGGGCGTTGGCTTTTCACCATGGCGTGACAACCACGCCGACATGGTTGCCTCGGCGTAGTAACTCGCTCGCCACGTGGCACCAAGCAACGCCAAGAGCGCGTAGCGAGAGGGCCGGGCGAGCCCATGCAACCACTCGGTGTTTCGTTCGATGAGATCGGGATCGGCGTCCTCGCCGGTGTGCGAGTGGTGCATCACGTTGTGCTCGTGGGTCCACGCCTCGGGCGTCATCCAGTCGGGCCAATCGACGAAGCGGCGGAGGCCGCGCGCAAACTTCGCGCTCGTGTAGCGAGGCGGGACCCCGGGGACGCGGTCGTAGCCGCGATGACCAATGTGGTGCATCAAGAGCCAGCGCGTCGAGCGCCCGAGGGCGAGCGCGCCGATGCTGACGGGATTCGGTCCCATCCAGCACGTCGCCAGCCCGACGGCCGTGGCCACGCGTCCCCAACGCTCGATCTTCTGAAGATGAACGAGATCGTCGGGTCCGAGGCTCGCGTAGAGCTCGCGTCGAAGCTCGCGCACCTCACGGTAGAAGCCTTCGATATCGATCGCGCTGCGGGGGTTCGGAGCCGAAGACTCGCCGTACATGCGCGCGAGCCTATAGCCCATCACGCCGAGCGATGTCGCGTTCGAACGGTCAGAATCGATGACCGCAACACGAAGTGGATCGGCTCAGTCTGCGAGGATGTCGGCCATGGCGTTGTCTCCGTCGGTCGCTGCATCGTCGCCGGAGAGACTCGCCGCGAGCTGCGCGTCGATGATGGCCGCCATGACGTGAGCCGCGCTGTCGAGGTGAGCGCCTCTTAAGGTGCTCGGCCAGTGGACGAAAACGCGGGGCGTCGCTTTCATGTCGCGGGTCAATCGAACCGAGATGCCGGTGGGAGCGCCCTTCTTGGGCTTGCTCGGAGTCAGAAGTCTCACCGAGGTACCGTGGTGGTCCATGAGGTAGCTCACGACGTACGAGAGGTTGTTGCAAAGGTATGTATTGCTCTGTCGCGGAAAGCCGCCGAACGCGGAGCCGGTGAGTATGTCGCGGAGCTCGTCGCCATCCGAAAGGTCGCTTGCGTGAGCTTTGATCGCATCGTCGGCGCCAGCCTGAACGGCACCCCACGAGAGGTGTAGCCCTTTTAGCGTCTCGTTCGCCGACGCGTTCTTGATGAGCGGTGAGCCGTCGACCGCCGCCTGCAACGTGCCCGATCCGTCGGGCGCCGCCATCGCGCGATTCACCGAGCCGAGCTCGATCCAGATCGGCTGCACGCTACCGGCGATTCCGTTCATGAGGACCATGTCGGGGCGGAACGACTGAATCTCCTTCAGTGCGAGTACGGCCGAGAGGTCCCACGCGACCGGGAGAACCATCCCACAGACGTCGACTTGACCGACGCGAGGCAGCGTGATCGTGCCGAGCGCGACGCTTGTCTGTGCGGCGGGATCGTCGACTTTGCCCGCCTCCGGGGGTTGGGTTTCGGGATACTGAAGATCAGGGACGAGCGCGCTTACGATCTGACCCGACGCGTTGGTGGTGTTCGCCATGAAGCGTCCGAACCCCGTCACGAGGACACGAGGATGCGTCCCCTCGACCTTGCACCGGGCAACGTAGCCTTTCGCGAATCTCACGTCGGCCGTGTACTGGGCCCACTCCTCGGGGGTCTCCGTTCGAACGACCACGTCCTGCTCGTCACCTGTTTGCGGGTCTTCGACGCTGCATCCGACGGCGGTGACCGCGAGAGCGACGGCAGCGAGAGCGGTGCGCAATGACATGATCGCCGCCCGTGCACGCCGCATGCCGCTTACCTACACTGTGAGACGCAAGGCAAACTGTCCCACAAGTGGGCGAAGTTGGGGGGTCGCTCGGTCGACAATCAACCACCTCGAGCGGGACGTGGATCGGAATCGACTCAGGCGGGTCGTCGGCGCTCCAGCCCAGCAGCCCGCCACCCTGGATTCAGCCGTAGGAAACAGGGGGCACGGCTCGGGGTCGGGAACGTGCCCGGGCATGCTCACCACGCGGCCAGTCTCTCCCACAGCTTCATTATTTCGCCTGGATCTGCATGCGAAGCAAGGTTCGCTCCCAGCCGATCGTCGAAAACTTGAACGATGAACTTGTCTCACGCTCCGGGAGAGGGCAGGTTCCCCCCGCCATGGATGCAGCGATGCCCCTCGAGAGCGCTTCTTCGGAGCGCGAGTCGTCGGTCCCGGCGCCTGCGGTCGTCACCGAGCCCCGTGACGGCAAGGTGCTCATCGACGCGACGCGCCCGTTTGCGATCGAGCATCGCGCCCAGAGTTGGGGAACGCTCATCATCGCATTCCTCGTGCTCGGCGCCACCGTCACGGCAGCGGCGGTCGCGCCGTGGTGGCCCGCTCGCCTCTTCGCCTCGGTGATTGCGGGGCTCACGACGGTGAGACTCTTCATCGTTTACCACGACTTTTTGCATGGCGCGATTCTGCGCGGCTCGACGCTTGCCAAGGTTTTTTTGTACCCGTACGGCGTCCTCGTCCTCGCGCCTCCGCAGGTGTGGCGCGAGACGCACAACTATCACCACGCTCACACGGCCCAGCTCGTCGGCAGCCACATCGGCTCGTACGCGATGGTGTCGACCGAGATGTGGAAGAAGATGTCGAAGAAAGATCGCTTTCGTTACAAAGCGGTCCGCCATCCTCTGACGATCCTCTTCGGGTACGTGCTCGTCTTCATGTACGGCATGTGCGTCGGCTCGCTTCAGAAGTCGGTCAAGAAGTACTGGGACTCGGCCATCGCCCTCTTCGTCAACTGGACGATGACCGGCGTGCTCATCTGGCAGGTCGGATTCGCCACGACGTTCTTCGCCTACCTTCTTCCCCTGATGGTCGCATGCGCAATGGGCGGCTACCTCTTCTACGCCCAGCACAACTTCCAGGACATGACGGTCCAAGCGCGTCACAAATGGACGTACACGCGTGCGGCCCTCGAGTCGTCGAGCTTCATGGAGCTCGGCCCGGTGATGACCTGGTTCACCGGGAACATCGGGTTTCACCACGTCCACCATTTGAATCCGAGCATCCCATTCTATCGGCTCCCCGAGGCGATGGCGGCCATCCCCGAGCTCCAGCATCCAGGCAAGACCACGCTCAAAGTGCGGGATGTAATCCGCTGTCTCTCGCTGAAGCTTTGGGATCCGACGAAGGGTCGAATGGTCGGCTACCCAGCCGAGTGAGCCGAGGGCCGAGCCGCGAGCAAGTGGCTCGAACGAAGCCGCGGCCCGAGGATCACGTGCCGCGCGTCGCAGACACGATCCCGACGGGCTCGAGCGGAGCGTCCTTGGAAAACGCACCTCGCGCGCCTGTCTTCAGGTCCTTGATGCGATCGACGACGTCCATTCCGTCGACGACCTTGCCAAAGACGGCGTAGCCCCAGTCACGCTCCGCCTTGCCTTTGTGATCGAGAGACACGTTGTCAGAGACGTTGACGAAGAACTGAGCCGTGGCCGAGTTGGGCTCGCTCGTTCGCGCCATCGCGACCGTTCCACGCGTGTTGAGCACGCCGTTGTCGGCCTCGTTGACGACGGGAGAGCGCACCGGCTTCTTCTGGTAGGCCGCGTCGTAGCCGCCGCCTTGGATCATGAATCCGTCGATGACGCGATGGAAGATCGTTCCGCCGTAGTGACCGTCGTCGACGTAACGGAGAAAGTTTTCCACCGTCTGGGGAGCACGAGCGGCGTCGAGTGCGATGGTGAAGGAACCGAGGCTGGTTTCGATGACGACCGTGTCTTGCATGGGCGCGAGGGTAGCCGATTCCAGGCTCGCTTCGAACCCGTGAAGAGCGACCGGCCGAGAGCCTCGTGTGCGAAAAGTGCTCCTCGTCGTAACCTTTCGAAGCGATCGTTCGTGCTGTCGATCGGAGGTCACGAATGAGCTCGAACAATCGAAAAGACAGCGCGGTCGTAGTGGTCGGGGGCGGACTCGCGGGCCTCGTCGCGGCGACGCTCCTCGCGCGAGACGGAGCCACGGTCACCCTGGTAGAGAAGGCTCGTCAGCTCGGCGGAAGAGCGCAAACGAACGACGTCGGTGGCGCTCGGTTGAACATGGGACCGCATGCGCTCTACGCGAAAGGTCACGCGCAGAGGGTACTTCGCGATCTCGCCATTCCGATTGTCGGCAAGCTCCCTCCGACGTCGGGCTCGACGGCGCTGGCCGGCGGAGAGCTCCACACCCTCCCTGTCGGGGCGGTCTCGCTGCTCACGACCGACCTATTGAGGCTCGGCGAAAAGATCGATGCAGCGCGAGGGCTCTCGCTCTTGTCGTCGGGCGCGAAGGGTCGGTTCGAGGGGCTCACGGTCGCGAAGATGCTCGACGAGCTCGGCCTGACCGGGAGGGCTCGCGAGTGGGTGGAGGCCGCTTTCAGAGTGAGCTGCTATGCGAACGCCCCTGAGCTGAGCGGCGCGCGCGCGGCGATCGATCAGCTCGTGTGCGCGATGGCGGGCGTCTTTATCTAGACGGTGGGTGGCAATCTCTCGTCGACGCCCTCGAAGCGCGCGCGAACGAGCTTGGTGTACGGCGCGTGAAAGGCCGCGTCAGGTCCTTGAAACGCCCGAGCGGACGGGTCGCGGGAGTGATCGTGGACGACGACGTGCGATTGGACGCTGACGCAGTGATTCTGGCCATCGGGCCGTCGGAAGCCGCTGCGCTGGCCCCGGAGAGCGTGACCCTCGAGAGAGCCGCACGGACCCTCGTCCCCGTGCGCGCCGCGTGCCTCGATCTCGTGCTCAGCTCGTTGCCGCCGCGTGCGCCCCAGTTCTGTCTGGGGATCGATCGCCCCGTCTACTTCTCGGTCCACTCGCGCGTTGCCGAGCTGGCTCCTTCTCCCGGGGCGGTGATCCACGTCGCGAAATATCTCGCCCCCGACGACGCCGGGACGAGCGACGCGACACGTGTCGAGCTCGAGCAGCTCGCCGAGCTCGTGATGCCGGGGCTCACCGACCGCGTCACGCATGCTCGCTATCTGCCGCACATGACGGTCTCGAACGCCATCGTCGGAGTGGGAGGTCTCTCCGCGCGACCCCCGGCGACCGTGCCCGAGGTCGCCGGACTGTTCGTCGCGGGCGATTGGGTGGGCGGGCGGGGACAGCTCGCAGACGCTGCCGTCGCCAGCGCGGAAGAATGTGCGAAGCTCGTCGGAGCGCTGGCCCTCGAGGATGCGGCATAGTCGGCGGCCCCCGAGATCCCATGCTCCTCGAACCTCATCGTCCTCGGCTGTGGAGACTCTGCTTTCGCATGACCGGCTGCGCTGCCGACGCCGACGATCTGGTGCAAGAGACCTTCGTTCGGGCGCTCTCGCATCCACCCCGAGACGTCGAGAGCCCCCTCGCACCGCTGCTCGTCACGATCGCTTTGAACCTTTCGCGCGACGCGCTCCGAAGGCGCAGGCGTCGAGGCTATCCAGGCACTTGGCTCCCTTCGGCGGTCGAAGAAGACGCGATCGGTGCGGCCGAAGTGTCGGGAGATCGAGGCACCGAGGCGCGCTACGATCTCGTCGAGAGCGTGTCGTTCGCGTTCCTCGTCGCGCTCGAGGCGCTCACTCCGTCACAACGCGCAATCCTCGTGCTTCGCGACGTCCTCGACTACTCGACCGAAGAGGCGGGACGGGCGCTTCGAATGAGCGACGCGAACGTGAAGGTCACCCTCCACCGGGCCCGAAAAGCAATGGCGGCCTACCACCAGGCACGCGCCAGCCAGCCTGCGAGCGAGGCCCAGCACGCGGCGCTGGCGCGATTCGTCGACGGGCTCGTCCGAGGCGACACGGCAGCGATCGAATCGGTGCTCGCCGAGCACGTCGTGTCGGTCGCCGATGCCGGAGGCGAGTATAACGCCAACCCGAAGCCTGTCCGCGGTCGAGCCAGGGTGGCGCGGCTCTTCCTCGGTCTGATGAAGCGACGAAGCGCTCCCGACGCGTTCGCGCTCCGTCGCGTGGGAGGCACGTTCGCTCTGATTGCAAGTGGTCGACGAGCCCGTCGAAATACGCGCCCCGAAGCGTCGTCTTGTTTTCGTTCGACGCGCGAGGTGAGATTCATCGCGTCGACACGCTCCTGGCGACGCGCAAGCTCACGGCGATTCGGTTCGAACGATTGAGCGCGATCCCCTGACGCCAAAGAGTCGCTTCGCACCATCACTCCCGGACGTTGCGCAAGAAGTCAGCGACCTAAAAGCCTGCCGGCCCTAAGCTCGCAACCGCGAATCGACCCCTGCCCCCTCGGCGTCGAGCAAATGACGCGGCCGAATCAAATTCCCGGAGGCGGGATGGGCCCTCGACGGCTCTCGTCTTTTACGCGCCATACCGACGCGAGCCACGGCTGCTCCGCGCGAGGAGCGCCTCGAGGTCGGTAGTAGTGATCGATCTCTTCGAAGCCGGCCGACGAGACGAGGTGTCTCCATTGCTCCCAATCGTAGAAGCAGCCATATCGGTCGCCCGACCAACCCTCACGATTCTCGCCACGGGGATTGGAGCTGAAGAGCACCCCACCCGGCTTCAACGCGACCCTAAGCTCACCGAGAACGCGCGAAATCTGGCTCCCCGGCACATGGAACAGAGACGCGTTCGCGAAGACGCCGTCGAAGCGCGCCCTAGGAAGATCGAGCGCGACGAAGTCTTGCTGAAGCACCTCGGTGCCCGCGTAGAGCCGTGCCATTTCGACGAAACGCGCCGACCCATCGACTCCAACTGCCTCGTGCCCGAGCGTTCGAAAATGGCGCAGGTCACGGCCGGGGCCACAGCCGAAGTCGAGAATGACGTACGGCGGGCTCGCGGAGATATGCTCGAGGAATGCGCGATGGTTCTGCGAGACGTCGTGATCTCGCGTCCCCTCGAAGAACGCCTCGGCCGACGCGTCGTAATGGGCAATCGTACGATTCGTAATTTCGGCCAGCTCGCCGGCAGACTTCGATGACGAATGCATCGCCGGAGCCTAGCAGTCTGCCGCCGACCTCCCGACGAATTCTCGGGAGGCGGACAGGGAGGCGAAGCGTTCGCGAAGTCGACGCGACGTTCGACTACTGGAGAGTCACGTCCAAGAAGTACGGCCCCGAATCGTATTCGGTCATGTCTGCGCCATCGACGAATAGATAATAGGGAACACCGGCGGTCACGGTCGCCGTCACGCTGTTCACGCCGTTGTCGGTCACGTAGTCAGGATAAGAGCACATGATCTCGGCTCCAGTTTCGCAGGTCGCCTCACGGAGGTAGAGCGTGTGATTCCAGCAGCCGGCCGGGGTCGGATCCTGGAGACACAAGGCCTGACCGAGCTCGTCGTTGCCGACCGTGATCGTCAAGACCCCGTCGGCGCTCGGTACGAAACCGAAAACTTGATCGACCGCCGGGGTCGGCGTGCAGCTCGAATCGGCGCTGTGGTAGTCGTCGTGGGCGCCGATGCTGTTGTAGGGAGGCGGCGTGGCCGGCAGGAGCAGATGGCCTCCGGCGCCGATCGCGACCGGCGCGACGGTCGCACAGGTGTCTGCTGCGACGGTCTTCTCGATCTTGCAAGCACCCACGGTTCCCGGGTCGCCGCAGCCGTCGTTCGGGATGACGCCCGGGCCGCCGTCGCACTCTTCATCGGCGTTGATGACGCCGTCACCGCACTGCGGAGAATCGCACGTCACATCGAGACTGAAGAGGCCGCTCGTGTGGTTCGCTCCGTCGACGACGAGCGAATAGAAGCCCGACGGAACGGCCTTCTTCAGCATCGGCCCGGACGGGGTTGCACCCACGCAGTCGCCCTCGGTTCCGCAGAGCGAACGAAACGACATTGCGCCTTGGAATGCCGATTCTTGATGGAGAGCCAGGGTCATGGTGCAGGCCGACGGAAAGGCGAGTTGGTAGACGACGTCTGGCGCGCTGGTCGTCGAGTCGGCGTCTGCGCAGAAGGTCTTGAAGTCGTCGTGCGCGTCGATCGTGGTGCCCGAGATGCTGACCGTGTTGCCCACGGTGACGGTCACGAGGCCACCCGGGCAACTGTCGTTGATGTTGACCACGACGCCTCCGCCCGCTCCGCCCGCACCACCCGCGCCTCCGGCTCCGCCAATGCCGCCCGTGCCACCCCCCCCGGTCGACCCCGAGGAGCTGGAGGTCGAAGATGCTCCGCCCGAGCCGACGGTCGCGCCCACGGTGGCACCCACTGTCGCGCCATCTTGGCCAGCGATGTTGATCGAGATACAGCCCAACGCACACGGCAGGGCGGACAGAGTCATCAGAGTCAGGACGCTTCGCATGTCGGTCTCCTCCTGGATCGCAGTGAAGTTGCTCCGGAGGACGACACATTCGAGCTGGGCAATAGGGCAGTGGCAGAAGTCGGTCCGAGCGTCTCCGACGCCTGCCCCTCTCGCCCGCTAACCCGCACACGCGCTCACACCCGAGTTCGCCCAGCGGACCAGAGCGAGCCCCATGAGGCGTCCTGTCGCGGTCGAGCGCCGAATCGACGACGCGAAACGAATCAGAGAGTCGCGCGGGGACAAGGAGCGTTGCGAGGGAGCGGCCACGCGACTAAGGCTCGTCCGGAGCGCGGTCTGTCGACCGTCTCTCCCCAACCATGGCTGACAACACGAAGAAGACGCTCGCCGAGGTCCTCGGCGAAGACCTGAAGAAAGATCCGCAAGTCGTGGGCGCTCGCGTCGCGGGCAAGCTCGTCGACGTGCACACGCCCATCGAGGTCCCGAGCGATCCGACGCAGATCAAGCTCGTTCGTTCAAGCGATCCAGACGGGCTCTCGATCATCCGGCACTCGACGGCCCATGTGATGGCCGATGCGGTTCAGAGGTTGTTCCCAGGGACGAAGGTGACGTTCGGCCCGTCGACGGACGCCGGCTTCTACTACGACTTCGACAGCCCGAAAGGGACGTTCAACGAAGAAGACCTCGCGCAGATCGAGGCGAAGATGAAAGAGATCGTCAAAGCGCGGAAGCTGTTCCGCCGCGAGGTCGTGTCGCGCGACGACGCCAAGAAGATCTTTCTCTCGATGGGCGAGACGTACAAAGCGGAGCACGTCGACAGGCTTCCGGCCGACGCCGAGATCTCGCTCTACAGGCATGGATCCATCGATGGATCCGCGCCCGGTCAAGACGCGGGTCAGTGGATGGACCTCTGTGAAGGGCCGCACGTTCCTTCGACGCGCAACATCGGCGCGATCAAGCTGACGAGCGTCGCGGGCGCGTATTGGCGTGGTGACGAGCGCAACCCGATGCTCCAGCGCATCTACGGGACGGCGTTCGCCTCGCAGAAAGAGCTCGAAGAGCACCTGAAGCTGCTCGAAGAAGCCAAAGACCGCGACCATCGAAAGCTCGGCAAAGAGCTCGAGCTCTTCATGTTCCACGAGTACGCGCCGGCGATGCCGTTTCTCTTGCCGCGCGGCGCGTTCGTCTACAACGCCCTCTGCGCATACATGCGAGAGCTCTACGTCGATTACGGCTACGAAGAGGTCATCACTCCCCAGGTCTTCGACAAGAAGCTCTTCGAGACGAGCGGCCACCTGCCGAACTATCGAGAGAACATGTACCTGCCGATGACGGCAGATCAGCTCGACGAGACGAAGCTCTCGCTCAGCATCGGCGTGAACAAGGCCGAGGGCGAGAGCTACGAAGACGCGGATCGCGTTCGCGATCACGCCGTCGTCGAAAGGCTCGCCGAGATCGAGCGCCTCGGCCTGAAGCCGATGAATTGCCCGAGCCATTGCCTCATCTTCGGGCATCGACGGCGGAGCTACCGCGAGCTGCCTTGGCGTGTGGCCGACTTCGGCCGGCTTCATCGCTACGAGCGCGGCGGCGTCGTCCACGGGCTCGCGCGCGTTCGAAGCTTTTGCCAAGACGACGCTCACATCTTCTGCCGCCCCGATCAGATCGAGCAGGAGATCGCAGGCTTCATCGATTTGCTCTATGAGGTTTACGCCGCGTTCAAATTCGAGCGCGTCGACATCAAGCTCGCGACGCGACCCGACAAGCGAATCGGTTCCGACGAGCAATGGGACCTGGCGGAGAAAGCGCTGGCCGACGCGCTCAACAAGAAGGGCTTGGCCTTCGAGGTCGCCGAGGGCGAAGGTGCTTTTTACGGGCCCAAGCTCGAATTTCACATTCACGACGCGCTGAAGCGCTCGTGGCAGCTCGGAACGATTCAGGTCGACTACGCGCTTCCCGACCGGTTCGATCTCGACTTCATCGGGTCCGACGGCGCCGCGCATCGACCGGTGATGCTTCACCGAGCGATTCTCGGGTCGCTCGAGCGCTTTCTCTCGGTGCTCATCGAGCATGTCGGCGGGGCGTTCCCCGTCTGGCTCGCGCCAGAACAGGCCGTCGTCGTCACGGTGAGCGAGAAGCAAACCGTCTATGCGCTCGAGGTCGTTCGGGTCCTACGTGAGCGCGGCATCCGAGCGCGCGCAGACATCAGCGCCGACAAGCTCGGGGCCAAAATCCGGGCGGCGCGCCTCACGCGAGTCCCCTACGTCGTCGTGGTCGGTGACAAAGAGTCGGAGGCACGCAACGTCGCTCCGAGGTCGCGCGACTTGAACAAAGACATCGGTCCCATGCCGCTCGACGCATTCGCAGACCTCGTCGTGGCCGAGGCGAAGTCTCCGCGAACGCGGCGCCCGGGCGACGGCGCCTCGGCAGCGTCGTCCCCCGCAGCCGACGAGGCTTCGGCCGAAGGCCGCTCGACGAGTCTTGCGTCGCCCTGAACAATCGTTTCTCATGCCGTCGGCTCGGGGTATCCCTCAAGCCGGGGGCCTTTTGAGATCGCGCCTGAAGCCCAGCACGCGGTCGCCACAAATCATCGGGGTACCGCACCCCGAGCCCAGAGGAGAAGTAGCCAGCACATGTCGATGAGACGTTTCGACCCTCGTCAAGCCCAGCGTGGACCCCAAATCCGCATCAATCAGCGCATCCGCGTGCCGGAAGTCCGCGTCATCGGTGACGATGGCGAGATGCTCGGCATCATGCCGACGCATGAAGCGCTCCGCCGTGCCCAGGAGAAAGGCCTCGATCTCGTCGAGGTCAACCCGAAGGCCGAGCCGCCCGTCTGCAAGATTCTCGACTACGGCAAGTACAAGTACGACGAGAAGAAGAAGGCCGCTGAGGCCCGCCGCAAGCAGAGCGTCGTCGAAATCAAGGAGATCAAGCTTCGGCCGAAGACCGACGATCACGATCTCGATTTCAAGACCCGCGCCGCGCAGCACTTCCTCGAAGCCGGTCACAAGGTGAAGTTCACGGTGCGCTTCCGCGGCCGCGAGATCACCCACCCGCAAGTCGCGCAGCAACAGCTCGAATGGATCGTGTCGAAGCTCGACGAGATCGCCAACATCGAGGTGCGTCCTGCCATGGAGCAGCGGACGATGACCCTGCTCGTGGCCCCCAAGCCGGGTGTCATGCAGAAGGTCGCGAACGCTCGCGCAGCCGCCGAGAAAGCCCGTCAAAAGGGTCGAGCGGCCGAGGTCGACAAGGAGCAAGCACAGCGCGACGAGGCCATGGCCCGAATCGAGCGAGAGCTTGCCGAGAAGCACACGAGCGAAGGCCACGACGAAGACGAAGACGAGAAAGATGTGCCCGCGGCCGCCGAGAGCGGCACCGGTAGCTGAGAGCTTTTGAAATGCCCCCGTTTCCGCGTCAGGCCGTCACAGCAGCCGCGCAGAATCGGGGTTCGACTGTATGCACAATCCTCCACCGAACACGAAAGGCCGAGACTGGGTCGAGCGTTCGGGGGAGGGAAGGTCGGCGAGCAGCCCGCCGTATCTGGGCCGCAACGTTGGCCTCGTGCCACCCCTCGGCTGAAAGAACGACACGGAGGACGTATGATGAAGCACGCCTGTCTCGCCCTGTTCGCCATCGTGGCCATCGCTGGCTGCAAGAGCAAAGAAGAACGCGCCGTCGACCTGATGGAGCAATACGCGAAGGTTCTCGAAGACAACCAGGGTGACTGTGACAAGGCTGGTAAAGCTGCGCTCGAGTTCACCAAGGCGCACGACGCCGATTTCAAAGAGCTCTCCGCCAACAAGCTCGAGGGCGAAGAAAAGAAGAAGTTCGAAGAGAAGTACAAGGCACGCATGGAGAAGATGATGGGCACGACCATCGCTGTCGCCTCCAAGTGCGCGACGAACGAGAGCTTCCAGAAAAACATGACCGAAGCTTCGAAGGCGATGGGTCACTGAGAGCGCGCCACACCTCCCGACGCCGCTCGTCCAGACGCCGCTCGTCCAGACCCATGGCTTGACGAGCTGGTCCGGGCGAGCGGTGAAATCGCGAAAGCCGTCCTCTTCGAGGGCGGCTTTTTCGTGTCGTGCTTTCGTATCGAAGCCGATCCCCGAGCCACTCGGACGTCGGATGCGCCCAGACGAGCTCGCGCTCTCAGTGCGGGATGAGCCCTGCGAACCACGCGCCGCCTACCGCAAGCGCCGCGATGATGACCACGAGCAGCACGGCCTTCATGGCGCCGCCTCCACCCGACTTGACGGGGGCACGACCAGAGCGTGGCCCCGAGATGGGTCCTCCCGCGCTTCCACTCGCCAGGTAGCTCGGAACCTGGGGAACCGAGGGACGCTGCCCTGATCCGGAAAGAGGTCCTGGCGCTTCGGACAGAGCTCCTCCCGACGAATCGGAATCGTGTTCGACTCCGGATGGCTCGGGCGATCCGCCGCCGTCTTCGAGCGCCGACAGGTTTCCTATTTGGATGCCGCTGATCGTCTGGCGAAGGTTGATTTCTTCGCGCGTGGGCTTTGGCGGCACCGAGCTCATCTCGTCGGCCCAGCCGCCGATGTCTTCGAAGCCGAGCTTGAGCGGCTCGTCGGACTTGGCCGGCGCGGTCGTCTGCGGAGCACCCTTGTTGTCTTGGAGCGAGGTGAACTCGAAGAGCGCCTCCTCGATGAGCTTGTCGATGATGCTCGCCTTGTTCGGCGTCGTCTTCTTGCGGACGGACATCGCGCCACGAACGAGCTCGGCGATGTCGAACGAGCTGACGGGCTTGGCGTACTTGTAGAGAAAGCTCGTGAGATCGCGACCGAGATCTCGCGCGGAGTCGTAACGAGCGTTGATGTCTTTCGCGAGCGCCCGACGCATGATTCGGTCGAGCTCGTCGGAGACGTCTTTGCGCGTACCGGCGAGCGCCGGAATGTTGGCCTGCTGCACCTGCTTCACGGTTGCAAAATCGGTGTCGCCTAAGAAGAGCCGCCTCCCGGCGAGCAGCTCCCAAAGGATGATCCCGACCGCGAAAATGTCGGTGCGATGGTCGACCTCCTCACCGAGCGCCGCCTCGGGTGACAGGTAGCTGAACTTGCCTTTGATGATTCCGGGCTCGCTCTTCTCGAGCTGGCTCGACGCCTTCGCGAGACCGAAGTCCACGATCTTCACTTCACCGAACTTGGTGATGAGAATGTTCGGCGGAGACATGTCGCGATGGACGATGTGGAGCGGCTGATCGTCGGACCCTACGAGCTCGTGCGCGTACGTGAGCCCTTCGCAGATGCGCACCGCGATCAAGACCGCGATCTCGACCGGAAACGGTTTTCCGCTATTACGAATGTAGTCGGCGACGGCCTTCAGATCGGCGCCGTCGACGAACTCCATGACGATGAAGTAGGCGTTGTCGCCGACTCCGATGTCGAACGTCTGCACGCAGTTCGAGTGCGAGAGGTGAGCCGAGAGGCGCGCCTCGTCGAGAAACATCGAGATGAACCGCTTCTTCTCGCTGAGATGCGGCAAAACGCGTTTGATGGCAACGCGCTTCTTGAAGCCCTCGATCCCGGCGCTCTCGGCGACGAACACCTCGGCCATGCCACCCGAAGCGAGTCGATCGATGACTCGGTAGCGTTGCTGCTGGTGCGCTTCCGTCATGGTGGAGCGATTAGTACACAAAAACCGGCGGCAATACCGTGCGATTCGCTCTTTTGGGCCGCCCGTGAGGTCGCCACGCTCGGCGACCGGCGGATGGGCACGGGGCGTCCATCGTTCGACGGCGACGCCAGCCGCGCGCTCATGAGTAGGCGGACCTTATCGTGAACGCATTCGACGCGCGCCCTTGAGCGTCGGCCGCGCGTCTTCGGGGAGGGTCGGTGGGGGACTCGGCGGCGGCGGTGGCAGCTTCGAACGCCCTCGCTGGGCTTCGGGCCGGAACAACGGCAGCGTCAGCGTGACCGTCGACTCGGAGACGTCGAGCACCTGACGCGATAGCTCTCGTAGCGAAGCCGGCCGATCGAAACCCGAAGGCGGCGGTGTGGTGTCTCCACCCCGGCTGATTGCACCGAGCTCGTTCGTATCGGCGCCTTGTTTGGTTTCCACCTGGAAGATCATCCCGGTGCGAAGGAGCTGAAAGCGACCGGTGGACGCGTCGCGTTTCACGAACAAAGCCGCTGCCCCGAGCAAGAGCTCTCCGGCGAGGCCGCCTTCCTGTGTCAGATCGAGGCACGCGACGAACTGGGCGCCGATGCATTGACGGATGTCGGCAGGAACCATCCCGGTGGGAGAGATGATCCAGTGACACACCCCCTGCTCGTCGAGGAGGTAGGTGCACGTCTTGGTGTGAACGGCATAGGCAACCTCGGGAGCCACGTCGGAGTTGTATCAGGAACGCATCTCGAGAGCGCTTCTTCGTCGATCGCGGCTCGACCGACCTCGCGATTGCGTGGTGGGTGCTCTAGTGCGCTAGTCGGTCTCGGGTCTTCGAGTCGTCGGGCTCACCGCGCTCGGCTGCCAGCTCGAGCCTCGCGAGACGCTCCTCTTTGGCAGCCCGCAAGAGCACGAGCGATTCGCGCTCCTGTTCGATCTCCTTCGCCGTAAGCTCGTCGTCGTCTTCCGGGACGAGAAGAAGGGTCGACAATGGCGGCAGCTCGAGCACGATCGATTGGTCGAATCCGTGGGACGGCACATTCTGGAACGGCACGTAGCCCATGTTGCCGACCTTCGATCCCCCGTAAACCTGCGAGTCGGAGTTGAGCGCCTCGCGGTACGCGCAGGCGCGCGGAACACCCAAGCGGTAACCGCTGCGGACGACCGGGGTGAAGTTGCCGACGAAGACGACGTGCCGTCCGGTGCGGCGACTCTCGAGCTTGCTCTCCGGATAGCGGACGAACGAGGAGACGCTTTGGGCGGCGTCGTTCGCGTCGATCCAACGAAATCCACTCGCATCGTCGTCGAGCTCGAAGAGTGCCGGGGTCGCCTTGTAGAACAGGTTCAGATCGCGCACGAGCCTCTGAATGCCGTGGTGCCCCTCGGCGAGCACGTGCCAGTCGAGCCCTCGTTCAAAGCTCCATTCCGTCTTTTGGCCGAGCTCGCCGCCCATGAAGAGAAGCTTTTTGCCGGGGTGCGCCCACATGTAGCCGTAGAGGGCCCGCAGACTCGCTCGCGCCTGCCACGGGTCTCCGACCATCTTGCCGAAGAGCGAGTGCTTGAGGTGGACGACCTCGTCGTGCGACAGCGGCAAGAGGAACCGCTCGCTGTAGGCGTACATGATTCCGAACGTCAGGAGCTGGTGGTGGAACGCGCGAAAGATCGGATCGAGCGCGAAGTATTTGAGCGTGTCGTGCATCCAACCCATGTTCCACTTAATGTCGAATCCGAGCCCGCCGGCGTAGGTCGGGCGCGTGACACCGGGCCACGTGGTCGATTCTTCGGCAGCGATGAGCGCACCCGGAAATCGCTCGTGGACGCGGTCGGTGAGCTCACGAAGGAGCGCGACGGCCTCGAGATTCTCGTTGCCTCCGTACTTGTTCGGAAGCCAGTCGCCGTGCGGGCCCGACGAGTAGTCGAGGTACAGCATGCTCGCGACGGCATCGACGCGGAGGCCGTCTGCATGAAAGTCTGCGAGCCAATAGAGCGCGCTCGCCACGAGGAAGTTGCGGACCTCGTTCTTCTCGTAGTCGAAGATGAACGTGTCCCAGTGCTGATGCTCGCCTCGCCGCGGGTCGGGGTGCTCGAAGAGGGCCACACCGTCGAAACGACCGAGAGCTCCGGCGTCTTTCGGGAAATGGGCCGGGACCCAATCGAGGATCACACCGATGCCTCGCTCGTGAAACCTGTCGATGAGGTGACGAAGGTCGTCGGGCGTCCCGAGGCGGCTCGTCGGCGCGAAGTAGCCGCTGACTTGGTAACCCCAAGAGCCGTCGTACGGATGCTCCATGACCGGCAAGAGCTCGACGTGCGTGAAGCCCATCTCGGCGACGTAGTCGACGAGCTCGTCGGCCAGCTCTCGGTACGTGAGCCACCGTGTCGTCGGGTCCGACGAGGTCACCAGATCGCCACGTGATGCATTCACATCGACAGGCTTCTTGCGCCATGATTGCAGATGCACCTCGTAGATACTCATGGGGCGCGTGGAGAGCTTGGTCTCTCGCCTCGTTTCCATGAAGCTCTCGTCGCGCCACACGTAATTCGACCGAGTCACGCGCGACGCCGTCCCAGGCCGAACCTCCATGGCTCGACCGAACGGATCGGACTTGTCGAAGGTCGCGCGTGCGGTTCGAATCTCGAACTTGTAGAGCGCCCCCTCACCGACGGCCGGGAGAAAGATCTCCCAAATCCCCGCGTCGAGCTTTCGCATCGCCGAGGCCTTGCCGTTCCAATCGTTGAAGTCGCCGACGACCCGGACACCGAGTGCGTTGGGTGCCCAGACCGCGAAGCTCGTACCCAGCACCCCTTCGTGCTCGCGCTCGTGGGCGCCGAGATGCTCGTGGATCTCGTAGTGCTTGCCCTCGGCGAAGAGGTGCATGTCGAGCTGCCCGATGGTCGGGCTCTGGAACGCATACGGGTCGCGTGTGACCTCGACGCGCCCGTCGGAAAGGGTCGTCTCCACTTCGTAGTCGGCGCCGAGGAGCTCCGGCGTCGAGGCTTCGTAGAGTCCGCCCTCGTGAATCAGGCGCGCCGGAAACGCGCGGCCGTCGCGCAGGATAAACCGTACCGCCGTGGACGCCGTACGAATCGCCCGCACGACGTTCTTCTCGTCTTCGACGTGAGGCCCGAGGAGCGCGTGAGGATTGGGGTGGAGCTGACGCGCCACACGCGCGAGCTCGTCGGAAATCACCATGGAGTAGGAGAATCACAGGATCGGGGCGCTTCGGGAAGGTGGGACGACGACCAATCGTGCCATTCCGATTCGTGCACGAATCAATCGCCTGGCGCGGCTGTTCCGGAGTGTCAGATGGACGCTCGATTCAGACGTGCGCTCGGCCGGACGCCGTCCTATCGTTTGGGTCGAAACCGATTCTGGGGAGGGATTCAATGGGACAGCTCTCGACGAATGAAAATGTGACGAAGCCGAACGGGCGCGCGGAAGACCGGATCCGCAGCTACGCGCCTGCCTCGGGCGATCTCCTCGGTGACGTTTCGAACATGGGCGCCGTCGAAGTACGTGCTCACGTCGAGCGGGCCCGCAGGGCGCAGCTTTCGTGGGGAGCGCTGCCGATCGAGGAGCGCTGCGCGCGCATCCTTCGCTTCCGCGACGCGATTGTCGATCGTGAAGAAGAGCTCACCGACCTCATCTCTCGCGAGACGGGCAAACCTCGCCACGAAGCGCTCTTGCACGAAGTGGCGGTCGTCGCGAGTCTCGCGACGTACTTCGTGAAACACGCGCCGAAGCTCCTCGCTCCGAGGGAAATCCCGCTCACGTTGATGAAGCACCGGAGAAGCTTTCTCCACTACGCGCCGCGCGGCGTGGTCGGTGTCATCTCCCCCTGGAACTACCCGTTCCAGCTCCCTCTCCGCGACGCCGTTCTCGCGCTCATCGCCGGAAACGCAGTCGTCATCAAGCCTAGCGAGGTCACACCACTCACGATGATGCGGGCCAAAGACGTCTGGGATCAGGCCGGGCTCCCAGAAGATCTCTTTCAAGTCGTCACCGGGTACGGACCGACCGGCACCGCCCTCATCGACGCAGGGATCCAGTTTCTCGTGTTCACCGGCGGCGTGGCCACCGGGAGACGCGTCGCCGCGGCGTGCGGCGAGCGGCTCATCCCGTGCGTCATGGAGCTCGGCGGCAAGGCGCCGCTCATCGTGTGCGAAGACGCCGACGTCGAGCGGGCCGCGCGGGGAGCGGTCTTCGGAGGCTTCTCGAACGCCGGTCAGATCTGCATCTCGGTCGAGCGTGTGTACGCCCACAAGGCGGTCCACGACAGGTTCGTCGAGCGCATCACGGCGCTCACGCGCGAGCTGAAACAAGGTGATCCTTCGCTGGGATCGGTCGACGTCGGTGCCATCATCTTCCCGAAGCAGATCGACATCGCCGAGGCCCACATCGCCGACGCCGTCTCGAAGGGCGCTCGCCTCTGCACGGGAGGAAAGAGACGCCCGGGGCCAGGGCAGTTCTTCGAGCCGACCGTGCTCGCGGGTTGCAACCACACGATGACCGTCATGACGGACGAGATCTTCGGACCCATCGTCCCCATCATGCAGGTCGACAGCGATGAAGAAGCGCTCAGGCTCGCCAACCAATCGCATCTCGGTCTCAACGCTTACGTGTTCTCGAAAGATCGCGTCGAGGCGCACAAGCTCGCGGCGCGCGTCGAAGCAGGCAGCATCTGCGTGAACGACGTGCTGTCGAACGGGGGCTGCCCCGAGGCCCCCTTCGGAGGAATCAAGCAGAGCGGCTTCGGCCGCGTCATGGGAGACGAAGCGCTCCGAGACATGTGCGACGTACGTCACGTGAGCGTCGACCGCATCGCGACGTCGAACGATCCGCTCTGGTTCCCCTACACCGACAAGAGCTTGGCCATCGCTCGCAGGGTGGTGCGAATCGTCTTGGGTGGGGGCGGTCTATTGAAGAAGATCTCGCAGCTCTTCTGAGCGTCGACGACCCAGCGGGCTCCACGTCGAGCACATTGACCCGGGGACTCGTACGCTCGTAGATTGGGGGCGCTCGACGGAGTGCCCCCCTCGGGCGCCTGCCGAGACAGGACGACGAGCCCCATGAAGGTCTGCCCGCAGTGCAAACAGCGCTACCCCCACGAGAGCGCCTTCTGCTTCTTGGATGGGCAAACGCTCGAAGCGCTCCCTGATCCGCGCATCGGAATGACGCTGGTCGGCCGCTACGTCCTCGAAGACGTCCTCGGCGAAGGTGGGATGGCTACGGTCTACAGGGCCCGACACAAGCTCGTCGACCGGCCCTGCGCCATCAAGATCCTCCACGGTGAGGTGACCAAAGAGCCCACCGTCCGAGAGCGGTTCCGCCGCGAAGCGAAACATGCACAGAGGCTCGCCCATCCGAACATCATCGAAGTGTTCGATCAGGGCGAGACCGAAGACGGAACCTCGTTCATCGTCATGGAGCTGCTCGAGGGCCAGAGCCTCGCGCAGGTGGTCTCGCGTGGAAAGCTGAAGGTCGATCGCTTCTTGAAGCTCGCGGCGCAGATGGTCCGCGCTCTCTCGCGCGCACACGATTTCGAGGTCATCCATCGTGATCTGAAGCCAGAGAACGTCTTCGTCATGAAAGGCGATCTGGTCAAGCTGCTCGACTTCGGCATCGCGCGTTCGAAACAAGACACGCGACTCACGAGCATCGGCGAAATCTTCGGGACTCCCGAGTACATGGCGCCCGAGCAAGGAACCTCGCACGACGCGGGGCCAGCGGCCGATGTCTACTCGATGGGCGTCCTCTTCTTCGAGATGCTCACTGGCGGGCTACCGTTCGAAGCGCCGAATGCGCCGACCCTCTTGGTCAAGCACATTTCGGAGCCCGCGCCCCACCTCAAAGCGCGCGACGAGAGCTTGCCGCAGTCGCTCGACGATCTCGTCTTCTCGATGATGGCCAAGGCGCCTCTAGACCGCCCGGTCGATGCGCAGGCCGTCCTGACTCGACTCAACCGCATCGCCGAAGAGCTCGGCGTGGCGATGCCGAGTGAGCCTGATCTCGACGCGCCCCCGCCGAGCACGCAGCTCGTCCCGCAGAAGGGGCAGAACTGGGAGCAACGCACGAAGCTCTTCTCTCAGATGCTCACCAAGGCGTTCGCTGCCGCGCCACCCGCCGATCTCGATCGCATGCTGAAAGAGCTCGAGGGCAAGGTCAACGAGGTCGGCGAGCTTCGTACGTCGGCCTTCGAGGAGCAGCAGAAGCTCGAGATCATCGAGGCCGAGGGCCGCGAGGGGCGGGTTCGATTCGGACAGGCGATGGACACGCTCAGCGTCGACGCGTCACGCATGCGTGAAGAAGCACGCCGGCTCCGTCAGAGCCTCGTGCCGCTCAGCGAGCAGCGTGTCGGAATGGCCGACAAGCTCAAGCTGTCTCATCGGAACGCGATTTTTTGGGAGGGGCGCTGCGCATTTCTCGAACCGCATCCCGAGCTCGCTGCCGCTTACCGCGAGCTCGCGTCGATCGTCGACGAGTGGCTCACGGTTCGACGCGACGAGCAAGGCGCCGAGAAGCAGGCCCAAGAGCTCGAGGCCCAGCTCCAAGACCTCGACTACCAAATCAAAGAGCTCCGAACGGGCCTCGAGGCCCACGACAGAGACATGGAGGAGCGCACGGAGGGCTCTCAACAGAAGATCGCGGAGATGGGTCGGCGGGCCGACGAGCTCGAAGCCGAGCTTCTGCACATCGCCACGCGCTTCTGCGCTCCGCTTCGCGCGAAACCCGAGCTCGGGCCCCTCTTCCGCCAGCTCGAAGCTTCTGCGTGACGCGCATCGAAGCGAAGCCGAGTCGCGGGCGCGGCTTCGAGCTCGGTCGCCCGAAAAGCAGGTTTTCTGCCTCGCTCGTGCGGCAGCGACGGGAAGCATCGTGAGAGAGTTTTTCAAGGGCTGCTAGGCTGTCCCCTCAGTGCAGGAGCGGCTGTCCCACATCCCAGAGCGCGTGAGCATGCTCTTCCGTCCGAAAGGCGGATTGAAGCGCGCAGCCGGACGCATCGCGGCGGCGCTGGGGTTGGCGGTCGTGTTTGCTGCGAGCCTCCTCGGTGGCGCGCTGCTGCACCTCGATACCCGTCCCGTTCGACGCGTGGTCCGCAACGTCGCGACGCGCGGATTGGCGACCTTCTTCCGAGGCCAAATCATCGTCGGCGAGATCGACAGCGTGAGTCTTCGCGAGGTGAGAATCCGAGACGCTCGCGTCTTGGATCCGAGAGGTCGGGAGATCATCTCCGCTCACGGAATCGTCGCGCGGATCTCGGCGGCGCGGTTGCTCTCGTCGATTTGGTCGAACGAAGGCGCAGTAGAGGTTCGACTTCCCAGGGTTCAAATCGAGCAAGGGATCGTCACGCTGATTGAGGGAGACGACTCAGTCGTGCCATCGATCGCCGATGCTTTCTTGCTCCGCGACTCCGGCCCTGCGACTGCCGGCGCCAAGCCACGACCGGTGAGCGTGCAGCTGCCGCGTATCGAGCTCGGTCACGTGAAAGTGAACGGCAACGTCGCTCGGCCACTCGACGCCGACATCAATCACTTGGTCGGATCGGTCGCCGTCGAGAACGACATCGTGAGCGTCGACGTCGAACCGACCGGGATCATCGAACGAACGTATCTTCCGACCGTGGCCGACGGGATCGCCAGCTACCACCTGCGGGTCGACACGATCCCGGCGCGAGTCGCACGCGCGACGGTGACCGACGCAGATGGAGTGCTGCGCCCCGCAGAGGCGACGACGATGTGGATGGACTTCAGCGGATCGCTCGGCGCGATCGCGACGACCGCGCGCTGCGAAATCACCGGCAACCATCTTTCGGGCTCCGCGTTCCTCCCGAGGATCTCTCCCGAAGGAGCGCGCGCGATCATCCCGCAGCTGCCGCTCGCCCGCGAGGTGAGCGCGACTGTGAAGGTCGATGGAGACTTCCCCGACCTGGCGGTCGAGTCGACAATCGAGCTGCCGCAAGGCGGCGGGCTCGGGGTCGTCTCGGCTCAGGGGCAGCTGACGACCGAAGCCGCGCCGAAGCTCGAGCTCTCCTTCGAGACGAGCGAGCTTGATCCAAGAGACTTCATCGCCACGCTGCCGGAGGCACGCGTCAACGCACGAGGACGCGTCGTTGCCAAGCTCGACGTAGAAGATCCGCGCGTCTCGCTCGAGATCGCGACGCTCGCCGCAACCGCCGACGGAACCGTGATCCCTGCGATCGACATGGTGCTCGATCTGGTGCGTGGCGACCTGCTCGGGACGGCCACGATCCACGAGCCCGGCATCCCGATCGACGCGCGATTCGTCATCGAGTCGACAGGAAAGATCTTGTTCGGAGTCGCAGCCACGAGTGACGGAATCGAGCAAGCACCACGGCTCGGTGGAATCGCTGCCGGCACCGGATCGGCCGAAGTGAAGGGCGAATTCGCGGGCGGACACCTCAAGGCCGTTGTGAAGGCCCGAGGCGCCGGGCTGCGTGTCGCTTCCGTCTCGGCGGGGCGCGGGAGCGTGAGCGGCACACTCGACGGGCCGCTCGCCGACTTGCAGCTCGTCGTCGACGCGTCTCTCGACAACGTGCTCGCGCAGGGTCAACCCTTCGACAAGGTCGTGCTGCACGCGAGGGGACCGGTGCTCTCGCCACAGGTCGCGCTCCACATCGACGACGCAGAACTCGGAAAGATCAGCGCCGACGGACACCTCGCCATCGCTTCGCGTTCGGCAACCGGCGTCTCGTTCAAGGTCGAACGGAAAGGTGTCGTCGCAAAGGGCAAGGCGGCGCGCATCGGCGTCGGCAGCGACGGCGCGCTCGCCGCCGAGGGCGTCTCCGTGTCGGGCGAAGGGCTCGGGATGATCGCGGGCTCACTCGTCGTCGACGGGGGCGATCTTCGAGGCAAGCTTCGCGGTGACGCCGTCGATCTCGACAAGCTCAGCAAGCTCGTCGGTTCGCCGCTCCCGTTCGCGGGTGTCGCGAACGTCGACATCGACATCGAGCGGGCTGGCTCCGGCCGAAAAGGGCACATCGAGGTCGAGCTCGAAGACGGCGAGCTCTTCTCCGTGGGGGCCATCTCCGCGCGTCTGTCTGTTAAGTTCGACGGTCCGACGGTGGAGACCAGCGGTTACGTTCGGCTCTTGTCGACGGCTACCGACGCCGAGCGTGAAGCCGCTGCGAAAGAAGGCCTCCTCGCGCAAGCCCAGCTATGCGACGGCACCATCGCCGAGGTCCGCATCGCCAACGGCAAAGGAACGCTCGAAGGGCCTCTCCTTTCGACCGACACTTGGAAGCGATTCGTGGGTGACGCAGACGTCGCTGCCGAGAACTGGAATCTCCGCTGCCTCACCAAGCGCGTCCCCTTCGGACTGCCAGTGAGCGAAGCCGGCGGGCTTTTGACCACGAGGCTCCACGTCGCCCGGCGCGAGGGCGATCCCTATCCGTCGCTCGAAGATGTCTACGTCCGAACGCATGGGCTCGAGCTCGTGGGCGCCCGTTCGTTGCTCGGGGGTGGCGAGCCATGGGAGAGCCGCCTCATCGACGGTCAGCTTCGCGGATCGCTCGACGGAAGAACCGGTCGCGCCGACACGCACCTGACGTTGTTCGACGGAACGATCCTCGGAGAGATCACCGGCGGGATCACCTTCGATCTCGCCAAGCTGGTCGCGAGCTCGAGCAAGCCGAGCGATCTCAAGAGCCCGAGCACGATCGCGCTACTCCGCGCCTCGCCGTTCGACGCGAGCATCGCCTTTCCTCGTCGATCGATTGCCGAGCTTCGCACCCTCCCCGCTCCGCTCCGCGATCAGATCCCTGCTCTCTCCGGCGACATTCGCGTCGACGCCGAGGTGCACGGGACCGTCGATGCTCCTTTCGCCTACGTGACGGCCCAAGGGTTTCGTATCGCACCCAAGAGCTCGATGGGAGTCGCCGAGAGCTGGGCCCCGCCTCTCGATATCGAGCTCACGGGAACCTACGAGGCCGACGACGGAAAGGCTGCAGCCGAGGCCCACATCGTCCACGAAGGCACGACCGTAGCGATCATCAACGCCGGAATCGACGTGACCGCCGACGCGCTGACCCACCCGAGCGATGCGCCGCTCCCGTGGACCGGCGGCATGTACATGTCGCTCTTCGAGCTCCCACTCGGAGCCATTCCAGCGCTCTCCGATCGCGACATCGCAGGCCCCGTCACGGGAACGATCTCGATGAGCGGCCTCAACGCGAATCCGAAGCTCGACGTCAATCTGACTGCGCCATTCGTTCGCCTCGGTGAGCTCTACTTCGACGGCCGCGTCATCGCCCACATCGCTCCGCGGCCCTCTGCCAGCGACGAGGGCGCAGCCGACGCCGCGACGACCGCTGACGAGCACGGTCAAGCCGACGCGGCGAAGACCGCTGACGAACGCGGACAAGCCGACGCCACTTTCGAGGTCGATCTCGACGGCCAAGACGGAGGAGGTCTCCAAGTCCTCGCCTATGCGGGAATTCGATGGGCGGGGCTCGTCATCCCCGAGCTCGACCGCGAGCGCGGCGGTGGGCTCGCCATGAGCGCAAAGGAGCTCCGACTCGGCGCGGCCTTCCCTCTCGTCGCTGGCGACCTGAGCAAGCTCGATGGAATCGTCGACGGTGCCGCTCAATTGAAATGGGGTCGGGTCGGAGACGTCGACCAAGGACACATCGAAGGTCAGCTCAAGGTTCGTGACGGCGTGGTGTTCATTCCCCAGTTCGGACAAGAGCTCCGTGGGGGCAAAGCCACGATCATCGCGAATCCGGCAGGCATCTTACGCATCGAGAACATCGAGGCGGGGGGCATCAGCGGCCGCGTACACGGCGCTCTGCTCGCCCGCTTCGACGGCCTGCTCTTTCGTGGCGCGACTGGCGACATCGCCATCGACGAGGGCCACGAGATCCCGATCACGTTCGAAGGGGTTCCGGTCGGCTCCGCGAGCGGTCAGGTCCAATACGATGCGACGTATGATGCCGGAGAGCTCTCGGTTCACGCGCGCGTCCCCATCGTTCGACTTGCCCTCCCCGGCTCGTCGAGCCGCAACGTGCAAGACCTCGGCGACGACGCGACCATCGAGCTGAGCGACCCTCTCGGACCACCGAAACAGCCAAGACCCAAAGACGCTCTTCGCTACTCGCTGACCGTCGACATCGAGCGGGCCGACATCAGCGGCTCGGGTCTCGACGCCCGAGTGAAGTCGGCCAAAGAGGCGCCCATCCGCGTGAGGCTCGCCGAAGACGTCAAAGTCAGCGGCGATCTCTTGTTCGATCGGGGGTCGGTCGTCCTCCGTCAGAAGAAGTTCGAGGTCGACACCGGTCTCGTTCGTCTACGCGAAGAGCAAGCAGGCAACCCCTACGTGAACCTGACCGCTCACTGGGAAGGCCCCGATGGCGGCAGAGTCTACGTCGATTACATCGGCAACCTCCAGCCGATCACCGACGACAAGATCCGCTTTCGCTCCGACCCGCCGCGCACCAAACAAGACATCATCGCGACGCTCTTGTTCGGCACCGATCTATCGAGCACGCCCACGGGTGGCACACCGACCGCTGGCGACAAGAGCGTGACCGGGCTCGCGACCGACGTGGGCGGCAGCGTGGCCTCGCAAGCCCTGAACTCGCTCCTCTCTTCGAGGTACGTGACCCTCACGGTCGATCGCGCCACCGACGGAGGGCTCCGCGGAAAGGTCGAATGGCGCGCGACCGACGGGCTGACCTTCGGCTTCACCGGTGCGCAGGTCAACAACCAAGCAGCGGTCCCGACGGCACCGACGAGCAGTGCCTCCGGGACGGGCCAGGGCGGGGCACAAGGCGAGGTCTCTCTCGATTGGCACTTCTTGCGCAACTGGTCGCTCCGGTCGACCGTCGGAGCCGGCGTTGGAGCCGCTCGGGAGCCGAGCACGGGCATCGACGTGCTGTGGCAATACAGATACTGATGCGATTACTGAAGCGCCTCGGCGAAGACCGATCGTGAGCGTCGCCGGCTCTTCGATCAGCGATGTCCGATCGGATGGGCCTGACCGGAGACCACGATACGCGGAGGCTCGTCGGCCGCGATGTAGACGCCGATGTCGCTCTCCGCGTGACGGCCGAAGCGAGCCCAGAAGCGCCCCTCCTTCACCCGTGTGTAGAGCGCGCCCCTCTCGTCAGCGACGATGGAATCGGGGTCGAGAGGCTCGACCGTCCCGTCGCTCAACGTGAGCTCGGGCGAGTCTCCGCCGACGATCCCGAGCACGAAGTAGGGAACGTCTTCGACCGCCAAGTAGCACCAGTCGTAGCCGTTGGTGAGGATGAACCGGCCGTCGTCGGGGTGCACCGATATCCAGCGATGCAGCGCGTTTGCAAGAGCGCCGTGCTCGACCCGCTCTCCGTCGTGCCAGAGCTCGCCGGTCGCATCGAGGACGATGGTGCTCTCACGAGACGTCCCGGGAGGCGGCGCGAATCGATAGAAGTCGGGGTGGTCGCCGGGCTTCATGTTGCTCGTCGTAGCGCGCGGAAGGCTCGCTCGCCAGGGGCGCCGGTCACTTCTGGGAAGAACGCCGCGCCGCTTCGGGAAGCGCCTTCGCGGCGCGGTCAGCGGCCGCCTCGAGAGCGTCGCGCTCGGCGGGCACGAGAGCGCCGCCATCGACCCGTCCTCGCCCATGAACGAGCGCGAGGAGCTTGCCCGACGGATCCAAGAGCGCAGCCTCGACCACGCACTCGGAATGCGCGCCGTCGCCATCACGCGACGACTTCAACGTCTCGACGGCTGCGGTCACGCGCAGATGCTGTTCGCGCGTGACACCGTGCCAATCGGCATTCGACATCGCGGTCGTGAGCAGGCTCTTGAAGGTCCCGGCGAGATCGTCGAGATGCGTCGCAGCGACCCGGCTCGTGACGCCGGTGAGCTCCACGGGCGAATCGGGGAGAGTCTTTTTCTCTGGGCCGGGGAGGTGATCGGCGTGCGCAGGAGCCGGAGCCCCGCAGCACGCCGCCGCGAGAAACCAAAGAGCGAGGTGGACGCGACGCACTCTCAGGCCGCTATCAGCGCGTCTCCTCGAGGGCCAAGTAAACCCACGCTCGCGCGCCGACCGTGCGTGCGCTAAGGCCGGGCGATGCACGACGAAGCTGCGCCCTCCGACGAGCGCTCCCGCTCTTATTACGACGAGTTCTCCAAGCGGTACGATGCTCGTCGCGGCGGCAACGAGCCCGGCGGCTACCACGATCTCATCGACGATCTCGAGGTCGACCTCGTGAGGCGCTTCGCCGATGGAAAAGATCTGCTCGAAGTGGGCTGCGGCACGGGCCTCTTGCTCGCGCGCTTCGGCGGCTTCGCGAAGCGTGCCGTCGGAATGGACCTCTCGGAGGGCATGCTCGAGCACGCCCGCGCACGAGGGCTCGAGGTGAAGCACGGATCGGCGACTTCCCTCCCCTTCCCCGATGCGTCGTTCGACGTCGCGTGCTCGTTCAAGGTCCTCGCCCACATTCCCGACATCGACCGCGCCCTCCACGAGATGTTCCGCGTGGTGAAGCCGGGCGGCGTCGTCATCGGCGAGTTCTACAATCCGCACAGCGTCCGCGCTTTGGCCAAGCGAATCGCGGGGGCTCAGCGCATCGGCAAGACCTACGACGAGGCGTCGGTGTTCACGCGCTTCGATACCCCGACCGACGTCGCGAAGCGCATGCCGCACGGGGCGAAGCTCCTCGCGGCGCGCGGCATTCGCATCGTCACCCCGGCCGCGTTCGCGCTTCGAATCCCCCTGATCGGCGCCCTCCTCGGGAGGGCCGAGCGCATGCTCGCCGATGGGCCGCTCAGCCGCTTCGGGGGCTTCTACGCGGTCGCTTACCAGAAACCACGCTGAGCCATCGCATCAGAATCTGATCCGCAATCCGACTCCCGTTGCATCAGGAGCGCCCGGAACGCCGATCAGAGTCACCTTGGGCTTGGCCGGCAGTGGACGGTCGCGCTTCGTCGTCACCGTCGGCTTGAAGCTCGCTTCGGCCTCGATGATTCCGGCCACCGCCGCCACGCCGAGGGCGGCGAGCGACACGTTGTTCGCGATCGTCAGCGCATTGATCTGCCGGTTGGTCTCGTCGGACTTGAGCTTGAGCTGGGAGCTCGTCGGCAAAGCCGGATCGGGGTTTTGCTGCGTGATGGCCTTGTTTCTCAGGTCGGTCGCGAGCGCTTGCGTGACGATGCTCGAGACGATCGTGACGCCCTCCGTCGTCGCGAACAGAATTCCGAGGCCCACGTTGTCGTTCTGAAACTGCCCGATGCCGAGCGGAAGAAGGGCGATGAAGCGCGAGTGTTTCTCGACCACGATTTCTTTCGAGGCAGCGAGCTCGAGAGCCTTCACGTAGTCGGCCTCAGCCTTCGCCTCCTTCGTGGTTTTGTCTTTCTCGGCCTTTTCTTTCGCAGCACGGTCGGCCGCGATCTTCGCGAGCCTGTCTGCGAGACGAGCCTGCTCGCCGATGATGAGATCCATCACCTTGGTCGGAAACGCTGCGGGGTTCGGACGGAACGTGGGGTCTTGCTCGAGCATCGCGTCGATCTGCGCTTTGGCCTCGGGCAAACGGTCGAGCGCGGTCAGGGCGATCGCGTAGTACCCGCGCGCGCGTTGGATGACGTCCAAATCGGTGACGTGACACCCTTGGGCAGAGACATCGGGCCCCGGCTTGCACTCGGGCGCGTTCGCGTCGAGCATGCGCGCGAGGCGCGTGGCCGCGTCAGACGGTTGCCCGCCCTCGAGACGCAGACGTGCGCTCTCGAGCTCCTGCTCGTCGCCCGCAAACGCGAGGCTCGGGACGAACAGAGACATGAGCGCGAGCGCGGCCCCAGCCGCTGCCAGGACGACGCGCGCGTGTGCACATTCCTGTCTTGCGATGGGTCCGCTCGATCCCGCCATGCATCAGCTCGCAGCGGGCCGCGCATCGGCCCCACTTCTGACGACATGTGTAACCGAAATCCTAGGGGCTTCGCGACAAATTGCGCGCGAGGCCCGACGACCCATCGCACCTCGAGAAGCTACCCACCAGAAGGCCACGCGAGGTTGGTGGTCGTGCCCGCCGTGAGACGCACCGACACCTTCTTCGGCCCTTGCTCGAGCGGGAAGATGCAAGTGAAGGTCTGGTCGACCGAGCTCAGCTTCACCTCTTGAGCGACACCGACCGAAACGCTCAGCGCCCCGCAAGCGACCGACATCCCCGAAGGGCCGCCGGTGATTCGAAGCGACGCCGGTCGTATCTTCAAACCGAGCCAGATTCGCTGCGTCTCGTTCGGGTTGTCTTTGGGCGCTGGCGCGACCGTGGTCATTCCACTGACCGAGTCGCAGCACTCACTCTCTCCAGGTGGGCTGAGCTTGTAGGGGTGGTTTCCCGGCGAAAGAGAGTAGGTCTTGCCCATCCAATCCACGTCGCTCCCGTCGAGCTGCAGATGCGCTCCCATGGGCGAAATGACGAACGTCACCGGGCGCAGTGGTTGTGGACCGATCGCGGTGGGCTCCCCGCTCGCCTTCGGCTGCAGTGCCACTTTGATCTTCGACGGAATCGCCGACGGCAAGACGTGAGGCGGCGCGGTCGGCAAGTCGTTGAGCTTCACGACCGGCTCGGGCCCCGTCGCAGAGGGCAGCGGAGCAGAGGGCGATGAGGTCGCTGCGTTCTTCGCCGATTGAACGCGCACCACGCGAACGACGGCGTAAGTCGAGCCACAGAGCGCCATCGCGCCGAGCGTCATCACGGCCACGCGCCGAAGCATGCGCTCACGCCCTTCGGAAGAGCTCAGATTCGTGATGCGCCGAAGGATCGCCGGATCATCGGGCGAGAGCGCATGGGCGCGGTTGAAGTCGCTGGCCGCGAGCTGCACCCGCCGGGCCTTTCGCGACTCTTCGCCTCGCGCGACGAGCCGCGGAACGATGCGCCCTGGAAGCTTCGCGCGATAGTCGTCGGGGTCGGCGAAGTACGAGGCAATCTCGGTGCGCGTGTCGGAGAGGCCGAGATCAGTCAGCTCTTTGCGTAGAGCCTCGGCGAGAAGCTGTGGAGTGTGGGGCCGATCGTCGGGGAGGATCGCGAGCGCCGACGCCACGATGAGAGAGAAGCGTCCTCCGACCGAGGGACGCTCCAGCTCGGCGGGCGAGAACGTGCCCTCGATGACTCGGCGAAGGACCTGCGCCGGGTTTTTCCCCTCGAACGGGAGGTGCCCCACCATGCATTCGTAGAGCAGCACGCCGAGCGCGAACACGTCGGTCCGTGCGTCGATCTCGCCCCCTTCGATCTGTTCGGGCGCCATGTGCGCGGGCGATCCGAGGACCTGACCGGTCGACGTGACGCTCTGGGCATCGAGCACTTTGGCGATGCCGAAATCGGTCAGCTTGATGATGACCTCGCGCTCGGAGCGCGCGCTCTTCGGCGAGCGCGTAGGCGACGGATCGGAGCTTCGCGGCGGCTCGCCCTTGGAGGCTTGTGCCTTGCGCTCTTTGCCACGACTCGATCCGCGACCGCTCGAGGTCGGGCGCGCCGACACCACGTCGGAAGTTTCACCGTCGGCTTCGGCATCCCTCGCGCGGTCTTCTTCGGTCTGGACCCGCATGCCCACCGGCGTCGCGCCGCTCGTCGCCTCCAGATCGCCGTCGCCGTCACGTGCCGCCTTCTTGCGATCACCGGGGAGCTCGATGAGGACATTCTCGGGCTTGATGTCGCGATGGATGATTCCGGCGGCGTGCGCGTGATCGACGGCATCGCAGAGCTCGGCGACGATCGCCGCGCCAATCTCGGCAGGCATCTCGCGATGGTCTTGTAGGGTCTTGCGGAGCGTGCAGCCGCGGATGAGCTCGACGACGAGGTACTTCTCGCGATCTTCTTCGCTCGAGACGTCGTAGACCTCGACGATGCCGCGGTGCTTCAGCTTCGCGGCAGCACGCGCCTCGGCGACGAAGCGCGTCGCGACCTCCGGATTGTCACGGAGATGGCGATGAATGATTTTGACGGCCACCTCGCGCTTGAGTCGAGGATCGCGCGCTCGATAGACCGTCGCCATCCCGCCGTGGCCGATCTCTTCGCAAAGCTCGAACTTGTCGAGCTTCGGAAAATCGGCCAGCGGCGCGCCGAGGCTCATTCGACGACCGACACCCGAATGGAATTCGTGGTCCCAGACACGCCGACGGGCGCACCGAAGATCATGACGATGCGATCGCCGGGCGACACGTATCCGTTCGCAAGTAGGAACATGCTGGCGCGTTGAACCATTTCGTCGGCGTCGCGCATGACGTCGATATGGAAGGGTACAACACCCCAGAGGAGCGCGAGGCGCCTTCTCGTCACGACATTGGGCGAAAATGCCACGATCGGAACGACGGGACGGTGCTTCGAAGCATAGCGGGCGGTGTTTCCGCTCTCGGTGAAGGCGACGATCATGCGCGCCCCGATGTCACGGGCGACGTCACACGCGTTTCGCGCCACGGCCTCGGTGACGTTCGCGCGCGTGCCAGGCACCTCACTCGACAACGGATGGTAAAACGCGCTGACCTCGGCCTCGTGGATGATGCGGCTCATCATTCGAACGACGACCGTGGGGTGGTTGCCCGTGGCCGTTTCACCCGAGAGCATGACGGCGTCGGTCCCTTCGAAGACCGCGGTCGCGACGTCGCTCGCTTCGGCGCGGGTGGGGCGGACGGCCGTGACCATCGACTGGAGCATCTCGGTCGCGACGATGACCGGCTTCTGGTGTTGGCGCGCGACCATCATGATCTTGCGCTGCAAGATCGGCACGTATTCCGGGCCAATCTCGACGCCGAGATCGCCGCGGGCCACCATCACCGCGTCGGACGCGAGGATGATCGCTTCGAGCTTCTCGATCGCGCTCGGAGTTTCGATTTTCGAAATGATGGGCGTGGGCCTCCCCCAGGCCTCGCAGATCTCCCGGAGGTGACGGACGTCTTCTGGGTCGCGGACGAAGCTCATCGCGACGTAGTCGACGCCCGCACGAAGACCGAACGCGAGGTCGGTCTTGTCTTTCTCGGTGAGGGCGCTGATGCGCACGCGGCGCGACGGAAGCGAAACGCCTACGCGGTCGCGCAAAATGCCGCCGGCTACGACGGTACATTTGACCCGTTGACCCTCGATCGCCGAGACGCCGAGGGTGACCTGTCCATCGTCGACGAGGATTCGATCGCCCGGCCTGAGATCTTCGACGAGCCCCTCGTACTGAATCGGGATGACGTCGTTCTCGGCCGGAGGCACGTCGGTCGATTCCTCGAGCCAGACGGTCGTGTCAGTCGGAAATTCGGGCTTGAGCCGGTTGAACTTGCCAGCGCGAATCTTGGGGCCACACAGATCTTGCAAGACGGCGACGGGCTTGTCACAGGCGAGCGAGGCCGCGCGGATGCGATCGAGTGACTCACCGTGATCGGCGTGTGACCCGTGAGAAAAGTTGAGCCGAGCGACGTTCATCCCTGCATTGATGAGTTGCTCGAGCTTGTCCTGCGTGTCGCAAGACGGGCCAATGGTGCAGACGATTTTCGCTCTCCGGATTCGCACGAGGGGAGAATGACACCGATCCCGCTCGCGGGACTACCCCTGAAAGCGCTCTGGCGCAGCGCGCCTTGACGCGGCTGGGTCCAAAGAGGACTCTCCGGCGCCATGCACCTCCGCCTCCGGACCGCCCTCGCGCTCGCCCTCCCACTGGTCCTGTCTGGCTGCTTCTTGATGCCGGGAGCGGCTCCGGGAGGCGCCATGGGGCCCCAAGGTGGACAGAGCGCCCCCACACAGGCCGGTGAGTCGACGTCGGCCCCCGGTGGCGCGGCTCCGTCGACCCATGGATTGTCCAATTCGAATGGAACGCCCAGCACCCCCGAGAAGCCCAAGCCGGTCTCGATGAGCATCGACATGAAGAACGAGTGCCCGAACACCGTGCACCTCTTCTTCGGAGAAAAGCCTGGTTTCTCGAGCGGTCGCAGCAGCACGCTCGGAAGCAACACGCTCTCGAGCGAGGGCCGTGACTTCGACGGCTCGCTGATGATCTGGGTCACCGACGATCACGAGCACGGCCTCGCGAGCGTCAAGGTCGCCCCTAGCCAGCGCAAAGCGACGATCGGCAGCGACTGCAAGTCGATCCACGCCGAGTAGGCGGGCTCGGCTCGAAGCGCCGACACGAAAAGAGAGTCGGTTCCGATTCGCGCGTCGGTGCTACGTTCGAGGCGTGAGCGTGACCGAGCTCGACCGCGCGCGGCGCGAGCGTGACCTCTACCTCCGACTTCTCGAGCTCGGCGCAGAAGATGACGTGCGCGCGCTTCTCGCCCAGGCGCTCTCACTCGTCGTCTCCGCTACGAAGGCAGAACAGGGCTACCTCGAGCTCTACGGCGCGAATGGACCGCGCGCATCGCTGAGGCACCACCTCGGTGACGAAGAGGTTTCGCGCGTCAAACAGGCGCTCTCGACAGGCATCATCGAAGAAGCCCTTCGCAGCGGGCAGACGGTCAGCACGGCCAACGCTCTCGACGATCCGCGCTATCAGGGCTTCGAGAGCGTGAAGGCACAACGCATCCAGGCGGTGCTCTGCGCGCCCCTCGTGCTGCGATCGAGCGTCGGGCCGACTGCGGCGATAGGCGTCCTCTATCTCGCCGGGCGCTCCGTTCCCGGGCCGTTTCCGGAAGACGATCGGCTCCTCGTCGACACGGTCGCGCGCCATCTCTCACCGGTCGCCGATCGCCTCCTCGCCCTCGAGGAGAGCGTCCTCGGGCAAGACGCGACGGCAGACCTTCGTACGCGGGTCGCAGCCGCTGGGATCGCTGGACGAAGCCGCGCGCTCGCAGAGGTCTTTCGACAAATCTTGGTCGCCGCGCTCGTTCCGGTGACCGTTCTCATTCGCGGAGAGAGCGGCACGGGAAAGACCCAGATCGCCCGTGCGTTGCATGCGAGCTCGCCGCGCGCTTCGGGTCCGTTCGTGGAGCTCAACGCTGGTGCGATTCCAGAAGCCTTGTTCGAGAGCGAGCTCTTCGGCGCCGAAAAAGGCGCCCATTCGACCGCGACTGCGCGCATCCTCGGGAAGATCGATTCGGCGCGCGGCGGAACGCTTTTTCTCGACGAAGTCGGCGAAATCCCGTTTCTCGCGCAGAGCAAGCTGCTCACGTTTCTACAGAACAAGCGCTACTACCGCCTCGGCGGTACGACTGCACTCGAAGCCGATGTGCGGATCGTCGCGGCCACGAACCAAGATCTCGAGGAGGCCGTTCGCGAGAAGCGTTTTCGAGAAGACCTCTACTACCGGCTCAACGTTCTCGAGATCGTCGCCCCGCCCCTTCGGGATCGACGCGAAGACGTCGGACCAATCGCCGACGCGCTCGCCTCGCGGCTCGCGATGGCCTCGCCGTCGACCCAGCCGCTCACCCTCACCCATGCAGCCAAGGTCGCGCTCGCCGAGGCCGACTGGCCTGGCAATGTGCGTCAGCTCGAGAACATTTTGGCTCGAGGTTGGGCGGTCGCGCTTAGCGAGCAGGCGAGCGCGATCGACGTGAGGCACCTCTTCCCCGAGCGCACGCTCCGAACGAGCTCGCAAGACGTGGCAGACCGCGCGCCCGTCGACGCGAACGACGCCGTCTCGTATCAAGCCGCGACCCGCAGCTTCCAAGGGGCCTTGCTTCGCGAGACGCTCGAGGCGTGTCGCTGGAACGTGAGTGAAGCTGCGCGCCGACTCGACCTCGCGCGCTCTCACTTGAACGATTTGATCAAAGCGCACGGTCTCACACGCGTCGACTCGAAGAGCGTCTCGAACGTTCCTAGGAACCGCGACCCCGGGAGTCGCTGAGAGAGACGATGCTCGCCTCGGGCACGAGAGTCGGTGGCTACGTCATCGAGCACCTCCTCGGCGAAGGCGGAATGGGTGCGGTCTACGCGGCCGTCGAGCCGACCCTCGGAAAGCGCGTCGCGATCAAAGTCCTCCGAGCCGCGCTCTCGGCAGACGACGCGACGCGCGCGCGCTTCGAACGGGAGGCGCGCGCCGTGAACGCGGTTCGCCACCCGAGCGTGGTCGAGGTGTTCGCGTTCGGGCAGCTCGAAGACGGAAGCCCCTATTTCGTCATGTCGCTCCTCGAAGGTCGCTCTCTCCGAGAAGAGCTCGACCGTGTCGGTCGACTCGACGGAGCCGAGGCGTGGCGTGTCCTTCGCGAGGTCGCCGACGCGCTCGCGACGGCGCACGCGTCGAACATCGTCCACCGCGACCTGAAGCCCGACAACATCTTCCTCGAGGCTTTCCCGGGCCGGGCGCCGCGCGTCCGCGTGCTCGACTTCGGAATCGCCAAAGTGCTCGATCTGCGAGCTGGGCTCGGCGACGATCTCGACCAGGCGCCGCTCGCGCAGCTCACGGAGACGGGAGCCCCGATCGGAACGCCTGCTTACATGGCACCCGAGCAGTGGTGGAGCCAGCCGACGACGCCTCAAACCGATCAATATGCGTTTGGCGTCACGCTCTTCGAGCTCTTGTCCGGGAGGCTTCCGTTTCGGTCGAAGCAATACGCAGAGCTATTGCAGATGCATCTGAACGAAAAACCTCCTCGACTCTCCGACGCCGGGGTGTCGGTGAGCGAAGAAGTCGAGGGGCTCGTCGCGAGACTCTTGGCGAAGTCCCCCACCGATCGGTTCTCCGGCTTCGCCGAGGTCATCGACGCGTTCGATGCCTCCTTGGGCGCCCCGAAGTCGAATGACGCGTTGGGAGCGAAGACGCCCGCGGCACGCGTCGATGCTTCACCACGCGGCATCGAGCTTCTAGGCGGTGCCGCTACCGTTCCGAGCCTTCCGGGATCGTCGGCAATCGAGCCCGCGGCGAGCGAGTCCGAAAAGGTCAATCTACCCGGGCGGTCGCTGACGGCGGCGGCCGCACCCTCCGCGGTGGACCCCACGTCGACGATCGGGCGCTTTCCGATCGTGTTCGGAGCCATCTTGTCGATCGGGCTCGGGGCGATCTACGCAGCTGGCTATGCAGGCGACGGCAAACGCGATGTCGGCTCGTGGATCCGGAATTCGGGATACGCCATTTTCCCTGTTTTCGTGGCGTTTCTCGCGTCGATTGGGCTCATCATTCGCGCCGCTCGAATCCGCCTTCACGACCTCTCGCCCCGCTACCGCGCGTTCTACGTCGCGCTGACTCCGATGGCGCCGAGCGTCTTGGCCACCTACCAGGGCTGGAACATCGTGCGTCGCGTGGTGCGCGATGCCCCCGACGTGTCGAGACGATTCGGCATCTTGAACGAGGGGATGTTCGAGGTCTCGACTCCTCGATTTCTGGGCTTCGGCCTCTCGGCCGTTCTCCTGTTCGGGGTCGCGGCGACTTTCGGAGAGAGCCCCCCTTCGACCAGCGCGACCGCCGTATCGATCGAGCGCGCGGAGCGTCGTTGGTCGTCGGGAGCAGCCCTCGTGCTCGGCGCGCTCACGCTCGGTTTCGTGTTTCTCGGCGCCCCGTCTGCCGCTCTCGTCAGCGGATCCGGCGCGCTCGCCGAGCTCATCGCGTTCATGCTTCCGACGACCCACGTCGACTCGGCACACCGCGACGCGCGCGATCGGGCGATCGCGAGCGGCTCGGCCATCTTGCTCGCGCTCGGCGTGGCTCTCGCTCGCATCGAAGGACGTGAAGCGGCCCTGTGGGAGACGACTGCTACGCGAGCCGCACGCGTCGTCGAAATCGTGGATGCAGCTCGCGAACGAAGTGTCACGTTCGTCGCGCTCGCGCTCACACTGTCGATCTTCGCGACCGTGGAGATCGTGCGTGAGCAGAGGCTCCGAGGGCGCGCAAAGCCCCATCCCCTTCCGCTCTCCGGGTGGGCGCTCGGCGTGGTGCTCCTGGGCGCAGGGGCACTCGACGTGACGTTCCACCAGCGCTTCTTCGCCGAACGCACCCAGTTGGTCGAAGCGCAGCGCGAGCAGTTCTCGCTGTTCGCCAAGCTCGATCCGCCCTCGTCCGATGCGGCGGTTCTTCGCGAGCCGCATACGGCTGCGGCGCTACAAGTCACGGCCGAAACGATCGCTCTCGGCGGTCGCGGAATCGCCAAGCTCGGAGCCCTCGACTCGCCGGGAGGACGCCGCAACGTCGGACACGATCTCACCAACGCGCTGGGCAAGAGCGAAGGCAGTGCGACCGATCTGTCTTTGCTGATCGACCGGCGCGTCCCGTGGTCGCGGGTGACGACGTTGCTCGGTCTCGCTTGCGAAGCTGGAGCGCGCCACGTCGAGCTTCTCTACACACGCGGAGCGCCGCCCAAGATCCCAGTCGACGCTCCGCCCGAAGCGGGAGACCTTCTCCCCCGAGACTTCGGAGCGCTCAGCGTCGATCTCGATGTGGCCGGATTCTCGAACGAAGGAGACGCGCCATTCGAGGAGGTCTCGCGCCAATTGCTCGACGCCGCTGAGACCGCGTTGCCCGTGAAGCTCAGCCTCGCGTGCTCACGCGGCGAAAAGTGAGCTCTCCCTTCTTCGGATCTTGGATGATGATGGTGTCGGCGTCCCGAAAGCGAACGGTCGTGCGCGCCTCTTCGCCGCCAGGCTTCGTCATCACGAGGACGAGGGTCGAGGTCGTCGCTCCCTTCGCAACGTACGGAGTCGAGAAAATTTCCTTGTCGTAGACGCGTGAGTGGAACGTCCCATCTTTCGCGAATTCGATCTCGCTCGCCGCTGCCTCCTTCTCCGCTTCGCGTGAAGCCTCGGCGAAGGCCTCGGGGCTCTTGGCCTCGCTCTTCAGCGCCCCTTCGACGGCAGCGCGGCGTTCGTCCGTGTAGACGAAGCGGTATCGACCGACGAGCATCGCCGGCTGGGCCTCGAGCGCTTCACCGACCGAAACGTCGGGCTGTTGGTCGGTCCCTACGCAACCGGCGAGCGGGGAGAGCGAGAGAGCGACGACGACGAGCGTGGCGAGCATCTTCATGAGTTCCTCCTGCGACATCGGCGGCTTGCCGACGGAAACTCCCATTGCAGAGAAAGTGCCACCCGAGCGTCCCTTCGCGAGAGGGCGCGTTGTCGCATGGATTCGGCCCTTTTCGAGGCGGGCGCAGCCCTCGGCGGCGCGCTTGCGTCCGGATTGGCGGACAGCTCCTCACGCAGGCGTCCGGCGGAGCGGACACGTCGAAGCATCTCGCCGCGCTCACTTCGAAGGAAGAACGGCGCGCTGGTAGACTCGCTCCGAGGACGGTCCAATCCCCCGGACTCGCGCGACCAACCGGTCTCCGGCGCGCTCGTAAACCATTCGGCCAGACTGTGGACCGCCAGGGCTCTCGAAGACGGCTCGCTTGGGCCCGTCCTGAGAGACCTCGGTGAGCGCCAGCGCGGTCTCTGCGGATCCGTCGAGCGAAACGAGCAACACGATCCCGCTCGTTTTCGCCTCGATTCGGAGCGACGAGAAGCTTGGCCGATTTCCCGTGGTCGTCCGCGCCATTCCCATCATCGACCCTTTGGCCGGGGCGCCCCAAATCTCGACTGCGTCGCTAACGTCACCCTCGGTTGCCCACACGCCCGTGAGCCAAGCGAGGGACGCAAGCGGACCGTCGTCGGCTCGAACGAGCGCGGCCGAAGCCGCATCGTGCACTTCGCCGAAGCGCTCATTCGGAATGGTGAGCGTGAGGTTGTACTGGAGAATGAGCCAAGCTCCGCGGCGCAGAGCGACGACGCCGCTCCCTCGAGCAGGACCGAGCTTCTCCGTCCACAAGTCCTCGTCGAAATGAGCGAGGAGACCGCCCGCGTCGAGCGCGACGACTCGACGTATCGATCGAAAGTGCCATGCCTCGTGCTTTTCGAAATGAGGGTGCGCGTACGCCCGAAAAGCGGCCTTGTCCCAACGCTTGGTCGCGTCGGTGCCGAGGAAGACCGAGTCGTCGTCGAGGTGGCCGAAGTAGCGGGCCTCGTCGGAGCTCGCCGCAGCGTCGTGCCAGTCGTCGATCACCGCACCGATCGCCCGTGCGCTGTCGGGTGCCGCGGCATTCGTCGACAGCGGTCGAAGCGCACCGGGTCGATTGGGTGTACAGCCAGCCAGGGCCGCGCTCATGAGGCCGACGCCGAGGAGCAGCGAGCGAGAAGACATGCCGTGATCCTACGCGTCGGCTTGCTCCATGGCATCCATGCGGAAGGCTGCTCGGGCAAGCGTCGATGCGACCCCGTTCGCCAAAGCATGAGTCGCGCGCCGAAATTTCACGCACATGCGATACGGTCGAAGGAAGCCCGTCGCAGCTCCGACACTTCGACCATGTACCGTCGACGTCATGACCATCCTTTTGGCCGTCCTCCTCTCACTTGGTGTCTTCTGCTCGGGTGAATCAGCCACCTGACCTCCCCGAATGGCTGCGGATTTTGGGGCCGCCGAAGCGTCGGCCACCTTGAGTCCGTATGAACATTCCCATAGCGTCTCGCCTCACGAGGAGACGCATTTGACCGACTCGAAAAAATCCTGGGCCCTTTGGCGACGCGCGACAACGCCTTCGACTTCCGCCCGTGCGCACGTCGGTGCGTCTCTCGTGGCCATCGCGCTCGGCGCCGCGACCGGCTGCGTCAACAAGCGTTGGGTCGATCGCTTCACGTCGTTTCACGTCTCCGGAATTGACGCGTCCCGCATCGACGCGCTCGACGACGCAGCTCCTGCTCACCGCTCCAGCAAAAACTGGCTGGTCCAATCCGACGCGAAACCGCTCAGGCTCTCCGACTGCATCTACTGGCGAGGGGTCAAATCGCGCTCTGACCACGAAAGCGAGGTCGTTCGGCACTACGTCGAGGCGCGAACGAGCTCCGTCTGCACCGACTTTCCAGATGTCTTCGAAGACACGACGCCCGCCGATCTCGAAACACTCATCGCGAAGCGAACCGCCCACTACCAAGCCGAAGGTCCCCTCGAAGAGGGCAGCCTCGACCCTTTCGAGAAGCGCTCGTACGCTCTAGCGCGGGGCAAGTGCTACGTGCTCGTGCTGCGTTTGAAGCCTGGATACGGGGCTCTCGAGGAAGCGAAGAAGTACGTCCGCTTCGTCGCGATCGCCGACGGCGTCGGTCTGCTCGATGCTCCGCCAGTCGGCACCGAAATCCAGAGCGACCCCCTTCACGGGCACGGGTCTGCGCTCGATCTCGGCTGCCCCACCGGCAACGGCGCCGTGCGAATCGAGAGCCAGCCGACCGCCATCGCGCGGGGTCGATACTCGGCGCAGCTCGTCTCGAAGCCAGTCTCCGAGGCAGAGCTCGAAGCTCAGCGCGCCGCCTACGAGCAAGACGTGATCGAAGAAGATGCCCGCAGCAAACAGCGGATCCGGAACGTCTGCGCCGAATGCCAAGACGACTACCGAAAGTGCATTCAACACCCCGGCCCAGGAAGCTTCGACTGCCGCGCCTCTCTCGCAGAGTGCGTGCAACTCAACGCGAGCGCGAAGATCACCGACTGCCCCTGACAGGCAGGGCTCCTCTCCGTCCTCTGCCTTTCACTCTTACGCACTTCCTTTTCCTCTCCTCTCGACCTTGAGCAGGGGAGAGGCAGAGGAACCGGAAGATCGCAAGATTGGAAGGGGGAGGAAGCAGAACAAGAGAGACCGGAAACAAACTCCGGGAGGCCGACTCCGGGAGACCGACTCTGGGAGACCGACTCTGGGAGACCGACTCTGGGAGACCGGCTCCGGGAGACCGGCTCCGGGAGACAAAAAGCGAAAACCCCGCAGACTTTCGCCTGCGGGG
>JAYUUB010000196.1:0-141064 GCA_043755175.1 Polyangiaceae bacterium | reverse complement strand
CGCCGCCGAGCGAGGCCAGCACGAGCGCTCCGAGGCGCGACGATCGCGGCATTCCGTCGACCTCCTGCAGCTCGTCGAGGTTACGCATCCCTCCGCCTTCCATGCCCTGGTTCTTCATGTCGCCTTTGGTCTCCGAGGGAGGCCCGCCTGATCCGAGGGCCCGGGGCCTGGTTGCTCATGCGGGCCGAAGCCCATGAACTTTCGTTACCCCGGTTTGGGCCGACTCACCAAGTAAACGACTACAGTATCTTACATCGACGCCTCGTCGGTGTCTGAGCCGAGTAGGGACCCGAGCTGCTCGGCCTTCCAGCGCGTCTCGGCGAGCTCTCGGAGAGGATCCGAGTCGACCACGATCCCGCCGCCCACGAGGTACTCACCTCGACCGGTCGCGAGATCGATCACCGCGGTTCTAATCGCCATGGCGAGCGTCATCGACCCGTCGTGGGCTTGAAACCCGAGCGCGCCGGTGTAGAGACCGCGCCGCCGCGACTCGAGCGTTCGAATGACTTCCATTGCGCGGATCTTCGGGGCGCCGGTGACGCTGCCACTCGGGATTATGGCCTCGAGAACCGCCGCGCGACTCAGGCCAGCACGGGTGGTCGCTCTCAGCGTGGCCACGCGATGGTGCAACGTACGGTGGGTGACAATCCTTGGAGCGCCGAGAAGGCGGACGCTGCCCGCGATCGACACACGATTGAGATCGTTGCGTGCGACGTCGATGATCATCGCGAGCTCCGCGCGCTCCTTGGGGTCTGCGTCGAGCTCGCCTTTGAGCCTGCGGTCGTCCTCGGCGTCGAGCCCTCGCGGTCGGGTGCCTTTGATGGGCTCGGTCACCAACGCATCGAAGCCATCGCGAGCACGGTTTGCTTCTGCCCGCAGACAAAGCTCCGGGGTGGTCGAGATCACCGCGACTCCGTCTTGTAGGAGCAGCGCACCGAACGGTGACGGCGCCGCGCGAGCCAACCGAGCATGAAACGCTACGAGCTCTGCCACGCTCGGCGGACCGTCGACGAAACGGAGGCCGATTCGTCGGGCGAGGTTCACTTGGTAGAGGTCGCCTGCTCGGATGAGCTCGAGAGCATGCTCGACGCGGGCGACGTGGAGCTCGGGCGCTTCGTCGTCGTGAAGCGCGACCCTGGGTCTCGCGGGAGAAGTTTGGCCCTGGCTCCGCATCCGGTGAAGCGCTCGCGCAAGATCGTCGACCGCGGCGCGGGAGCTGCCCGCGACGAGCACGCCGCCTTCGACGACATCGACGCGTACGACCGCCGGGTAGCGGAGCCACTGCGTTCGCTCCATCGTCGGCGCCGGACGATCTTCGGGCGCTGACCACGCCTCCCGCTCGAGGCCTCTGCGCCCTTCGTACGGAATGGTCCCAATGAACCGTGGAAACGAGGCTAGCAGTGGGGGCGCCTCGCGGTCTCCGGGCGCAGCGTCGAGAGGATCGAGAGAGTCTGAGGCGCCGTCGGCATCGCAGGCGACGTACGCAAAGCGTCCGAACGGTGAATCGCTGGGGGTCGTCGACAGAACAGCGAGGTGCGGACGGCCCGATAAGCTCTGCGCGAGCGCCATCGCGTCAGGAACGCAGTCGACCGAGCGAGCAAACATGAAACTGAAGCTTAGGGTCCGTTCATGAAGAAGTCGATCGCGTCGCCGGCGGGGCTTCGAGTCGAAGCAGCTGCTTGCAGCGGCTCGACGAAAGACTAGAAGGGCGAATGCGTCAGCGTCGAGGCGTTCGAGTGACAGCGATCCTTTCGCTGGTGGCGGCGTCGTGCTCCAAGGCGCCGGTCGTGAACGTCGAGATCTCGACGGGTCAAGAGACCGGATCGTTCTCGGCCAATCCGAGGGTCGTGCGCGTGGACATCGTCGCGACCACCGTCGACAACAAGACCTCGTTCAAGGCTTCGGCGAAGCCGGGTGAGGCCTTCGACCTCGGCGACGTCCCCGACTCGCTGCCGCTCACCTTCGAGCTCACGGGCGTCGGAGCCGATGGTGCGAAGCTTGCTCGCGGGCGAAGTGTCGCGGTACCTGCCCTCGGCACGATCAGCGGCGGCAAGCTCTCGCTTTTCATGCAGCGACTCTGCGCGTTTCCCGGCGATCCTCGCTGCGGAGGATTCGGCAGCTTCGCGCGCCCCCAAGGAGGCCTGCCCACCTCCCACGTGCGGGGGCAAGCAACGGTCTTTCAGGACCGCTACCTCTTCCTCACCGGCGGTGAATCGGCCGCAGACGCGACCGGTCCGCAGAATACGCAACTGGGTGACTCCTACGACATGCTTTCAGGTGGCGGCGCCGAAACCTCTTCTGCCTTCACGAGGAATGCTGGCTCCATCGTCGTGCGCGGCAACACCGTGCTGATGATCGACAAAGACGGCGCCACGTGGTTCGACCTGTCCACGGCTGCCAAGTCCGACGCGGCGGCGCCCGACGGCCTCACCTACGCCGAGGTGGTGGGCGGTCGAGCGATCGACACGCCCTCCGGCGCGACGTGGATCGTCGGGGCCACGCGTGACGCCGACCCACCCACCAAGGCGATCCTCGTCGTCGGCGCCGACTCGACGTTGAGCGCTCGCACGATGGTCACCGCACGCAGCGGCGCGGCTGCGGCTTGGATCGCCAACGTCGGGCTCGTCGTGGCTGGAGGCGCTGACGATCTACCGGGGGTCGAAGAGATCCCCGACAGCGGCACGGCGATCGCGCTTCCCTATCCGGCCGACCCGACGCGGGGAGCAGCTCTCGCAAACGCCGCGAACGGGCTCACCAACAACGTCGTGATGATGGGTGGGGTTCTGTCCGGTGCCGCCGCTCCGACACGAACGATCGACTTGGGTTGTGTGGCGAGCGCAGCGGGATGCGCCGGCGTAGAGGCAACCGACGGCATGGGCAACGACGCGACCATCCGAACGCTGAGCGCCCGCAGCCAAGCGTTTGCGATCACCGGCGCCTACCTCGTCGTCGGCGATGACCCGAGCGGGCAGTCGCATTGCTTCCGCGTGACCCCCTCGCCTCCGAGCGCCATCGAGCTTCCGTTTCGCGATCCGAGGATCGGCGCTTCGGCCGTCGCGGCGCCGAACGGAACCCTCGCCGTCATCGGCGGGACCTTGTCGAGCGGCGCACCCGCGACGAGCGTGGAGCTCTACTTTCCCGAGTGATCGCCGTCCGACGAGACATGACGAAGTCTTCATTCCATCTCGCACCGGAAGCACGATTGAGACACTTTCGAAGCGGTTCTCGAGGGGAGCTGCGTTGCGAGCGTCCGTAGAGGCGGGTGTTCCTTCTTCTCCCTTCATCGCGCCTGTGCGGCCGAAACGGGTCGACGATCTCGAAAGTCGACGGCTCGAGAGAAACAGCCGACGAGAGCCTCACCAAGCTTTGCTTTGGCCAGTGTCGACATGCTCTCATCCGCTCGAATCGCCCCGTCCGCCATTTGGCGGCACAGCGCGGCAACTCACACCTGGAGAGATCATGGCCCATCCGACATCTCGCGCGATCCCAATGCGATCGCCGCACTCGTTCCTTTTCGCATTCGGAGCGATGCTTCTCGGCCTGTTCCTCGTCGCTTGTGGCCCCCCGTACAAGGTCATCACGCAGGCGAACCCGAACCCCTTCATCGGCGCGAACAAGTTCGTCGTGATGCCGATCGACTATTCGAACCTTCACATCGGCAGCAAGACCGAGGCGGAGTACGCGAGCAGCAAGAACGAGAAGCAGCAGGGCAGCTTCGAGGGTGACAAAGAGGGCATCAACAACGAGTTTGCCCAGAACCTGAAGATCAAGGCCCTCGACGAAGGTATCAACGTCGACGTCGCCGCGGGCGAGGTGAAGACCTTCGTCATCAAGCCGGTCGTCAGCTTCGTCGAGCCGGGCTTCTACGCCTACGTCGCCGCTCACCCGAGCAAGGTCACCATGACCGTCAAGATCACGGGGCCTGATGGCAAAGAGCTCGATGAGATCCTCGTCGAGCACGAGAGCCAAGCCAGCATGTACAACCCCGCGAGCGGTGGTCGTCTCCGCTCCGACGGCAAGGCGCTCGGAGCGTACGTCGCGCGCTACCTCGCAGACCGCACCGCTGCCGCCAAGAAGTAGCTCGGTCAGGGCACCGACACGACGCCCCTCAGCGTGACGATCTCACGCTCGAGGGGCGTTCGCGCATTCGCGAAAGGCCACACGACGACCGAGCGGAGCACACCGACTCCGGTGACTCGTGCGCCAGGACCGACAATCGCTCCCTCGAGCATCACACCATCGGCCACCGACGCAGTGGGATCGACGTAGAAGCTTCGTCCACCGAGCCAGTCGAGGTTTGCGGCCAGGTAGCCCTCGAGCGATCCGGTGTCGCGAAAGCCGCCATGATGAACGAAGGTCATTACCTTTCGGCCACCGCGGAGCCAAGGCATCAGGCCGTCACCCACGAGGCATCCTTCGTTGGGCAGGCGCACGCGAAGCTCGGCGCCGAGCGCCGCGACGCCGATGTAGTCGGCACCGAGCGCTTCTTCGCCGAAGACCTCTCCCCGCAGGCGTGCGACTGAGCCGTCGCTCGCGATACCGAGCGTACCGGTCCCGGCGCCTCCCACGGGTGCCGCGACGAGCGTCGCTCCACACGCACGATCCGCGTGCGCGTCTCGAAGACCGGTCAAGTCGACGTCTGCGAGAATGTCGCCGTTGTAGACGAGGACATCCCCTTCCCCGAGCAGCGTCGCCGCGTTCGACACCCCGCCCGCGGTACCCAAGATGCTCGGCTCATGAACTCGAACCACGGGCATCGGCTGACGGCCGACCCAAGCGTCATCGAATTGCTCATGCAGATGATGTGTGTTGACGATCGCCTGGTCGAAGCCCGCCGCTTTCAGGCGAACGAGCACGTGATCGAGCAGAGGGCGATCACCGAGCCAGACGAGCGGCTTCGGCACCCACTCGGTGAGCGGTCGCAGGCGCGTCCCGAGCCCCGCGGACAGTACGATGGCTCGCTTCACGCGGTGCCCCGAAGGCTCGCTCTGTCCCGGTGGTCGTCAGCCACCCGATCCGCCAGAGCCGCCCGATCCGGTTCCGGTCGTCGTCGAGGTGGTCGCCGCCGCCGTGGTCGAGGTGGTCGTCGCCGCCGTGGTCGAGGAAGTCTGCGACTCCACGAAGCGGCAGGCATCGAGATGCTCTGGAGACGTGAAGACCTCGCACGGCGAGAGCGCGCCGTTGTCGACGGCGGCTCCGAGCCCGGCCGCCGAGCACGCCTCCATGTTCGGAAGCCCGCTCTTCTGGCAGGCAATCGTCGCTTGAATGGCTTCGACGCAGCTCTTGGCGGCCGAATCGAGCGAGTTTCCCGCCTTCGGGTTCTCGACGCCGACCAAACAATGGTCGTGGTAATAGTTCACGCAGTTGTCGACCTGCGTCTGGGTTTTGATCTTCGGGCTGCCCTTCACCGACGCACACGTGGGCGCGAGCTTGCACCGCTCGGTCTCGATCGTGCGGCAGGCCTCGATACCGACTGCGTCGGTGGAGCACGCAGCGATCTGCGCGGCCAGAAACCCGAGCGCAGCGACCGACGCGAGAAGAACGGGCATCGGACGGGCCTTACGATTCCACATGGGGTCGCGGTAGCACACCACCCCGAAGCCGGACCAATTTTTGGCAAACGCGACGAGCACGCTCGCCGAAGCAAACCTGCGTCGCGCTTCCGGTCGCGCCTCGCCTGGTATAGGAGGGAAGAGCTCATGCTGAAAGTACAGCTTCCCTGCCTGCTCGCGGGCCTCGTCTTCGGGTGCGCCACAGCGGCATGCTCCACCGACACGACCGCCGCGACGACCGTCGTCACCACCGCCGTGGGCCTCGATCCGGTCGACTTTCTCGGAACGGTGCCTTGCACGGGTCAAGCAGGTGGTGCCCTCTTCTACGTCGTCACCGTCAACGACGAGTCGAATGGCGTGGCCGAAAACGACCGGTCGTTCACGTCACAGCGCGTCTCTTGTGCCGTCCCCGTCGCGTTCGAGAACGTGCTCGTCGGCCACTCCTACTCCGCGACTGTCGCGGTGTTCGATTCGGCGGCGCCCGGAGCCACGGCACGTTGGACGACGACGTGCGGAGACCCTGGTACGCCGAGTGGATTGGGCCGAGCCGAGGTGTTCACCGATCAGCGCACGTACATCAAGAACTGCATACCTCTCACCGGGGCTGGCGTCGGAAAGACGAGCATCAGCATCGACGCATCGGCGCTCGCTTCGTCCATCGGCTGCTCGATGAGCGCTAAAGAGACCAACGAGATCGAAAAGCTCCGAGTGACCTCCATCGGGACGACGTTGCCTGGTCAGACCATCGGCTGCGGACAGCCCTCCGTCGTAGTCGACACAGGGATCGAGCCTGGCAAGCTCTACTCGTTCCGCGTCGAAGGCTTCGCGCCGGGCGCTACGAAAGCGGGTTGGGCTGCCACTTGTACTGCGACCGCGAAAGACGGCATCGTGGTCTCGGCTTCCTGCGATGCCCTCAGCGACGTCGGCTACATCCGGATCGACTCCGTGAAGCTCGTCGCCGATGCCGCCTTGGTCTGCGCTGCGACCGGGCCCGACGCGGTCGGCAGCTACGATGTGTCTTTCGACGAGCCTCCGATGAACGTCAAAGCCTCCACGATCTCCTGTAAAAACGACGCGATCCTAGGGCCGTTCAAGCTCGGGAGCCACGCCGGAGAGGTCGTCTTGCACACGGCGGTGGGCGCACCGAAAGCGCATGCGATCTGCTTCGCAGCGGTCGAGCCCGACGCAACCGTGACAGCGAGCTGCATCCCAGACTGAAACGCTCGAGAGCGCGAGCGCGCCGCCCTGCGAGGTCTCTCCCAGGTCGGCTCGGCGTAGAGCCGCGACGGTTGCGCGGGAAACCTTTGCAGTGGCCCGCGCGCTCGACTACCTGACGAGGCGAGCAGGTCTTCGAGGAAACTCGCGGGGAATCCACATCCCTGCCACCTGAGCGAAACGAGATGGAAGAGGCGTCCAACAACCGCGAGCGCGTGCCCGTCAGCATTCAGGACGAGCTCCGAACCAGCTATCTCGACTACGCGATGAGCGTCATCATCGGACGCGCCATCCCCGACGTGCGCGACGGCTTGAAGCCCGTGCACCGGCGCATCCTCTACTCGATGAGCGAGCAGAAGATCGGCCCCTCGAGCGCTCATAAGAAGTGCGCTCGCGTGGTCGGCGACGTGCTCGGCAAATACCATCCGCACGGCGACGCCTCGGTCTACGACGCGCTCGTCCGCATGGCGCAGACCTTCAGCCTTCGCTATCCCCTCATCGACGGACAAGGCAACTTCGGCTCGGTCGACGGCGACTCTGCCGCGGCCATGCGTTACACCGAGTCGCGTCTCTCGCGCATCGCGGTCGAGGTCCTCGAAGACCTCGACAAAGACACGGTCGACTTCAACCCGAACTACGACGACACCGAGCGCGAGCCGAGCGTCCTTCCCGCGAAGTACCCCCAGCTCCTCGTGAACGGCTCGGGCGGCATCGCCGTCGGCATGGCGACCAACATTCCGCCGCACAACCTCGGCGAGATCATCGACGCGACCACGGCGCTCATCAAGAACCCCGAGATCACGATCGACGAGCTGATGCTCCACGTCCCCGGTCCCGATTTCCCCACGGGCGGCTTCATCTACGGCAAAGCCGGCATCGCGCAGGCTTACAAGACCGGCCGCGGCTCGATCGTGGTCCGCGGTCGCTCGCTCGTCGAGAAGCAGCCGAAGGGCGAGCGCGAACAAATCGTCCTCACCGAGATCCCCTACCAGGTCAACAAGGCCCGGCTCGTCCAGAAGATCGCCGAGTGCATCCGCGACAAGCGAATCGAAGGCATCAGCGAGGTCCGTGACGAGAGCGATCGCGAGGGCATGCGCGTCGTCATCGAGCTGAAGAAAGATGTCTTTCCGCAAGTCATCCTGAACCAGCTCTACCGACTCACCGACCTGCAATCGACATTCGGTGTCATCAATCTCTCGATTGCAGGTGGCAAGCCCGCCGTCTTGAACCTGAAAGAGACGCTCGAGCATTTCGTCGAGCATCGCCGCGAGGTCGTCACGCGACGGAGCCGCTACGAGCTCCGCAAGGCCGAGGCGCAGCTCGAGCTCGTCGAAGGCCTCGGCGTCGCAACGGGCGACATCGATCGCATCGTCGCCACGATCCGCGCATCGAAAGACGCCGAAGAAGCGCACGCCGCCCTGATGAAGCTCCCGCTTCAAGGTCTCGGCGAGCTCTTGAAGCGAGCGGGTCGTCCCGAGGGCGAGCTCGAAGCCGCCATCAAGAAAGGCGACTACTACCTCTCGGAGCGCCAGGCGAAGGCCATCCTCGACATGCGTCTCGCTCGCCTCACCGGCCTCGAGCGCGACAAGCTCGCGGCCGAATACGCAGCGCTCATGGTCGAGATCGATAGGCTCCGCGCGACTCTCGCGAGCCCCGAGCTCTTGATGAACGTCATCGTGATGGAGCTCGAAGACATCAAGAGCCGATTCAACGACGCGCGCCGCACCGAGATCATCCCTGCAGAGGCCGAGATTCAGGTCGAAGACTTGATTCAAGAAGAGGACATGGTCGTGACCATCTCCCACGCGGGCTATCTCAAGCGCACCCCCGTTTCGACTTACCGAGCCCAGCGTCGCGGCGGCAAAGGCAAAATCGGCATGGAAGCCCGCGACGAAGACTGGGTCAGCCAGTTGTTCGTCGCGTCGACGCACTCGTTCGTCTTCTTCTTCAGCGACAAGGGCAAGACCTACGTCAAGAAGGTCTACGAGATCCCTCAGGCTCCGCGAAACGCGAAGGGACGAGCCATCGTCAACTTCGTCGGAATGGAGCCCGGTGAAAAGGTCGCAGCCATCACGCCGGTTCCCGGCCTCGAAGCAGGCTTTTACGTGGTCACGCTCACCAAGCGCGGCCAGATCAAGAAGACCGAGATCGACGAATACGAGAACTACCGCGAAAAGGGTATCATCGGCGTCAAGATCGAGGAGGGCGACGAGCTCCTCCACGCGGCGATCACCGATGGGACACGCGAGCTCATCATCGCCACGAAGACCGGCAAATCGATTCGCTTCCCCGAAGAACAGGTCCGACCCATGGGCCGAGCCACCGTCGGAGTGAAGGGCGTCGACCTCGACGAGGGCGACGAGGTCGTGGGGCTCTGCGTCGTACAGAACGAGAGCGATCGCGTCCTCGCCGTGTGCGAGCGCGGCTACGGAAAACAAACTGCGCTCGACGAGTTCCGACTCCAGAGCCGCGGCGGCAAGGGCGTCATCCTCATCGACGCGAGCGACCGGAATGGCCCTGTCGTCGGTCTCGCGATGGTCGGTCCGCAGCACGAGCTGCTCCTCGTCACCGACCAAGGTCAGATGCTCCGCATCAAGGTCGCCGACATCCGCGAAACAGGTCGCAACGCGCAGGGCGTTCGTCTGATGAACGTCGACGACGGCGAACGCATCGTCGCGATCGAAGTCTTCGAAGAAGAGGCCGACACCGGCTCGACTCCTCCGCCGAGCGAGCCCGTCCCCGGTGAAGCTCCGTCGAGCGACCCGCAGCCGAGCGATCCGCCCTCGAGCGATCCTGCTTCGGCCTCATCGAGCGATCCGGCATCGGGTGATGCGCCTGCTGGTACCGACGAATAGACGTGTGATCGACCGGGGCCACACGCGTCCGTCGGCCTGATAGGATCGCGCACCCCATGAGCGCCGCGAGCCCCGAGCCCCCCACTTCATCCGAGCCTGGGGTCACCCATGGGGTCGGTGGTGGGTTCCTGGAGCTCGCCGAGACCGTCGGCGGAATGGGCGTGCTCGGTAGTCGGGTCGTCGCACGCCTCGTCACTTTCCGATTCGACGGCGCCGAGCTCGTTCGCAACCTCCACCGCATGGGTGTTCGCAGCGTGCCGATCGTCGTCGTGACCGCGCTCTTCACGGGCGCGATCATGGTGCTTCAGGCCGCCCCTCTCGTGCAGCGATTCGGCGCGCACGGGCTCCTCGGTTGGGGCGCCGGCTTCGGCACTCTGCGCGAGGTCGCGCCGCTCCTCACCGCGCTGATGATCAACGGTCGCGTGGGCGCCAACAACACGGCCGAGCTCGGCACGATGGTCGTCACCGAACAGATCGACGCGCTCCGAGTTCTCGCGATCGACCCCATCAGCTTCCTCGTCGCCCCCCGCTCGCTCGCGATCGTGATCACCCTGTTCTTGTCGACGATTTTCGCCGACGTGCTGGCCTTGCTCGGAGCCGCTTACGCCGGCTGGGGTCTGCTCGGTGTCGCTCCCGCGGTGTTCTACAACGGCCTGACCAGCGGGCTCCTCGGGATCGGCGACGTGGTGAACGGTCTCGTGAAGAGCGTCCTCTTCGGAATCGTCATGGCGCTCGCTAGCTGTCAGTACGGGCTCGCGGTCACAGGTGGCGCCCCCGGTGTCGGCCGCGCCGTGAATGCCACCGTCGTCGCATCGGCCGCCGGGATCTTCGTCCTCGACTACTTCGTCTCGTTCACCTTGCCCTGATCATGAGCGCCACCGCTCCCGAGCCCTCGTCCGAGATGACGCCACGTCGACGCGAGCCGACGATCATCGAGAGCATCGGCGGCACCGGCCTGGCCCTTTTTCGAACGGCGCGCGAGCTGTATTCGATCTTCGTTCGAACGCTCTATTACATCTGGTTCGGTCGCCGCGAGCCTGGCGCCGTCGTCGCCCAGATGTACGAGATCGGCAACAAGTCGCTCTTCTTCATCACCGTCGTGATGGGCTTCATCGGAATGATTTTGGTCTATCAGTCGGGCATTCAAACGCGCCGTGTCTTGCCCGATCTCACGATGCTCGGCGCGACGTTCATCGAGCTGCTCGTTCGCGATCTCGCCGCGTCGATCGGAGCGCTCATGCTCGCCACGCGCGTCGGCGCCGGCATCGCTGCCGAAATCGGATCGATGGTCGTCACCGAGCAGGTCGACGCGTTGAAGATGTCGGCTGCCGACCCCATCGACTTTCTGGTCAAGCCGCGCTTCATCGCGAGCATCATCATGACGACCGCGCTGATCATTTGGTCGGGCGGAGTCGCGACTCTATCGGGCCTCCTCACCGGCTGGGCGATGTTCGATCTGAGCCCGCGCACCTTCTTGAATCTGAGCATGGTCAGCGTCGGCGATCTGACCATCGGTCTGACCAAGTGCATCGCCTACGGCGCGGCGATTCCAATCGTGTCGGCGCACTCGGGGCTTTCCACCTTCGGCGGCTCCGAAGGCGTGGGTTGGGCGACGACCCGCGCGGTCGTCAACTCCTCGCTCGCCGTGATCATCCTCAACCTGGTGATCAGCACGATCGGGCTCTTGGTCTTCCCCGGCTGATCGGCCAAGAGAACGCCTCGACCGACGCGCACAATCAAGGGCAGACGATGCCCACGGCCGCCACCACGTCGGTGCTGTTCGTGAACGACGCGCTCGCACGTTTCAGAGAGAGCAGCTGACGACCGTCGTCGCGACGACGATGGAGGCGACGAGCGCAGTCATGATCGAGCGGAGCGTGACGAGCCTCGTTCAAGGCGGCTCTTGGCGGACCGTCTCTCGGGCTCGCTCGGCGGCGCGCATCACCAGAGCCCTCGAATCGAGAGCCCTCCGCCGCTTGGCCCAGCCATCGGAAGAATGTCGACCTGGCCCGTCTTCGGAGGCTCGTTGGGCTCGGTCGTTGGCCGCTTGTACGTGAGAAGGAGCACGCCTCCCGCTGCCACGGCGGCCGCGCCGATGATCCAGGTCACGTCTCCGGCGATCGCCATCGTGTTCGAAGACGAGATGTCGGATTTCGCACTCTCGAGACAGAGCTGGGATGTTCCGCTCTTCTTGCAGACCGTCGCCTTGTCGGGCCGCTTCGACGAGGCGACGCCGTCGACGGCGACGCCGGCGATGATCGCGACGACTCCGACGCCCCCAACGATCACCCCTGGAATCGAAAAGGCGGGGCCCGAAGGGGTTTCATTCTGGCCCGTGTTGGAGTTGATGCGACTCAGCTTCTTTTGCACCGCTTCATCTTCTTGCTTCTTGCGGAGCGCGTCGGCGTCTTCGCGAGCGATGCGCACATCGAGGTTCTTGATCCTTCGGTCGAGGATTACGTGCTCCTCGGGAGGAGCCACCTCGCGCCACTTGCTGAGCGCAGCGCGCGCCTCCTTGGGCTTGCCGAGCCGCTCGTAGGCGTTGCCGAGGTTCTCGAAGATGAGCGGCTCTTTCGAGAGATCGTACGACTTCTGCCACGCCTCGACGGCCCCTTCGTAGTTTCCTTGCGTGTAGTCGAGAGCGCCCTGATCGAAATACTTCTTCGCTTGGGCTCGAGCTTCGGCCGGGCTCGCAGGAATCGACGTTTCGGCGAACGCCGAGCGCGGCTGGCCAGCCGATCCGGCGAGCGCGAGCGCCAGCGCGCCGACGAGCCACGTCGAGCGCGGAGCTCGTGGCGCCTTCGAGGGCGCAAGTGGGTGGGGGGCGTGCGAGGAAGCGGGCCAAACGAAGGGGTGTCGTGGGTTCATCTCTATTTGAATGGGCTCCTCACGTCCCCACTGACAGGTGCGGAGCTAGTGGCGGTGTTAGGCGAGGAGGTCGGCTGCCCGAAGGTCGTGGGCCCTTTCGGATTCTTGAACGGCGGACCGCCAACGCCTGCGCGCGGCGCAGAGCCCGACGCGTCGGCGAGGGCTGCGCTCGATGCGGCAACGGCCGACGACGAGGGCGCCGAAGACGCCGACGGCGTCGCGCTCGAAATGGGAGGTGCTCCGCTCGCCTGGACACTGGGCTCGGTGACGGGCTCCGGGGGCGATGCAGAAACAGTTGCCGAGCTCGGCGTCCCGTGGCCGGCGACGCCGGTGGCGGAGGTCTTGTGAGAGAACACGAAGAACGCCGCGCCGCCTCCCATCACGAGCATCAGCATGCTCACGGCGATCGGCACCTTCATCCCGGAGCCCGATGGAGGCGCGGCCGGCGCGGCGGACAGCTCGGCGAGGCGTCCGGCGATGCTCGAGTGAGGTCCCGACAGCGAGGCTCCCGACTGCGTGTCGATTCGCGCGAAAGCCCCCGACGAAGACGGGGGAAGGACGAACACTCCGCCGGTCCGACGAAGATTTCGGAGAATCTCCGAGATCTCGCGCATCGATCCGTACCGTGCGTTGGGAGCCTTCTCCATGCAGCGAAGGATGACTTGCTCGACCCCCGGATCGACCGTCGAGATGGCGCTCGGCGGCGTGGGTGCGTCGATGGCGTGCGCGGTCAGCACCGCGATCGCAGAATCGGCGATGAACGGGAGGCGCCCGGTGAACGCGTGGTACATCATCACGCCCAGCGAATAGATGTCGGCGCGATGATCGATGGCTTGGCCGCGGGCCTGCTCGGGAGCCATGTAGTAAGGTGTGCCGAGAATGACTCCCGACTGAGTCAGGTTCGAGTCGCTCGCGTTGAGAACCTTCGCGACACCGAAGTCGAGGAGCTTCACGAAGAGAGGCTGCATCGGCCGCCCGTCGGGACCGACGTCTGGCTGATTCTGCTCGCGAACGAGGTAGACGTTGTCGGGCTTCAAGTCGCGGTGGACGATCCCGGCTTCGTGCGTCTGCGCGAGCGTGTCGGCGATCTGCGAGAACACGTAGAGAAGTTGGTCGCGCGAGAGCGAACGCGCCTTCAGCGCCGCGGCGAAGCTGTGCCCTTCGAGCAGCTCCATGACGACGTAGAAATGGCCCGATGGAAGCTGGCCGAAGTCGCTCGATTCGGCGATGTGGGGGCTGCGTACGGCGTTCGCGGCCTGCGCTTCGCGAATGAATCGCGCGAGAACGTCTTCGGTTCGCTCGAGCCCGGGCTTCAACACCTTCATGGCAAGGCGCTTTCCGACGACGACGTGCCGGCAGGCGTAGACCATGCCCATTCCGCCGCGGCCGATCACGCCCTCGACCTTGTATCGACCGTCGACGACTTGGCCGGTGAGATCGCCCATTTGGCCGGCGCCCGAGCCTGTTTCGAGCGTCACGAGGCCGACCCCATCATCGGGGCAGCGGCCTTCTTGGGCGCTGAAGGTCCGGGTGCAGACCGGGCAGATCCTCACGGCTGGATCATGCACCAACGAGGGCCTGTCGCGAGAACTTTTCTACTCGAAAGGCCCCTCGGCCCGCCCGTGGATGAACTGCTGGATGATCGCGTCATCGGAGCTTCGGAAGTCGTCTGGGAGCCCCAGCAAACGAACAAAGCCTTGGTAGAGCATGACGACCCGATCGGCGATCGAGAAGATGCTGACCAGATCGTGGCTCACCACGATGCTCGTCACCCCGACGGTGTCGCTAAGCTCACGGATCAACCTGTCGACCCGCCGCGCGCTCACGGGATCGAGCGAGGTGGTCGGCTCGTCGAACAGCACGTACTTGGGGTCGAGGGTCAGTGCGCGAGCGATCGCGACCCGCTTTCTCATCCCGTCTCCGAGCTCGGGAGGAAAGCGATCGGCGAACTCGGCCATGTGAACCTGGCCGAGCCGTTTTCGAGCCTCGGCCAGAGCATCGCGCGGCTTCAGCCCTTTGTGTTTTCTGAGCGGCAGCGCGACGTTTTCGGCACACGTCATCGAATCGAAGAGCGTCGAGTGCTGGAAGACCATCGCGCACTTCATGCGCACCGGGTACATCCGCTCTTCGTCGAAGCGGCTGATCTCCTCGCCATCGAGGAAGATCTCGCCCTCGTCTGGATAGAGCAGACCCACGAGGTGCTTGATGAGCACGCTCTTGCCGACACCAGATCCACCGATGATGAAGAAGACTTCGCCGTCTTGGACGTCGAAGCTCACACCCTTGAGGACGCTCTTCGGTCCGAAAGACTTTTTGATGCCGCGGAAGGAGATCAAACGGGCCTCAGACTAGCAGGCTGTCGAAGAAGTCTTGGCGAAGGATTTCGAGCTGCGATGTCGACGCGAGGCAGCGCACGAGGAGCACCGAGACTGCGCCGACGTCATTTCGTACCTCGAGAAGCACGGTCGTGTGCTCCCCGCTTGCAAACCGGGAGTGAACGCCCCGACAATCCCCGGACCTCCGTATGGCGAGCTCTCGTTCGATCGAAGTCAAAGTCGGCATTCTCATCCTCACCGCCGTGGGTCTCCTCGCGGCCTTCATCTTGGTGATGGGTGGAATCAACTTTCAGCCCACCTACGCCATCTACGTCGAGTTCGACAATCCGGGCGGCGTGCAGACGGGCGCGCCCGTGAAGATCGCCGGCGTGAAGGTTGGCAAGGTCGAAGAGATTCAATTCCGCGGCGGCCGCATCGACGAAAAGACTGGTCAACGAGAGCCGCTCGTTCGCGTGAAGGTGAGCGTCGAGAAGCGCTACGAGAAGTCGCTCTACGAGAACAGTTTGTTCTACGTGACGACCCAGGGCGTGCTCGGCGAACAGTTTCTCGCGATCGAGCCCGGCTCGAGCGATCGACCCGTTCTTCCCGAGGGCGCGAGCGTTCGCGGCCTCGATCCACCGCGGCTCGACATGCTCCTCGCCGAAAGCTACGAGCTCTTGCACTCGACCGTCGCGGCCGTCCGAGACCATCGCGCCGAGATCGGTGACATGTTCGATTCGATGCGCACGACGTTGAAGGGAACCGGAACCTTCTTCACGCACAACCAAGATCGCATCGATCACATCGTCGAGAACGTCGAAACGGCCACCGTCGAAGGAAACGACCTCATCAAGGGAGCGAACGACAAGTTCGTGAAGAACCCGCAGGTCGATCGGATCATGGGGAACGTCGACAACCTCTCTGGGCGTCTCGCACACGACACCCCCGAGCTCATCGACGACGCCAAAGCCACGATGAAGAACGCGCGTCGCGTCAGTGACACGCTCGGAGCCGAAGAGCAGCAGGTCAAGATCAAGAAGGCCCTCGACGACACCGTCTCTCTTCTCGGTAAGGCCAACGTCGCAGCGAGCGACGCGCAAGGCCTCATCACCCACATTCGCCAAGGCAAAGGGACCGTCGGGGCTCTCGTCATGGACGAGCAGCTCTTCGACGATCTCCAAGAGATGGTTCGCGATCTCAAGCACAACCCGTGGAAGTTCTTCTGGCGCGAATGATCGACTCCGACCCGATCTGAGCCAACCGAGGTCGCCGAGTCGGCTTGTGAAACTGAAGCCGACTCGCTAGTGTCGGCCTTCATGGCGAAGGTCATCAAGGCGCACATCACAGGCACGGTCTGGAAAATCGAAGTGAAGGTCGGCGACGCGGTCGTAGAAGGGACCGTGGTGTCGATTCTCGAGTCGATGAAGATGGAGATGCCCGTCGAGAGCGAAGACGAAGGCACCGTCAGCGAAATCCACGTCAAAGAAGGGCAGCCTGTCACCGAAGGCGACCCCATCGTGACGCTCGATTGAGTCCATTTCTGCCCCATCCATCGCCCACCTGGCGTCGCGACGCGTCGCTGGATGCCTCGCGAAATTCCTTGTGATTGCAGCGCCTCGCGGTACTCTTTCGAGAGGCGAGCGAATCTCTGCGAAACGTTGCTCTCGTATGATTAGCCCTGCGATACTGATGCGAGGTTTCCTTCCACGACCAGGCCCACGGGTCGGGTCGAGTTGGGTCGCCGAGCAGCTTGAACTAAGCTCGAGAGCCTGTTCGTCTGAGAGCGCGTTCGTCTGAGAGCGCGTTCGTCTGAGAGCGTGTTCGTGTGAGAGCGTGTTCGTCTGAGAGCGTGTTCGTCTGAGAGCGCGTCGTGTGAGTGCCCAGTCGCCGAAAGCGCGGGCCGATTGACTCAGTGGTAAGGAGCCAAACGAGATGTCGGAGCAGAAAGAAAGCTCGGTCCTCTTCTCCCTCAAAGAGCTGATGAATCTTGAGGAAGACCGGATCCGCGGTGAAGAGGCGGACAAGGCCGCGCAGACCGCGGCCGCCGAGCAGGCTCGCATGGCCGCAGAGCGGGCTGCGCGAGATGCCGAAGAGTCCAGGTTGCGCGCCGAAGAAGAGCGTCGACGTCTCGAAGAATCGCGCGCTCGCGAAGAGACGGCACGACTCGAAGCGCTCCGTCACGGCGAGGTCGAAAAGGCCCGCGTCGAGGCCGAGCAGCAAGCTCGCCTGACGGCGATGGCGGCCCAGCAGCAGCATGAGCGTCAGATCGAAGCCATCAAGGGCGACGACTCGAAGAAGAAGCTCCGCAACATCCTCATCGCGGTCTTCATCATCGGTCCGATTCTCGGCGGTGGCGCGGCATTCATGGCGTACCAGAGCAGCCAGAGAGCCGCCGCAGCACTGGCCCAGAAAGACGTCGAAGCCCAAGAATCCAAGAAGAAGCTCGACGACCTCAAACGCGATTTGAAGGCCAAGGAAGACTCGGTCAACGAGCTCCAAGGTCAGGTGGCGAACGAGAAAGACGAGAAAAAGAAGGCTCAGCTCCAGGCCCAGCTCGCTGAGGCTCAGAAAGAGAAAGACGACGCTACGAAGAAAGTCGGCACTGGCGGACCGCGCGCGGGCTCCGGCTCGGGCGAGAACGGCGGGCCGGCCAAGCCGCCCTGCAAGTGCAATCCGGTCGATCCGCTTTGCGACTGCTGATCGCGATTACTGATCGCGATTGCTGATTCGTGATTGCTGATTGCTGTGCGGCCTGAGAGCCGCGCCCACGAGGGGTGCCCATCGTCGACATCGCTAGAACGGGAAACCGTTCGGCGGGTCTTCGAAGGCACCCTTCGACTTTGATGCTGCCCATCTCGAGCCGATCGATCGAAGAGCCCATGACCTTGGATTCGACAGCCGCAGCAGAGCACCTCGCGCTCGCTCTCGATGTGGCGACGCTGGACGACGCCCAGAAGCTCGCGAGCGAGGCCGCGCCCGGCGTCGGGGTCATCAAGGTCGGACTCGAGCTCTTCGTCCGCTTCGGAGAAGACGCGACCCGAATCGCTTTCGACGTCGATCGACGTCTGTTCCTCGACCTCAAGCTCCACGACATTCCGGAGACGGTCGAGCGTGCTGTCGAAGGAGTCGCTCGTCTCGGAGCTCGCTACCTGACCGTTCACGCAAGCGGAGGCCCCGAGATGCTCCGGCGCGCGGCGAGAGCCGCGGAGAAAGCCTCGTCCCCCTTGACCATTCTCGCAGTCACGGTGCTCACGTCACTCGATCCGGCCGATCTCGACGCGATCGGCGTCGAGCGGACGCCTGCCGACCAAGTCTTGGCCCTGGCAAAGATGGCCTGGGAGGCCGGGATCCGCGGCTTCGTCACGTCGCCGGCCGAGGTCCTCATGCTTCGCCGTGCGCTGCCCGAAGCCGTGCTCGTCACGCCCGGCGTGCGACCGCTCGGTGCGAGTCAGCACGATCAGAAACGAATCGCTACGCCGACACGAGCCATCCTCGATGGCGCCGATCTGCTCGTGGTCGGGAGACCGATCAAAGACGCCCCCGACAGATTGGCTGCTGCTCTGGCCATCCGCGATGAGGTCCGCGCCGCGCTCGCGCTGCGAGCGAGCGTGCCTTCGTGAGCCGCCTCGTGATGGGCCTTCAGGCCGTTCGCGAGACGCTGCGCGCAAAAGGCAGCTCGGTTCACGAGCTAGTCCTCGAGCAGCCCTCGAATCCGAAGCTCGACGGGCTCGCACGCCTCGCCGAATCACGAGGCGTGCGCGTCCGACGAATTTCGCGAGGTGAGCTCGACCGGATGAGCCGAGGCGCGAAGCATCAGGGCGCCATCGCCGACGCCCCCGACCTTCGGGTCCTCGACCGCGACGAGCTGTTCGGCGCGCTCGAGAAAAAAGAGAACGCCCTCGTGATGATCCTCGATGGGATCATGGACCCGCAGAACTTCGGAGCGGTCGTCCGGAGCGCCGTTGCGCTCGGGGCGCCGTACGTGGTGTGGCCCGCGCACAGCTCGGCTCCGCTGACACCCGCGACCTTCCGGGCGTCGGCGGGTGCCGTCGAGCACGCCACGTTGTGCAGAGTGCACGCCCTACCAGATCTTCTTCTCGGACTCCGCGATCGCGGGTTCACGGTCGTGGTGCTCGACGCACGCGGCGAGTCTGCTCTGGAAGACCTCGACCTCGCCGGCCCCGTGGCGATCGTGGTGGGCGCCGAAGACAAAGGGAGCCGGCTCGCGGTCCGACGTGCTGCAACCCACCTCGCTCGGCTTCCGATCCAAGCGACGATCGACTCACTCAACGCGTCGGTCGCGTCCGCCATCGCGCTCTACGAAGTCGGCCGTCAACGACGGGCCGCAGGGCTGACCACGGAGGCCAAGCCTTCTGGGGCTCGAGCGTCCGGGAGCACCGGTGAGAGTGACGCGGATTCTTCGGATGCCGACGAGCCCGAAGATGGCGCGACGGACCACGACGTTTAATGCTTATGATTCAGTGCGTTAACTACTGTTCTTTGATCCTTTTTCTGGCTCTAGAAAACCACTGCTCAGTTGCGCAGTTTTGTTGACGCCAGTATCCATTCAGTGGATCGCGCGGCGCAGCGAGCGCTGCCGCGAATTGTAGAAGCATCTCAGTGGTTTGAATAGCCGAGTCGAAGCTGCGCCCAGAGGAAGGGCCCCTTCAGCTCATCGACTTTCGAGGTCGGCACCTTCGAAGTGAGCGCTCGTCTTTCAGGCGGATTGTTGCGCCGGTCCGCGGGAGACGGTTTGCTCCGATGCGGATCAGCGAGTGACACGTCCGAGGATCCGCCGCAGCGCTTCGAGAGCCCGCGTCGTCTCTGCTTCGGTCGTTTCCTCGCCGAGCGAGAAGCGAAGCGCGCTTCGAGCGCGTTGGTCACCGACCATCGCCGAGATGACGGGACTCGGATCGGCCGTACCCGCGCTACAGGCTGCCCCACTCGAGACGGCGACCCCTTCGAGATCGAGCGCCGCACAGAGCTCCGGGCCGAGCCATCCGAGAATCGACACGTTGCTGACGTGAGGGGCGCGCGTCGCCTCCCCGTTTCTGAGGCCGCCGAGCTCGAGCAGAGACGCCTCGAGCCGGTCACGAAGTCGAGCGAGCGATGCGTACCGTTCCCATGACACCCGGGCGCGATGCGCGGCGACGGTGAACCCGGCAGCGGCGACTGGATCCTGCGTGCCAGGGCGCACTCCCCGTTCTTGAGCCCCACCGCGCAACAAGGGGTGCAGCCGCACTCCACAGACGGTCGCCAGCGCCCCAATCCCCTTGGGTCCGCGGATCTTGTGACTGGCGACCGTCACCAGATCGGCTCCCTCCCAGGTCGACGCTGGAAGTCGGCCCACCGCTTGGACCGCGTCGCAGTGAAGCCAGGCGCCGTGCCGATGAGCGAGCTCGGCCACCTTCGCGACGGGTTGCAGAACGCCGGTCTCGTGGTTCACCGCTTGGAGCGAGACGAGCTTCACGCGCCCGCGCGCCCTCACCAAGGCATCTTCGAAGGCCTCGACGCGAGTCGCACCATCGGGCTCGGGAGAAACGAGCGCGACCTCGACCCCTCGTAGCTCGAGCTCCTCGGCGAAGCGACCCACCGACGGGTGCTCAATCCGACTGGTGACGAGCACAGGGGGATCGGAGCTTCGGTGAGCCTCTTTCGAGAAGGGCGCGAAGAGGGCCAGATTGTTGGCCTCGGTTCCGCCAGAGGTCAAAAGGACGTCGCGAGGGTCGAGCCCCAGGAGCTCGCCGACGGCGGCGCGCGCATCTTCGACATGGGCACGCGCGGCGCGTCCAGGGCCATGAACGCTCGCGGGATTGGCCCAAGCCGATGCAGCGGCGCGAACCATGGCTTCGACGACCTCGGCCGCCGGCGGCGTCGTCGCGTTCCAATCGAGATAGGCATGCATCGGCGTTCCGTCGGTTCGTGTACCATGAAGGCGTGAAGGTGCGCCTCGCTCTGACCTCGTTGCTCGTGTTGGGAACGAGCGCCTGCCAGCTCGTGTTCGGTCTGGATCAATACGGACCTGCCCAGGGCGGAGCAAGCGCAACCAGCGCCCAAACAGGAGGCAGCACGACGGGCGGGGCGCACAGCTGCTGCGTCCTACCGTCGAGTGACTACAAGCTCGTCGAAGTGACCGGCGCACTCGGAAGCGCTGCGCCGCCCCAGCCCTGCGCCGCCCCCCAACGTTTCTTCGGAGGACAGCCTCCGATCGATTCGTGCACGGGTTGTTCGTGTGACTTAGGAGCGGCCGCTTGCCACGCATCGGCCAAGTGCTTCGGCTCGGGCGACTGCACCGGCACGAGCGTGAGCCTCTCGTTCGGTAAAGCCCAGATCTGCCAGGCCGCGAACAACTTCGCGTCGGTGTCGTCGTGCAAGCTCGACGGACCGCCGATCGTCGCAGCGCCCGCGACGCCCGGTGGCGGCACTCTCGTCGCTGGGCCGTGGGAGACACAGTACGCCCTCTGCCCGGTCGAAGGAATGCCGAGCGGATGCGCCAGCGGCGAGAGCTGCCCACAGACCGGAGCCAACACGCGGCTTTGCCTGCTCGCCGCTCATGGAACCAGCGTCTGCCCCACCGGCTTCGAAGACCTCGTCAAGATCTACGCAGGCGGCTCCGACCAACAGCAGTGTGCCTGCACCTGCAACACAGACTGCAGCTTCGACGTGAAGTTCGGCACCGCGTGCGTGAACTCGGCGCCCCTCGACGCGAGCCAATGCACGGGGGTCGGCAACGCCTACTCGTACACGGTCAAACCGCTCCCGACGGCGACCGCGACCGACGGTGTCTCGGGGAATTTCGCTCCCTCGGCTCCCGAAACGCTCTGCTGCAAGAAGAGCGGCTGATTCGAGACGATCGGCTGCCTCGAGAAGATCGGTGCCTCCAAGAGATCGGCCGACGCTCGTCAGAATGCTCCGTCGATACCGAGATAGGCCACGGTCGGCGCGACGACCGGCGTGATGCGAAAGGTCACCGGCGAGGCCGCCTTGGTCGTTGAAGGAGCATCGGCTACGGGCTCGCGTGGAGCGGTCACGAGCACAATGATCCCGGCGGCCGTGAAGACGGCACCCGTCGGCAACAAGACGTTCGCGACGTTGGCGTAGGTGTTTCCTCGATCGATCGCGGCCTGCCCGAAGGCGTCGCACCGCTTCGACGGGCAGTGCGGATCGGCGGCTGACTTTCGCTCGGCCACGAGGCCCACGAAGACGCCTCCGAGAGCGAGCGTACCGACACCCATGCCACCGACTGCCCAACCGAGCGTGCGTTGAAGCCGTCGGCGAGCGCCGAGATTTTCGGCTTGGGGGCTCGATGGAGCCACACGAAGCGTTGGGATCTCGAAGTGGATTTCTTTGCCTGGGGCCACGGTGACGAAGCCCTTGTAGGTAGCGTATCCGGTTGCTTTCGCCACGATCTCGTGGCGTCCCGGATCGATCGGGAGCGACGTTCCGAGAGAGCCGACCCGTGTCTCGATCCCGTCGCGGGCGATGGTCAGACCAGGTGGCCGAGACGCCGCCTCGAGGACCAGATGGGCAAGCCCGGCCTCGAGAGCTGCTGCCTCCCCCTTCGCGAAGTCGGCGCGGCGCGTGTCGCCGCGTCGACGAAGCAACCTCTCTGCTTCGACGAACTGGCTCCAGGCTGTGGCCGTTCGACCGAGGGAACGGTTGCACGCGCCGATGTTGAGCAGCGTCCCAGGCGCTGGATCGAATTGGTAGCTGGCGTCGAATGCCGCGCACGCCTCTTCGGTTCGTCCTTCATCCATCAACCCGCGGGCTTTTTTGAAGAGAACCTCGGCGCTGGCCGCATCGGTCGCGGACGGAGCTTCGTCGGCGATGGCGACGCGCCCAACCGAAAGCGCGAGAACGGTCGCGGCGACCCCGATTGTCGTAGAAACGATATGCCTCACGCCCGATTCTCCGGACCGAGCCTCGCGACCCGCAATACGAACACCGTTCCCCCGAGGCGGGTGCCGGCGATGGTCACGTCACAAGGGGAACGCACCGTGAGGTCGCCGCCCAGGCCGCGCGCGGTGCGGCGCGCGATCGCGAGCCCGACTCCGACACCGCCGTGCTCGCGCGTGTCGGACCCGTCGACTTGATAGAAGGCGTCGAACACGCGGTCGAGCTTCTCGGCGGGGATGCCCGGCCCCGTGTCGGCGACGATCACTTCCCAGCATTCGCTGGTCTCGCGCGCAGCGACGCCGATGGCCCCGAGAGGCGGGGTGAACTTGATCGCATTCTCGACGATGTGCCCAATCGCGCGAGAGAGTCGCTCGGGATCGCCGAGACCCGGGCACGCGAGCTCGAGCCCTTCTTGAACGACGGCGATTTCACGCTCTGCCGCCCGGGGTTTCCATTTTTCGAGCGACATCCGAACGACCCCCGCAAAATCGTACTCGCGCTTCATGAAGAGAAAGCGATCGGTCTCGAGGCTCGTCACGTCGACGAGATTGTCGAGCGTGCTTCGTAGCCGGTGGATGCACTTGTCCATCGCTGCCAGCGCCTTCGCTTGTGCTGGTGCGATGGGTCCGAGCTCACCACCCGCGAGGAGCTTCGCGTAGCCGACGATCGGTGTGAGGGGCGTCGCGATCTCGTGAGAGATGTTTCGATAGAACTCGGTGCGTGCCGCAGAGAGCTCTCGCAAGCGCGAGTTCGCGTTCGACAACTCGGCGATTTTTTCTTCGAGATGTCCGACGATTCGCTGGCTCTGCTCGCGCAAGAGCGTGTCGCCCGCCGATTGCCCGCGCTCGCGAACGCCCTTCAGGTATCGGGCGATGACCGCCGCGAAGCTCTTCGCGTCGATCGGCTTCTGGATGAACCCGTCGCAACCCACCGCGAGGCTCGTCTCACGATCGCCCTCGGCGGTGATGGCGACGATGGGGACTCCCTTCAGCGACGGCTCCGAGCGCAGTCGCAACGTCACCTCGAATCCGTCGAGGCTCGGGATGTGGAGATCGACGAGCACGAGGTCGGGTGGCGACGCGCACGCCAGACGGACTCCTTCGAGCCCGTCGGCTGCGTCGACCACGTCGTAACCCTCTCCTCGAAGGAGCTTTCGAACGAGGAGGCGATTGGCGGGATCGTCCTCGATGTGCAGGATTCGAGGCATGGACTCGACGGCGCGTCGCGACGTGGCTCTGATGCTACCCCCGTGACCCACGGCCCGAAAGAAAACACCCGCATCGTCCTAGCATTCGTGACGGGCTGCGTCTCCTGGCTGAGCTTTCCCTCGGTGGGCGCGTGGCCGCTCGCCTTCGTCGCGTGGGTGCCGCTCTTTTTCGCGCTGGAGGGTGCGACCCCGACACGCGCCTTCGGGCTCTCGTGGATTGCTGGCGTCACGATGACGAGCCTCGGCTTCTCGTTCCTGATGACGACCTTGACCCGCTATAGCGGCTTCTCACCGCCGGTTTGCGTTCTGCTGTTCGTGGCGCTCTCCGCGTACCAGGGCCTACGCGTGGGCCTCTTCGGTTTTCTCGCGGCGCGCGCGACGGCGAGAGGCTGGAGATCGAGCGTCGGGCTCATCGCCGCTTTCGCCGCCAGCGAGGTGGTCGTTCCGCTCCCCTTCCCCTGGACGTTCGGGGCCTCGGTGCACCACGTCGCCGTTCTCGCCCAAGTGGCCGATCTCGGAGGACCGATCACCGTGAGTGTGGTCGTGATCGCGACCAACGTGGGCGTCTTCGCGCTGATAGGTGCCGCACGCGGCTCGGCGACGCAGCCGCTCGCCATCGGCCTTCTCGCCGCGCCGCTCGTCGCCTCGGCATACGGTGTCCTTCGTCTGCGGGAGGTCGACGAAGTGTCACGCGCGGCACCGCTCCTCCGAGTGGGGATCGTGCAAGCCAACCTGACGATGATGACGCACGACGAAGGCGCCGAGCACCACGTGGATCGGACTCAGAAGCTCGCTGGAGAAGGTGCCGATCTCGTCGTGTGGAGCGAAGCGGCGCTGCCCGGTCCGTACCCGGAGAACGATCTCGAAGGTGCGCTCGAGGCAGGCGTGACGAGTCGCCTCGGCACCGCGAGCGTCGTCGGTGTGACCGTGAGGCGGCGCGAATCCGGTCGACGCTCCAAGGTGTTCAACAGCGCCGTTTTCGCGCGCAGCGATGGGTCCGTGACCGGACGGTACGACAAGCGCCACCTCCTGCCGTTTGGCGAGTACCTGCCGCTCGGCGAGACTTGGCCGATTCTCTACGAGTGGTCGCCTTCGTCGGGGAACTTCTCTCCGGGCGGTCCGAGCGGCCAATTGTCGATCGGCGAGCACGGTGTGGTCGCGACCATCTGTTACGAAGACATTCTTTCGGGCTACGTCCGCGAGCTGACGGGCGACGGCGCTCCCGACCTGCTCGTCAACCTCACCAACGACGGCTGGTTCGAAGGCACGAGTGAGCCTCGCGTCCATCTGGCCCTCGCGCGACTCCGAGCGATCGAGCACCGCACCTTCCTCGTGCGTGCAACGAACTCGGGGCTCTCGGCCATCATCGACCCCGGTGGCCGCATCACGCTCTCACTGCCGCCAGAAGTCGAAGCCAGCGCGGTCGGAGACGCTCATTGGATGCACATGCACACGGTCTACGAGAGCATCGGAGATGCGCCTTGGTACGCGTGTGTCGCGCTGTCGTTCTTCATGGCGCTCGCTCCCTACGGCGCCGTTCGAAGGCGGCGACGACCTCGGGCTAGATAGTCGGACGAATGCCGAATGAATCCGCGAAGCAGCTAGATCTTGAGCGCCTTCTTGAAACGCTTCGCGTCGGCGAACATGTCGACGTTGGTGAAGACGTAGGTCGCGTTCTCGTGCTTCGCATCGCGCGCGATCTCTGCGAGCTTCTCGATCGCAGGATCTTCGTAACGTGACTTGTGCCCGGCAGGTCCGTGAAGTCGGTAGTAGGCCTCGGGTAGCTTGGAGAGCCCGACCAGGAGCGGATCACGCGCGGCCAATGCACCCACTTCTCGGGTGAGCTCGTCGGTTTCGTCCGGGTCCCAGCCCACGGTCGGCTCGAAGACGATGCGGCCGAAATGCGACCTGACGCTCGCGAGAAAGTCTCGCAAGACACCCTTGTTGGTCTTGTTGTGCTGAAACTCAGGCGGCGCCACGAAGACCGCGGTCTGAGCTTCGAGCTCGGCGCCGATCGCCTCGATGGTCTTCAGCGCGGTCTCGATGACCTTGCCTCCGCGAAAACCTTCTTGTCCGATCTCGCGAGGTCCGAGCAACGCGAAACGGAATCCTTCGGGAGCCTCGCGGCGCCACCTCCGAACCGTGCCCGGTCCAGGCGTCGAGACGTGCGTTTCCTGCACCTCGACGAACATGAATTCCTTCCAGTACCGAGTTGCAGGAACGGGAAACCCGGCACACCCGACGGTGATCATCGGCGGCACCCTACTCCATGCAACGCGCTGCGACAATCGATGGTTCGAGTCACGTGACGACCAAGCAAGAACGCACGAAGCGATCGACGAAACACGGCGAAAATCGCTTCAGCCGTTTCCGCTCTTCGAGCCTCGCTTGGTCTCCTGCCCCATCGGCACGTCGCTCGTCGAGCCGCTGCGCGGTGGAGAACGGCGGCTCGCCTCTGTCTCACGCGTGGCAGAGGACGAGGTGCTCGCAGCGCTCACTCTGATCTCGAGCCGACGAGCGAGTCGCGCGCGCCGCTTCTCGTGCGCCGGCCCGCCCTCCGTCGTTCCTTCCGAGATCGCTCCGAGCGCCTTGTCAAACGACTTTTCGAAATGCTCGTAGAGCTTCGCGAGCTCGAGTCGCAGCGACGGGTTGCTCTCCGCCGCCGACGCATGCTCGTAGTCGGCGAGGGCCCTCGCCTTGTCACCGCGCGCCTTGGCGATGTCGCCGCGCACTCGCATCACGGCAGCGCGTGTCCGCCTTCCATGTTGTGCCTCCTCGACGCCGTGTGCCTCGGAGCGGTGCGCCTTCTCGAAGCGGTGCGTCTTCTCGAAGCGTTGTGCCTCTGCGTGGCGCCCCCCCCAAGCGGCGACCTGAGCGACGGGGTGGGTCGAAGGTACCGTCGCGCTGCTCCAGCCATCGGTCACTCTCTGGACGGCGATCTCGACGACCTCGTTGGCCCGGTCGAGCGCGCCTGCTCGCTTCAGCGTGCTCGCGACGCTTGCGAGGTCTCTCGGGCCGAGCGAGCCGACGGGCTCACCGTAAAACCCGGCGAGCGCGACCATGGACAGAACATCGGCCGCGTTGTGCTCGACGACGCCCGAAATCGCGGAAGCGTCACGCGTGCGAAGGTAGTGCATGTAACAGGCACAGATGTCGGCTCCGCCGACGTCGTCGATTCGCACGCTACCGAGCACTTCTTCCTCGATCGTACGAAGGTTGCAGCTCGCGAGGCGCGCCTTGTGGATTCGTCGAGCGACGTGCAAGAGATCGAGATGCGGCAACTCTCGGAGCGGAGGCCTTCGGTTCATGACCGCGCGAGTCCGCAGCAACGGCCAATCGAAGGCCTTGCCGTTGAACGTCACGATCATCGACGCATCTTCGAGCCGGCGCGCGAGATGCTCGAGCATCGGCGCTTCTTCGCCCAGGCGCTTGATGAAAACTTGCTCCAGAACGAACGCGCCAGCGTGCTCGTCGAACATCGCGAGACCGAGAAGGAACGCGACGGTGCCAGTTCCCCCGGAGAGGCCCGTGGTTTCGGTGTCGAGGTAGAGGGCTCGCTTCGGATCACACCCCGCGAGCAACGGATCGAGCGCCAGAAGAGCGAGCATCGTGGGGTCGGCGAGGATCGCCGGGTGGAGAGGCGCCGTGCCGACACGCGCACCGGGCGAGGTCTTCTTGCGTGCCAAGTGGAGCGGACCGAGCGGTGTTTCTTCTTCGACGAACGGAAGCAGATGATCGGTGGCTTCGGCACGTGCGACGGCTTCGCGCTCAGCACGCACCGACGCCTTCGCAGAACGCGCGAGGATCGCCGCGATTCGTTCGCGGAGCTCTTCGAGATGGGAAGGCGAGCCCTCCCGGAGCGGATGCTCCTTCACCTCGACTCGCTCGCTCGCCGGCGCGCCCCGACCTCTGGCATCGTCAGAGCCGACAGTGGCATTGGCCTTGGCAGCGGCAGCGACGCTGCTGTCGAAGGATCCAGATTCACGATGGCTCGGGGTCTTGTCGGGATTTGGACCGGCGCTCTTGCGAGTGGCGCTGTCGGGGGTGGCGCTGTCGGGGGTGACGCTGTCGGGGGCGGCGCTCTCAGGAACGTCGCTCTCTCGAGCTGGCCTCTCGCGTGTCTCGGAAATCGGCGTCTCGGAAACCGGCGTCTGGGAAACCGGCGTCTCGAACACCACGGCCCACGGCGAGGTCGAGTGCGACGAGGTGCCAGTTTGAACGCCGAGCCGAGCTAGCTTCTGCCCGAGCTTCGTCATGCCGGACTGATGCCATGTTCAGTACGAAAGATCAATATCCGAGACTTCGCCTCAGCTTCCCGGGCTCGTGCGGCCCGACCGCACGATCGCATCGAGGACCCCATCTGTGCGGAGCTCGAGCTCGTGCTCGGTACTGGAGTTGTCGATCACGTAGTCGGCCATCGCGACTTTCTCAGCCAGCGAGAGCTGCGCATCGATGCGAGCCAACGCTTCTCGCCGACTCAGCCCGTCTCGGTCGACCACCCGTTCGATCTGAGCTGGAAGCGGTGCCGCCACCACGACGAGCGGTCGGAAGGCCTCCGACATCCCGTTTTCGACGAGGAGCGCAGCCTCGTAACAGGCGACGGCGTGACCTTCTGCCGAGAGCTCCTGCATTCGCTCGGCGCTCTTGGCGAAGATGAGCGGGTGGACGATGGCGTTCAGTTTCTTGCGAGCCACGGCGTCAACAAACACCAGCGCGCCGAGCGCTTTTCGATCGAGGTCGCCGTCGCGGCCGAGCACCCCTTCGCCGAACTCACGAACCACCGCGTCGAACCCGGTCGTTCCGCGCGCGACGACCTCGCGTGCGAGCAGGTCGGCGTCGACCACGGGGATGCCACGGGCGCGAATGCGCTTGGCGACGGTGCTCTTGCCAGATGCGATACCGCCGGTGAGCCCGAAGACGAGCATCAGCTTGCTCCCGCGAAGAAGTCGTCGCTGGTGATGATCCGAGCCCCGGCCTCACGCATCGCCGCGAACGCGGCCCGGGTTCCTTCTTGGGTGATTCCGCGCACGGCGTCTTCGAGCACGACGGTCGCGTATCCACGCTCCACGAGGCCAATCACGGCAGCTCTCACGCAGTAGTCGGTGGCGACGCCGAAAACGAATAGCTCGAGGCTCACGTCACGAGAGAGCTCGCCGACCACAGCCTCGGCGTTCGGGTTGGCGAATAGGCTGTAGACCTCTTTCTCGAAGTAGAGACCCTGCGACGTGCCATCGGCGAGCTCGCGCGCGAGCTTCACGCCGTCGAGACCGTCGACGTTCGGAACGAAGCGAGAACGCGGAGGAAGCGTTCCAGCGACCTTCAGCCACCCGGACGTTCCTTTCAAGCAGTGGTCGGGAAAGCGCGGGTCTTCGCCCTTCGGCCCCTTCACTTCGGTCGACGCGAACTCCCAGGCATCAAAAGCATGGGAATCGACCGACCCGATGATGGCGATCGACGAGTCGTTGGCGAAGCGAACGAGCTTGCGAAAGAGATCGTTCGGCGCGCCGGGCACGACGAGCGCTCCCGTCGAAACACAGAAGTCGTTCTGGACGTCGACGTCGACGAGCACGCGCTTCTTTCGACCCGAATGCTGATGGTTCATCGACTTTTCTTTCACGCTGGAGCTCCGACGAACGCGGCTCGAACTTGCTCGACGAGCTCGGCGAGCCGCGCCGACGGCTGGACGAGATAGCGTCCCGCCGGGTGAGGCGCCTCGGCTCCGAGCTCGTGCGGAGCGGGCGCGAGATCGTGCAAGATCGGCGCGAGCGCTCTTCGCCCCTTCGCGACCCGCTCTCGGATGACCTCGAGGCTCTCGCTGGGGGCGATGCTCTTGCCACCGATGATGCGTGCTTCGAGGAGCGGTCGCACGCTCTCGCCACTCTTCGTCGCGGGTGGCTCCTCTTCCGCGAGCGCGATGACGTCTCGGGTCATACGCCCCGCCGCATCGACGACACGATGAACCTGATGGCGCCCCGGAAACGTTCCCTTTCCTGACGAGAACTTCGCGATCGGGCGAATGGTTCCGGCGTGCTCGAGCTCGACGATCTTGTAAACGCCGCCGAGCGCAGGTGCATCGAACGAGGTCACGACTTCGGTGCCGACGCCGTAGGTATCGATGGGAGCACCAGCTTTGCGAAGGGCAGCGACCGAGTGCTCGTTCAGATCTCCCGAAACCACGATTTTGGTCGCGGCACAGCCGTTTTCGTCGAGGATCTGCCGAACCTCTCGGCTAGTCGAGTCGAGATCTCCCGAGTCGATGCGAACGCCGCGGAGCTTTCCTTTGACCACGTGCGCAGCGCGTTCTGCGCCACGCAGCGTGTCGTAAGTGTCGATGAGGAGGATCGCGGCGTTCGGGAACACGTCGACGTAAGACTGGAACGCTGCTTCTTCGCTCGGGTGAGCCATGGTCCACATGTGCGCCGCCGTCCCGAGCACTGGGATGCCGAAACGGCGCGCTGCCTCGACGTTGCTGGTGCCGGAAAATCCAGCGGCATAGGCCGCTCGAGCGGCGTCGACCGCTGCATCGGGATGCGTACGCCGCGTCCCGAACTCGACGACCGCCGCACCTTCGGCGGCCTGTACGATCCGCGCGGCTTTGGAGGCGACCATCGTCGCGTGGTTCACGACCGACAGGACGAACGTCTCGACGATCTGGGCTTCGATGATCGGCGCTCGAATCTGAAGGAGCGGCTCGTTCTCGAACGCCAGCGATCCTTCCGGCATGGCCCACAGGTCACCCGTGAAGCGGAAAGCTCGTAGATAGGCTTGAAATGCCTCGGTCATGGCGTCTTTCAACGCCGGGAGCGTGCACAGAAACGCGATGTCTTCTTCGCTGAAGGCGAGCTCGGTGAGGTAGTCGACGACCCGTTCGATGCCGATCGTCACCAAGTAGCGTCGAGAGCGAGGCAGCCTCCGCACGAACATCTCGCAGGTCGCTCGACGATCTTGCATGCCCTGGTGGAAATAGCCGGCAGCCATCGTGAGCTGGTAGAGGTCGGTTTGGAGAACGTTCACTCGCCGATCGAGCCCGTGGCGAGGCCGCCTGTCAACGACTTGCGTGATCGTCGCCGAAGCTTTCGTCCATCGGATCGAGTCGCGAAAGCTCTTCACGCCGAAGCGGCTCATCAGGCGGCTACCCGTCGGAGTCGGATCGGGCTACCGGCCAGAGCATGGGTGAGCTCATCGACGGCAAGGCGATCTCCAGGAAGGTGCGCGACGAAGTGGCAGTGAAGGTCAAAGCCTTCACGGAACGTCACGGGAGAGCGCCTGGCCTCGAGGTCGTGCTCGTCGGCGAAGACCCAGCGAGCGTCGTCTACACGCGGAACAAGGAGAAGGCTGCGCTCGAAGTAGGGGTGCGCGGCAAGCTCCACCGCATGCCGGCTGCGACGACCGAGGCCGAGCTCTTGAGCATGCTCCACAGCTTGAACCAAGACGACTCGGTCGACGGGATCCTGGTCCAGCTGCCGCTGCCCAAGCAGATCCGCGATCGGGTCGTTCTCGACGCGATCGACCCCGACAAGGACGTCGACGGGTTTCATCCAACCAACGTCGGTCTCCTGGCAAGCGGTCGGCCGAGCCTCGTTCCGTGCACACCACGCGGCTGTATGCGCCTTCTGGCCGAAGCCGGAATCGACCCGTCCGGCAAACATGCGGTCGTCGTCGGTCGCAGCAACATCGTGGGCAAACCGATGGCTCAGCTCCTGCTTGCCGCGAACGCGACCGTCACCATCGCCCACTCCAAGACCGCCGATCTCGCTTCGGTGTGCCGATCCGCCGACATTCTCGTGGTCGCGATCGGAAGGGCCCGCATGGTCCAGGGTGATTGGGTCAAGGAAGGGGCGACCGTGATCGACGTCGGCATGAACCGGAGCGCCGAGGGCAAGCTCGAAGGCGACGTCGACACCGCACCCGCGGCGGAGCGAGCCCGATTCATCACGCCAGTCCCAGGCGGCGTCGGCCCCATGACCATCGCCTGTTTGCTCGAGAACACCCTCAGCGCCGCAGAGATACGGATCGCGAAGCGGGCCTGACGATCTACCTTTCCGCCGTTCGGTCGAGCCCGATCGGGCGGCAGGTTTGCGCGAGCAGACGATCTCGCCGATTCATGCAGCCGCTGGTGCTGCCGTCGGCCGACGAGACCGCTTCACGTGGATGAGCGCGCCAACTCCGAGGAGCCCTAGTCCGATGAGCTGCGACGTGGAGAGCCCGAGGAGTGCTCCACGGTCGTCTGCGCGGAGGTACTCCAGCAAGAATCTGCCGATGGCGTAGAGCGAGATGAAGGCCACGAAGACCTGGCCGTCGTAGCGCTTGCGACCGTGGACCCAGGCGATGCAGAACACCGCGATCGCCAGCGAAATGGCGCTCTCGTAGATTTGCGTCGGGTGTACCGGATGCGACCAAAGCCGCATGTTGGTGAGCTCACCTGCCTTGAACTGCGCCTCCGACGCGGGGCTCTGCGGCGGAAACGGCATGCCGAGTGGAGATGAGGTCTCGAGCCCGAAGCAGCATCCAGCGAGGAGACAGCCCATGCGCCCGAAGGCGAGACCGAGGGGGATCGCGAAGCCGGCCATGTCGGCAGCTTTCCAGAAGGGGAAACGATCTCGTTTCAAGAGCGCCCACGCACCGAGCGAAGCTCCGATGAATCCCCCGTAGTAAGCGAGACCACCATTCCAGAACTTCGCCCACGAGAAGCAGTCACGCTCGATTGGGTGGCAAACGCCGCGAATTGCGTCCCAATTGCCCTTGTAGCGCGAGGCGCAGAGAAGTGAGTCGGTGTGGATGTCGACCTTCGACGGATCGGTACAGATGTGGACGAAGTCCCAGAAATAGCCGTCGGCGAGGACGCTCAAGAGTCGGCCGCCCGCGACGCCGGCGAGGAGACAGGCGAGCCCGAGGTCGACGATCACGTCTGGGTCTTCACCGATGCGTCGAGCCCAAATCGATCCCACTGCCGTGGCGAACAGAAACCCCGTCAGCAAGAGGACGAAATACGCGGGCGCCGAGACGTCGTAGATCGTGAAGAGCGTTCCGCGCATCGCTGTCGGAGGCTAAGCCTCCGCCTCTCGGTCTTCGTCGATCTTCGCGCGCCGTTTGGCTGGAACTGGCTTTCGCGGCGTGAACATATCGATCGCCATCAGACCGACGCCAGCCACGATCCAGACGTCGGCCACGTTGAACGTGGGCCAGTGGGTGGCCTGCCCTGCGCGAACGATGAAGACGTCGAGAAAGTCGACGACGTACTGATGGCGGATCCGGTCGACCAAGTTGCCCGCTGCACCGCCGAGAAGAAGCGGAAGAGCCCACCGCAGCGCAGATTGTCGAGGTTCGAGCCGCTTGTAGAGCGACACGACGAACACCACCGCGACTGCCGAGATCAAGAAGAAGAACGGCAGTCGAACGTAATCGGGCTGATCGCCGAAGATGCCCCAAGCGCCGCCTTTGTTGCGCGCGAGGTCGCAGTTGAAGAACAGACGACCGAGGAGAACGTTCACGTCCTCGAACACGACGATACGGTGGGTGTGGGGGTTCTCGAGGCGACCGACGGCCCACGACTTCGTGCCCAGATCGAGGGCGAGCGCGATGGCCGAGGTGACCGCCAGAAACGCGTACGAAGGACGTGGATGACTTGTCTCCGGCTCTGCGCTTCCAACTTTCGGCGCGGCTCCCGATTCGGGCAACTCGTCGGGCGATGACTCGTCGGGCGATGACTCGTTAGAGCCGCTCGCGACGAGCTTCTTCTTCTCGGGCGGAGGAGCCTCGTCGCCCGCGGCCTCGGAGGTCGGGGCTCGGTCGGCTTCGGCCTTGTCTCGTTCGTCGCTCATGGTCTCCTGATCCCGCTACGCCCGATGGGATGTTCGCGCTGAAAGCCGCGACACGGGCGCCTACCGATTACGACAACCGAGCCTTCCGAGCAAAGCGTTTGGTCTGAAACGAGCCGAAGCGACGGCTCAGTCGCTCGAAGCCCCGCCGTCGGGGCGATGCGCGGGGGCGTGACCTGGCGGGCCGGCCAGCTCCGAGACGGAGTCTGCTCCATCGGACTCGTCGGGCAAGCTCGCCCGCACCCGTCGCGACGCGAACAGGTCGATCGCCATCAGCGCCACGCCCATCACGATCCAGACGTCGGCTACGTTGAAGGTCGGCCAGTGAAAGTCGCCCGCCTTTCGCTTGAACCAGAAATGGACGAAGTCGACGACCCAGCCGTTCCGGATGCGATCGACGAGATTGCCGATCGCGCCTCCCAACGCGAGCGGAAGCCCCCAGCGCATCGCCCACTGCCGACGATCGATGCGTCCGTAGACCGCCGCGATGAACACGCTCGCCACCGTCGACACCATCAAGAAGAACGGTCGCCGGCCAATCTCGGGCAGCGTGTGGAGCATGCTCCAAGCGCCACCGGGATTCTGGGCGTACTGGAAGTCGAGATACCCTTGTATCAAGACGATTTTCTTCGGAGTCAGCGAGACCGGATCGAAACCGGTCAGATTCTTCGTCGCCCAGGCCTTGGTTCCGAGATCGAGGCCGGCGCTGACCACGGAAATCACAGTGAAGAACAGGTACGAGGCGGGCTGCCGCGGGCCAGTGGGCTCTTTCGGCGATGGCGCCGAGGGAGGCTCGTGCTCCGGGGAGATCTTCGGCTCGGACGAGGCTTCGGGCGTGGAGCCTCGCGGCTCCGTGCTCCGAGACTCGGCCCCGAAGGAGGCCGCGCCTTTCGTTTCCGAAGGAGCGAGCGCGACGTCTCGTCCACCTTCGCTCGTCGGCTGATCGGTCGGCTCACCCACGGCGTGGGTTTAGGCCACTCGGGGTCCCGACTCCAAGGCTACGATCGATTTCGATCCGATCATTGGCCGAGGGTGCGCATTTGTTTAGTATGCGCAGATGCCTCCCCCGCCTTGGAAGACCCCCGTCGGTCTCGACTCGGTCATCACCGGCTGGCTCGCCTCCGGTACCGTCCGCCCTTGCCTCACCGAGAACCGCGAAATCCCCCCGCGTCAGGGCCATTTTGAAGGGATACCCGCTGATCTTCACCCGGCGCTCGCCGGCGCGCTGGCGCGAAAGGGGCTCTCGAAGCTCTACACCCATCAAGGACAGGCGCTCCGGTCAGCCCGCAGCGGCAGACACACCGTCATCTCGACACCCACCGCGAGCGGCAAGAGCCTCTGCTTTCACCTTCCGGTTCTCGACGCGCTCGCCCGTGATCCGGAGGCGAGCGCGATCTATCTCTATCCGACCAAGGCGCTCTCTCGCGATCAAGAGATGAGCACGCAGGAGTTCATTCGCGAGGCGGGGCTGTCGATTCCTGCTCTCGTCTACGACGGTGACACGCCAGGCGATGCGCGTCGCGCTGCGCGCCTCAAGACGAGCATCGTGATGACCAATCCCGACATGCTCCACGCCGGAATCCTTCCGCATCACGCGCACTGGGCGCGGGCGCTCCAGAAGCTGAAGTACGTCGTGGTCGACGAGCTTCACACGTATCGCGGGGTGTTCGGATCCCACGTCGCACACGTTTTGGCGAGGCTGCGGCGCGTCGCTCGGTTCCACGGCGCAAACCCGACCTTCGTGTGCGCGACGGCCACCATCGGCAACCCGAGGAGCCACGCCGCCAAGCTCATCGGCGCGCGCGAAGACGAGGTCGAGCTGGTTGGTGAGTCGGGCGCACCGCAAGGCTCACGGCACGTGTTCGTCTACAACCCTCCCGTCGTGAACGCCGAGCTGGGCATCCGTGCGAGCTACCTGAAGAGCGCCGTCAGGCTCACGACCGATCTCCTCAAGGCACGCGTGCCCACCATCGTGTTCGGTCACTCCCGAAACTCGGTCGAGATCATGCTGAAGTACATCCGCGACAAGACAGCTGGGCAAATCGATCCGGCGGCCATCATGGCCTACCGCGGCGGATACCTGCCCGACACGCGTCGCAAGATCGAGAAGGGCCTACGAGATGGCGAGATCCTGGGCGTCGTCGCGACGAACGCGCTCGAGCTCGGCATCGACATCGGCGATCTCGATGCCGTCGTCTGCGCTGGATACCCAGGGAGCGTCGCGGGAACGTGGCAGCGGTTCGGCCGCGCTGGACGGCGCGGCAAGTCGAGCGCGGCCATCCTCGTGACGTCGTCGAATGCGCTCGACCAGTATCTCGCCGTTCATCCGGAGCACCTCCTCGACGGATCGATCGAAGAAGCACGCATCGATCCGACGAACACCGAAATCCTCGTCCAGCACTTGAAATGCGCGGCGTTCGAGCTGCCATTCTCTTCGGGGGAAGCGTACGGGGGGCTCGATGCGCCAGAGACCAAGGAGGCATTGTCGTTTCTCGCGGGCCACGGCGTGGTCCACGAGGTTGACGGCCGGTTCCATTGGGCTACCGACGCCTACCCCGCGAATCACGTCAGCCTCCGGAGCGTCGGCTGGGACAACACGGTCATCATCGACAACGCGAACGGCCGCACGCTCGCCGAGCTCGACTGGCGCGCAACACCAACCATGTTGCATGAGCAAGCCATTTACCAACACGACGGCGAGCAATACCAAGTCGAGCGCCTCGATCACGAGAACCACAAGGCGTTCGTGACGAAGGTCGAGCCCGACTACTTCACCACCGCGATGACCAATCGGAAGGTCACGATCATCGACGTCGCGAAAGAAGAGCCGCTATTCCGAGGCGTCGGCGGTCTCGGCGAAGTGAGCGTCGTCGAGAAGGTCACCGGCTTCAAGAAGATCAAATTTCACACCCATGAGAACGCCGGCTACGGAGAGATTCGCCTGCCCGACATTCAGATGCACACGACGAGCTTCTGGTGGACCGTCCCTGCACGCGTTTGCCTCGACATCGACGCCGACGGCGTGCCACTCGGGCGAGCAGCAGCGATCGAAGGCCTTCGCGGAATCCTGCGCGCGCTCGAGACGGTCGCTACGATCGCACTCATGTGCGATCCACGCGACATCGGTCAAACGCTCGAGGACGCCGCGCTCGGAGACATCACCGAAGACGTCATCGGCTCTCGAACGTCGAACCGGAATGGCGCCGAGACGGGCTTCGATCCCTCGCTCTACCTCTTCGACAACGTCCCGGGCGGAATCGGTCTCGCGGCGAGGATCCACGAGCAAGCGCCCGAGCTTTTCGCGCGAGCGCGACTTCTCATTCGGCGGTGCGCCTGCCCGCAGGGCTGCCCGCTCTGCGTCGGTGTTTCGGGAGGCTTCGAAGCGTCGCCGATGAAGCCGTCGGCCGCCCCTACCCACATGACGCGGAAGCGCTCGGCCGAGCTGCTTTTCGAGAGGCTCATCATCGACGCCTAGCAATCGAACCCATCGCGCCTCGAAAACCCACGGGCAGAGCAACAGCCTGCTAGGCGAGCGAATATTCCGTGGTTTCGAAACGGTCAGCGCTCTAGTCACGGGCGCGCGGCGAAGATGGCCGTCGCAGGAACGGAGCGAAATGGAAGGGATGCAGGCGTACGGTGGTGGTGGCGGCGGTTGGGGTCCCCCGGGAGGCCCTCCAGGCGGCCCCCATGGAGGTCCGCCGGGCGGTCCCCCGGGCGGTCCCCCGGGTGGTCCCCCAGGCGGTCATGGCGGCCCCCATTCCGGCGGCTTTGGCGGACCTCCCGGCGGCTTCGGCGGACCTCCGCAGGGCGGCTACGGCGGACCTCCCGGTGGCGGCTACGGCGCTCCTCCTGGCGGGTTCGGTTCACAAGGCCCCTACGGGCCCCCCCCAAGCGCCCCCGCCCGATCTCCAGAGTCAGATCAACACGTGGTTCATTCTCTCGATCGTCTCGATTTTTGGCTGCCTCCTCGGCGGCATCTTCGCGACAGTCAATGCATCCCAGGCGAAGTCGGCGATGGCTGCCGGCAACTACGTCAAGGCGCAGAGCAAGATCGGTTCGGCGAAGACGGTTGCCATTATCTCCCTCGCGATCGGCATCTTGGGCATCATGGGGCGAATCGCGATGAGCCGCTGAACGACGCAGGTCGCGAGATCGACATGTCATCGAGGGCGATGGGCCAAGGGCTCCCGTCGCCCCTCGATTTCACCGAGAGGCCAGCACGCGCGAGAGCGCGAAGCCCGCGACCTTGGCGATCTCTCCGAGAGCTCGTGTGCCCCGTAGGGTATCGTCGAGACCGTCGGCGATGAGGACCATCGCCGGCTTGCCCGCGACGCGCACCACGCTGACGGCCACGTCGGGCCCCGCATTCTTCATCACGCCTAGCAGGCGCCCGTGCCCCGGCGTGTTCGGAATGGGTCCCAGATAGAATCCTGCTGCAGTAGCAGTCGCGAGGATACTGGGCACCTTGTGCGGCATGATCACTTCACGAAGGGCCACCTGGTTGCCGAACGGCGGCGAGCAAGCCCAGCCGTAGTAGCCATCGCGCCGCACCACGAAGAGCGCTGCTCGCGGAGCGAGAACGCAGATGGCTGCGATCGCCGCCTCGACGATCGAGTCGCGTTCCTGCGCGTCGCCCAACCGATCGAGTGCCTCTTCGAGAGACGAGGTCATCGGCAAAGGTGGAGGCGCGACGGCTCCACGAACCTGCGTCGTCTCTTCGCTACCGTCGTAGTCGTCACCGTAGGGAACGGAGGCCTCTGCCTCCCGTCGCAGCCCTTCTCCGTCTTGTGCGAGGTCTCGAACGTCGATCGCGTGCTCCTCCCCCGAGGCGCGTCGGAAGCCGGACTCCAGCGTCTCCGAAGGGATCGACCAATCGCTCGATGAGCTCGAGGCGGAGACGGCAGGCATCGTGCCGAGCAACGGAGTGACGGAGCGAGGAGGACCGTTTAGCATCGCAGCTGGCGATCCGCTGGCCGGGGCAGAGGTCCCGATCGCCGACGACACTGGACGACCCGAAGCGACCGATGCGTTCAAGAGAACCTTGGCCTCGGGGCGGTCGGGCGAGTCCACGACGGAGAGCGCTTCGACTTCACCGCGCGGGTCGTGGGAGCTCACGACCGACGGCGTGCCGAGCCTCGGCGTGGAAGCGCGACTGATGCCGACGGAGCCTCTGCCGACGGACCCTCCTCTGCCGACGGAGAGCGCGCCATCGGCAGGCATCGGCGCCGCCACCGTTGCAGGGTTGCCCATCGCTGGAGGCGGGGACGACGGAAACGAGACCGCGCGTTGAACTGCGTCGGGAGATGTCGGCCGCGCGAGCCGAGGAGTGACGAGCGCAAGCGCGCTACCGTCGCCGGGCTCGATGAGAGGGGTCCCGATTCGACGGACGAGAGGGATCGGTATCTCTTCGGCCGGCGGTGGCGGCACACTCGACTTGGGCGCCCCGTGCGGAAAAGCAGGAGTTCGCCGTCGAGAGCGCGAGCTTCCGCTGTCGGTCTCACCGAGCTCGAGCCTGCGGACGGCTTCTTCGATCGCCCCGAGCGTGGCTCGTTGGACGCGAACCGGCATCCCCAAGTGAAAGCTGAACTCTGCCGCGACGTGCGGGTCGAGTGGATCGATGGCGGCAACCTCGACGGTGCCCGTCGCCGAGTCGAGGCGGACCGGGAGTGCGCCGAGTCGGCGGCACATCGACATGGGCAGCCGTGCCCAGAGATCGGTCGCCACCGTGACCTGACGCAGCGCAATTCCTGCCCAACGCCCGAGCTCCTCTTCGAGCGCGCGCTCGGTCACCACACCGCGGTCGATCAGCGCGCGCGCCACGGGGATCCCCCGCGCCACGGAAAGAAACAATGCGGCTTCGATGTCTGCCGACGGAATGCCCGAGGCGAGCAGACGTCGCGAGAGCTCGACGGTCACACCGGGACGTTACCACATCACGTGCCGAACCCTCGTCGCGCCGACTACTTCTTCTTCTTCTTCGCGAACTGGAAGACGACCTCACTCTGTCGGACCATCCCCATGTCGTCGCGCGCGATCGCTTCGACGGCCCTCGGATCGTCGCGAAGGCGGTCGACGCGTCCGTGAAGCTCGTCGATCTCCCGCTCGAGGTTCTTGTTCTCGTCGTCGACGCTCTGCAGCTCGCGCTCGAGACCCCGAAGGCGAGGAAGACCTTCGGGCGAAAAAATCAGCACCGGCGCGCCAACGAGGGCCAAAAGCAGAATCCCGATGGGGAGCACGCGCTCGACCAGGAGGTGCAAACGTGACGAACGCGACAGAACGAACGGCTTCACGGTCAGCGAGATACGCCATACCGGAAAGCCTCAGGCAAAGTTTCCGGCGCCGCCCTGCGCGAGCCGGTGCTTGAACGACGGATGCGAGGCCATCGTTCCCCCGCCCCGTCGGTCCGAGGCGCCGACGTGCCGGAGCCGACATAAACTCTTTCCGTCGGAGCCGAGCCAAGCGATAGCATGATGCGCCGGCGGCGGGGCCTTCCCGCGCGGTTCGCGTCGAGCGCTACATCAGCTTTCATCTGCCGCGAAGGGCACGCGTCCTTCCCGGCCAACGGGCATCGAGGGCCGACTACGAGCAGGCCCGACGGAACCATCTTGAAGGAGAACCATGTCGATTGAGATCGTCCGCGGCGAGCTGGAGAGGCTCTTTTCCCTCGACGAGCTGTTGGCGCTTTCGAGCGATCTGCTGAGCTTCGATCCGCGCGAGGTCGGTGGCACTGCCTCCAAAGCCTCGTTCGCCAAAGCCCTCGTAGATCGTTGCGTCGAAGGACATGCCGTCGGGGCGCTCGTCGACGCGCTCGTCGCCTCTCGCGCCGAGCTCGACCCTCGCGTGAAGGAGATGCTCGTCAGCGGGGTCGCCATCACCACCGAGCTCAAGCCTGGCGCGACGTTCGCCGGCCACACGATTGTCAAGAAGATCGCCGAGAGCCCGCGCAGCACGATTTACTCGGCGAAGAAAGACGACAGCGACCGCGCGCTGAAGATCCTGAAGCGATCCCCGAGCGCCGATCCGAATGGCGTGAATCGGTTCATCACTCAGTCGCGCCTCCTCGGGCGAGTGACTCAGGAGAACCTGCCGACGGTGTTCGAAGCAGCCGTCTCCGAAGGGATGGCCTACGTTTCTTACGGAATGATCGCCGACGGGCAGTCGCTCTCGGCGCGCATCGCGCGAACCGGTCCGTTGCACATCAATGAAGCCAAGCCGTTGCTCCGCGGCGTTCTCGCCGCGCTCAGCGCGTTGCATTCGGCACGCCTTGCGCATGGCGGTGTGAAGCTCGAGAACGTGATCATCGGCCGCAACGCCCAAGGCTCCACACAGGCCTTTTTGGTCGACGGCGCCAGCGACAAGCTCTTCTCGACCACCTCGCTCGCTCACCCGGCGGGCGTGCGGGGTCTCGCTCCCGAGATCTTTCGCGGCAAGATCGCCGAGCCAGCGAGCGACCTCTACGCGTTCGGCGCCCTTCTCTTCGAGGTGCTCACTGGCAAGCCCGTCTTCACCGCCGAGACCGGCGGCGATCTCGCCGCACTCCACCTGACCGCCGCGCCGGCTACGCCGGGCTCCGCCGCTCCGAAGGGCTGGGTGAGCCTCGCCCTCGACGATCTCGTGCACAAGCTGCTCGCGAAAGCACCGACCGCGCGGCCGAAGAACGTCGCGCAGGTCCTCGACATGCTCGACCCAATCGGCAAGACGGTGCAGAAAACGCTGAGTGGGAAAGACTTCGACGATCGCGTCGATGCGCTCGTCGCCGATCCGACCGATCACGATGCGGCGCTCAACCTCGAAGGCGCCGTCGAGCAAGGGATCGAGCACGCGACGGTCGCCGAGGCGTTCATCGTCGCAGCCGATCAAATCGACCTCCCCGAGGGCGACGAACGGGCCGCCACGCTCGAGACCAAGAAGAGCCTCATGTTCCGCGCAGCGCGGATCTACGAGGCTGGAAAGGTCCCCGATCGGGCCGAAGAGGTCTACGTCCAGCTGTGTGCGCTCGACACGAACGACGACATCGCCGAGGTCGCGCTCGAAGAGCTTCGACGCCAGCAGGGCAAGCACGAAGAGCTCATCGAAATGCTCCTTTTGCGCAGCGAGAAGAGCGAATCGCACTCCGAGCGCGCCCGTGCTCTCAACCAAATCGGGCACCTCTACGTGCGCGAGCTCGACGATCATGAGCAGGGCGTCTTCGCCTTCGCGCAAGCGCTCGCGCAAGACGTGCAGAACGACGAGTACGCGGCCGATCTCGAGCGCGCCGCCGGCAGCGACATGAAGCTCTGGAGCGAAAGTCTCCAAATCCTCGCCGAGGCCTCGAACCACCCAAGGATCCCGTCGGAGGCCAAGGTCACGCTCTTCCTACGTCTCGGTCATTGGTACTCCGAGAAGGTCGCACGCCCGGATCTGGGTCTCCCCTGCTTTCAGGCCGTGCTCGCGGTCGACCCGGCGAACGAGGCTTCGCTCGCGGGCATGTCGTCGGTCTACCGACGCGCGCAACAATGGCAAGAGCTCGGACAAGTCTTGCTTCGCCGCGCCGACTGCGCGCCCACCGCCGAACGAGCACGCCAGTACCGCGCCGAAGCGGCCGATCTCCTCGAGACCAAGCTTTCCGACGCAGGTCGGGCTCGCGATCTCTTCGAACAAATCATCGCCGAAGATCCCGGCCACGACGCGGCGTGCGAGGCCCTCGCGCGCATTTACCAGCAGGTCAACGATCACGAGGGGTATGCCAAGATCCTCGAGCGACGCGCCGAAGCCCTTCGCGGCGAGGCTCGCGTCGAAGCCATCTGCAAGATCGCCGAGCTTTACGAAGATCAGCTCAACAACCTGATACAGGCGCAACGCCGCTACGAAGCAGCTCTCGAGCTCGACGGAACGAGCCTGACCGCTCTGCGCGGCCTCGATCGCATTCTGAACCGCCAGGGCCGCTACAAAGAGCTCCTCGACAACCTGGAGCGGCAGCTCGCCATCGCGGCGACTCCGCGCCAGAAGGTGAACCTGCTCGAGCGCATCTCCGGCATTCACGACGAAGAGTTCCTCGACCACGAGAAGGCCGCCGAAGCCCTCGAACGCGCTCTTGCCATCGATGCCGTCCACGAGGGCGCGATGACGTCGCTCGTGCGTCACTATCGCGCGCTCGATCGCTGGGAAGACGTCGCGACGCTCTACGAGAAGCAGCTCAAGATCGTCGCCGACGAGAAGCGCACCGTCGATCTGCTTCTTCAGCTCGGTCGTGTTCTCGTCGACCAGATCGGCTCGCCCCAACGTGCTCAGAAGGTCTACGAGCGCATCCTCGAGATCGACCCGAACCACGGAAGCGCGCTCGAGACGCTCGCGAACGTCCGCGTCGCGACCGGCGATGCCATGGCCGCATTGTCCGCCGTCGAGTCGCTCGCTGCAAAGGCCGAGAAGCCCGAGCAAAAGGCCGAGCTGTGGATGAGAGCCGCCAAGATTCTCGAGGACAACGGCGATCGCGACGGCGCCATCGAGCGTTACAAGGCGGCGCTCGACGCCGACAAGTCGAACGCGAACGCGGCGATCGCTCTACGCGGCGCGTACCTCGCGCGCGGTGATGCCGCGAGCGCGGTCGAGCTCCTCGCGAGAGAGATCGAGAACGCCGAAGGAAACCTCGCCAAAGCCCGGCTCTACGGCGAAATGGCCGTGCTGCTCCGAGACAAGCTGAAAGACAGTCAGCGCGCGGTCGACGCTGCAACCAAGGCGATCGACCTCGACCCGACGTCTCTCGTGGGTCTGACGGTCTCCGGCGACGTCGCTTTCGAAGCGGCTCGATTCATCGAAGCTTCTCGATATTTCGAGAGCGTCGTGAACCGAATCGACGCGCTTCCCAAGCAAGACGGAATCCGCATCGTGACCCGTTACATCGACGCACTGTCGAAGAGTGGCTCCACCGAGAAGGCGATCGGAACGGTCGAGACGCTGCTCAAAATGGCGCCCGAGAACCCGGAAGCGCTCGCTCGCGCGGCGCGCGTTCTGCTCGACGCTGGTGATGGCAAGCGTGCCAACAAGATCTTCGCAGACATCCTCGAGCGCTTCGACGACAAGCTCGGGATGAAGACGCGTGCCGACGTCCTCCTCGGTCTCGGCGAAGCACGGTTCAAGATCGGCGACCTCGACGGCGCCATCTCACCGCTCTCCGAGGCGAGCGATCTCAACCCCGAGATCGACACGCCGATCGACGTCCTTTGCAAGGTGCACGAGGCTCGCAAAGACTGGGAAGAGGTCATTCGCATCAAGACGCGTCGACTCGACGCTCTCACGGGCGACGCTCGGAGCCAGCTCCTCCTCGAAATCGGCGACATTCTATCGAACCAGCTCCAAGACCGAACCCGCGCGAGCAAGAGCTACATCGCAGCGCTCGACGAGCGACCCGACGACCGCAAGGTCCTCGCGAAGCTCATGCAGCTCTACAGCGAGGAGAAGGATTGGTCGCGCCTCGTCGACGTCGTCGTGAAGCTCGCGCAGATGGTGACCGAGCCGAAGCAGAAGGCGAAGTACCTCCACACCGCCGCAATCGTTTCGGCCAGGCAGATGGAAGACCTCGACCGGGCGACGCAGTTCTACGACGAGGTTCTCGAGCTCGATCCGAGCAACGAGAAGGCCATCGGCGAAGCGATGGACGTCCGCGCTCTGAAGCACGATCACGAGGGTGTCGAGAAGCTCCTCAAGGTCCAGCTCGACCTGGCGAGCGACGCGAACGACCGCGACAAGATGCTCGCCACGTTCGACAAGCTCGGCGACCTCTACCGCAACAAGCTCGGCTGGACGAGCGAGGCGATCGACGCGTTCGAAGCGGCACAGACGCTCGATCCCGACAGCACCGAGCGCAACGAGCTGCTCGCGACGATTTACGCGAGCGACCCTGCGCAGTACCTCGACAAGGCCGTCGCGGCGCAGCGCCCGATCATCCGAAAGAACCCGCTCAAGCCCGAGAGTTACCGCTTGCTACGCAAGCTCTACACCGAGGCGAAGCGAGCCGACGCGGCGTGGTGCCTCTGCCAGGCGTTGTCGTGCATGAATCTCGCCGAGGCCGACGAGGAGCGCTTCTACCGACGCATGCGGCCCGACACCGCCGCAGCCGCCCAATCTCGGCTCAGCGCCGACGATTGGGAGTCGTGGGTCATGCACTCCGACGCCGATCCGCTCGTCACGCACATCTTCGCGCTCATCCAGTCGGCGGTTCTGCGCCGAAACGGGCAGCCTCTCGAGGCGCTCGGGTTCCAGCAGGCCTACCAGCTCGACCTCGTGCGGCACCCCTACCCGATGTCGCAGACGCTGTACTACGCGTGCGGAGTGCTCGGAATGGAGCCCCCGCTCACGTTCCAGAATCCCGAAGATCCGGGTGGACTCTCGTTCCTCCATGCACACACGCCGGCGATCGTGATGGGCGCTGCTGCGCTCGCGCACGAGCTCCCGGGCCAGCCGAGCGCGTTCATTGCGGGTCGGCACCTCACCTACTATCGAGCGGGTCTCTACCTACGACATCTCGTTCCGACGGGGACGGGTCTCCGAGCTTGGTTGTTCGCCGCAATCCGAATGATCGTGCCGGCTTTCCCGATCAAGGCCGAGCTCGAAGGTCCGGTCACCGAGAACCTCGCGCTCCTCGAGCAGACCATCGTCGGCTCGGCACGCGATCAGCTCACGAGCTCGGTCACGAAGCTTCTCCAGGCGGGCGCGATCGATCTCAAGAAGTGGGTCGGCGGCATCGATCTGTCGGCAGACCGGGCTGGACTGATTCTCACGAACGACCTCGAGATCGCTCTCGAGATGATCAAGGCCTCCGATGAGGCGTCGGCAGCGGTGCCCCACAAAGAGCGCCAAAAAGAGCTGCTTCTTTACACCGTTAGCGAAGAGTATTTCTCGATTCGCCAGAAGCTCGGCATCAACATCGACGCCTGAAAAGCTAGGCGCGACCCCAGATTCGAGCGTACCACCCCGGTCGGGCCCGTCGTGCCCGACCGGAAAGCGCTGCCTTGCGCCGCGAGATCGGTTGACGAAGCAAATGTCGCCGGAGTAGGGTGCCCCGAGTCTCGCAGTCGTCTTTGCGAGAAATTCGACCCCTTGGCTACTGTTTCGAGGGGACGCATCGGGGCATCGTCTAGCGGAATCGGGGCAAAATCCGCTTTCCGAGTCAGGAATTTTCTGAGACGGGCTCCCATTTGAGACAGGGCTGGTCGGGGGATCGATCGGGAGCATGGCGGCGAAAAAGCGAGCGGGGAGCAAGGGCGCGAAGGGGTCGGTTCAATCCGCCAGGGCGGGTTCGCCGGTCAAGACTTCGCAAGCCAAGGGGTCGCCGGGTAAGGGGAAAAAGGTGGCCCCGAAGGCCGCCAAGCCCAAACCGCTGACTCAAAAAACGCTTGCCCGAAAGAAAGTCGCGAAGCCATCTGCTCCTCGAAAGTCTGGCTTGACAAAATCTGGCCCTTCCAAATCAGGGCGTCTGAAGTCAGCCGCCGAAAAATCCGTGGTCCGAAAAGCTGAAGCCCAAAAGGCAGGAGCCAAAACGAGTTTGGTGAAAAAGCCTGCAGCAGCGAAGAACGCGGCTTCCGACAAGCCCAAGAAGAACGACAGCGCAAAGGCTGGCGGCCCGAAGCCCGGCGGCCCGAAGCCCGGCGGCCCGAAAGCTCCCGTTCAAACTTCCGGAAAGACAGCTCAGACTTCCGGAAAGACCGTAGGAGCTCCGAAGAACGCTCCTGCCAAAGAAAGCTCGGGCCGTTTGGCCATTCCGCCTCCGTCCAAAGCACCGCCGTCGAAAGGCGCGGCAGTCGCGCAGAGCACGCGCGGCATGACGAGGCCCGGAGCGCTCGGCACCGGACCCGTTCGATTGATCCCTGCCTCGAGCCCCTCATCGATGGGTCTCAAGCCACCGGCGGCACCGGCCAGCCGTCCCGCGCCCGCAAAAGGCACGAAGGCTCAAGGGCTGACGTTGGTCCGTCGGTCTGCCGAGCGCCCCGCGGCGGTGCTCCAGACCCCGGTCCTTCCCATCCCCGTGCGACCGCTCGCGGCGCCGATGAGCATCGAGGACCGCGCTGCAAGCATCGAAAAGCGTCTCGCGGCGCAGACCGACGACTTCCGCAAGCGTTACATCGACAGCTTCGACATGTCGTGGATTTACCACGACAGCGCACTCGAAGGCGTCGTCTACACCCTCGAAGAGCTGAAGAGCGGGCTCACGAGCAACCCCGAAGCGCCTCTCGTCCTCGACTCGAGCCTGCAGCCCGCTGCAGACGAGATCAAACGACACAAGGAAGCCATCGAATACGTGCGCGACTTCGGGACCAAGAAACGCCTTCCGGTCACGATCGACGTCATCAAGAAAATCTACCTGATCCTCCATCCGAGTGAGGGCGACTTGAAGACGGTCAAGTACCGAAAAGACATTCCGCAGCATCGCCTGTACTTTCACGAGTATGCGGCGCCCGACAAGATCGCCTACAAAGTCCGGCAGGTCATCGACTGGCTCAACGAGCCTGAGACGAAAAAGACAAGGAACGCCCTCAGAATCGCGGCGCGAGCGCACTACGATCTGTTGCGCGTCTTTCCCTTCCAGACCGACAGCGGCAAGGTGGCGCGCCTCTTCATGAACCTGCTCTTGATGCGAGCGGGCTATCCGCCTTCACTCATTCATTCGACCGAGCGCCAGCGCTACTACGACGCGCTCAAAGGCTCTGCGAACATCGTTCTCGCGATGGTCCAAGAGTCGGTCGAGAATGCGCTCTCCAGCGTCGAGAAGCTTCTCGACGAGCACGAGACGAAGACCCGCGCCTTCGTGAACTGATTCTTCGGGCTCGGCTTGAGACGCCAAAGGGCGCCGCATCGCCGGGCCATGGGTCGTTCGTGCTCGAGCCTGGAAATGGAGCACAAGCATGGACAAGGCTCAACGCGAGCGATCTGCGAGAAGCAACGCGCTGTTCGCGCGGCTGCGCGAGCTGCACCCCGACGCGCACTGCGAGCTCGATCACCGATCGGCGTTCGAGCTACTCGTCGCAACCGTGCTCAGCGCTCAGACGACCGACAAGCTCGTCAACAAGGCGACCCCCGCCCTCTTCACGGCCTACCCGACGCCCGAAGCGTTGGCAGCGGCGAGCCCCGAAGAGGTCGCAACGCTCCTGCGAAAAGGGGGGCTAGGCATGTTCAACCAGAAGGGGAAGAACATCGTCGGTCTCGCACAGAAACTCGTCGAAGAGCACGGTGGCGAGGTGCCTCGAACGCTCCCACAGCTCATCACTCTGCCCGGCGTCGGACGAAAGACCGCCAACGTCGTCCTGGGCGTCATGTGGGGAATTCCCGAGGGCGTAGTGGTCGATACCCACGTCCAGCGCCTTTCACAGAGACTCGGCTTCACGACCGAGGCCAAGCCTGAAACGATCGAGACGGCGCTCTGCGCGATCTTTCCTCGCGAGGTCTGGGATCCGCTTTCCCACACGCTCATCTTCCACGGCCGTCGAGTGTGTTTCGCCATCAAGCCGGCGTGCTCGGGGTGCGGAGTGTCGAAGCTCTGTCCGAGCGCGTTCAAGGCCGATCTAATCGGCAGAAAGAACCTCAAGCCAGCGCCAGAGCCCACGACCGCTGCGACCAAGGCGGCACCCAAGAAGGCACCACCGTCGAGCTTGGTGACGCGTGCGAAGACGACGAACGTCAGCCCGAAGGCGCCCATCGAGGCGAACGCTGTCGCAAAGCCGGTCACCGCCAAAACGAAGGCACCGGCGACCGCAGTCACGCCAACGAAGACTGCGACGAAGGCAGCCCCGAAGGCAAAAGCGGCGACGGAGCCCGCTCCGCCCCGAACCTCGCGCAAGCCGCGCTGAAAGACGCGCCCAACACCGATGTCGATCTTGATTCCGTATCGCTCGATCCAGCGCGTCTACTTCGACGACCTCGACGCGCTCAACATCCTTCACAACGTTCGCTACCTGTTGTTCATCGAGCGAGCTCGCGGCGAGCTGTTCAACCTGCTCGGCTTCCATTGGGAAGATCCGGTCGAGAAGAACCCAGACAAGTGGCACGTCATCGCCGAGCATCACATTCGATACCTCTTGCCCGTTCGCGGCGAGGGCGAGATATCGGTCGAGCTCCGTCCGACGAAGATCGGTTCGTCGAGCATGACGATCGGCGCGAACGTACGCTCGGTACACGGCAACACCATCTACGCCGACGGATGGACTCGCCTCGTTCGGCTCGATCCCACGACGAATCGCCCGTGTCCGTGGAGTGATCGCATGCGGTCGGCCATCGAGCCGCTCGTCGCGCAGACCGAGTAGAGCGGCGCGACCACACGCAACGGGGTTCTCAGACGCGACGGAAAGTCGGAGCGAGACCGAGTAGACGATCGAGCCACGCGTTCGACAGCTTCTCTTGCACGGTGTTGAGACGTAGCCGTGCGCTGAGGTTCTTGAAGTCGACGGTGTCGAGGTCTTGATCCTGGTTGAAGCAACTGAAGATGAACGTCTCCTTGCCGGTCTCGGGATGGACGTGCTTCTGAAGGCACTGCGCGCAAACCTCTTTCATCATGCACTGCATGGGCGAGTTGATGCTGCCGATGGCGGTGTGCTTCGGATCGAGGAACGGGAGGAGAACGCCGTGACGAGCTTCACGTACCGCGTTCATCATCCGATCGCTCCCGATCGCGATGATGCGCTTCACCTCGAAGAGCGGAGCGATCTCGCCGCCGAGCTCGCGCTTGGCATAGGCCACCATGGCGTTGACGATGTTGCCTCGGTAATGGCGATCTTGCGGCCGACGCGGAGCGATTTCGACGCCGCTGTCGGTGCACCAGACGATCTGATCGGTCGCGGCTTCGATCTCCTCCTGCTTGAAGAGGTCTTCGCCTTTCTTGTAGCCGGCGAAGTAGACGACCTTCGCGCCCTTCGCTCGTTTGGCCTTCGCGATCGAGAACAGGACCGCGTTGCCCAAACCGCCTCCGGCGAGGAGTACGGTCTCGTGCGCGACGATCTCGGTCGGCGCGCCCGTCGGACCCATCACGACGACCGGATCGGAGGGACGTAGCGCCGAGAGGAGTCGCGTCGAAACGCCCATCTCGAGGGCGATGAGTGAGAGCAGGCCCTTCTCCTTGTCGACCGAAGCTCCGGTGAGCGCGATCCCCTCCATGGCGAGACGGGTGTCTTCGACCATGACCGATCGCGATTCGTAGTTCTGGAGCCGATAGAACTGTCCGGGGCTGAACTTGCGAGCTGCGGCAGGTGCACGAACGACGACCTCGATGATCGTAGGCGTGAGCCGGTTCACCTCGTGGACGACCGCCAGAAGCTCGTGATCGAAACGCGCGAACAACTCCCGTCGGCGCTGTTCGCGAGCGCTCTGCGGCTCGTCGCTGAGACGGGCGAAGTCGCGCGCGAATAGCGCGCGCACCGACGGATAGGCATCTTTGGCGCTGGCCATCGCCTTGACCACGCTGCCCGCGTAATAGGGGTGATTGTCGCCGTAGAAGCTGACCGCGTGCTTTCCGTCGCAATAGCTCGTGAAGAAGCCGTCGCGAGCATCGTCGACTTTCTCGACGCGCAGCACGCCGTCGTTACCGACGAGCGCGCGGTGTGCCTGGAAATACTGCTTGTAGCGGTCGAAGACGAACGTGCCTGGCAGCTCTTTTTCGTACGTGACGTTCGGCTGCGTGCCCGCCGCGACGCACACGGTTCTCGCGGGAAGCTCGACGATCTCGCCGCTGCCTCGCCATTTCCCGTCTTCGCCGACGATCTGCCGCTCGAACTTCAGCGCTTTGACCGAGTCGTTCGCATCGAGCACGGCTTCGGTCGGAGCGAGGTTCTCGACGTAACGAACGCCCTCTTCGAGGCTCTTCGCGACCTCTTCGTGGTTGAGTCGATAAGCCGGCGAGTCGAGCACGCGCTTGCGGTACGCAATGGAAACTCCGCCCCATTCATCGATGAGCTTGCCGAAGCTCGGCGTTCGGCCCTCTTCTGCCGCGAGCGCGCGCTCTTCGCGGACGAGCGCCGCGTGGGCGAGCTGCTCGGCGATGACGCCGCGCTCTTCGTCGTCGAACATCTCCACCAGCGCTTGGTCGCCTCGTTCTTGGATGAGCGTCGCCACACGCTCGGCCGTCTTCTCGACCTGAATCGGATAGTAGGCAATGAGCTCGGTCGCGGTGTCGATCGCAGTGAGCCCCCCGCCGATCACGACCGCGGGCAGGCGCACTTGGAGATTTGCAAGCGCGCTTCTCTTGTAGGCGCCAGACAACTGCAACCCCATCAAGAAATCGCTCGCCTTGCGGATGCCGCGCGACAGGTTGTTCTTGAGCGGAATGAGCGTCGGTCGCCCAGCGCCAGCGGCGATGGCGACGTGATCGATTCCGAGCCGCCACGCGTCTTGGAGATCGACCGATCCGCCGAATCGCACTCCGCCGTAGATCTTGAGGCAGCGCTGCCTCGCAAGCGTGATGTAGAGGACCGTGAGGAAGTTCTTGTCCCAGCGGACGGTGATCCCGTATTCGCTGACGCCACCGAAGCCGAGCAGAATGCGTTCGTCGAGCTCGACGTAGAGCTTCTGAAAATCGCGAATCGGACGCGGCGGGTGGGTCTCGTCGCCCGTGAGCTCGACAGGAAGCGGCTCGATCTTCAGACCGTCGACGGCCACGACGCCGAAGCCCTCGGACGAGAGATGATGCGACAGCGTGTAGCCCGCGGGCCCGAGGCCGACGACCATCACGTTCTTGCCGTTGTACGGTCGTGACTGCGGACGATCGATGTTGAGCGGATTCCAGCGCGTGAAAAAGCCGTAAATCTCGAAGCCGAACGACAGCTTCAAGACGTCGGTGAGAACGCTGGTTTCGATCTGGGGGATGTTGACCGGCTCCTGCTTCTGGAAGACGCATGCCTTCATGCAGTCGTTGCAGATGCGATGACCCGTGCCGGGGAGCATGGGGTTGTCGATGCAGACGAGCGCGAGCGCAGCGAGCACGTCGCCGGCCTGCCGCATCACGTGCATCTCGCTGATCTTCTCACCCAGCGGGCAACCGCCGAGCTCGACCCCGAGAGCGTTCTTTTTCAGGACCTTGGTCTTCGGCTCGTGGAGCCCCTTCGAGCAGGAGTCCTTGTCGCGGTCGTGGCAGTAGAGGCAGTAGTCGACCTCGGCCTCGACCTCGCGCCCTCCCGCGCGGCGGTCGGTGAGAGCGAACCCGTCGCGCGCGCGTCGCTCCTCGTCGGGGCCGACGAAGAGCTCCGGCAAGTCTTTTCGCGGTCGACGAATCTGGACCAGGTTCATCGGATCGGTCGAATGCGGGGCGTGCAGCGTCGCCCAGCGATGCGCTCGATCGTGGTGATCGGCGCGGCGGTGCGCGAGCCAACCTTCGATCGCATCGAGTGCGAAGCTCGCCACCTTGGCGTCTTCTTCGTCGGTCGACTCGGCGGCGGCCATGGCCACGATGTCGGCGGCCGACTTCACGACGGTCTCGATCGAAGCGAGAGACGCGCGCAGCGTTCGCGCGACGGCGTGAAGCTCGTCGGTCCACTTCGCCCCGCCGGCCTTCGCGGCCTTGCGTGCGGTCTCGTCGACCTCGACGATACGAAGCGTCGCCTCTGCAATCGCGCTCTCTTCCTCCTCGCTTCCGCTACCGAGGAGCGCGTTCGGCGCGCCCACCGAGATGAGAAGGGCGCGCGCGACGATGGATGCCGCCTCGGCGTCACCGGTCTTCGCGAATGCGTGACCCGCGTTCGATTTGAAGAGGCGCTTTTTCGCGAACTCTTTCTTGAAAACCCACAGCGGATTGCGCTGCTCGGTCTCTTCACGTTTGTGGCCGGCTTCGCTCTCGACGCAGAAGAGGCGCGCGACGAAGCGCGAGACATGCGGAGCTTTCGCGAGGAGCGCGTCGCTGACGGCCTCGGGCGTCATCCCCTCGCCCATAGAAGCGCGGTAGGCCTCGAACCGCTCGTGAGCCTCGGGATCGGCAGCTCGAAATTCTTCTTCGAAGATCGACGTCAGATGCGCGAGCTTGGTCGGATCGAAAAGATCGGCGAAACCGAACCCAGGCACCCCGAGCACCAACGACTCCGGGCTCGAGGTCGCCTCGATCCAGCCGTGGAAGTCGCGTTGGATGTGAGGCTCGCGCACGACGTGCGCGTCTTTGGATTGATGAGCAGAGCCGAGATCGATCGACGAGAGTGCCATCGGAGCTTCCTTGAGGTTCCCCGTCTAGGTGGGGCCATCCGGGCGGTTTTCCAGGTCGCGGGCACTCGAAAAGATGCGGCTTTTCGGGGTCCCACGCGGGCGGCGCAAGATACCAGAAATGACGCCCTCACGCTTCCAAGAAGGAAGCTACGGGTGCGGGTGTCAACGGCGAAGCAGGCCTTGCTCGGCCCTCTTTCGAGGACCTGCTCGGTTCAGAATCCGCGTGCGACGAGTCGCTCGATGGTGCGCGTCGACATCGTGCCTTGGAGCACGTCGGGCTCGTGAAGGAGCGCTTGGTGGAGCGGGATGTTCGTCCGAATGCCTTCGATGATGAACTCGTCGAGAGCGCACTGCATCTTGACCAGCGCTTCGGCTCGCGTCGGCGCGTGGACGATGACCTTCGCCAAGAGCGCGTCGTAGTGGCTGGGCACTCGGAAGCCACCGTAGACCCCGGAGTCGACCCTTACGCCGCCTCCGCCGGGCGGGTGATAGCTCGTGATGAGACCGGGCCACGGCGCGAAGCTCCGCGGATCTTCTGCGTTGATGCGGCACTCGATGGCGTGGCCCCGAAAGCTCCACGGGCGCGTGTCGGGAAGTGACAGCTTCTCGCCCGCCGCTGCGCGGATCTGCTGCTCGACGAGATCGACCCCCGTGGTCATTTCGGTGACCGGATGCTCGACTTGGACGCGCGTGTTCATCTCCATGAAGTAGAGATTCTTCTGCTCATCCATCAGAAACTCGAGCGTGCCGAGCGAGGTGTAGCCGGTCTCCGAGATCGCCGTCCTGATGCGCGCGCCGATCTCGCTTCGGAGCTCGTTGGTCATCGCCGGGCTGGGCGCCTCTTCGATCACCTTCTGATGGCGCCTCTGGAGCGAGCACTCGCGCTCACCGAGGGTCCAAATCCCTCCGTGGTGATCGGCGAGAATCTGAAACTCGATGTGCCTCGGTTCTTCGACGAAGCGCTCGAGGTACACGTCGGGGTTCTTGAACCCGACCATCGCTTCGTGACGCGCCGTCTCGAACGCTCGGTGGATTTCTTCGTTGTTGCGGACGATGCGCATGCCGCGCCCGCCTCCGCCGCCCGAGGCCTTGATGATGACCGGGTAGCCGATCTTGTTGGCTTCGACTTCGGCTTCGTCTGCGTCCGCGAGCACGCCGGTTCCGGGCAGCAGCGGGAGGCCGAAACGTTTCGCGTTCGTGCGCGCGGTGACCTTGTCGCCCCACTGGCGCATCGAATCCGGGCTCGGACCGATGAACGTGAGACGGCATTTCTTGCACAGCTCCGCGAAGGCCGCGTTCTCGGAGAGAAAGCCGTAACCCGGATGAATCGCTTCGACGTTGGTCACCTCGGCGGCCGCGATGATCGCAGGCACGTTGAGGTAGCTCTTGTGGACCTCGGCCGGCCCGACGCAGACCGCTTCGTCGGCGAAGCGGACGTGGAGGGCCTCGTCGTCGGCCTCGGAGTGGATGGCGACGGTGCGTATGTCGAGCGCCCGACACGCTCGCAAGATGCGCATCGCGATCTCACCACGGTTGGCGATCAGAACCTTCTTGAACACGGTCTCAGGCTTTCTGAACCTTGAAGAGCTTCTGGCCGTATTCCACCGGCTTGCCATTCTCCACGAGGATCTCGATGAGCGTTCCCGTGCAGTCGGCTTCGATTTCGTTCATCAGCTTCATCGCTTCGACGATGCACAGGGCTTGACCCTCACGAACCGGTGAGCCCGCGTTGACGAACGGAGGCGCGTCGGGCGAAGGCGAACGGTAGAACGTGCCGACGAAGGGTGAAGTGACGTAGACGACGTTCGCATCGTCTACGTTGCCCACCGGACTGGACGCGGGAACGCCCGACGGGGGCGGCAGCGATCCATTGGAGTGAGACGGATGCACGGCGTAGCCGCCTCCTGCGGGCATCGCCGTTGCCACGACCTGTCCGCCACGACCGATGTGAAGGCGAACCTTCTCATCTTCGTATTCGAACTCCGAGATCTCGCTCTCCTTGAGCGTCTCGAACAGCGCCTTCAGCTGGTTCAGATCGATATCGACCACGTTCTCTCCATCCTCGCGATTGCCGAGCTCACTCGCTATCAAATGCGAGACCCAGCCTCAATGCGTACCGCTTTGCGCACCTCGAAAGGTGCCTCCCCGTGATGCGTCACTCGCGATCGCGAATCCAGCCCACCAGGGCCTCGAAACCGAGCACGTAAGACCTTGCGCCGAAGCCCGTGACCTTGCCGACGCAAGCCGAAGCGATGCGCGATTCGTGTCGGAATGGCTCGCGAGCCTCGGGATTCGACAAATGGACCTCCACGCACGGAAGACCGCTCGCGTGAATGGCGTCGAGGATCGCGATCGACGTGTGCGAATACGCACCTGCGTTCATCACGACTCCTACGAAGCCATGCAAAGAGCTGCTGTTGACGCGTTCGACGATTTCGCCTTCGTGACTCGACTGCACACACTCTACCTCCGCGCCGAGTGTTCGCGCCTTCTCGACCAACATCGCGTGGATCTCGGCGAGCGTCGTGGTCCCGTAGATCTCGGGCTGCCGCGACCCGAGGCGATCGAGGTTCGGCCCTGAAATCACCAGGATGCGGAGACCGATCGACGCCACGCTGCGTAAGCTCGTCGGCGGGTCGATCGAATCAACAACCATTGGGTCTGACCGCGATCGGGCTCACCTAGGCGAACGCCCGTGGGCCCGCCTCGGGCTCGCTCAGGCCAACTCCTTCGCCAAGGTCGGAGCCTTCGTGCGAAGCAGGTAGCGAGCCTTGCCGATGTTCGCATCGGGGCTCATGGCGAACGCGACGAAGTAGGTGTCGGAGATGACCCGAATGAGCGTCATGACCTTTCCGGATTGGATGGTCACTTCGGCGGTTTCGCCGGCCTCGAGCATCTCGCTGGCGCGTTGGATCGATTTGATGACGACGCTGAACTCGGCACCGATGGTCGCGATGTCGAACTCCGCCGAGCTCGGCTTGGCGTAGCTGTCGACGGGGATTCCTTCGAAATCCATGACGATGGAAGCCAAGCCGCCATCGATGCCGTCGACCACTTCCTTCAGCAGGGTCTGGAACATAGAGGAGCTACTCTATCGATCGCCGGCCTGTTCCGACAAGATCTTCGACGTTCGCGGGTTTCGCTTCTCTCTTGCGTCCCCGGTCCATCTGGGACAAGCCGCAAGGGCGGGGGCCGCGCGTTCGACCGCCTTGACCCGTGCTGTCGCGAGCGGCTACGTTGCCGCACGCTCATGGAGTTGAGCCCCCGCGGGACGTCGAGCGCGGGGACCTTCCAGGGACGAGGCTTCTGCCTCGCCGCGCGGAGGAGCAGTCCAGCGAGCCGACAAGCCACGCCCCAAAGCATGGCAGGTCGGCTGCGCACGGTGGCCAGCCGGCGGCAATCGCTCCGGAAGACCGCGCAGCAGCAGCAAGGTTTCTGCAGCATAGTTTCTGCAACACGGTTTCCGATGAGTCGGTTCTCCAGAGAGCCGTACCGGTAGAGAAGGGTCGAAGAACAATGCGCGCACGAGCTGGGGACCCGCCCCGCACGATGCCTCAAAAGATTCTTGCTGGCAGGGCCACCGACCCGCAGCTCCGCGGCGACCTCGTCCAAGTGAAGGTCGATCAAGTCATCCTCTCGCGAGCGCCCTCTCGCGCACTCGGAGAGGCTCTGGCCTTCGGCCTGAAGAAGACGACGGTCGAAGTCGCGGTTGCATACGACGGCACATGCGTAAGTGATGCGGCGTCACTCCGTGAGGTCGACGAGCGAGGCCCGAGCAGCGTCGCGCCCGAATTCCCCGTCTACAACGTGCCCATCGCGCGAGCCGGCATCGGCTTTCCAGGGCCCGTCCATCTCGAACGCTTCGCGGCGCCCGCGCGTCTCGCTCTCACCGACGACCCGCGTCTCGCGTCCGTCGGCGGCGTCGGCATGCTCTGCCTGCTCGTCTCCCCGGCCCTATTGGGACAGGCGCTCGCCACCGGCTCGGTTTGGCTCCGGCCGCCGCGCAGCGTGCAGGTGCACCTATCGGGCCGTGTTCGGCCGTTCGTGTGCGCACGCGACGTCGCGCTCGAGCTCATGCGCCGAGGCATCGACGAGGTCGTCAGGCGCATCGAAAACGAGTTCAAGGCCCCCGTGGTTCTCGAGTTCGCGGGCCCCAGCGCTCGCCTTCTCTCGGTGCCCGAGCGCGCCGTCTTGGCGGGAATCGCGCCGCAGCTCGGAGCGGCGGCTGCGCTCTTCGTCAGCGACGAGAAGACCGAGGTCTTCTTGCGCGATCAACGGCGCTCGAAGGCGCATCGAGCCATCGTTCCCGATCCTGGAGCTCCTTGCGAAGAGGTGCTCTCGATCGATCTCGCGACCGTCGATCCTCTCCTTCTCGACGAAGACGGAGTCGTCCGTCCCGTGCGCGATCTCGCCGGCAAGCCCGTCTCGCAGGTGATGCTCGGAGGTGACTCCGGGACGACCCTACGTGACATGCTCGCTGCGGCGATGCTGTTGAAGTCGAAGCGCGTCCCGTCGCGGCTCGATTTTCTCGTATCGCCTCCCTCGCGCCAGGTGCTCGAGGTCCTCGCGCAATCGGGCGCTCTCGTCGACCTGGTCGCAACCGGCGCCCGGGTGATCGAGCCCGATCATCGCGTCGTCACGAGCGAGGTCTACCCGCCTTACAAAGGCTCGATCAGCCTTCGCACGTGCGATCCGGAGCCTCGCATCGATGGCTCTCCACGCTTCGTCGTCGCCTCAGCCGAGACGGTGGCCTACGCCGTCGCCACGGGCGTCGTCGGCGATCCGCGAAGCTTCAAGCGACCAGTGCGTGTCACCGTGCCGCGTGCGCTTCCGACCGATGACGTGCTCGTGCTTCGCGACAAGAAGGGCGACGCACAGAGTTCGCGAAAGAACCCGCCCGTCGTTCCGCTCGTTCCGATCAAAGACGTGCTGAACCTCGACATCCACGAGAGCGCGGCACTCCCCGAAGCGAAGCCCGCGGGCGACGGTTTCGCCCTCGTTCTCTCTTCGCTCGAAGACGTGCGCTCGGTCGCCGAGCGACCGCTCCACCGCGCGGGGGTTCGCGCTCTCATCGCGGCGTTCGTGCCGAGCTACGTCGTCTCTGCGCTCGCCGCGGAGGGCATCGCGTGCTTCTCGACCGATGCTGCGACGATCAAATCGATGAAGGGGCAGAAGAACCTGTCGTTGCCCGGCCCCACGAAATGGGGCGAAGGCGTCTCGGCGACGGTGGGCAAAGGCAAAGCCCAGCTCGTATGGCTCGCACGGGGCGCCGAGCAAGCGTGGACCGTGGCGGGTGGTCTACGCGGAGCGACTCCACCTCCGAAGGGGAAATAGGTCCGTCCTCGTTCGGGTGCGGTCGGCCTCGCGGCATTGGATGCGCGGCCGGACTGCACCCGCTCGGGTCGATGCGTGTCGAACCGCATCCTTTGAACGACGGCCCGGCAGGGAGCGAATGTGGCGGCAAAAAGAGCGCTCAGGCGCGCCAGCGAACGATCTTGCGGGGCGGAGGGCGTCCTTCGACGAGATGCGATCGCGTCGCGGCCCGCAGCAGCGCCGAGACACTCTTCTCGAGCGCGTCGATCTCGGGTGAGGCTACGTCGCCTCGGTCGATCGAAGCCTTCGCGGCATCGACCGAGACCCGGACTTCGACCGGCCACGACGTCTGCGGCGTGTGGGCATGACCCCGGTAAACGACCACGCCCGAAAGGTCGTCCGCCCCCCGAACGACCTCGACCCGTACGCCGTGCTCCGGTCGAAGCGATGGCTGCGAGCTCGACGAAGCGCTCACTGGGGTTTCTGCAGGTCGACCATCGGCTTGCCAGGCTTCGAGTCTTCGGGAAGCTTCACCTTCGGCTCTTCGAGCTTCGTCTTCGGCGGAGCTCCGGGGTCGGGCGGGCGAATGATCGAGGGAGGTGGCTGCGTCGGAACACCGAGCTCGACGAGGTAGGCCTTCGCACGCGGCACGAAGGGGCCACCCCAGTCGGAGACGACGGCCTCGAAGGCGAGCCGAGCTTCTTTCTTTCGATTCATCATCATGAGGGTTTCACCCTTCAAAATGAGCGCTTCTTGATCGAGCCCCGAGTGCGGGTAGGCCTTGAGCGCGTACTCGAGGCGCCCGAGCGCGGCGTCGTAATTGTCGCGTCGTCGGTAGTAGCGCGCGACGTAAAGCTCGTGCCGAACGAGTCGACCGGTGACGACCTCGAGCATGAACTCGATGTCTTTCCGATACCGACTTCGCGGAAACGCCTTCAAGAAGCTCCGCAGCTCGCGCTGAGCGTCGGCCGAGGTCGCTTGATCGCGCTCTTCGGCTGGCGGGAGCAGAATGGTGTCGTCGATGTCGAAGTAGAGGGCCTTCGCGAGCCGGTAGCGCGCGTACTCGACCTCACGGTCGGAGCGAAACGTCGTGACGAAGCCGCGGTAGGCGCTGATGGCCTCGGAGAACTTGTCTTGCGCGAAGTCGATGTCGGCGAGTCGAAGCTCGGCGAGCCGGGCCTCTCGCGCCTGAGGGAAACGCTTCTTCACCTCGAGGAACAACGCTTTGGCGCTCTCCCAATCTTTCTCTCGGAACGAGGTGAGCGCCTCGCGGTAGGCCTTCTCCGCGTCTTCGGTGTACGTGAGCGAGCGCGGGCCCGACGCCGTGAGCTGAGTGTCGCATCCGACCAAAACGCTTCCGATCGCGCCGGAGAACACCAGAGACGACGCGGCCGTGGCGACAGCGAAGGTCATGGCTCTGATCCGGAGCGTCATCGGTGCGGGTCTTACTGCGGAAGCACGCGAGAAAAAAGCCGTTTCGCCTTCACCGGTGTCGGTCGAAGGCGTGAGCGTCTATGCCAGAGCACTACCGGCACCGTGAGGGTCTCCGAGAGCACCCTTTCGGCGCGCCTACTTCGGCGCGAGCGGTGCGATGAGCTCGGCGACCTTCTTGGTGATCGTCTGCTGCGCGTCAGCGATGCGAAGCACGGGCTCGGCGACGAAGAGGCCGAACGACGAATACTCGTAGAGCCATTGCGAGAGCATGGCCTCGCTCTCGGCAGGACCCACGAGCATCGCCACGTTCTCGGTGATTCGATCGGGATTCACGGTCCCGTCTTCACCGGGGCCTGCACCTTGAAAGAGCACGTCGTAGACGCCGGCGCCGGTCGCGAAGCTCGAGAGCTGCTCACGAATTTCGTGCCCTCGCCCGGCCTGATCGACCTGACTCAGGAGGAGGCTCATCGCCTCATTGAACCGCGCCACGACGGCGACTTTGCCGGTCGGACGCGGTGGGTGAACGGCGACCTGCCCACTTTGCAGCATCTGAAAAAGCGCTTGGGTGACCTCGAACTCGCCTTGGCCGACGACGCGGCCAATCTCCGAAATGCTCCGGTTGCCATCGATGGCGTCGTAAACGAGCTTCGTCGACTCTTCGGTCGGTGCCGCGCGCGAGGGCACGCGCGCCGGGATGTGTTGCTCGCTCGGGATGCGCTCGCGAAAGTAGCGCGTCTCGTCCATGCGCCGGACGCCTTCCATGAGGAGCGCGCTCACCGACAGGTTCAACCGCGATGCGAGCTTCGACTCATCGTAGTTGTCGAGAACGTAGAACATGCCATCGCTGACGAGGAGGACAGCGTACACCACCTCCTCGGTCTGTCGCGACATCAGCTGGAAGAGGCGCTCGCGCGTCAAGAAGCCGAGCTTCACGGCAGCTTCGCCGAAGCGCAGCTCGCTCGTGACATCTTTCATCGTCTGCTCGATTTGCTCTTGGGTGAGCACGCCGTAGCGATAGAGCACCTCGCCGAGTCGCTCTCCGTCGGCGGTCGAGTGCGCGTTCACGACCTGACCTTGATCGAAGTAGACGTTGCGCCTGGTGGTCCCGCTCACGACGATGAGCTCACCTCGCCACGAAGCCTGGCCGATCAGCGAGACGACGTCACAGAGCGTACCGGGCGCGGTGATCTCGCCGGCCAGTCTGCAGATCGCACCATCGGAGTCGTCGCGTTTCCCGTCTTCGCCCACGTAGCGCATGAAGACGAGATGCGGCGGCCCCGGCATGAGCCGAAAGGTCCCTTGCCGCCCTCGCATCCACTGGCTCGCGACCCGGCCGACCGGATGGGCCGCGCCCGTCTGGTCGATGCGCACGAGGTCGGCACGCTCTTCTGACATCGTTTCCTATTCTTATTACGAGCGGGCACAAAACCGAAAGTCCTTCGTGATATCGTGCTCGTCCTGTTGATAGCCAATCCCGGCTCCTTCGCCAGTCGCACCTCGCCGAAATGTCTACAGACACTGCGCCCCGAACGAGCAAGACCCCGATTGACGGGCCTTCTACGGCCGAAGCGTTGGGCGAAGCCCTCTCGCAGACAGGGTACATTCCTGACGCGCCCGTCAGTCTGACATTGTGGTTGGCGGTGAAGCTTGGCCGCCCCGTGCTCCTCGAAGGCCCTGCCGGAGTCGGCAAGACCGAGCTGGCCATCGCTGCCGCCGAGGCGCTCGGACGAACCCTGGTCAGGCTGCAGTGCTACGAGGGGCTCGACGAGGCGAAGGCGCTCTACGAGTGGGACTACGCCAAGCAGATGCTTTACACGCAGCTCCTTCGCGACGCGCTCGCCAAAGAAACGGCGGGCGCGACGAGCCTCTCGGCGGCCGTCGACGTCGTCGCAAAGAGCGAGGCGAGCTTCTTCGACCGGCGATTTTTGATCGCGCGCCCCCTGCTCGCCGCGCTCGAGAGCGAGACCCCAGCCGTCTTGCTCATCGACGAGGTCGATCGAGCCGATCCCGAATTCGAAGCCTTCCTGCTCGAGATCCTAGCCGATCTCTCGGTGACGATCCCCGAGCTCGGAACGATCCGCGCGAAGCACCCTCCCCTCGTCGTCCTCACGACCAACGGAACGCGCGACATGACCGAGGCGCTGCGAAGGCGCTGTCTCCATGCGTTTCTCGACTACCCTTCGCCTGCCCGCGAGCTGCAAATCGTGGCGTCGCGCGTGCCTGGAATCGAGCGTGCCCTAGGAGAAAAGCTCGTCCAATTCGTCTCGCGCCTGCGAAAGCTCGACCTGCGAAAGTCGCCGAGCATCAGCGAAACGATCGACTGGGCGCGCGCTCTCATGGTCCTCGGTGCCCACCTTCTCGACAAAGACCTCGTCGGTGAAACGCTCGGGGTCCTCCTCAAGCACCAAGACGATCGTCTTCGGGCCGAAGCGAAGCTTGGCGACCTGCTCTGACGCGCGCGAGTGCGCGGGCCTTCCGATCAGCGGAGCTCGACGACCTTGCCGCCGAAGAGCTTCTCGAGCCTCGCCAGCATCGCGTCGTTCGGCTCGACCCTGAAACCAGGCAGTCGCATCACGGCTTCAGCGCCGCCCTCGAGCTCGATCGTGAGCTCGACCGGGCAGCTCCCGGGGCTCTCTCGAAGCGCCGCGCCCAAGCGCTCCATCTGATCACGCCCGTGTTTCGCCGAGTTGAGCCGCACGAGCACGCCGCGCGTCTCGGCGCGAATCGCGTCGGCGAGAAGCACCACCTCGTCGAGGAGAAGCGTGGGCTCGCGAGGGCCTGGATTCTCGTCCTCTTCTTCGACCATCGGAAAGCTCAATTTGCCTGAGACGAGGACCGGTTCTTTGCTCGTGAGCACCGCCTCGTAGAGATCGATCTGCCGCTCACGAACCTTCACCTCGATGCGACCGACGGTGTCTTCGAGCGCGAAGAACGCGACTTTTCCGCCTCCGCCTTTGAAGATGCGGGCTCGGTAGCCCTCGACCATGCCTGCGACGCGGACCTTCGACCATGCATCCATCGACGGAAGCCCGGCGGTCGGAAGCACCTCGAACCTGCTGAGCTCGACGCCGTAGCGATCGAGCGGATGTCCCGAGACGTAGAACCCGAGCGCTTCTTTCTCGCGCGTCAGGGTCTCGCGTAGATCCCAGGGCTCGGCCTTGGGATATTCGTCACGACTGCCGGCCGCCTCGGGAGCCGCCTGCGTGAACAAACCGAAGAGGCTCGTCTGGCCGCGCTCGCGATCTTTGCTCGCCGTCCTCGAGCGCTCCAGCGCGCGATCGATCACCAGAAACGCATCGGCGCGCGTGACACCGAGGGTGGCGAACTGCGCGTCGAACGCCCCGCACGCGACGAGCGACTCGAGGACGCCTTTGTTCACTCGCCTCGAATCGACCCGCTGCGCGAAATCGAACAGATCGAGGAACGGCCCCCCTTCGTTGCGGGCCTCGAGCACCGCTTCGAGCGCCGACTCGCCGATGCCGCGAATGGCACCGAGCCCGAAACGAATCTTCGGATCGTAGAGGTCGGCGATCTTGCTGCCCCGACGACGGCCCGACTTGCGACGCGAGTGCACGCCGTTGTTGGACTCGGCGTAGACGACGGTGAAGTCTGTCTTCGACTCGTTGATCGCAGGCGGAAGGATCTCGACGCCCCAGGCGCGCCCTTCGGCGATGATGCGAACGACCTTCTCGATCTTGTCGCGATCGGCCGTCATCAGCGCGCACAAGAACTCGACCGGGTAGTGCGCCTTCAAATAGGCCGTCTGGTACGTGAGGAGCGCGTAGGCGGCCGAGTGGCTCTTGTTGAAGCCGTAGCCCGCGAAGTACTCGAGCAGGGCGAAGATTCGGTCGGCGTCTTCTTCGCTGACGCCCTTGGCGATCGATCCTTGTACGAAGGTGGCCTTCTGCTTGGCCATTTCTTCGGCTTTCTTCTTACCCATCGCGCGGCGAAGAAGATCTGCCCCGCCGAGGGTGTAGCCCGCCAGGTGCTGCGTGATCTGCATCACTTGCTCCTGGTAGACGATGACGCCGTAGGTCGGCTTGAGCAGCTCGTCGACGAGGTCGTGCATCTTCGCGATGGGCTTGCGCCCGTGCTTGCAGTCGACGAAGTCTTTCACCATGCCGCTGCCGAGCGGACCTGGTCGATAGAGCGCCACCGCAGCGATGATGTCTTCGAACGCGTCGGGCCGCAGGTCTTTGAAGAGCTGCTGCATCCCGCTCGATTCGAGCTGGAACACACCGGTCGTCTCTCCTGATTGGAGCAGCGCGTAAGTGGCGTCGTCGTCGAGCGGGAGCGCTCCGACGTCGAGCTTCTCGGCCTCGACGCGATCGGGGCGCGCGTTGACGAGACGCACGGCGATGTCGATGACCGTCAGCGTCTTCAGACCGAGGAAGTCGAACTTGACGAGCCCCGCCTTCTCGACGTCGTCTTTGTGGTACTGCGTGACGATCTGATCGCCGTTCCTGAAGCACGGAACGTGATCGTCGAGCGGGCCTTCGCTGATGACGACACCCGCCGCGTGCATTCCGGCGTGCCGCGTGAGCCCCTCGAGCTTGATCGCCTGCGTGATGAGCTCGGCGATGGTCGGGTCGCTCTCCTTCAGCGCCTTCAGCTTCGGCTCGATCTCGAGCGCCTCGGGGATCGTGTACATGATCCCGGGCGCCTTCTGAGGAACGAGGCTCGCGATTCGCTGCGCCTCGATCGCGGGGATGCCCATGACACGCGCCACGTCTTTGATGACGCTCCGCGATTTCAGCTCGTGGAACGTCGCGATCTGTCCCACGCTCCGCTTGCCGTACCGATCGGCGACGTACTGAATGACCTCGTCGCGTCGGTCCATGCAGAAGTCGACGTCGAAGTCGGGCATCGACACGCGCTCTGGATTGAGGAAACGCTCGAACAGAAGATTGTAAGGGAGCGGGTCGAGATCGGTGATGCGCATGGCGTACGCCACGAGCGAGCCAGCGCCCGAGCCGCGGCCTGGCCCGACCGGGATGCCCTTGTCTTTCGCGTGGCGAATGAAGTCCCACACGATGAGGAAGTAGCCCGGAAACTTCATCTGGCAGATGACGTCGAGCTCGATCTGGAGACGCGCTTTGTAGGCTTCTTGATCGATCGTGCGACGCCCAGCACGAGCCAGCTCCACGAAACGTTCTTCGAGCCCACGCGCCGCGACGTGCCTGAAGTAGCCGTCGGTGTCGTAGCCCTCGGGAACCTTGAAGGTCGGCAGCATCGGCTCGCCGAGCTTCAGCTTGAACGACGTGCACCGCTCGGCGATGGCCATCGTGTTCTTCGCGGCGCTGGGGCGATCGCGAAAGAGATGCCCCATCTCGTCGGGCGACTTGAGGAACATCTCGTAGCTGCCGTGGTGAGCCGCGTTGGCGTCGGCGAACGAGCGATTGCCGGCGATGCAAGAGAGATACAGCTGACTCTCGCCGTCTTCACGGCTCCAGAAGTGTGCATCGTTGGTCGCGACGAGACCGAGCCCGAGATCGTCGGCAGCGCGAGCGAGGATGTCGTTCACGATGGGCTGCTCGGGCAGGCCGTGGTCTTGGAGCTCGACGTACAGGCTCCCGGGCTCGAAGATCGAGCGCAGTCGATCGAGCGCGGCTCTCCCCGCACCCTCGCCCTGCTCGAGCACTTGCTGGGCGATGATCCCACCCATGCAACCCGTGAGCGCGATGATTCCGCCCTTGTTCTGAGCGATCGTCGACTCGCGAATGCTCGGAGCGCGCATCGACACGGGCTCGAGATGGCCAGCGGAGACGATGCGGACGAGGTTCTTGTATCCCTCCTCGGAGCCCGCCAGGAGAACGAGGTGATCGACGGGGAGGTCTTCGCCGAGATCGGCCGACGCGCCTTCTTTCTTGGAAGGCGGGGGCCGGGCGCCTTCGCGCGCCACGTTCACCTCGCAGCCGAGGATGGGTGCAATTCCTGCCTCTTTGCAGGCCAAGTAGTGCTGGATCGTCCCGAACATGTTGCCGTGGTCGGTGAGCGCGACCGACTGCATGCCGAGGCCTTTGGCCCTCTTCGCGAGGTCTTTGACCTTGATCGCGCCGTCGAGCAGCGAATACTGGCTGTGAACGTGAAGATGGACGAACTCTGCGCTCACCCCTCGCGCTTATCGGGCTTGGCGACCCCTGTAAAGGTGCCTCGCTCGCGCGAGAAAAACCTGCTCATCCTTGCCCGGGGCACCGTAGCGAGACTAAGCTTTCGAGGCTCTCAGCTCATGCTTGCTTCGTTGCTCCGAGCAACCGTCTTCCGGGCCCCGCTCGCCGATCTCTCACGTGTGTTTCGCGCGTTTCTTTTGCACGATTCTTCTTCCGCAGGGCCCGAAGCAGAATCGTACATTTGAATTACGGCTGCGACCCGGGTAAGACCCCGGCTCGTACCGGGGTGCGGGCCACCTTCGTGGTGGGCGCGCCGAGCCTCGATCGAGGCTCGGGTGCGGGACGCTTCCGCCATTACCCGGGCGCCCAAGACTCGACTTCGTTTCAACTCCTCGCGCTGCCATCACCGAGATGGGGGCAGAGGAACAGCACACATATTCTGATGGAGGTCTGCCGTATGCTTCGTTCTCACTTCGTCTTCGCCGGGCTCACGGCGGGTGTTCTCTGTCTCACCACGATCGGTTGCGGCGACAGCAGCGGTGGAGGCGGAGCCGGCGGCGGCGCCGCGTCGACGGGCGCTGGCGCACAACCCGTCGGACGCCCCTCGGGCGCCAAGGCGGGCGACGGCTCCGGCAAAGCCTTCGCCGTCACCAAGCTTTACATCGGCACGACCACCCGCGCCGGCGCCGAGAGTCCGACTGCTTGGGAAGAGCTCGGCTACAACCTCGACAACCAGATCACGACGACCGACTACAGCAAGCACTGCAAGCCGGCTGGCGGCGCCTCGCCCGCCGACACGTTCAAAGACGGCAAAGACGGTCGCGACAACGCGTTCGGCAAGAGCCTCCTCCCCATCATCAAGAGCGCCGCGATGGGCACCGACCTCCAGGGCCAGGTCAACAAGGCGCTCACCGACGGATCGTTCACGATCATCGTCGACATGGCCGACCTCGGAACCGGCGCCGACTACGACCCGATGAAGGCGTACCTGCTCGGCGGCAAAGAGAAAGACAACGCGACCAACACGTGGAAAATCGTTCCCGAGCTCCTCAACGGAACGACCCCCGACAGCTCGAAGGTCGCCTTCCTCACCTCGTACCTCAACAAGAACAGCTGGGTTTCGGGCAGCAAGGGCAAAGTCTCGCTCGCCCTCAACATCGCTGGCTTCAGCATCAGCCTCGACATCAACTCGGCCGTTCTCTCGATGGACCTCGACGCTGGTCACACCTCGGCGAGCAACGGCACCATCGCCGGCGTCTTGAACACCGAGCAGTTCATCGGTGAGCTCCAGAAGGTCGTCGGCGCATTCGACAAGAGCCTTTGCAACGGCCCAACGGTCGACAGCATCTTGAATCGCATCCGCCAGGCGTCCGACATCATGGAGGACGGAACACAGAGCGCGAGCGCGACTTGCAACGGCATCTCGATCGGCATCGGCTTCGATGCTGCCGCGGTGACCCTCGGCGGCCTCGCTGCCCCGGCGATGCCCCAGGGCGACCCCTGCATGGCGACGGCGTCGAGCTCCAGCAGCTCAAGCTCGAGCGCCAGCACCGGCTCCGGTATGTGAGCTCTTCGCGTCGACCGCCACGACGCAAGGCGCCATCGGTCGACCGAAGATGATCGAGCGAGAGGCTCAGCCGGAAGGCTGGCCTCTCGCTGGCTTTTGTCGTCCGTTTTCTTCGGGGTGAGCTGAACGCACGACCTTGCGCGTCGAGGACGAGAAGGATATCTCGGCCCAAGTCGTATTGGGAGGAGGCCTTGAACCGTCCGATGATGCCCATCGTGCGCCTTGACACGAAGGCCTTGACACGAAGGCCTTGGCACGAAGGCCTTGACACGAAGGCCTTGGCACGAAGGCCTGGCACGAAGGCCTGGCACTAGAAGCCTTCGCCCGTGAGAAGGAAGAGCTTCGAAGTGAGGAGCTCGCTTGAAGAGATGAGTGAACCCCGCGTCTAAGCTCATCGTCCGGGGGCCATTGCGTGATAGCACGCCGAATCGGGATCGCCCCAATACCTAGCCCGATACTCATGACTCAACACGAAACGAGCCCCCTGGCTGAGCTTGTTGAACGGCGGTCCCCCCGCCGTGGCTTCCTGAAGGAGAACTTTTCTATGCGTAAACTCGTTGCTCCGCTTCTTTGCTCCTTGGTGATTGGCTCCGCGCTGATGGCAGCGGGTTGCCAGGCGTCGCTCACGATGGGGACCGACACCCCGGCGCCGACTCCGGTCCCCGCCCCCGCCCCCGCACCCACGCCGGCCCCTGCGCCCGTCAAGGCGAAGCCGACCCTCAATCTCCACGCGATCCGCCTCATCGGCAACAAGGTCGCGCTTCCCGGCCCCGTCGTCTTCGAGACGGGCAGCGACAAGCTGAGCCCCGTCAGCGAGCCCGTTCTGGCTGTCGTTCAGCAGTTCTTGACCGAGAACCCCAACGTCAACCTCCTCCGCATCGAGGGTCACACCGACACCGACGGCAAGGCCGACGCGAACCTCGACCTGTCGAAGCGCCGTTCGCTCTCGGTAGCCCATTGGCTCACGGGCAAGGGCATCGACTGCAAGCGCCTCATCCCCGTCGGATTCGGCCAGACCAAGCCGATTGCCGACAACAAGACCGAAGAAGGCAAAGCCCAGAATCGACGCGTCGATTTCATCAAGGCTTCCGAGAACGGCAAGCCCATCGCCGATGACAGGGGCAAGGCCCTTCCAGTCGACGGCGGCGGCGAGAGCGGCGGCGATCCTTGCAAGTGAGCTGAACTTTCAGCGCAAGAGCCTGGGTCTCACGGCTCGAAGCTCGCCCGAAGCCTCCTCTTTCCGAGGGGGCTTCGATCATTTTGGCTTCGTCGAACTCGGCTTCGTTCGTCGTCCCGCGCGGCCGAGTCGAAGCCTGCAGACTTGTCACCGGCAAGCGCTTGCATCATCGTCACCGCGTGCACGCTCTACTCCCGATTTCGTTGCTCGTCCTCGTCGCCTGCTCGCCCGACCCAGGTCCGGTTCGGGAGTGGCAGCCCGCCGACCACGACCAGCAGGAATCGAAGGCGAATTCGAACCAGGTTCGTCAAAAGGCCGAGTCGAAAGAAGACGACACCCGCGAGCTCGCCGAGCTTGCCTGGCGCAAGAACTGCGTGAGTTGCCACGGTCCCGAAGGACACGGCGATGGTCCGCAGGGCCGAATGGTTCAGGCTCCTGACATCACGAAAGCCGAGCTCCTTGAGAAGCTCAGCGACGACGACATCGCCTCGACGATCAAGCATGGCAAGAACCGCATGCCGGCGTTCGCCAACTTGCCCGACCGCGTCGTGACGGCGCTCGTCGCGCGCCTGCGCACTGGCGCCGGCAACTGAAAGCCTGACGCCGTTGGGGTGAAACGCCCCAGTCTGGAAGGCTCTTCGAGCGAGATCGTCGTCCATCGACCACGACGCACGAACGATCGATTTTCGTTCGAAGGGGCTCTCGAGCAGGTCATCAATCTGCCGTTCGCGCATGCCCGGGGGTCGTTGTCGACATCCTGCTGATGTCGTGTGTCTGCGTGGACTCAGCCTGTGTCTTCTCAGGCAAAACATGGGCTTTTATCCCACCCATTATTTACCTGAACGATGAGCACTAACCCTCGGTGATCAATCACGAACCTTCAATAGTTGGCCGCGTGGGTCCAGGCGGCACGGGGCATGTAAGGAACAATTGACTTGAAGAGCCCGGGTTAGGCCGCTAGTTCTTGGCCCGCTCCCAGGGCCTGTGGCACCTTATCCTACATAGTCGTACCAGTTCGCTTCTTCCGTACTGCTCAAGTCACGCGAACCTAGCTTCACCCCCTCCCGTTCGTTTCGCTTTCAGCGATCGTTCGAGACGGCTCGGTTCACGCGGAACGTTCACGCGATCAACGGAGACCCAACGGATATGAAGTTCGCCCCCTGGTTCCTCGCGGCACTCGCCCCGTTTGGCGCCATCGCTTACAGCGGTTACTTGGGCCACGCCATCGTGGTGATGCTCACTGTGGGCATTTTTCTCGGTACTTTGTCGCTCGGCCACACCGCTCCCTCGAGCGAGCCGCAGCCTTAGTTTCGGCAAACGCCATCCGGGGAACGTGATTTCCCGGATGGCGTCGTTCGGAAGACTGGCCCTCGGGCCACTCTTCTAACGAGCGTGACCGCCGCGCCGGCGGCGAAGAGTGGATGCATGGCGGCTCAGCGGGACGCCCGCTCCCCCGACCAGCCTCCCGGCGAGTGACCCTCCCGAAGATCGAGATTGACGGGTGCCCGTCCGTTCGAATCCGATGGGTTGCATGACGCAAGAGCTGGGTGTGGGAAGGCTCAAGCGCCTCGAGGAGTTCGACCTCTTCGAGCTCGAGTCGGTACGCCTCATGCTGCGCGGCGATTCGGTCATCGATTGGCACCGGTTGAACCTCGCGAACCTGGCTCAGGCGCGCGCGCTCCTCGAAGCCAACGAGTTCAACCCCGACGATCCGGCCCATCGCGCTCGCCTCGAAAGCATCAAGAACGAGGCGATAAGCTACCTGCGCCGGCAGTTCGACTTCCCGATTCCGATCCCGGTCGCCAACTCCAGCGTCGAAGAGCTGCTCATGCTGGCGTCGGGCAAGGGGCATCGTCAGCTCTGCGCGTGCGCGATCCTGAAGGCGATGCACATCATCCATCACCTCGATGGGCGTGAGCTTTTGTTCTCCCTACCGATGAGCGACCAGGACGTCTTTCACCTCGTCGAGGAGAAGGTCTACCGCGTCATCGGCGGCATGCTCTCGGCGGGCTTTCCGATCGTCGAGTTCGTCGGTGGCCGAAAGAACAAAGACTCGCTCTACACGAAGCTCTTATCGAAGCGCGATTCGAGCGCGTCGCAGATTTACGACAAGCTCCGGTTTCGAATCGTCACGCGTTCCGCCGACGACGTGTTGCCGGTGCTGCTCTACCTCACCGAGCGGCTCTTCCCGTTCAGCCTCGTGCTCGCGGGAGAGAGCATCAACACGATCTTCCACTTTCGCGCGTACTGCCAACGGCACCCCCATCTGCGCACGATGGTGAAAGACTTTCAGACGGGCATCGACGACGCCTACACCCCCAGCGACAATCTGTTCAGCGGACAGAGCTATCGAGTCATCCACTTCGTCGTCGATCTGCCAGTGCGGCTTCCTGCCGAAACGATGGAGATGGCACCGCCCGCCGCGTGGTCGCTCGGGCCGATCGTGTTCGTCCTCTGCGAGTTCCAGCTCCTCGATCGCGAGACCGAGGCTTCGAACGAGCTCGGCGACGCGAGCCACGACCGGTACAAGGGCCGCCAGAAGCAGGCAGTGAAGCGGCGGTTGAAGATCGGCGTGCGCCCCCTGAAAGAGCCGGGTCGTGAGGAGCCTCCGAGCCAACCCACTCCATCGGTCGAAGCGGTCGTGACGGTCGAGAGCCAGGCGAAGCCTCCGACCAAGCCCCCGCAACCACCGCCCGCGAGCGCGCCTGCCCCCGTGTCGATGCCGGCAACGGTCCCGTCACCGACGACACGTCCTCCTCCGCCTGAGCCGCCGTCGTCGATCCCCGCGCCGAGAGGTACGAGCGGCGCGTCCCCGCGTCGTCCGACGAAGCCGCCTCCCCGCCACCGCGGAAAGAAAAAACGCGGCTGAGCAGCGCCTCCGGTTGGCGTCGTTCGTGGCTCGCCGCCCACGAAAAAAAAGGGTCGCGCGCGCCTCGGAGGGTCGACGTCCGAGACCATCCGTGGCAAGCCTCCGCCCTCCAATGCGTCTCTTCAGCGGAAAAGTCAGCGCTCTCTCCGAGGAGCTCGTGAAGGTCCTGTCGACGAACAAGGACATCGAGTGCGAGTCGAACCGCGAGGTGGCCCGCGACTTCGAGGCCGTCTTCAACGCGTACTTGAACACCGAACGCGAAGTGATCGATCGCGCCAAAGAGATGAGCCAGAACCGCCCGAGCGAGTTCGGCCGTCTCAAGCGCATGCTCGCCGAGCAGAGCGGCATCCAGGTCGGTGACGAGATGCTCGACTACCTCCTGAATCAGCTCATCGAGATGCTGATGCACTCTGCCAACGTGGAGGAGGTGTTCGCCGAAGACCACGCCCTCCGAAAGCGAATGCGAACCGTGTTGCGAAAGTACCTCGAGCTCGACGAAGCGCTCGACACCGAGGTTCGCGGCAAGCTGAGGCACGTCGAGGAAGGCTCGCGCACGTGGGAAGTCGAGTACCAGCGCGTGATGAGCGACATCCAGCGGCGTCGCGGGCTCTCCTGACCGAGTCGTCTCGGACGAGCCGGCGCTCCTCGGAGAAGCTCGAGCTCCCTTTTGAGAGCGTTCATTTCGGAGAAGCTCGCAGAGCGCGTGGAGAGAAGACCGGTGGTGGTGGGGTGTGCGCGGCGCGGCTCGATTCGCGACCAAGCACAGTTTGTTCGCGAGCGTGATCAGCAGGAGTACCGATGGCCAACGCAAAATATCTCGTCACGGGCGGAGCAGGATTCATCGGCTCGAACATCGTGGCCGCGCTGGTCGAAGCCGGAGAGCACGTTCGTGTGCTCGACAACCTAGCGACCGGCTACTGGGAGAACCTCGACGGGATCGCCGGGCAGTCGCAGATCGAGCGCATCACGGGCGACATCCGAGACGCGGCAGCGATCGCGAAGGCCGCCGCCGGCGTCGAGGTGATATTCCACCAAGGCGCGCTCGGCTCGGTTCCGAAGAGCGTCGAGAAGCCTACAGAGAGCGACTCGACCAACACGAACGGTACGGTGAGCGTGCTCGATGCCGCGAGGCACGCGGGCGTGAAGCGCGTTCTCTTCGCGGCCTCTTCGGCGGCCTACGGCGAGACCGAAGAGCTCCCGAAGCGCGAGACGATGACGCCGATGCCGCTCTCGCCTTATGCCGTCTCGAAGCTCGCCGGCGAGAACTACCTGCGAGTGTTCGCTGGCGTTTACGGGCTGGAGACGATCGCGCTCCGGTACTTCAACGTCTTCGGACCGGGCCAGACGCCCGACGGCGCCTATGCCGCTGCGATTCCGCGCTTCGTCGATCGGGCCCTCTCGGGAAAGCCCATCGAGATGTTCGGCGACGGTGAGCAAACGCGTGACTTTTGCTTCGTGAAGAACACCGTCGGGGCGAATCTTCTCGCCGCGAACGCTCCTCGCAAGTTCACTGGCGAGGTCATGAACATCGCCGGCGGGCGGCGGATCGGGCTCAACGATCTGGTCAAAGAGATCGGTCGCGTTCTTGGCCGCGAGGTCAGCGTCGACTACGGCCCCACGCGCGCCGGCGACATTCGGCACTCGCTCGGCGACATCTCGCGCGCTCACGACCTCATCGGCTACGAGCCGACCGTGAAGTGGGAAGACGGGATCGCTCCGACCATTGCGTATCTCCAGAAGCTACGGGCCGAGGGGATTGGCGCCGCGTCGAGCGTCACCGCGGCGCTGTGGTCGTCCAAGCCCAAGAGCGCGTAGTCACGTGCGAAGCATGACGGGCTTTGGATCCGCGGACGTGGCGCTCTCGAACGGTCGCGTCATCGCCGAGATTCGTTCGGTGAACGCACGGACGCTCGACATCCGCGTGAAGCTGCCAGAGCCCCTCTCCGATCTCGCGCTGTGGGCCGAGCAACTGATCCGTAAGCGGGTCGTTCGCGGACGCGTCGAGGCCACCGCTCGGCTCGAAGGGTCGGCGTCGATTCCGATCGAGATCGATCGCGTGCGCGCCGAGTCGGCGTTCGGGGCGCTACGACAGCTTCGAGATGCGCTCGATCCCACGGCGCCGCTGCCCCTGTCTCTGCTCGGCGCCGTTCCCGGGATCTTCGTGCCCAAGGCCGAGAGCATCGACGAGCTACGTCGCGCCACCCAGGCAGCTCTCGAAGGTGCGCTGTCGGCGCTCGACGCGGCGAAGGAGCGCGAGGGCGATGCGACGCTTCGCGATCTCCTATCGAGACGTCAGCTCGTCATCGAAGCGCGCGCTCGCGTGGCGAAGCGCGCCGAGAGTCTCCCCAGCACGCTGAAGGAGCGGCTCACTGCGCGGCTTTCACGGGCCGACGTGATCGTCGACCCGGCTCGTCTCGAAGCCGAGGTCGTGCTGGCCGCCGAGCGCTCCGACGTGAGCGAAGAGCTCGTGCGGCTCGCGGCCCATCTCGAGCACTTCACGACGATCGTAGACAGCGGACCAGAGCGGACGCAAGGAGGCCACGCGAGCGGCAGCCGAGCAGGTCGCGCGCTCGATTTCTTGCTCCAAGAGATGCTGCGAGAGGTCGGCACTCTGGGAGCCAAGGCTCAAGACCAAGACATTTCACACGATGTCGTTCGGATGAAGGTCGAGCTCGAGCGCATGCGGGAGCAGGTTCAAAATGTGGAGTAGAGATCAAGGCTCCGACTTTCTGTTGCTGATTCTCTCGTCGCCTTCCGGGGCCGGGAAGACATCGCTCTGCACGCGCCTCCGCGGCGAGTTTCAGAAGCTCAGCTTCTCGGTCTCACACACGACGCGCAAGCCTCGTCCGACCGAGGTCGACGGACGCGAGTACCACTTCGTCGATCGTCCCCGCTTCGAGCAGATGATCGGAGAGCGCGCCTTCGCCGAGCACGCACACGTGCACGGAAATCTATACGGAACCAGCGTCCACGAGATCGAGCGTGCGAGGAGCGACGCCGAAGGGGCGCTGTTCGACATCGACTACCAGGGCGCACGACAGATCAAGGCGACCTATCCCGAAGCGGTCGGCGTCTTCATCTTGCCGCCTTCGCTCGCCGAGCTCGAGCGCCGTCTGCGCGGCCGCGGCACCGAAGACGAAGTTGCGACTGCACGTCGGTTGCAAGCAGCGAAGCAGGAGATCGCCCATTACGCGTTCTTCGACTACGTCATCGTGAACGACGACTTCGAGCAGGCCTACGGCAAGCTGCGTGGCGTCGTGCTCGCCGAGCGATGCCGACGTGAGCGTCGCGCGCTCCTCTGCGAGAGCCTCCTCAGCGAGGCAACCTACGAGCCTTCTCCCGATTCCGTCTGACCGTCTCCCCCCCCCGACATCCTCTTCCGAGCCCATCCTCAAAGGAGCCTCCGTGACAGCGCGTGCCCCCATCCTCATCGTCGGTTCGATGGCTTTCGACGACCTGGAGCTTCCCACCGGAAGCTTCCACGATATCGTCGGCGGATCGGCGACTTACGCTGCGTTCGCTGCCTCCACGTTCACCGAGACGCGAATCGTCGCGGTCGTCGGCGACGACTTCCCCGCCGAGATCGTCACCAAGCTTCAAGCACGCGGCGTGAAGACCGAAGGGCTCGAGCGCGCCAAGGGCCGAACCTTTCGCTGGGCCGGGCGTTACGACGCCGACCTCGTCGGTCGGACGACGCTCGACACACAGCTCAACGTGTTCGCCGGCTTCGAGCCGAAGATCCCGCCTGAGCACCGCGACACGCCGCTCGTCATGCTCGGCAACATTCACCCGGCCCTCCAGATCGAGGTCCTCGACCGCATGAAGAGCCCGAAGCTCGTCGTCGCCGACACGATGAACTTCTGGATCCAAGGGGAGCCGAAGGCCCTCGGGACGCTGATGACGCGCGTCGACATCCTCATCATCAACGACGAAGAAGCGCGCGAGCTTTCGGGGATCCACAACATCCGCAAGGCTGCGGCCGACGTTCGCAAGCGTGGACCGAAGCGGATCATCGTCAAGCGCGGTGAGCACGGCGCGCTCTTGTTCGACGACGATGGCATCTTCGCGGTGCCCGGATTCCCGCTCGAAGACGTGGTCGATCCGACCGGCGCAGGCGACTCGTTCGCCGGTGGTTTCATCGGCGCGCTCGCGACCGAGTCGCACACCCCTGCCCTCTCGCACGCTGCAGTGAGGCGCGCGATGGTGTTCGGAACGGCGACCGCGTCGTTCTGCGTCGAAGCCGTCGGAACCGCGCGCGTCAGCACGCTCACGACCGCTGACATCGAGCGCCGCGTCGCGGAGATCCGCGCGATCTTCGAGCTGCCGCGTTGATTCGAGCGCAGAGTTGATCTCTCATCCGATTGTTCGCTCCCCTTCGACTCCACAGGAACGCCCATGCTCGAACGCTCCCTCATCTCGACCTTCTCCGCTCTGACCGTTCTCGCGCTCTCCGGTTGCGGCGACTCGAGCTCCACCGGCGGGACCACATCGACGGGCGCGTCGGGCGCGACTTGTGCTCCAGGACAAGGCTGTCCGGCGGTGACATCGGACTGCATCGGCCTCGTCGACAACTCGGCGCTCGGCACCTTCGCGCTCCGCATTTCTCACCTCAGCATCTCGAAGCCCACAGCGCTCACCGGCGCGGTCGTGAAGGGTCTCCTCGATCAGGGCATTTCGCTGAACCTTCCGAGCTGCAAGTCGCAGTCGAGCGACGACATCTTTCCGACGACCCCTCAGACGGGCGCGTTCTCGTGGATCCTCGAGTTCGACAAGGCCACGGGGAAGCTCCGCACCGGCGGCGCCAAGCCGGTCGAAGATCCGACCGGTGGCTATTGTTTCGTGAACGAGACGGTGCAGGGGCTCCCCATCGCGCCGTTGTCGATGGATGCACCGATCAGCGGCGGAATGTTCCAGACGGCGGTCCCCGCCGACGTCACGGTCCCGGTCTACAGCAATCGCACCGCCGGCACGGTCATTCTCCTGCCGCTTCGCGGCCTCCGCATCCACGACGCGAAGATTTCGAGCGACGACAACTGCATCGGCACCTACAACAAGGACAAGCTGCTGCCGGGAGTGCAAGCCTGCTTGAGCTCGATGGATGCACCCCAGTTCATCGACGGAGCGAGCCTCGATGGCTTCGTCGAGCTCGAGAAGGCCGACGGTGTCAAGGTCGAGCAGCTGTCAGGCGAATCGCTGTGCCTCTTGCTCACGAACAACGCGACGCTTTACGGAGATCCGGCGGGCAAGGTTTGCAAGCGCGACGCGAACAACAAGATCGTCTTCCAGGGCGACTGGTGCGCGGCGACCAACAGCGCTGCCACTGCGACCTGTGCCGACGCGATCTCGCTCGGCGCGACGTTCGCTGCGAGCTCGGTCGCATTGAAGACCAACTGTCCCTGAAGCTGCGATCCCTCTCGACCTCGCACGGTTTTGCGAGGACGAAGGGCGCGTTCGACCTCGCTCCATTTTCGGTGGCGAGGTCGTCCCCGTTTTGTCGGTCCTCACTCACGCCCCTGGGCAGGTAAACAGCGGCGATGCGTGCGAGTCCCGTTGCGCGCCGACCTACTGAGCGCGTAACCTGAACAAAGATGCTTTTCGGCGGGGACTGCCCGCCGGCCGAGGCCGGCCGGTGCGGTCTCCCCCGTCGCCGAACGGAGGGCTCCCTCATGCCGCGCACCATTCCTGCCCGCAGGTCCCGAATCGATCAGACGTCCGCCCGCACGACGAAGCGCCCACGCGCTGGTCGTGGGTTGTTCTCGCTGCCCTTTCTGGCCTTCCTCCTGTTGATCGTCGTTCCCGCGTGCAGCGGGAGCGGCTGTGGGAGCGGCTGCAGCTGCGCGGGGATCACGCCTCTCCCAGGAGGCTTCGTCTCGAGCGAGCGCATCGAGAATGGCGCCGCCATGCGCATCACGTCGAAAGGCCTCCAGTTCCTCAGTCAGAACCTCGGCGCCATCGCCGGCAAGGTCGCCGGCGGGATGACCGGCACCCTCGAGTTCGCGATCCCCGAGACCCCGGGGAGCGTGAGCTTGGGCATCGGAAGCCTGAGCTACACCGTCTGCAAAGGCGGCCCGAGCGACACGCCGAAGAAGTGCAAGATCGAGGGCGATCTCTCGAACTCGAACCTGAATCTGTCGTCGCAGGCACCGCACGACTTGGTCATCACGGGCACCATCCCGGTGCGCCTCCAAGACCTACCGATTAAGACCGATCTGGGTAGCCTCGACGTCACGATCACCGGCAACCAGGCTTGCCCCGGTGGCACGTCGACCTTCGCCGACATCGGCATCACCGCCGACATCAGCGTCGAAGCCGACACCGACATGGCGCACGCGCGCTACGGCTATTCGCGCATCCGCATCACGCAGTTGACGATCAGCCAAGGCGATCTCAACAACTCGATCAAGTTCTGCAACGGCGGCGTCCTCGGGTTCTTCGCCAGCATCTTCAAGAGCACGATTGTCGGCCAGCTCTACGGGAGCCTCGCTGGAACATTGACCACGCAGGTCGAACAACAGCTCTGCCAGAAGGCCAATCCGGCCGTCAACCCCACCTGCCCCACCGGCACGAACGACGTGAGCGGCATTTGTCGCTACGGGACCGATGCGGCTTCGGACTGTGTCTCGACGGTGCTCGGCACCGACGGTCACGCCGATCTCGGCGGCCTGCTCGCCAACCTCTCGCCCGGCACCAAGGGCGGCCTCGACTTCATGCTCGCCAGCGGCGGCCAAGACAAGCGCGACGACAACTCGAATTTTGCCTGGGGCGATCTCAACCCGATCGGCGGAGGCGCGACGCTCGGCTTCTACGGCGGCGTCGAGCCCAACCCGATCTCTGGCTGCGTTCCGCTGTCGAACATGGCGCGCCCGACGAGCATCCCGATTCCGGCCGAGCTCCTCGACGACACGCTGATCACCAATTGGCCGTCAGCGACGCCTGGCCCGCACATCGGCCTCGGCATCTCGCAGAGCTTCTTCAACTACGCGATGAACGGGCTCTACAACAGCGGGTTGCTCTGCATCGGCGTCTCGACCGAGGCGGTTCCGCTCCTCAACAGCGGCACGCTCGGCTTGCTCGCCGGCTCGCTCCGCGACCTCGGTCTGCAGCGTGAAACGCAGCCGATCGCGATCGTGATCCGTCCGTCGGCACCTCCGAAGGTCACCTTCGGCAATGGGACGAACCTCGACACCGATCCGCTGATCAGCCTCGAGCTCAACCAAGCGTCGTTCGACTTCTACATGTTCTCGTCGGACAGGTTCGTTCGCTTCATGACGGCGACCTTCGACATTCGCGCGCCGATCAATCTGACCGTCACTCCCGACGGTCTCGTGCCGGTGCTCAAGACGGTCGACGTGAAGAACGGCGTCGTGACGAACGCCGAGCTTCTCAAAGACGATCCGGCGCAGATCGCGGGCGCTCTCCAAGGCCTGCTCTCGAGCCAGGTCGGGACGTTGCTCGGCAAAGGACTGCCTGCATTCGACATCAACGGACCGCTCAAGAACCTCGGTCTCAAGCTCGTGATTCCGCCGAGCGTCGACGGCCAAGGATCGCCGGGGCTTCGCAAGCTCGAGAAGAACGGCGAAACGTTCCTCGGCGTGTTCGCTTCGTTCGAGACGGCAGCGTTCCAGTCGAACCTCATCGAGACCAGCGCGACCTTGAACGACAAGTACGTCGATCAGGCCGGGCTGCGTTCAGCAACGATCAACAAAGACAACGCACCCGAGGTCACGATCTACGCGAAGTCACCGGCCGACGATGGAACGAACCAGGTCGAGTACCAGGTGCGCATCGACAACGGGATGTGGCAGCCGTTCGTCGCGACGCGGTTCATTCGTCTCAAAGAAGAGGCGTTCCGTCTCGAGGGCAAGCACATGGTCGAGGTGCGCGGACGCATCGTCGACGAGCCGTACACGCTCGATCCGACGCCGGCGCAGGTCGAGGTCATCATCGACACCGTCGCACCGAACGTGAAGGCCTCCGCGGTCTCCGACAAGGGTGAGGTCGCGCTCGATGTGTTCGACCTCGTCTCCAAGACCGAGGGCACGACGGTTCGGTACCGCATCGACGAGGGCGCCTGGAGCTCTTGGATGCCTGCGGCCGAAGCGAAGGCGATTCACGTCGGAGAAGACGCCGCCGACATCGCGTTCGAAGCGCGCGACGAAGAAGGCAACATCGGGACGTCGCAGCAGGAGCTCATTCGTGGTCTCCCGCACGGAGCGAGCGGCTCGGGTTGCGGTTGCAGCGTACCGACGCAGAACGAGACGTCACCGTGGCAGCTCGGCATCGTGGGCGTCGGCATCGCCGGCATCTTCACGAGGCTCTTGTCGCGACGCAGCGCTTCGAAGGCGGCACGCGTCACCAAGAAGTCTGCTTCGGTCGCCTCGAAAGGCCCCGGAGCCGCGCTTGTCGGAAGCCGCCGCAGCGAGATCATGGGCGCCGCGATCGTTCTGGGAGTGGCGGGCACGTACAGCGGCTGCTCCTGCGACGACAGCAAGCCCGTGAGCACCTACACCTGCGATCCTGCACAGAACTGCCAAACGCTTCAGCCAGGACTCATCGGCTCGTACACGTCGACAGCGGTCGCCGGAGACAAGCTTTGGGTCGCGGGCTACCTCGAGGCCGACTACGACAACGGCTACCAATACGGCGACTTGGTCGTCGGCCCGTGGGACGGATCGAAGGTCGCATGGACCATCGTCGATGGTGTTCCCAGCGATGCAGTCGATGGAAAGTCGTACAACACGGAGGGCTTCCGAGGCGGTCAAACGGGCTCGGGTGACGACGTCGGGCTCTGGACATCGATCGCGATCGACGACAAATCGCAGCCTGCCGTCGCCTACTACGACCGAACGCACAAGCAGCTCAAGTTCGCGCAGTTCACCGGTGTGAGCTGGGCTATCAAGACGGTCGACGGCGGCAACGGCATCGACGCGGGTCGTTACGCGAAGCTCCACTTCGAAGGCTCGACCCCGGTCATCGCGTACATGACGATCGAGCCTACGGCGACTGGGTTTCTCAAGTCGAAGCTCCGCGTCGCGCGCGGGACGGCGGGCGAGCTCGCGAGCGAAGACGTGGTCGTCAACGATCAGACGCCGTGCCGACCCGCGTTCTGCACCGGCGGCTCGATCTGCGTCAAAGACACTGGGCTCTGCAGCACACCGGCCTCCGATTGTCCGGCGGCGTGCGCCATGGGCGACTCGTGTGTGAGCGACATGGGCACGAGCACGTGCAAGACGCCCATCTCCTCCGACAAGCTCGACGCCTACCCGATGGGGACTGGTCTCTACATCGCGACCGCTTCTCTCCCCGGCGGCGGCTTTGGGATCGCCTACTACGATCGCGTGAAAGGCAGTCTCAACATCGCTCAGCAAACCGGTGGTGCGTGGACGAGCACGGTCGTCGACGGCGGCGATCCGTCGACACCGAGCGACGTCGGCATCGGCACTTCGCTCTTCGTCGATGGTGCCGGGGATTGGCACCTCACCTACGTCGACGGCTACGGTGAGACGGTGAAGTACGCGCGCGTCTCGGGAGGCAAAGTCGCGTCGATCGAGACGATCGATGACGGACTGCAGATCGGCGGCGTGAAGTTTCCCGACGGTCAGCATGTCGTCGGTGACGACTCGTTCGTCAGCGTGACCGGCAGCGGCGAGGTCCACGTGACGTTCCAAGACGCCACGAACGGCAAGCTCCGCTACGCGATCGGCACGCCGAGCGCGACAGGCCACGACTGGAAGACGAAGGTCGTCGACGCTCCCGCGTTCGGCGGATTCTTCTCGAGCCAGGTCGAGCTGAAGGGGGCTCTCCAGCTCGTTCATTGGTGGCGCAAAGGCGGAGACAAGACCGAGGGCAACGTGTCGCTCCTCTCGCCTCCGTGAGCTCCTGAAGAAAATCGGCGCGCCCTTGGGGCGCTCCTCCACGGACGGTCGACGACGCGCTTCGAAAGAGGGCGTCGTCTTCATTTTGCGAGTGGCTCGAGCGGGCGCGTGCGTTCGGCGGTGACCGCTTTCGTGCTCGCGGGCATTCCGGTTTCGCGACAGCTCGGTAGGCCGTTCGCGATCGGTCCTTGCTTCGGGCGGCGAGCGTCCTATCGCTTGAGCCATGAAGCTCTCTGCCAAAGGTCGCCACGCGCCGCCTCCGACGCTGCCGAAGCACGCGCAGACCGTATCGGAGGCGCTCGCGACCTGGCGCGGAGTGTGGGCGCGCACTCACTGGTTTCTGGGCGACGAGTCGCAGGTCGACGGCGCCGACTTTTACCTAGGCGAAGACGAGCTCGGCCATCTGCACCTCGACGGAGAGGCGCACATCGCGGTCAGCGCCCCGCTACGCGACGCGCTCATCTTGGAGGGGCTGGCGAAGCCGTTTCGCTGGAGCCCGAGCTTCGTGGTCTTCCAAGTCCAAACGGCAAAAGACGTGGCGCCGGCAAAACGGCTCTTCGAGCTCGCCTACGATCGCCTTCGTGGCACGTCGGAGCACGAGCTGCTTGCCCGCGTCGCGTCGACGCTCACGCGCGCTGGGTGACGAGTCACACCCCAAAAAGCCCGAATTGTTCGCCTGATCTGCTTGGGGTCATGAGACTCGACTCCACCAGGAGTCGAGTGCACTGCCGGATCCTTCGAAGAGCTCTCGCGAACGCAACGGCGTTTCCAGAGCAGCTTCATGACTACTGAATCTCGTTTGGCTGGGTAGGCCGTTCGCCTGACACGTCAGGCGGCGAACTCGGCTTCGCTTTGAACGAGCTCGCGCGTCGCGGGGCCCGAGGTCGAACGGCGCTCGTTGGCGACGAGCTCGAGCAGCTCTTCTTTGGTCGCGAGCTTGCCGTCGAGTAGGACGCGCATGTAGCCGTCGACGTAGCCCTGGGCGCGAGACAGACGCGGATACGTCGAGCCCTGCTGCCGTAGCGTGAAGACGTCGTTCAAGAGCTTGCGTAGCTCAGCGAGCATGTCGGCTTTCGAGCGCATGGGGAAAGGCTCCTTCAAGATCACGGTCGTGGCGTCCTCGCGCGATCGCGCTCGGCTCTGCCGATCTCGAGTCACTCCCGCGAGCGGACTCGAGCGAGCTGGCACGAGCGAGACCCGCATCGCGCCAACATCACGCCGGGTATCAGACGCGGATCCGAGGGGCCAAGAATCCGACGGAGGGGCGCTCGGCGGCCCCTCGGTGGAGGCGAATTACTTCGAAACAGCGACGACGGCGCGCTCGCCGAGCGTAGACCGAAGTCGGAGCAGCGCCGCGTCGGCGAGAGCGGGATCGACCTCGCCGAGCGCGACGATTCGACCGCGGCGCGGCTCGAAGACGAGCTCGCACCGGTTCTGGAGACGCGTGGGCAGTCTCGCCAGGACGTAGTCGACCGCGAGCGACAGAACGAGGATGGCGACGCCTATGCCGAGGAACTCGGGTGAAGCAGATTTGAAACCGTCGAGGACGAGCCGGAGGCCGATGTAGCTCCCGACGAGGAGCGCAGCGATGCCGACGTATGAGGCGAGCCGCGGATAGCGGATCTCGCGCGCCGCCCGGGACAGAGCCCCGCGCGGAATGTGCATCTCATGCTCGCGCAGCGTCTTTCCGAGGAGCTGGGTACGGCTCGTGACACTGACGCCGCCTTCGAAGATGCGCACTTCGGCAGGTCGCCGGAGCTTGAGCGCGTAGCGACCGATGAGGTTCGCGAAGGCGACGATCGGGAGGACGAGGGTGAAGGTCAGCGCAGCCACGACGAAGGGCGATCGCGGGGGCGAGACGACCTCGCCGGAGAGAACGACCGGGAGGAAGGCGGTCGGCTCGGAGCGTGGAGCGAGGAGCGTTTTGAGAAGCCCGTCGCGAAGAGTCGGGCTGAGGCGTGCTCGCTCGTCGGAGGCGGCCGTGGACGAGCTCTGCGCGAGAGCGGAAGCGCCCACGATGGCGGCTGCGCGCGAGATCGTGGAGCCGGTGCCTTCGTCGTGCTTCGCCACGAGACGTGCGATGGCGCGCCACAGCCCTGCCGCCTTTTCGCCGAGCGCGGCATCGAGAGGCGTCAGCGCATCGACCACGGTCACCGACGCGCAGAAGAGGAGGCCTTCGGCGACCTTCTCTTCGGCCTGAGGTCCGTCGGGCAAAGCGAGCACGACGCCGCGCGCGAGCAGGGTGCCGAGGAGCACGCGCTCCGGTCCCGAAGCCTGCCCACCCTTCTTGATGGCGCGCAGAGCGTTTCCGTAGCTCGTCTCACTTGCTACTTCGTCTACGCCGAGACGGCTGGCGGCGTCGCTGACCCCCTCGTCGAGCGAGGTTCGCTGCTCATCGAACGCCGAGAACGCGAGCGCGTGCACGAGCCGGGCGAGCGCATCGGCGTGCGCGTGCCTCCCGAGCTCGTCGAGGAGGTTCTCCGGGGAGCGATCGCCTTCTTGTGCCATGTGAGAAGCGGCCTCGTGGTCTCCGTGATCGCAGTCGGTTTGGCGTCGCAGGACGGCCCGAGGGCTTCCGCGACTTACCTCTACGCCCTCCGTTTGGCTAGTGTTCCGTGGAAACGGACGGCCGGCCCCTCGGCGTGCGACGGAGAACGTCGGGAGCAGAGCAGAATTCACGGGACGTGACCAAGGCCGGAGACGGAAGCGATGAGAGGCTCTCTTTCGCTCTAGTAGCCTAATGCTTGGCCTTGGCGATTTGCGCTTCGCCGATCGCGGCGACCTTCTCGAGAAATTCGAGGGGGACGTCGGTCTCGCCGACGACGGTTCGACCCTCGACCACGAATTTCAGCGGCGGGAGCTCGAGCTTCATGACCATGCCGCTCAGGCCTTGGACCGTGTCGTACTTGGCTTGGATGTTCTCGAGATCGCTCTTCGCGTTCGCCGCCGTGTCGTCGATGAGCTCGATGCGCACGAGCGCGCTCCCGTCGTCGTGCGGATCGACGCGCAAGACGAACTTCTGAAACGAGTCGGGGATGAGCTGGGTCTTTCCGACGAGCGGGAGGTCGATCCAGCTCAGCTTGCCTGGTTCTTTGACCGAGAGATGAATCGCGAAGCTGACGTCGGCCGACGGAGCTTTGAGCTTGGCGATCTTGCCGATCTTCTCTTTGAGCGCCTTCGCTTTTTCGTCGTCGGTCCAGTCGGGATCGTCTTTGTTTTTCTTCTTCTGACGAGGTGGAGGCGTGACGTAGAGCTCGTCTTGTTTGGGTATGAGGACGAAGAGGCGATCGGCGCCATCGGCCTTTCCCTGCGCGGCTGGCACGGTCGAGTCGTCCATCCAGCCACCGACGGGGTTGCTGCGTCCGAGGATCTTGTCGACGGCCGCGTGGATTTGATCCGGCGGCTTGTTGAAGACCATCATCACGTCGACCTGGCCCGAGCGGATGACTTGGGGGCCCATGATCACCATGACGTCGACGTCTTGAACGGCGTCGATCCCGGTGTCGTCGAAGAAGTCTTTCCATTGCTTGATGTTCGGCAACATTTTCCCGAGTCGAATCCCGACCGGGTGCGTCCGCATCACTTTGCCGACGAGGACGATCTCGACGTTGTTCGGATTGCCCGACGGGTTCTGCGGCGCCTTCACGCTCTCGAGCGGCGTCTGGTCTTTGGGCTTCGGCGGCGGAGTCGCCGCGTCGGGGAGCTCGAGCGGCGGCGGCGCGTCGGTGGCGGCGTCTTTCGGGGCGGCATCGGGTGGCGTGGCCGCGTCGGAGGGCGGAGGCCCTGCATCGGCGGCGACCGGCACCTCGTCGGGTCCTTCGGGAACGACTTGGACTTCGTCGACCTTCGACTCTTTCTTGTCGGGCTTCGATGCCGAGTCGTTGTCGAGATCGAGCTCCATCGGAACCTCGACGTCTTGGTCGCCTTCGAGGCCCGACTGGTCGTGAAACATGTCGGCGATGAACGACCAAGCACCGAGCGAAAGGATCGGAACGTGAACGACGAGCGCGAGGATCAAGCACACGAGCTCGTGACGACGCGAGCCTTCGCGGAGGGGGACTTCGACGGGGAAGCGCTCGGTCGGTGCCAACTACCAGCGCCCATTCACGGCGCAGGACTGCCCTGACGCGATCGTGCGTACTTGGACCGGGCGCGAGCGAGCCTCGCCTGCGTCTCGGCTGACACGCGACTGCGTCGACTCGACCACGCTCGTCACCCTAATACACCGCCTCGCGAGGGGCTCCGAATTCAAGAGCGGCGCGTCGAGCCGCACAAACGCCGAGATCATGGAGGCCATGGCACGATCCTTCCACACGCGCGTCCTCGTCGCATGGTGTGACGTGCCAGGAACTGGATCGACACACCGCGAACAAGTACTAGACCAGCGGGAGCGGTGCTCCGGCCCTCGCGTCTCATTACGAGCTGTATGAATCCTCCCATTCGTAGTCCCCGAGAAAGCAAGCGACAGGCCCCCCGCAACGCCGGAAGCAGGCAGGGCGGCGCTCTCGCTAGGAGCACGGTCCGGACGAGCGGCGGGAGACGGTGGTTCTTCGGTGGCCTCGGCCTCGTGCTCGGGCTCTCGGGGACCGGCGCGTTTCTCTGGTCGAGCGGATGTCACAAGCCCGCGGTCGACGATCCTGGGTCGAGCACCGAGAGCTCGCGCACCGAGTCGGCGCCCGCTGACAGCGCCGCCAAACCGAAAGGCTCGGCGCGCGAGGTCGCCGAGAGCTCCGCGCACACCACCGAGGCCGAGCCCGGTGACGCGGGGACGGCGCTCCCCACCGACAAACCCTACGACGGCCCGATGCTCGGAGCGATGGCGTTTCAGACGCCGGTGTATCCGGAGACGCGCTTCAGCGACGAGCGGCTCGGCTACATCAGGCAGGGCGGCAAAGTGCCGGTCGATCCGAAGCCGATCCACAAAGCGAACTGCAAAGAGGGTTGGTACCACCTCCTCGAAGGTGGCTACGTCTGCGGGAAATATGCGACGACCGATCTCGAGAATCCGCGCGTGCGCCTGGGCGTGAAACCGCCCGATCTCGAAGGGATCTTGCCGTACAAATACGCTTACAACCGTTTTCACGGGACGCCGCTCTACAAGGCTCTCCCCACCAAAGAGGAGATGAACAAGTACGAGCCGTATCTGCTCGAAGACAAGGCGAAGAAAGATCAGGAGAAGGCAGACAAGCAGGCCGAGAAGGCAGCTCTCGACGACGGCGATCACAAGAGCGCGAAGCACGCGGCCGACGAAGGCGGAGCGACCCCCTCCGACGACAAGGGCGCCGCCGAAGCGGTCGCCGCGATGAATACGTTCGACGCAGGCACGCCCGAGTCGGCCGAAGAAGCCGCGGCCGTGCCGCCGAAGCCGTGGTGGCAGACGAGCGAGAAGAAGCCGAACGTCACGCTCGCCGAGCTCGAAGAAGACGCCGACGGAAACCTCGCCAAGCGCATGGTGAAGGGCTTCTTCATCGCGATCGACAAGAGCTTCGGTTGGAATGGCCGCACGTGGTACCGAACGACCGACGGCCTCGTCGCTCCGACCGATCGAATGTGGATCAACAAGCCGCCGGAGAGCCACGGGATCGACGTCCCCGAAGGCGTGAAGAGCGTCGCGTTCGTTCTCGGCGAGAAGGCCCAGAAGTACGAGCTGTCGAAAGACGCGGAGAAGATGAAGGAGAGCGGAAAGCTCGCGCGCTTCACAGGCGTTCCGCTCTCGGGCAAGACGTTCGTGTTGAGCGACACGACTTACCGCGAGTCGACCGAAGGCTTCTGGGTGAAAGACGCCAACGTCGCCGTCGCGTCGCCTGGCCCCCGTCCGAGCGAGGTCGGCGAGCACGAAAGATGGGTCGACGTGAACATCGAGAAGAAGACGCTCGTTCTCCTCGAGGGCGACAAGCTCGTCTACGCGACCCTCGTTTCACCGGGGAAGAAGTCGCGCATCAAGAAGAAGGATCACGCGACACCGACCGGACAATGGCGCGTCCGCGAGAAGCACGTCGCGGTGACGATGGACGGCGACGGCGCGTCGGGCGACCTTCCGTACAGCATCGACGACGTCCCCTACGTCGCCTACTTCAAGGGCTCGTACGCGCTCCACGGCGCCTTCTGGCACTCGAACTTCGGCCATGAGATGAGCCACGGTTGCGTGAACCTGTCGCCACTCGACGCCAAGCACGTCTTCAATTGGGTCGAGCCCAAGCTGCCGCGCGGCTGGCACGCGGTGTGGTCGACGAAGGATCATCCCGGAACGATGGTCGTCATCCACGAGTAGCGCGCGGCGTTCGTGGGCGTGAGCGACGAATCCGGTTTCGCGGCTTGACGCTACGAGATCTATCGATAAAGGCGTACCTCGATGGATCAGTTCTCCGCGCACCTCGACCGAGGCTGGGATCTCGTCCAGCGTGGTGACACGCGTGGGGCCGAGGCTTCCGCGCGCCGCGCGCTCGAGATCGACCCCAACTCTCCCGAAGCCCACAACCTGCTTGGATTCGTTGCTGCCCTCGAAGGCGAAGGCGAAGAGGCGATCGAGGCTTACCAACAAGCCATCGCGCTCGACGACACCTACCTCGAGGCCATGCTCAACGCGGCCGAGGTGTTCATCACTCCGCTCGGCGACTACGATCAGGCAATCAAGATGTGCGATCAGGCGCTCGATCTCGCCGAGGTCGACGAAGAGATCATCGACGGCCTGCTGCTCAAGTTCGACGCCCTCGTCGGAAAGAGCGATCGCGAAGAGGCGAAGAAGGTGCTCGCGCGCGTGCCCGAGGGTCCGTACGAGAACCCGAGCCACACGTTCCTCGTCGGTCGCGCCCACTACGAGCTCGGTGACGTCGATCGCGCAGCGGCCCTCATCGCGCAAGCGGTCGAGAAAGATCCGCGCCATGGCGAGGCGCACTACTACCTCGGCCTTGTACGCGACGAGCAGGGCGACTCGCGAGGAGCGACAATCGCCTTTCTTCGGTCGCGCGAGCTCGATCTCTTGACCGGAATGCCGCCGTGGGTGCCAGCCCGAGAGGCCTGGGAGAAGATCGCGACGCACGTTTTCGAGCAGCTGAATCCGGTGCTCGCCAAGTACGTGGGCGGCTCCGACGTCTACATCTCCGATGTGCCGGGCGTCGAGCTCGTGGCCGATGGCGTCGATCCGCGTGCGCTCGTTTTGCTCGATGGCTTCGAAGGATCCGAAGATCTCGTCGAGCTCACTGGGCCTCTCGCCGGCCCGCCCGCGCGGTGTACGCGCGTGTTCGTCTACGCCGTCAACGTCGCTCGCCTCGCCGGGCACGTCGACGCGCTCGAGACCGAGACGCTCGAAGCGCTCGAACGCGAGATCACCGCGACCTTCCTCGAGCCCGAGCAAAAAGAGCGACCTGCTCGCGAGATGAACTGAGAGCGGCTTTCGTTCGAGGGGCTCGGGTCTTGAGACGCTTTGAGGCGCCGGCTCTTGCCGCGTCGACTCGCCCCGCGCGAAGCTCGACCGCGCGCGGGGTGAACGAGGGAGTCCGGGCCTTGGGTCGGTACGGCTGCCTCGGACACCCTGACGCTTTCTCTTAATTCTGTGCTCGTGGTGAGGCTCGAGCCGTACGGCGACGCGGCTCTCAGAGCGGTGGGTGACTCGTCGGCGCGGTGCAGCCCGCGAGGTCGAAGCTGAAATAGTGCGTGTAGTTCTTGTCGACGCCGTCGACGAACGAGGTCGATGGGACGCCCGCGTAGGTCCCTTCGGCGTTCATGGTTTCGTTGATCATGCTGAGGTGAATGTCGACCGTCGTGATCGGCGAGCCGATGTTCGAGCGCGGGATCGCGATCTCGAGGTAGTCGCCCTGTTTGAAGACCTTGCCGGTGAAATCCCACGCCGCGTCGGCCCAGGCGCTGCCGTTCCAGGCCTCGGCGTTGGTATAGAGGTTGTTGGCCTTCCAGCGCACGTGATACTTCGCCGAGAACGGAAGGGTCGGCTGCTGCGTGTCGTAGAGCTCGCCGTTCGTCGTGCCGGCTGCACCGCCGATGTAGACGAGGACCCACTTGTTCGCGTCGCCGCTCGTGACGTCGGGGCCCTTGATGCCGACGTAGACGTTGGTCGCATCCCACGTGACGTAGCCCGTGTATCCGTTCGACGTGGTGGTGAAGGTCTCGCTCGCGGTGAAGTCGTTCGACCCGTCGATCGCGATGGTGTGGTCGTAGACCGTGCCGCATCCGCCAGCCCCGCCATTGCCGCTCGTCGTCGTGCTCGAAGTCGTCGTCGCGGCCGAAGTCGAAGTCGTGCTCGAAGTCGAAGTCGCGGCCGAAGTCGTCGTCGTGCTCGAAGTCGAAGTCGCGGTCGAAGTCGTCGTGGTGCTCGAAGTCGAAGTCGTTCCAGCCCCGCCCGCCGAGCTCGTGCTTCCACCCGACATCGTAGAGCTCGTGGCCGCGGCGTGCGTGCTCGTGCTGCCGGTGCCGGTGTCGGACGCCGTGGCCACGGGGCCCGTCGGCGCGTTGTCGTCGCTGGTCCCCGCAGCGCAGCCTCCCGATTCTGCGACGAGCAAGATCGAAGAAAGCGCAACGAGCTGGGCGACGAGTGCGTGACGAGGCTGCATGACGGAAAACGCTACGGCGACTGTGTGGGGCCGGCAAGAGGCCTCACGAGGCGCACCCCTTTGACCCCACGCACGTTTCAGAAGCTCCTCGCTGTCGAGCGCTTCTGCGACGCAGCCCCGCAACACGGATCGTCGAGCCTGGGTTGACGCTCGATTCGCTGATGGTGATCGTATCGGGGCGCGTCGAGGTCCACGCGGTCGACGGCAAGGTCGCGAGCCTTGGCGATGGACAATTCGTCGGCGAGCTGAGCTTTCTCTCGGCCGCGCTCCAGCCGTCTCGGTCGTGACGGCCGAAGCGACGCGCTACGTCTCGCTCGCCGTCGACAAGCTGAGATTGTTGCTCGAGAAGGACGCGGAGCTCCGCGCGGCGATTCAAGCCATCCTCGGCGCCGATCTGGCGATGACGCTCAAAGAGCGATCGAGGAGCTGAGACCGGGCTCGGTCTACACTCTCATCGTCGGGCTCAGGCAGGCAATGGTTCGAAGCTGCGAAGCTCAGTGCCAGACGCCGATGCTCGCGCTCACTGATTCGTAGCGCGGGGCGAAGTCCATCGATGCGGAGATCGCGTACGTGACCTTGGGTACCAAGCCCCAGTAGGTCGTCGAGAAGAGCTTGATGTCGCCGCCGAAGGTGAAGTGCTGGCGTCCGACGCGACCGAAACGATTGGGCTCGTAGTACGAGCCGACACGCGTCAGGGCGAGGTTCTCGACCGGCTCGGCCTCGATACCGACGCGCGGTGAGTAGTTGACGCTTGCGCCCGAGGTGCCGATGACTTTGCCGCGGTCTTGCCCGCTCACCTGCTGCGCGAGAAACCGCTCGATGCTGACGCCCTCGCTGACCGCGCCCGAGATGAGCAGCGCTCCCGCGAACAAGATTCGTTGGCGCGGCCACGTCTCGCTGCGGCCGACGCGCTGATCGCGGAGGTAACGCGCCTCGCCGTCGAGCCACGCGTCCTCGTGCTCGCGGAGGATCGGCTCTTCGAACGCTGCGTGAGCGCGAAAGGTCGCTAGCTCGTCGCCGGTCAATTTTGCCTCGGTTCTGGCGCGTTCGCGCGCGCGTCGATCGCGCTGGGCCGCGATGCGTGCGTGGAGGGGCGCTTCTTCGGCATCGGGGTCGATCCATGTCGGATTGAGCGGGCGAGGTCCGGCTTGGAAGGCGAACCCCGATTCGAGCTCCCAAGGCAGCGTGATCTGGCGCGGGAGAGTGAAGCGGCCAGCGTGGCGGACACCGTCGGGATCGATTTGCGCGCGATCGCTCACCGCGCCTCCGTTCACAGGAAAACGAAAGGTCGCTCCGACTCGGAAGGGCATGGAGTTGGGGCGCACCAAGAATCCGAGCTGAGGCGCAACGCCCGCGATCGTCAAAGTGACTTCCGGCGTCGCGAGCCCCATCGTGACGCCGCGGATGCCAGCGCCAATCGCGAGCTGGCCCTTGTAGACGTTCACCCCGCCGAGCGCGTGGTACTTGCCGACGAGGACGTTGGCCTGTGTCCCGTCGGGGGCGTTCACCGAATAGCGCTGCAGCTCGATCAAAGCGCCGGCGCCTACCGGTCCGGCCTGGATTTGCCCTCCGCCCGTGACATAGACGAAATTCGAGTAAGCCTTGTCTCGGTCGCCGCTGTTGTCGAAGTCGTTGCTCTGGAAGAGGCTGATCGGGATCGACAGCGAGGCCGATACGTCGAAGTCGAGGCTGCGAACGCTGTAGGGCGACCGGACCGCGGGCGAGGCGGCGTTGCTCACGAATCCAGCGATGCCTTCGGCGTAGCCAGCATAAGCGCCGGCGATCCCGGTCACTCGCAGCGGAGCGAGGATCGGCCCCTGGAACAGGTCGATGGTGTAGTTGTTGTCGGGTAGAGGATCGGCGTGCGTCGTGGTCGGTGCCAAGAGCCCGAGCGCAACGAGTCCGATCCCCAGTGACCGCATGGGTCTCTTTTACTCTTGCCCGAGGGGCGGCGTGGTATGAGAACGACGTGAGTGCACGCGCTGGTAGACGCATCGCCCTCGGGCTGCTCTTCGGCGGGCTCGCAGCCTTCGTCGTCGGCTCGACGAGTCAAATCTCGTGGCAAGTGTTTTGGGCCGAAGGGCGCGCTGCAGGCGCCGCGGCCGAGCCGACGCCCTATGCCGGGTGCCACGAAGGCCTCGTCCGACTTCATTCTGCGGTCGAGCGGGCGCGAGTGGCGGCCGAAGGTGAATCCGAGGTGGGAGCCGCACTCGCGCGCTTCCGAGACGCTCTCCAGCCCGAGTGGAGTCACTTCGAGGCCGTCCGGCGGGCCTGCAAGGTGACCGAGATCGACCAGCACAGTCTCGACGCGGTGGAACGGCTCCGCTATGCCGAGGAGCACGCCGTGCGGAGAGAGGCCGGTAGCCTCGAAGTCCTCCGCAAACAGGTGGCCAAAGAGCTTCAGGCGACGAGCGCCGCCAGCACCTCCGATTCCGCCCCTGCCCACAGCGCACCCTGAACCGCGCAAGTCCCCCGAAACGCCCCCGATACCGGGACGAGGGGCGACGAAAAAGAGCTTGGTGATGAGCGACACATCCACGAAAGACACAAATGAGGGCGCCGTCTCGACAGACGTGGCCGCCATGAGCGAGCCCGAGCTGACGGCGGCCGAGCAGGCTGCCCTCGAGCTCGCCCCGCCCGAGCCTGCTCTGCCGACCTTCGACCTCTTGCCCCTCTCGGCAGAGCTTCGCGAGACGCTGAACGACATGGGGTATCAGCACCCGACGCCGGTGCAGCTCGCCGTATGGGAGCCCGCGACGCGAGGCAGAGACGCCGTCGTCCAGGCGCGCACCGGCACCGGCAAGACCGCGGCCTTCGGCCTTCCGATCGTCGACCACGTCGTGAAGCGATCGGTGCTCGCTGCCCAGGTGCTCGTGCTCTGTCCGACCCGCGAGCTCGCGCTGCAGGTCTCTGGAGAAATCGGCCGACTCGGCAAGCGCAAAGAGACCAAGGTTTTGGCGATCTACGGTGGTGCTCCGATCGAGCGTCAGGTCCAGGGGATCGACGCCGGCGCGCAGGTCATCGTCGGAACGCCTGGGCGCGTGCTCGATCACATTCGACGCGGGACCTTGAAGACCACGAGCGTGCGTTTGCTCGTCCTCGACGAAGCCGACGAGATGCTGTCGATGGGCTTCGAGCGCGAGCTCACCGCCATTCTCGACACGCTGCCTCCCACCAGGCAGACCCTGCTCTTCTCGGCGACGGTGCCGCCCGATATCGAGCGCATCTCGAAGAACAAGCTGAAGAACCCCGAGTTCGTCACGCTGAGCGGCGATCACATCGGCGCGCTGTCGATCCAGCACTTCGTTTACATGGTGCCCTCCGACAAGCTCCGGGCGCTCGGCCAGATCATCGAGGTCGAAAATCCCGAGAGCGCGGTCATCTTCTGCAACACCAAAGACGACACCCAGATCGTCGCCAACTCGCTCCAAGCGCGCGGCTACGACGCCGATTGGTTGAACGGCGATCTCGCGCAGAGCGAGCGTGAGCGTGTCATGAGCGCGACGCGCGAGGGGCGCCTCCGATTCCTCGTCGCCACCGACGTGGCAGCACGCGGTATCGACATCTCGCATCTCACCCACGTCATCAACTACGACTTCCCGCAAGACGCCGAGTCGTACGTGCATCGCACCGGTCGAACCGGGCGCGCAGGACGCACCGGCACGGCCATCGCGCTCATCACGCCGCGCGACATCGGTGGGCTGTACCTCCTTCGACTCACCTATAAAATCAAGCCGATCGAGCGGCAGATCCCGACGCCCGGCGAGTTGAAGACGCGCGCCGAAGCCGACCTCGTGTCGATGTTCGCGGAGGCGTACCTCCCGAAGGGGATCCATGCCGACGATCGCGCGCTCGCTCGACGTCTGTTGAATCACGATTTCGCCGAGGCGATCGTCGCAGGACTTCTGCGTGACGTGCTAGGTGCGAGACCGAACGTGCAAGACGAGGCGAGCTCGGCGCGCCGCGCGACGGTGCGTCGAGGAAGCTTCCGATCCCACCGCGACGGATCCGGTCGCGGACGACCCGACGCTGGCCGAGGCCCGGTAGGCTCCGCGTCGGGTAGCGTTTCGAGCAGCGTCTCCGGGGCTTCGGAGGGTGCACCGGTCGCAGCTGCGCGACCGGCAGTGGTCCAAGCCACCACCGACATTCCGGCGGCCCGCAATCTTCAGCCCGCAGCCTCGACGGGCGTCGGGGCGGTCATTTCGATGATTCCGGCTGGCGTCGCCGCTCAAACGACGAGCCTCGTCGCTACGGCCCCCAGGGGGTTCGTGCCGAGCGGGTTTGCGCCCAGCGGTGTCGCCCCCAGCGGTGTCGCCACGAGCGGTGTCGCCCCCAGCAGTGTCGCCACGAGCGGTGTCGCCACGAGCGGTGTCGCCACGAGTGATCCGACGATCGAGGGCACGGGATCCAGCCCCCTGACGACGCTCGATCCACGCGAACGGGATGAGGCACGCGGCCCTGGCGAGCGCCGACGTCGCACGACCCCGGGCGCCTTGCCCGACGCACCGCGGCCCGAACGCGGCGAGCGCGATCGCCCGGAGCGAAGCGATCGAGCCGAGCGAGGACCGCGGCCCGAGCGAGATGCACGTGCACGCGAGCCGCGGCCCGATCGCCCGCGTCCGTTGACCGGACCGCAGCGAGACGCGGCCGCACCGCGCAGTGACGACAGCGAACGCGAGACGAAACGTCGACCGGTTCCGGTCACCGAATTCGCCAACTGGCAACCCCCCGCAGAAGAAGGCGACGACGAGCCCCTCCTCGGTCCCCGTGGACGTGAAGAGCGCGGTCGCGAAGAGGGTGCGAGCCCGCAGTCGGCGAGATCCGCGACCCATACCGCTTCGGCGAGCGCCGGCTCCAGCGGGGCGCAGCAGCGTGAAGGACAGCTCTACAACGCACCCGTCGCCGAGTCGGGCGAGCCCGAAGGTGATCCGGCCGACCATGCCGAGCTCTTCGTGACTGTCGGTCGCCGCGATGGGATCCGTGCACAAGACCTTTTGCGCGTTCTCGTCGAGGTAGCTGGGCTCGACAAGCACACCATTCGACGCATCCGCGTTCGTGATCGCCACGCGTTCATTTCGGTTCGGAAAGCCGATGCAGCGACGGCGATCGCGAAGCTCCACGGCACCGCCCTCGCGGGTCGCACGCTGACGGTCGAAGTCGCGCGCGAGCGAAGCGGCGAGATGCAAGAAGGCTCGCCAGAGAGCTGACACCGCGCGATTTCTGGGAAAGCCGCGAACGAAGGAAGACGTGTCGCCTTCCTTCGTTCGCGTTTTTCGTCAAACCACCGTAGCCCGGAAGCGCTCGCTCGGCAGACGGGCGCGAATCGTCGCGCGGGTCGCAGCACGAAAGCAAGACTTGTTCGGACACCTCAAGCCTGCTTCATAAGAGAGGTGCGAAGAGACTCGACCAAGCCCGCCGCAAACGTCGATGCCCTGATGAAGGACGTCGAGCGTGCGCTCTGGGCAGGTGAAGATCCGCGCCGTCTGATCCCCGATCTCGTCGAGCTCGCCCGACTCTCGCCACCCGGCGGCCCCGAATGGATCCTGGCCCACGAGCAGCTTGCGGCAACCGCCGCCGAGACCGATCCATGGCGCGCGTCGCTGCTGTCGCGCCGCGTGCTGGAGCTGGTTCCCGATGCGCATGTCGCCTGGGGTGCGCTGGGGCTCGCGCAGTCGCTCCTCGGCAACCTCCGCTACGCAGTGCGCTGTTACGAGCGGGCGCTCGAGCTCGCGCGCGACGATCACCGCTACGCTCACAACCTCGGTCACCTCTACGACGTCGCTCTCGGACAGCCCGAGCGCGCCATCCCGCTGCTCGCTCGCGCGATGCGAGGATTCGAGAGCACGGCCTCGAACGCGCTCAAGGCCGAGGTCGCAGCCAGCTACGCGCACGCCCTCGCACGCGCGGGCAGCATCGCGCTCGCGCTTTCTGTGCTCGCCCCGGCCCTCGCGCACGGCAAGACGCGTGATCAGGCCGCGCTGCTCGATTGGATCAAGCGCGGGGCGCCGCCGACCTGAGCGTTCGGGTGACACACGGCGCCGGCCGCGCGATTCGCGGGCGGCTCTCAGGGCGCGACAAGCGTCACGATTCAATACACCCGTGTCAGGGTTCGAACCAGGGTCGCCGTGCGCCCCGAAGTCGGCAAGGTTGTGCTTGAAAGCAGGCCCGGCTCGGCTCACAAGGTCCGGCATGCGCTTGTCGACCCCCGATGCGAAAGCCACGTCTCCATCCCCCGCGCTCGGCTCTCCACGTTTCGTCGAACGCCTCGCGTCACGCCGGACGCGAGCCACCTGGGCCCCATGGGTCCTTGCGCTGCTCGCCGCCGCAGCTCCTTGTAGCGCCCTCGCCCAGCCCGCGGCGCCGAAGCCGGCGACCCCAGTGGCTCAGCCGGCAGCGGCGCCGCACGCGCCGGCTCACGCAGCCCCTCCGGCGGCTCCCGCACCTCTAGCCCCCGCCGCGCCACCTGGACCGCCGCCGGGCACGACGCAAGACATAAACGACGCGATGCTCGATCCGCTGCCCGCCGCGCCCGAATCGCTCCACAGTTGGCAGGAGGCGCTCGATCTCATCGGGACACGCGACGCCGAGCTCCAGACCGCGATGCTCGATGTCGTTCGACTCCGTGGCCTGCGTCGGCAGACGCTCGCGGCGACGTTGCCGACGCTCAACGCCACCGGCACTGCCACGGTTCAAATCATTCGAAAAGACGTCGGCTTTACGAACCCGCTCACGGGTTCCACGACCACGACGTCTCCGCCATCACCGACCCTCACCGGTGCGCTTCAGCTAGTGCAACCCATCTTGGCGCCACGCGCCTGGTACGCCATCGGCACCGCCGACGACACGATCGATCTCGCGAAGCTGTCGATCGAAGACAAGAAGCGCACGCTCGTGGCGGCCGCCGCCGATGCGATCGTCACCGTCGTCAGTGCCGAGCATGTGGCAGAGGTCAATCGCGTCGGCCTTCGCGCCACTCTCCGTCGTCTCGCGCTGCAGAAGCGCAAAGTCGATCTCGGGGGCGGAGCCAACCTCGACACGGTGCGCTTCGAACAGGACGTCGCTTCGGCACGCGGCACCCTCATCGACGGTGACGAGCAGCTCCTCCGCGCACGGGAACGGCTCGGTCTCCTCCTCGGATCGTCGGTGCCTTACGGCGTTCCTCCCGACATCTCGCTCGACGCGATCCAAGCCGCCGCGCAGCAGACTTGCAAGCCTGGAGAGCTGAAAGACCGCGCCGATCTGCGAGCCCTCCGAGCGCAAAAGGCCCTCACGCAGCGCAAAGTCGTCGACGCCGATCTGCAGTACTCGCCGACCGCCGAGATCGTCTCGACGGCCGTCGTGTCGAGTGAGCAGATCGTCGGCACGGGTCACGGCTCGTGGAACGTTCAAGCGATTCTCTCGGTGCCGATCTGGGACGGCGGTGCGAAGTATGGCGCGCGACGCGCAGCCAAGGCCGAGGTCGACCAAGATCAGGTGAAGCTCTCCAGCGTCGAGCGTTCGGCCACGGTCGAGGTCTCGCAGGCAAACCGAGGCGTCGAAGTGGCTGGCCGCGCGCTCGCCGTGGCGCAGACCGCGAGGGATCTCGCAGCCGAGAACCTTCGTCTCGCCCAGATCGCATTCGATGCCGGCGCAGGAACGAGCTTCGACATCGTCGACGGGAGCCGCCGCCTGCGCGAGGCCGATCTCAACTTGGCCGTCAAAGAGCTCGATCTGGTGCAGACCAAGGTCGCAGCCCTCCTGTCGACGGCAACCTGCGCCTATTGAGCAGCGAGCCATCCCACCGGAACGTGCGCGAGCATCGGTGCCCTTCACACGGGCTTCCATCCAGTCACTCATCTCAGTACTGTCATCGTCGATGAAAGCGCTCGGCAGCTACGTTTTAGGCTCATGGCAAACGGGGACCGGCAAGACCCAGGTCCTCGTCAACCCTGCGACAGAAGAGGCGCTCGCCGAAACGAGCACCGAGGGCATCGACTTCGCGGCCGCGCTCGCGTTCGCCCGCGACAAAGGAGGTCCTGCGCTCCGAGCGATGACGTTCGCCGAGCGTGGAGAGCTCCTCCGCGCGATGTCGCGTATCATCCATGGCGCACGCGACGCGCTGATCGAGCTCGCGATTCAGAACGGTGGCAACACGCGGGGCGACGCCAAGTTCGATCTCGATGGAGCGTCGGGCACGCTCGCCTACTACGCCGATCTCGGAAAGGAGCTCGGCGATGCTCGCTTTCTCCTCGACGGAGAGTCGATGCAGCTTTCGCGTTCTCCGCGCTTCGTCGGTCAGCACGTCAGCGTTCCGCGCCACGGTGTCGCGGTGCACGTGAACGCGTTCAACTTCCCCGCGTGGGGCCTCGGCGAGAAAGCGGCCTGTGCCATTCTCGCCGGCATGCCGGTGGTCGCGAAGCCCGCGACGAGCACGGCGATCGTCACCCATCGCATCGTCGAGCTCATCGTCGCGGCGAAGATCCTCCCCGAAGGCGTTCTCTCGCTCATCGCCGGTCCTCCGGGAAACATGCTCACGCACCTCCGCGGCGAAGACGTCCTCGCCTTCACCGGAGGTGGCTCGACAGCCGTCACGCTGCGCAGCCTCGAGCCCGTCGTGCGCGACTCGGTGCGCGTGAACGTCGAAGCCGACAGCCTCAACGCGGCGGTGCTCGGGCTCGACGTCGAGCCCGGATCCGAGAGCTACGGCGCGTTCCTCCGCGATGTCGTACGCGACATGACCCAGAAGACGGGCCAGAAGTGCACCGCCATTCGCCGCGTCTTCGTGCATCGCGACCGTCTCCCGCGCGTGCTCGACGATCTGAGAGAGCGCATCGCAGACGTCGTGATCGGGGATCCGGCGCACGAGCGTGTCACGATGGGTCCCGTCTCGACAGCCTCGCAGCTTCGCGAGGTCGAAAAAGGGCTCGAGCGGCTCCAGGGCGACGCCAAGCGCCTCACGGGTGCTGGCGACTTCGAGCGCGTCGGAGCGCCTTCAGGCAAAGGCTTCTTCGTTCCCCCGAGCCTCTTCGTGAGCGACAAGCCGGCCGACGCAAAGGCGGTTCACGATCACGAAGTGTTCGGCCCAGTCCAAACGGTGATGCCTTACGAATCTGCCGACGAGGTCGTCTCGCTCATCAGGCGAGGCCAAGGCGGCCTCGTCTGCTCGGGCTACACCGACGATCGCGCGTTCGCCTCGACGCTCGTCCTTGGAATCGCATCGGCCCACGGCCGGGTGTTTCTCGGGAGCGCCAAGATCGCCGAGCAGGCCCCCGGCCCAGGCACCGTGCTTCCACAGATGATTCACGGCGGCCCCGGACGCGCCGGCGGTGGCGAAGAGTTGGGAGGCCTTCGAGGGCTCGGCTTCTATTCGCAGCGCTGTGCCGTCCAAGGCGACAGGCCCATGCTCGAAGCCATTTTTGGAAAGCCGAAGGCCTGAGCCAGCGGCTTTCTCGCCTGCACGACGCGGATGGACCAGGATCCGTCCCCCATTCCTTTTTTTTCGCTAACCTCGGAGGTCCATGGCTGAGGGTCACCCGCTGGTCGGACGCACGCTCGATGGGCGTTTTCGTCTGACTGGTTTCATCGGCGAAGGCGCCATGGCGAGCGTCTTACGCGGCGTCGACCTCCAAAACGGCGGGGTCGAGGTCGCGGTCAAAGTGATGCACCCGCACCTGGCCGAAGACCGCACCTTCGCCGGCCGATTCAAGCGCGAGGCGAAAGCCGCGGCGATGCTGACGCATCCGAACAGCGTCACGATCATCACCTTCGGCGAGGACGATCGCATCCACTTCATCGTGATGGAGTTGGTGCGGGGGAAAGACCTGCGCGACGTCCTCCGCGTCGAGAAGCGTCTCGCCGAGGTGCGCGCTTGCCGCCTCGTCGCAGGCGTCTGCGAGGCGCTCGAAGCCGCCCACAAGCTCGGGATCATCCATCGGGATCTGAAGCCCGAGAACGTCATGGTGGTTCCCGATCCCGAGGTTCCGGTGCGCGAGCACGTCAAGGTACTCGACTTCGGAATTGCCAAGCTCGTCGACAACTCGCCCAAGCAACGCGTCTCCGATGCCGGGCCCGACAGCGATCCGCCGCCAGCGTTGACCCAGGTCGGCGTCGTCGTCGGAACGCCGGCGTACATGTCGCCCGAGCAGTGTCGTGGACAGCCGCTCGACGGGCGGAGCGATCTCTACACCTGCGGGATTTTGCTCTACCAGCTCGTCGTCGGGCGCGTGCCGTTCGACTCGGAGAGCCCCTTCGAGACAGCTGGAAAGCAGGCGTTCGAAGCTCCGCCGCCGCCGAGCCAATTCCTTCCGACGATCACGCCTGATCTCGAGGCGCTCATCTTGCGCCTGTTGTCGAAGTCGGCCGACGACAGGCCGCAGAGCGCCACCGAGCTACGCGAAGCGCTCATCAAGCTCATCGGTCAGATTCAAGGCCGCTTGGGAAAGACCATGCCGATGATGGCATCGAAGCCGATCCTCGCGGCGGCCGAGGCGCGCGCGGCCGACTTGGCAGGTGCGGTCGGCGGCGTGCCGCTCGGCGTGTTCCCAAACCTACCGGGGCTCATCGCGCCGCCTCCCGCAGGATCGGTCGGACCGCGGGGGACGCTCATGGAGCAACGGTCCCCGGAGCAGCAGAGACAGGGCCCTGGTCCGAGCCTGCCCGACTTGGTTGCTCCTCCGCCTCCGAGGACAGGCACCGCGCCGTTCCAGGGCGGACACGAGGGTTTCCCGAACGGCGGGCCGCCGGGTGATGCATTTCAGAGCGCACCGGGGTGGCAGGTCGCGAGCCAACCAGGCGGGATGGGATACGGCGCCGAGCACGGTGGAGGCTACGCGCGACCGCCGGTGGCGCAGGGCCAGGGCCAAGCAGGAGGCTACCCGAAGGCACCGAGCCCGGAGGACGAAGGCGATGAACCGCGTGGACGCGGTGGGGTCGCCGTCTTGATGGTGCTGCTCGCGATGTTCGTCGGCGTCGGGATCGGCGTGGCGCTGTTCCGGTTTCTGTAAAGAGACCGCAGCCGTCGTCGGCTCCGCGTCTTGTTGCTGGCGCTCCTCTGGTCGCCTCGAACGCGGAGTGGCCCGATCGACGCCACGCGCGCGTGAGCAAGGTCTCCGAGGCGTCCTTCGTTCGATCGTTCAAAGAAGCTTTCGGCGACGAGCAAGTACGTCGAGCCGATGACCGGGTTCATCGGCAACATCGCGCAAACCAACGGCACGGTGACCACCCCACGTGCAGACTTCTTCCGAGTTCTGGCGGGGGCTAGCAACACATCGCTCAGCCAAAGCCACGCGCAGCTGACGGGCGCGCTTTACAATGGCTACATGCGCGGGGAGGCGTTCGCTCCTACCTGCACTGGCTGGACGCCCACGTATCTGTCGAAGAATGTGTACTCGACCAACGATGTACTTCTGCTGGCGAACCCGGGCGCGAGCATCGTCCGTTGCTTCATCACTGGGCTCACCGGCGCTTGGTCTTCGAGCCGGGTGAACGGCATACTGCATGCGGAGCCGTATGCAAAAGTCTATGTGGACCCGAACACTGGGAATTATCGTTTGGCAGTATTCCCGAACGATCAAGAGCTTCCGCTTCCCTCGGATCGCGTGGGCGCCTACGGATCGTGTATCCAGCTCTGACGGAGAAGTAACAAGACAACAACGACAACGCTCGGCTTCGCGCTGGCGGCATCCGTCTTCGGCTTTGCATGCTCCGCCCAAGTGGTGAGTCCGACGAGCAGTGGTAGCGGTGGGGCGTCGAGCACGGCGGCGTCGACGGCAGCGGTTGGGCCGCTGCCCCCCCCAGGAACCTACGTGCTCGACTTCACAGGATGCAAGCTGGGCGGGCTTCACTTCGGCTCGAACGTCAACGCTGCATTTACAATCGACCTCCAGCACCCCTTGCGCACCTTTGCCATCGAATCGATCGACCCCCAAGTCGGCGACGGGTTGAATGCAAGCTACGACAACAGCATGACTTGCCCTCTCTACGACTCGCAACAGCTGTCGTATTCGACGATCGTCAAACACCTCGGCAAGCTCGGCCCGGGGGATCCAGCCAATGTGTTGCAGGTCACGCTCGATATTGCCGCGGCCGGGGAGACGCACAATCCAACATCCCAGGTCTACTGCTTTGCCTATCGCGACCCCTCTGGGGTATGGCATGCAGAGGGCAACAGTTTCGAGAGAACCTACGACGCGGCGACCGATACGCTCCACTTGGCCATTCCGGTCTCGAAGGGTCCCATCGACGCACTCTACCTCGTGACCACAGACGCTTCGAGCGCGATGACGCGAATCACCTATACCGTTGCTCCTTGAGAAACCGATGAAACATTCACTTACCTCGGCCCCCACGCTGATCGGCTTCGCTATCTTGTTGTCCGCGTGCGGAGACAGCTCTTCTGGAGCCGGTGGCAGCGCGGCCAGCACCACCTCGACCGGCACGAGCAGCTCGACCGGAATGGCGATCGATCCGAACACCTACGTGCTCGACTTCTCCGGCTCGGAGCTCGGTGGGGCTCGCTTCGGCTCCCAAGAGAACCTCGCCTTCGCTCCCGACCTCACGAACCATCTCCGGACGTTCTCGTTCAAGGCCCAGGATCCGCAGAAGGCTCCGAAGCTTTCCCTGAGCATGGACGGCGCGACTTGCCCTGTTCAACCGTTCGGCCCGCAAGAGAGTCACGCGAACGCGCTCGAGAAGGGCGATACGGCCGTCATCGCCTATGTCGATCTCGAGATCGCTCACAAGGCCGGAGACCCCACGACCTCGCCCGGCAGCGTGTGCTTTGGGGTGCGCAACACCAGCGGCTGGGGCTGGGTGAGCGACGTCTTCACGATTGCGTACGATGCACCGAGCGATACCTTTCGCGCGCACATCACCTATCTGGGCGGCGATCTTGGTGGCGCGATCGACGGCGTCTTCCTGTTGACCGACATGACTTCGCGGCCTCTGCGAAAGGTCACTTACGTCACCAAGACGCTGCCATGACTTAGCAGGCCCATCGGGGCCTGCGGCCTTGAATGACAACCGCTGTTGACGCTCTGTTGCCAAGTTGAGATGGGTTGAATCTTTGGACTACGTTGTCGCCGGTGCTGACTTAGGTTGCCCGCGCGACCGGCCCGGGCACCGCGAGTTCCTCCGACAGCGCGACCAATCTACGCAACGAAATCGCGCTCGGTAGCTCGCCGATGGGCAACGCCGCCTCCGCCGAAAGCGACGCCCCCACGCTCGCCAACGCTGCGCGCACCATCCGCTTCAGCGGATCGGCCGACACGTCGATCTCCCCGTCGCCCAGCACAGCCGCCGCCCCAGCGAGCGTCGCGCTCACTGCGCGTCCGATCGCATCGCTCGGCTCCGTCCCTGCCGCGCGCGCTATCTCCAGAGCCAGCGGCGTCGCCAGCCGCGCGACGAAGCGATCGGTCACGTAACTCCGGAGCCCTTCGTCACGCCGCCCCTCGACCGAAAGCTCGGAGAGCGGCCGCAGATCGGCGCTCAGCGCGCGTCGTGCAGGCTCGAGCGCCTTCTCGAGCGCATCGGAGATGGCCACTGCGTCGTGATCGAGCCGCGCGGCGGCAGCGCGCAGACGCTCGGCACGTGCCACGTTCGACTCGCGCTCGCCCTGTTCTTCGGCTTGCTTCTGCAGTGCCTCGGCACGCAGCCCCTCGGCGATCGCCAGCGCTTTGCGACGCATCCCTCGCTCTCGCAAGACGTCGGATCGATCGACGACCGCCTCTTCGAGGACCTTCTCCACCTCGGCCCAACCCGATCGCCCGAGCGCGGCTTCGTCGCCGAGACGTCCCGTGAGCGCGAGGCGCGCCGAGAGCGCGAGCGGCTCGCGGTAGCCGTCGACATGCTCTGCGACGAGGCTCTCCTTCACGTGCGCTAGCACCGTCGCGAGCTCTTCGGGCTTCAAGCGATCGGCCTTGTTCAAGAGAACGATCGTCGGGATCCCGAGGGCCTGCACCTCTCGCAGAATGTCGCGCTCCGAGGCCTTCATCGCGTTCGCAGCGTCGAGCAGCCACAACACGACGTGCGCCTCGTCGAACGCAGAACGTGCGGCGCGCGCATGCTCGGGATCAAGGGCGTTGAATCCTGGTGTGTCGAGGATCTCGACGTGCCGCAGCCGCTCGATCGGCGCGTAGATGTATACCCGATCGACGTGGGTATGCTCGGCCTCGAGTCCTTTGAGCGCCGCCTTGAGATCGGCGTGCGGCACGACGCGATCGGCCGCGCCTCTCACGACGACCCGGGCGAACGAGTCGGGCGCCCAGGCGACCCAATGCAGAGTCGCCGTCGTCGGGAGAACGCCCGTCGGAGCGACGTCGACGCCGAGAAGAGCGTTGATGAACGTGCTCTTCCCCGCGTTGAATTCGCCGACGATCGCCATGCGAAGCGGGCGCTTCTGTTCCATCGCGAGCGACTCGACCTCGGTCACACGCCCCAAGCTCGAGAGCGCGTGCGCGGCGCGATGGAGCTCTTCGAGGATGTCGGTCCAATCGGCGAAGTCGGAGGCGAACCACGGCGACATCGCGCGACGCCGAAGCTCGGCGGCCCACGGCATCGCTTCGCCGCCTACGCGATCGAGCACCAGCAACGCTTCGCGCGTCTTGCCCCCGGAGACGAGGCCCGAAGCTTCGAAGAGCGCACGCTGATCGGAGGAGAGAAGCCCCGGACGCGAGGTGGCGAGGGTGGCGAGCGCTTCGAGATCACGCATCTCGACGGCGAGCACGAGCATCGTCTGTGCGGCTCGCTCGTCACCGCTTGCGAGCGCACGCGCGAGGGCTTTGAGCGCATCCTCGCGACGACCTTCTGCGAAGGCGAACGCCGCTGCGAAGCGCGGCTCGTTCACCATTCCGAGACCCGCGACGACGTCTCTCAGCAGGGCGACCTCGACCGTGTCGTGGGTCGAGGCCGTGATCGAGGCGACGAGATCGGCCGCTCCCATCACGTCGAGAAGGAGCGCCCGAAGCGCAAGCGACACGGCCTCGGCGCGAAGGAGCGTGCCCGGAGTCGCGCCGCCCGATTGCCAAGCGAGGCGGGCCCAAGCGAGCGACTTGCGGCCGTCGACCTCGTCGGGTCCCTCGGGGCCGAGACGCTCCAACAAGGTCTTGGCCTGGTCGAGATCGTTGCGAGCGAGCGCGCACTCCGCCTGCCTGACCGTGACGTCGCGATCGAGCTCGACCAGGGACGTCGGAATCCCCTCGAGCCATCGGGCTGCTCGCGCGGCATCGCCCATCGCGAGATCGAGATCGCACAGATCGAGCAGCGCGAGCCTCGACGCTTCCCGCTCTTCGGGCGCCGTCACCGCTCGCTCGAGCGCTTCGCGCGCATCGGCTTGCCGCACGCGCAAGCCTGCACGACCTAGCCTCAACCACACGTCGGCACGCCAAGGAATGGCTTTCGACAGCTCGGTCAGCGCTTCGATGACCTCGTGATCGAGCCAAGCCGACTCGGCGGCATCGGCCCAAAGAGCGAGCCCGACCGGTGATCCGGGGACCTTCTCGAGCAGACTCCGCGCGTAGTCGCGCGCTTCGAGCGCCCTGCCCCGCTCGAGCGCGACTTCGGCGGCACGTCGATCACCGTCGGCCCCACGCGCCAGGATTTCGACGCGTCCGACGAATCGCGAGAGGCTCTCGACCAGGCTCGGCACAGCCGGGATGAAACGCGCTCAGCGCGCGCGATTCAATCCTTGTCTCTCCTCGAGCGTCGCGACGCGGGTCTCGACGCGCACCAGGATCACGTAGTGGAGCCTCCCGTGCGTGACGAGCTTCGGCTCGAACGCTTCGCCCATCCCGGGGCCGAGCGCGATGTATCGCTCGACGCCGCGCGCGAAGTGCGAAGACCACCACGGATCGGCGAGCTCGAAGCCGTCGTGGAGCTGGAGCACGAGCACGTCGACCCCGCGCTGATCGAGAAAGGAGTCGGGGATGCGCTTGTCGGTGTGTGACCCCGGAAGAAGCGCCACCGCCGGATCGGTCACGCCGGCGAGATCGACCACCGTGCTTTCGGTGGCCGCCCCGACCCAACCCGCGTCCTCGGTCGCGATGGCGTGCGCCTTCTCGAGGATGGGCCGCGCTTCGGCGATGAGCGCGAGCCGGTCCTCCATGACGCGAGGCGCGGAAACGGCCTTCTTCTCGAAGGCGAATAGCTCGCCGGTGAGCGTCACCATCAGTCTCCCGACCGTGAACGCGACTCCCGAGACGCTCGCGACGTGGGCCGCGGCGAGCGCGACGACAGGCAGCACCGGAACGCAGAGACGTGAGAGCGGCATCCAATCCCCGCCCGCCGCTGCGACGGCGGCGAAGTGCACGAGAGCTCCACCGATGAGCCACCGCGGCCAAGCCTCGAGCTTGCGGAACGCGAGCGGCGCCATCAACGCGACCGGCCCAGTCAGAAGAAAGCAGGCGAAGGCGTAAATCGCGCCCGCGGTCGGATCGGGCGGTTTGGCGATCACCGAGAGTGGCGCTGCACGACCGAACACGAAATGGCGAATGATGGCGATCGTCACGAACGGCAGCGCCGCCAACGCGAGCCGCGCGAAGTGCTTCGGGCCGAGCCTGGCGCCCCCAATTTCCCCATCGGATTCGACGGGCGTCTCTTCGACACGGCTCGGCGCCGGAAAAGCCAGCACGAACGCGAGCGGGAGCGCCTCAGGACGAAGCCCGGCGGCGAGCCCCATGACGAGCGCGCTCAGCGTCGACCGTCCGAACGACCTCAGAACGAGCGCTGCCGTCACGAAAGCCGCCGCGAGAGGCGTCTCGAGCCCCGCGCTCGCCCACGCGCCGAGGGGCGCCGAGGCCGCGACGATCGCGATCCCGACGTAGCGCGCCTTCGAGCCACCCACCCGATCGACCGCGATCGCGAGCCCACCCGACGCCAAGACCCAGAGCGTCGCGCCGCCGTATCGTGCGGCGTCGAGCGCCGCAAGCGGACCGCTCTTGGCGAACGGAACCAGGAGGTAGACGAAGCCGAGCGGCGTCACGCCGTCGGTGACAGGCCCGCCTTCGTTGAACACGTACCCGTGCCCCGTCGCCACGTGATGCGCGTACCTCGCCGGGATGAGCGCATCGTCGATCGTGAAGCCGAAAAAGAACCAAACGGGCAAGAGCGCAGCGAGCGCTCCTAGGGCGAAAAAGAAAGCGAGTCGGCGCACTTCGGAGCTCGGAGCCCTGCCCATTTTCGATTCGCGTTGTCCACTCTTGGGCAAAGGTCTCCGAAAAGTACGTTGCTCGCTGCCGACTGCCTAGCATCTCGGTACAGATGATTGGAACGTCGCACGTCACCCGCGCGAGTGAACGCTCGCCATCGAGCGCTCAGGACCTGCTCTCCGGCGTCGTTTCGCTCCTCACCGAGCCGACGAACCCCGCGAGTGATGCCCCCCTCGGCGCGCCGCCCGCTGTCTTCGCCGATTTGGCGGAGGCTCTTGCCGACCTCGTCGGAAACCAGAAACCTCGAGCGAGCGTTCGCGTTCGTCTCGGAGAGGAGCCGTGGGAGATAGGTCTCGAGCTCGCGGGCTCGACCGTCTTCTTGAGCGCGTTCGTAGGCGGAGCGCTCCCGAGCGTCCTCGTCCACGATCGCCGGGTCGAGCTGTCGGCCTTCAAAAGCCGTCTCGACGACGCACTCGCGCGCATCGAGCGCGGCACGAACGTCGAGCTCGCGCGGGTTCGTCAGCGCTCGACCGCCGCGCGACGGCTCCTCGCCGATCTCGTGGTCGCGCACGCGCCTTCGCTCGACACCGAGACCCTCCTCGTCGAGCCGGTGGGTGAGCTCTCGTTCGGTCTCAGCGCCGAGCTGAGCCTGAGGCCCGCGCCGCTCGCTACCACCCAAGGTGGCGGCGTTCTGCGCGCCGATCTGTTGGCGCTCCTCGTGCGAGGTCGTTTCCGAATTTCGGCGCTCGACCACACCCGAGAGCTTCCCGACGTTCACGTCTTCCTCGTCGCCGAGCAGCTCGCGCGCCTCGTTCTCGAAGCGCTCGAGGCACAGGCCGTCGGTCGTCCGGTTTGGCGCAAGGTGCAGGTCGGTGGCGCCGTCTGCGGCATCCGTCTCGTCTCACCGCGCGTCTCGAACGACAGCGAGCCCAGCGAAGCAGCGAGCGTCACGCTCGGCCTTCTCCCTCGAACGCCAGGCGGTCGCGCCGACAGCTGGACCTTCCCGCTCGTCGACCTCGGCTCCTTCGCCGAAGGCGTCGTCACGTTCGGTCGCGCTCTCGCCCGTTCGCTCGTTCGCCGCGACCGATCGCAAACGCACAACCTCCGTCTCGTCGAGTTCCGCGCCAAGCTGCGCGAGATCTCGGACGTGTGTCGCGAGCTCAGCCGCGACGACGCGAAGGTCAATCAATCGCCGGAGAGCTACCGTGCCTACGCGGCCCAGACGAGCCGCGAAAAGGAGCCCGATCTCTCGCGCGCCCGACTCCGCTTCGTCCCGCGCTGGCAGGCCGCCGTGCCGTCGATCGATCTTCGCGCGACCTACCTCTCCGGTGACGGGATCGTGGTCGGTGCCGCGCGCGAGGTGTGCTGCATCGCGCGTCGCACTGGCGAGCTCGTCTGGCGACACGCGGTCCAGAAGGCCGTGAGCGTCATGACGCCGTGCGGGCTCGCTCGCTTCGACGCCGAAGGAACGCTTCGTCTCCACAGCCTCGACTCGGGCGAGGTCAAGTGGACCTTGAAGCTCAGCCCCCGCGTCGGCGCTCCGGTCACCGGCGCGGTCGTGAGCGCACCCAATCTGCCGCGCATGCTCCTCCTCAGCGAAGGCAAGCGTCACATCGCCGGCATCGATCTCGAGAGCGGCGAGGTCTCGTGGCGCTACGCGGCCCGCCGCGCCGGAACCTTTCGGCTTCGGCGCGCAGGCAAGCTCGGCATCGTGTCGAGCGGAGAGCAAGCGCTCACCGCCCTCGACGTTCTGACCGGCGAGACCGTCTGGCGCTTCTGTGATCGACTTCGCTTCGCGTCGCTCGTCTCGGTCGATCAAGACGCACTCTTCGCGGTCGCTGGAGACGGGGCGTTCGTCGGTCGCGGCGGCACGCGTCTCTACCACCTCGACCCTTGGTCGGGGGTCCCGCGATGGAGCGTCGATCTTCCCGCCCACTCGAAGCCCGTCGGTGCCCCTCTTCTCTCTTCGACCACCGTCGTCCTCGCGACGCACGGAAACCGCGGAACCGGCCTCGTCGGCTTCGACCGCAAGTCAGGCGAAAAGCTCTTCGAACGCGAGGCCTGCCTCGGCGCCGCCGCGTCGTTGGTCGTCGACGATCTCGTGCTCTTGAACAGCGAAGCCGGCGAGCTGGTCGCCGTCGACGCTGCGACAGGCGAGGTTCGCTACCGACACGTCTTCGCAGACGGGTACGAAGGCGACCGGCCGCGCAGGCTCGAGCCGGTTCTCCGATCGGGAGCGCTCTTCGTTCCGCAAACCTCGGTGCACGTGGTGCGGCCGCACGACGGAGCCCTCCTGGGAACCGTGGCGACCGATCTCATCCCGGACCTCGTGCGCGTCGACGATCGCTGCGACGTCTACGTCGCAGAAGAGAGCGGACACCTCACGGCATTCGGGGCCGGCGCCAAGCTCTCCCTCGTGAAGTAACGGCACGACGAGTTGAACGAACGAAAAAGGACAGCTCACGAGGAGCTGCCCTTTTCGTTCTCCAGCGCCCATGACGAGCGACGGGCTCAGGCAATCTGCGCGAATCGCTCGGAACGATCGGCCCCGAGCGTTCTGCGCAGCGACCTGCTCAGAGGCAGGGGCCGGGCTTGGCGTGATCGGCGTTGTCGTGCGAGGGGATCGCGGCGTGCCAGCAGTGCACGTCTGCACCGGCGCCCATGGCTGCCGTGGCATGGTAGATGTGGCAGGCCAGCGTGTTGCCCGAGGTGGCGCCCGGCATCCCCGGGGTGAGCGGCATGCAGGCGGTCATACAGGCTGCGGTGCTCGTGAACTGCGAATTCCCGGCCGTGCAGTTGGCGGCGATCGTCGCGCAGTAGCTCGCGCAATCGTTCGCGCCGCCGGTGCTGGTGGAGGTACCCGTGGCCGTGGTGGCCTTCGCGCTCGAGGTGACACCCGTGCTGGTGGTGCCCGTGCCGCCGGCGCCGCCGGTGCTGGCGCTGTCGCCGCAACCGAACGTGAGACCGACCGTCGCGATAAGACCTGCAGTCGCCAACAAACCAAGTTTGATATTCATCGTCAGATTCTCCGTGAGGCCCTGATTCGGGCCATCTTCGTGGAAAGGAGTAGAGAAAGCTGTTTCGTTTCGAGGCCGCCGTGAGAGCGGTCTCGTTGAAAAACGTCCCGCGCGGAGGCGCTACTGTCGTCGCGCCGTGGGGAGCTCTCAGCTCTTCCGCGTTACGTGCGAGCCGCGACGAGAGTTTCGTCGATCTCGCAAAGAATCGAATTCCTCCGCCGCTGGCTCTCTAGCATGAGCCGGCGCCTGGCACACGTTTCGCGACGCCAGGTTCGGGCGGCTCCTGCTTGCCGCTCGCCGGCCGACTGACTAGAAGTCAGGCTGAAGCCTTTGATGACCAACCAGGATCCGCGCAGGAGCAGCATCAGCACGCGAATCACCTGGCGCGCCTATGTCGACGTCGAAAACGACGATGGGTCCGTAGCGCGGCAGACGTTCATCGGCCAGCACACGGTCATCGGTCGTTCGCCCGGCCTCCCGATCAGCCTCGACCACGACACAGTATCACGAAGGCATGCAGAGCTCTTCTGCGACCCTTTCGGCCGCTGGTGGATCCGCGACCTCGGGAGTACGAACGGGACGACCGTCAACGGCGAGCGCGTGGTCGAGCGTGTCTTGCAGCCGGGGGACCACGTAGGAATCGGCGACATTCGCCTTCGATTCCATCTCGGTCTGTCGCCCGAGTCGGCTCGCGACAAGGAGGCAACCGAGCTTCCCCGCCCCCGGCTCGCCGACACCGAAGAGCCCCTGCCGCCGCTCTCGAGCCCTTCGAGCTGGGTCAAATCGCTCAGCGAAGTCGAAGCTCCCCAAATCTCGGCGGCTCACCTCTCGATGATCATGGGGTTGTCGCGCCGATTGCTGTCGCTCGAAGATCCGGCGGAGCGCCTGACCTCGCTCTGCGAGCTTGCTGTCTCGACCGACTTTCACGGCGTCACGGCGATGGGCCTCCGCACACGCCCCGGAGAAGCGACGCAGGTAACGAGCGGACCGCATCGCCCTCTGCACGTCCCGAAAGACGAGCCTCCGTACGTCTCTCGAGGTGTCCTTCGTCAAGTCATCGAGACGGGGGAGCCTGCGCTCGCCTCGAATCTTCCGCAGGGCGGTGCGAGCCTCGAGCTGACGATCTCGGCAGAGATCGTTCCGCTCTCGGCGGTCGCCTGTCCTCTGGGCCGCGAAGGCGACGCCACCGACATTCTGTATGTGACTCTGCCGCCCCACTACGGCCGCGCCGAGTGGCTCGCGCTCCTGTCGCTCGCTGCCGAAGCCTACCAGCAGGCCGAAACGGCATGGAGTGCGCGCAAACACGCGCAAGAACATGCGGCGATCGAGCGCGAGCTCGAGACGGCGCGACAGATCCAGCGCGCCCTCATCCCCAAAGATCTCAACCACGAAAATCTCGACGTCGCCGTGGGCTTCGAGCCCTGCAAATGGGTCGGAGGCGACTACGTCGACGCCGTGACCGCCGCCGATGGGCGCGTGCTTCTCTCGGTGGCAGACGTCTGCGGCAAGGGGCTCCAGCCCGCGCTGGTCACCTTCAGCTTGCATACCATGGTGCGCGCGATGGCCGACAGCGGCCGCAGCGTCCACGAGATCATGGAGCGCCTGAACGATCATCTCTGCGCGTACATGCCGCAAGACTCGTTCGTTACGATGGTCTGCGTGAGCATCGATCCGAAGACCGGCGAGATCGAGTGCGTGAACGCCGGGCATCCCCCGCCCTTCGTGTTTCACCCGAACGGCACGGCGCGAGCGCTCCAGAGCGCCATGAACCCTGCCCTCGGCGTCGCGAAGTGCGAGATGCGTCCGGAGATGGGCGTCATCGACCACGGCGAGATCTTGCTGCTTTACACCGACGGGCTCACAGAGCTGCGCGATCCCGCGCGCGTCATGCTCGGCGAAGAGCTCCTCAGCCAGAACATGGCCGAGATCTACAAGCGCGACGCAGGCCGCGCCGTATCGGCCGTGGCCGACGATCTGACCGCGATGCTCGATGCCTACCGCGGCGGCGAGCTCCCCGAAGATGACCGCGCCTTCCTCCTCGCGCGCCGCTCGTAGGCGGGGTGGAGCTTGTGGGAGAGCGGAGTTTCGCTTCGGCCGCCCCTCTCGCCTTCCTGTCGTCTTGTTGCATCTCTCATGGTCACGGAGCGGAGGGCTGAGCGGGGCGATTCGTTGCGCGGAGGCGCGCGGGCGTTCACGCGATTGGCTCGACGAAGACCGCATATCTGAGCGGAAATGGGTGTGCTAAAGCCTTCGCCATGCACCTCGCGATCATCGGAACGGGCTACGTCGGCCTCGTCGCTGGAGCCGGCTTCAGCGATTTCGGAAACGATGTCGTCTGCGCCGACGTCGACGCGTCGAAGATCGAGAGACTCACGCGCGGCGAAATCCCGATCTACGAGCCCGGGCTCCAGACGCTCATCGAGCGAAACGCGAAAGCCAAGCGCATCCGATTCTCGACCGACATCGAAGGCGCCATCCAGGCCGCCGACGTCGTGTTCGTCGCGGTCGGAACCCCGCCAGCCCAAGACGGCTCGGCCGATCTCTCGGCCGTCTACAAAGTGGCCGAAGCGTTCGGCAAGACGATCGATCGCTACAAGGTGATCGTCAACAAGAGCACCGTGCCCGTCGGCACCGCCGACAAGGTTCGGGAGATCGTCTCTGGGCTCACCAAGCAGCCTTTCGCGGTCGCCTCCAACCCGGAGTTCCTCAAAGAAGGCGCCGCGATCAGCGACTTCATGAAGCCCGATCGCGTGATCATCGGGACCGACGACGCGCGCGCACGCGAGCTGTTGAAGCAGCTCTACGCGCCCTTCGTGCGCACCCAAGATCGCATCCAGCTCATGGACCCGCGCTCCGCCGAGCTCACCAAGTACGCCGCCAATGCGATGCTCGCGACCCGCATCTCCTTCATGAACGACCTCGCTCTTCTCGCCGAGAAGGTCGGCGCCGACATCGAGGCCGTCCGCAAAGGCGTCGGCTCCGACTCGCGCATCGGTCCCAAGTTTCTCTACCCAGGACCTGGCTACGGTGGCTCGTGCTTCCCGAAAGATCTTTCGGCGCTCGTGTTCCTGGCCGACCAGCTCGACCACGACCTCGATGTGATCCGCGCCGCCGAGCGCGTGAATGCACGTCAGAAAAAGGTCCTCGCGCACAAGGTCCAAAAGCACTTCGGCCTCGATCTGAAGGGCAAGACGGTCGCTGTGTGGGGTCTCGCTTTCAAGCCCGAGACCGACGACATCCGTGAGTCGCCGGCCCTCGTCCTCATCGACGAGCTCCTCTCGATGGGAGCGAACGTGCGCGCTCACGATCCTCAAGCGATGGCGAACATTGCCGCCATCTACGGCGATCGAATCACGCTCGCTCCGACCATGTACGACGCCGCCGAAGGCGCAGACGCCTTGGTGTTGGTCACCGAATGGCACGAGTTCCGCGCGCCAGACTTCCCGCGCTTGAAAACTATCATGCGCACGCCCGCCCTCTTCGATGGGCGCAACATCTGGCCCGTCGAAGAGGTCGCACGCGTCGGATTCTCCTACGAAGGCATCGGTCGACGGCCCATCGCGCCATGAATCTCTCGAGTCCGACTCGGCTCATCGCGAGATCGTTGTTCTAGAATGGCGCCACGAGAAGTATCTTCCCGGGCTTCGATGCAGAAGCCCGCGCTGAACGATTCGCTCCGTAGAAGGCTCTGACAGGCGCCCGGAGATGTCGCTCGCGAAGAAGACAGTGCTCGGGGCGATCTGGACCACGGCGGCCAGCATCGGCGCACGCCTCATTGGCGTGATCAGCACGTTCGTCCTCACGCGATTTCTCGATCCCAACGTCCAGGGCGAGGTCAACGTCGCCTTCATCGTCATCTCGACCGCGAGCATGGTCGCATCGCTCGGGCTCGGCCAATACGTCGTCTCGAACCCGAAGGCAGGCCGCGACATCGGCTTTCACGTCACGGTCTTTTACGTCCTGTTCGGTCTGTTCGTCTTCGGTGGCTGTTACTTGCTCCGAGACTTCTTCGGCCGATGGATGAACTCGCCGACGATGGGAGCCTACGTTCCAGGGCTGATCATTTCTCTCACGCTCGATCGCTTCGCGACGTTGCCGCGCAACATCCTCGCCCGCGACATGCGCTTCAAGATTCTCGGGCTTCGCATGGCGCTCGGCGAAGTGATGTACGCTGGCGTGACCATTTTCACGGCGTGGCTCGGCTGGGGCGGTCAATCGATCGTCGCCGGCAACATCGCGCGCGGTCTGCTCGGGCTCGTGATTCTCGCATCGGTGACCGATTGGCGTGACTGGCTCTTGCCCTGCAAGCTGAGCCTCGACATCACCAAGAGGCTCTTCAAGTTCGGCGTTCCCATCACGATCGGCAGCGTCTTCCACTACGGGGCCGGCAACTGGGACAACCTCATCATCGCCAACCGATTCGGCGACGCGACGACCGGTCTGTACAACCAGGCGTACAAGCTCGCCGACCTGCCTGCGACCCACATCGGCGAACAGATCGGCGACGTCCTCGTCCCGTCGTTCGCGCAGATGGAAGACAAAGAAGAGCGAAAGCGTGCGCTGGCTCGCGCCGGCGGCCTGCTCAGTCTCATCGTCTTCCCGCTCGCGATCGGTCTCGGCGCGATCTCGCACACGCTGGTCGCCGCCGTGTACACGCCGCAATGGGCGGGCGTCGCGCCGCTCCTCTTGATACTCAGCGTGCTCAGCGTCGTTCGGCCTGTCGGCTGGCTCGTCGGGAGCTACCTCCAGGTCGTCGCGCGAACGAGAACGATCATGGTGCTCGAGATTCTGAAGGTGACGATGATCGTCGGCTCGATGTTCGCGCTCTCGCCGCTCGGACCCGAGTGGGCGGCGGCCGGGGTCGGCGTCGGCTACGGTCTCAACGCGCTCACATATCTCTACTCGCTCCGCTCCGAAGGGGTCACGTTCTGGAGCGTGCTCAGCCCGCTCCTCGGCCCTGTCGCAGCGTGCATTCCCATGGCCGCCGCCGTGTTCGGCGTTCGGTATGGGCTCTCGTTCACGCACATCCCAGTCGGCGTTCGACTGCTCATCGAGATCGTCACGGGCGGCGTCGCCTACGTGCCGTGCGCGCTCCTCCTCGCGCGTGCTTCGTCGCGAGATCTCATCGGTCTCCTCAAGAAGACGCTGCGCCGCCGTCGCGCCTCGGACCCGCGGCTCCCCACCGACTGACGAGCGAAGTCTCGGCTCCGAAGACTCGAACGACGAGCCACGACCCGCTCTCGACACGAGCACCAGCGCGAGCCGAGCAGCGCAGCGCAGCGGAGCGCAGCGCAGCGCAGCGCACGAGCAAACAAGAGTCATGGGACGTGATCGAACGACACAAAAGGCGTCGGCCCGATGTCGTTGAACACCGAGCCGACGGGAGGTCGAACGAGTTGAGACGAAGGCGGGAGGAGACGACGTGACGAAGACGGTGACGAAGACGAAGGCGAAGGATCCAGCCGATGGGATCGGCGCTCGACGTATTCCGTCGATCAGGCAGCGTGGCTGAGCATCGCCTCGAGGCGGCTCTGGATCTTGTGCTTCTTCGAGTAGACGGTCTTCACGCTGATGTGCATGCGCTCGGCGACCTGCTCGGGCTCGAGGCCTTCGGTGAAGTAGAGCTCGACGAACTCCTGGTCTTTGGCCGAGAACTGCGACAAGACGTTGGAGACGCGGGTCGCGCGCTCACGGCGCTCGAAGTTCTCGAGAGGCGAAGGGCGCTCGCAGCGGAGGCTCTCGGCCTCGGCCATCGGGGCGCGGTTGGGCTCGCGGCGAAGTGAGCGGAGATAGTCGTAAGCCGCGTTGACGGCGAGGAGGCCGATCCACGAGCTGAAGCGGCTGCCGCGCGAAGCGTCGAACGAGCGGAGCTTGTGCATGTCGTTCGACAGAAGCTGCACCAAGAGGGTCGCGTAGATCTCGCGGATGTCGTCGTGGCTGACGAAGGAGAAGCGCGAGGTCACCTTCGTGATGCAGCGATAGATGAGGCGATCGTATCGACCGTGGAACTCGCGCCAGGCTCGCTCACGGCCGGCGATCAATCCTTCGATGAGAAGCGTCTGGGCTCGATCATCGAGAGCGATGTCGGCAGCGAAAGCGGCGGGGCGGGTGGTCTCGGTCGTCGTCTCCATGCCGACCCCTTGTGCAGGGCGCATGCCAAGAGCGATCCCCGGGATATCGCGACGGTTACGCAGGTTTCAGCGACCGTAACAACGCTCGTTCGAGCGTCACACCGTAACGATGACACCGTCACAACGGTGGTCTGGACGAGAAATGGTACGGTCAATCCGAACGCTACCTCCCTCGGTCGAAGCATGAAGAAGATCGTCGCCTCCGGTCGTGCTCTCGCGGCCATCGTGCTCGCTGTCGCACTCGTTCGCGTGCTCTTCGCGCGAATGGCGGGAGCGTTCACCGGCATCAAGCTCTTCCGCCAGAACTACGGTCCCGATCGCTTGCCAGCGTTGTCGGTCGGCGAACGCGACGAGATCACGACCTTTTCGCGCTGCTTCGCGTGCGGACGGTGTGACGTCGGCGAGGGCGAGCGGATGCGAGCGTCACACGGAGCCTATCCAGGCTTGATGGCGCTCGTTCTCGCGTCATCGCGAAGCATGCCCGACTTCGACGCTGCCGCCCGAGGCTTTGCCTTCGTACCGGTCGACGTTCTGACGCAGAAGCGGCGCATCTGCCCTGCCGACGTCCCGTTCGAAGCCATCGGGAGATTCGTGCTTGCGAAGGCCGCCGACGCTGCAGCGTTCGAAACACCGACCTGAAGCTTGCCCGCAGCCCCCGTCCTGACAGTGACCACCGGTTTGGCCTTGCCCGCAGCCCCCGTCCTGACAGTGACCACCGATTCCGGCTTGGCTCTGCGTGTTCCTCTTTGGCTGCGCGATCGAGCCGGAAGATGGTGTCAGCGACGAGCCCACCAACCAAACACGGGACGCATTCAGCGGGTCGATTCCCCAGGGGAGCCTCGCCGTGTACTCCCCTGCAACGGGCGGGATGGGCGCCCACGCAAGCTACAGCACCTTCCTTACGGGGCTCGCCGGCAACCTCGACAAGGTCTTCGATCAGACTGTCTCAGTGTCAACCGTGAACGTGGTGAGCGGAATCAATCAGCTTTTGGTATCCCCCGACCCGACATACGGGTCTTTCTTGCTCCAGGGCTCCGCGATTTCAGTGAACACAGTTTCCGGTCGAACCACACCTGTTCCGGCAGCGAACTTCAACCAGTTCACCCAGACAGTGGTAAACCTCGGACTGGTGACTGCCCACCGACGATGCTTTCTTGTCGAAGTGCACAACCCCACCGACCGTGTTGACTGCGCATCTACACTTAACGACACCTGCGGGTTCAACCGGACTTCGGACTGGATCCAGGTCTCGAACGACGGGACCAACTGGAAGCTGACTGCAAACGGCAATTCGGCTGGCTCCGCAGCTTGTGTGGATGTCACAACGACCCTCGGCGCCGTGAGTTGGGCATTCGGCTCAGAGCAGACGTTCAATCTGGGCGCCGACGTCGCGGGCAAAGCATGTTTCATGACGGGAGTTGGCGGGCAGTTTCGAGCCAACAGTTCCACCGACGGCGTTTCGATCTACAAGGACGCGGGTGTCCCGCCGACAGTCCCGCCGACATGGAGAATGCATGTGTCGGCCAACAAGTTCGGCGCGGTTGAGTGCGACCAATAGGACCGCTGGGGCGGCTTTTTTTGGCGTTGATTGTCGATAATTCTGCCGCCCCCGTTCGCCTTGCTGTGGTAGGTGACACCGAGGCGATGCTTCATTCTGCACACGAGAAACCGTCGTTCACCAACCGCGCGGCTTGTCGCGTTACCTTACTCGGGGCGGTCCTGCTCGTACCGGCGCTTGCCGGATGTGATGGGACCAGTTCGGGTGACACCGGCGATCCCATCCACAAACCGGTTCCGACCGAGTTCGGGCAGGGCGAACGTGTGCGCGACGTGGTCGGTGAAGCTACGTGGCTGAACGACAGCAATATGGCGAGCACAGGGTGCGCAATTCCCGCTGCACAGAGCGTGTCGCTGACCGGCCAGGTCATAATTGCGGTCGATCGTTTCGACGAGACCGGCGGTGGGCAAACGGGCAACATCTACGTTGAGGATGTCCCCGTGGAAGGCGTCGAGCCGGTTCCCTACTCGGGCCTTGAGATATTCAACGCTGGCTTTACTCCACCTGATCTCCGCGTCTACGAAGGAGATGTGGTCGATACCCTCGGTTCGTACACCGAATTTCTTGGACCAAGCACGTTCATGTTTCACGGGTGCCGAACCCTTCCCGAGGCGACAGGAACACTCACGTTCCGCTTCGAAAACGGCAACCATCCGCCCGCAACGCTTGTTCGAGCCGGAACCGATACTTCGCGCTGGGATGCCGTGCGAGGCTACAGGAACGCGCGTCGATGGCTCGGGATGCTGGTTCGTTTCGAGCAGGTGAGTCTGCCGAACGCGGCCCAAAGCTCCAAGGGCAGGTACAGCTTTGACATCGACATCGGCGGTGGGATCTCAGCTGACGAGATCGTCGGCGTGTCGAACGAGCTGTTCGATTTGAAGAGCGAAGGCTTCGCTGCTGGGGATTCGTTGAAGTCGATTACTGGGGTTCTCACCTACTTTCAGGGCTTCAAGATCGCCCCTCGTTCCTCCGCAGACATCGAGCGTTGAGCGTGGGCGTGGTTGGCCTGCGAAGGCGTGTCGGGCGATTCGCATCCGTCACTCTGGTCGGCTTCGCGCTCGCAGCGTGCAGCGCCTCGGGAGGGCACGCGAGCCTGCAGCGAACGGCGGGAGCGTTCGGTGAGTCGTCCGACGCGGTCGGGCGAATCGAGCTTCAGGTCGCCGAAGGACATCCGCGGTTGACGATGGTGACGCGCGAAGGCGACCCAGCCGCAGGGGTCGCGGTCGCGATCGTCACGCAGGCGTCGCCACGAGCCAATCTCGTCTTGGCGCTGCTGCTCGAAGATCGTCTGACGACGGCGGGGATACGCATCGGGCGTCGCGTGGATCGCGACGCGTTTTTTTTCACGGCGCACGCGTCGGACACCGAGCTCGCGCCGTTCTTCGCCGCGGTGGCACGTGCGCTCGCCGCGAAGGTCACACAAGCCGATCTGACCCGCGCAGAGGCGCGTCTTCGCAGTCTCGGACCGCTGCCGTCAGAGCCCGCTGAGCTCACCGAGCTCAACCGATGCAGCAGCAAGCTCGCCCTCTTTGACAATCAACCGACGAGCTTGGCCGTGGTCGAGCAAGCACGCGTGAAAGCGTTCACTTCCGGGCGTGTCTCGTTTGCAGTCGTGGGTCCCGCGACGGCGAAGACGCAAGCCGAGCAGGCGCTTCTCGCGACGCCGAGCTGGCCCGATGGAGCGACCGACGCCGAGACTTGGCTGCCGGCGCGAACGACGTCAGTCGTTCGGTCGCTTTCGGTCGCGCGAGGCGTAGCGCGGATCAGCGTCGCGTTTCCAGTCTCGGATCCGCGCGCGGCGGCAGCGGCGGCCGAGCGAATGGGACGACCGCTTTCACCGCTTCGCGCGAAGCTCGGAAGACTGCGCGTGCCTTTCTCGATCGACGAGGTCGGTGGCGTCACGAAGCCGCATGGTGGGTGCATCTTCGTGACCGTGACCTCGCGGCCGGTCGACTCCGAGGCCGATCTCGCAGGCGCCACGGGCCTCGCGTCGGCAGTAGTAGAAGCCGAGCTCGCCAACGCGGGCAACGAGAGCTTCGATCCGTCGGTGGCATCGCGGCAAGTGCTGCACGCGACCGATCCCGTCGAGGCTGCGACAATCGCGTCGTGGTGGGCGCTCGCTGCGCCGGCGGTTGGTAAGGTCAATCCGCAGGCAGTGGCCACCGCTCTGCTCGACGCAGACGCGACCGACGCATCGGTGAACGCTGTTCGCGACGCGATCTCGAAAGCCGCGCTGCCAAGCACGGCGAGCCTCGTTCCGAAGGTCCGCATCGAGACAGGACAGGGTGAGCTCTGGGTGGCGCTCGCCGATCCGTGCGCGCTCGAAGAAGAAGAGCCTCATCAATGGGGCACCGCGTCGCTCGTCGCGCTCGCGGCGACGTTGGCGACGAGCGAGATCGACGGCGTGGCGATCGAGCCGCTCATCGACCCGCGCGGCGTCGGGGTGTTCGCGCACGCTGCGCCTCGCAAGGGCGAGGTCTCGACGGAGCTCGCAGAGCGGGTGGCTGGAGCGGCGGCCGGTGTTCTCTTCGGCAAGCCGGTGACGAGCGACGGGATCGTCGAAGCGCAGTCGATCGCGCGAACCGATCTCGAGCGGCGTTGGGGACGTGAAACGCTGGGCCTCGTGCCGCTCGCGGCCGGGCTCTCACCCGAGCACCCATCGATGCTCGAGCCGCTCGGCTCGTTCGCTCAGATCTCGCGCGGTGACCCTGAACGGAGCGCGAGGAGATGGCGCTCGCTCGGTAGCTCGGGGCTGAGCTTGGCGGTGCTCGGGAACGTCGAAGAGCGACAAGGCACGCTCGTTGGAAAGACCGTCGGCCGGTGGCTGACCGGTCCGAGCGAAGCCTCGTGCAAGCATGTCGCGCCGGGCCCGCGTTTGGGCCGAGTCGAGGTCCACGGGACCGGCGGTGGACACAGCGCTTGGTTGATGATCGGCATCCCAACCGACCGAAGCGGCTCGGCTCGCGTCGCGCGCGAGCTTCTCGACGGCGAATCGTCAGCGTCGCTGAGTCGCCCCGCGCTCGTTTCGGTGCCTGGCGCGCGCGCTCGCGCGTGGGTCACTCCAAGCGGGCAGCTTGTCGTCACGGTGCAGGCGCCCGACGAGCTCATCGACGCGTCGGAGAAGATCATGACCGATCTGCTCGGGCGCCTCGGTCGCGGCGAAGTGGTGGAGCAGAGCCTGAAAGCCGGGGCTGAAGCCGCTGACGACGAAGAACGCGATCGGCTCTCGGACCCGCGCGAGCGTCTACGTCGCTTGCTCTTCGGCGGGGAGCTCGTCCTCAAGACGCAAAAGGGCGCCGACCTCTTTCAGCGCTTCAAGGCGTTCGCCCAAAAGACACTTTCGGATCGACGCTGGGTCGTCGTGCTCACGCATCCCGAGTGAGCGCCCCACGCAGACCTCATCGAGAGGCGGCGTGGGTGAGTGGGACGCGATTTACTTGCGACCGAGACCGCCGAGGCGCGAGACGTTGGCGACCGTGACGTCGCAGTCAAGGCACCGAAGCTCGCCGGTTTCACCGAACGGCTCGAGGCTTCCGAGCGCTCCGCACTCCGGGCATCGGTTGGTGAGCCCGGCTGCGCTCTCTTCGACCAGCTTGCGTTGTGCAGCCTCGGCCTCGGCCTCGCGGCGAAAGACGTCGACGGGGCTGGCTGCATCGTTATTTGGGTCGCTCTTGGTCGCCATGGCATGACTGCTACCATGGACGCGACAGTGCAGACACGACGTCGCAGACCCCTCGAGCGCGGCGCTACGAAGCGATTCTTGGCCCGCGTCGTGTCGTTGGTGCTCGTCGCGAGCTCTGCATGCGCAGTCGCGTGTCACAGGCCGGCCCTTGCGCGGCCCACCTCCGAGCCTGCTTTCGCCGAACGAACGGTGACGCACGTCGTGCCCGTTGCCGCCGCGCCCGATGCCTCGGCGCCCCCCTCCCCCGAAACGCTCTCGGCGGAACCTGCGGCGAACGCTTCTTCGGCCGCCCCCGTGAGCCCGAACGTCCCGGCAGAAGTCCGAACGCTGCAGGTCGGCAAAGACAAGCGGGTGTTCGTCGTCTTCGGTGACGAGAGCACGTCGCGTGTTTTCGTCTACCTCCACGGCCGTTGCGGCGATCCGCTCGCTTTCTCGGCTTGGGCCGACGTCGCAAGACACTTCGGAACGATCGTGTCGTTCATCGGAGACGTGAAATGCGACGGCGGTCGGGCGAAGTGGGGTGCCGACATCGTCGCGCTCGACCAGCGCATCTCGCGGGCGCTGGTGGTCGTCGAAGCCGAGCGAAAAGCCCCTCTCGACAAGGAGCATCTCGTCGCCATCGGGTACAGCGCGGGTGCGCTCCGAGCCGAAGCGCTCTCGACGCGGTTTTCGGATCGCTACCCGCGGGTCATCCTGATCGGAGGCCCCCGTGCGCCCCGACCTGGCGGTCTCCAGCAAACGCGATCGATCTTGCTGATGGCCGGCCAGCTCGACATTCGCCAGCCGCTCATGGACGCAGCGACCGACCTCGCCAAAGCCGGTCGACACGCGCGCTTCATCGTCATTCCTCACGCGCGACACGGTGAATACGGCCCCGAGGCCTCCGAGACGATGCAGGAAGCGCTCGCGTGGACCGTCGACGAGACCGACGCCGATGACCCTGGCCAACCTCTCAAGACCTCAAAGGCGGCTCGATAGCTCTTCGAAGCCCTTCCGTCCCTCCGGCGATGGAGCGAGATTGCGCGTCCCTCCGATCGGCGCCTTCCCTCACACGCACCGGTCGCGCCTTGTCTTACGACGCCGACGCCCCGTTTTTTCTGCACCGTCTCGCCGCTCGACCGCGGCGCCGTAGGAGTCTCATGCAAAGAGGTCTGTCCCTCGCCTTCTCCCGATCCGTCCTCGGTTGCCTGAGCGCGCTCGCCGCGCTCGGCCTGGGCGCTGGCCACGCGTTCGCGTTCCAACCGTCGAGCACGACGCAAGGCCGCCCCGAGCTCGAGCTGCCTTCGGGAAAGAGCGGAGCCATCTCGCAGCTCGTGGTGTGGGATCGCGCCCCGCGCGCGCTCGCCGGAGCCTTCAGTCTTCTGAAGGCCGACGTCGGCGGCGACTACCGAGCCAGCTTCAACACAGCTACAGGTGTACCCAGCCGCCTTTTCGGCCGAGGGATCCCCGCCAAGGGCGCCGTCGAGCAAGCCAAGACCGCCGAGGGGTTCGCCCACGCCTTCTTGGAGCGCCACATCGCGCTTCTCGCGCCGGGCTCGATCGCGAGCGACTTCGAGGTCGTGTCGAACGATCTCGACACGGCGCCGCGAGGCGACGGGCTCTCGTCGGTTCCCATGCGGACCGTCGGGCTCCAGCAGTCCTACGTCACCCGACGAGGCGAGCGCCTCGAGGTTCGAGGCGGACAGCTCAGCTTCCGATTCAAGAACGGGCAGATGCTCATGATCGGATCCGAAGCGTTCCCGATGAATGGCGTCGTCCTCGATCTGCCGACCTCGGGTGCGGATGGCGCAGAGATCGGCAAGGCCGCAAAGACCTTCGTCGAGCGCGACTTCGGAGCGTCGAGCGTGGTCTCTTCGCCGAGCTCAGCCTTCGTGTTGCCGTTCACGGGTGACGATGGGCATCTCGCATTTCGCGTCGTGCGCAGCATCGTCGTCGAGACGCGGGGCCTCTCCGGCCACGCAGCGCCGCAGGCAGCGATCGGTCGATTCGAAGTGTTCGTCGACGCACGAACGGGGACCCCGGTCGCTCGCAAACAGCTCCTTCACTTCGCCGGAGCGAACCTGTCGCTTCACGTGACGACCCGCGCCCCGACCTTCGGACCTCGCCAAGATGTGCTGGCGATCGATGCCGCCCTCACCGTCGACACGATGGGCACTGCGACGAACACGCTCGGAGCCTTCACGTTCGCTGGCGCACAATCCGATGTCATCGCGTTCGCCAACGGGAGCGATGTGTCGATCGCGAATCAGGCCGGAGCCGGCGCGCAAATCGGCTTTCAGGTACCCGACGGAGGCTCGTTCATTTGGGACGCGTCGAACGACGAGCTCGTCGATGCCCAGCTCGACACGCTGGTGCATGCGCGCCAGGTTCGCGAGTACTCGAAGACGTTCGCGCCGTCGCTCTCGTTTCTCACCGACCAGGTCAGCGCCTCGGTCAACATCACCGACGTTTGCAACGCCTTCTCCGACGGCACCCGGATCAACTTCTTCAAGAGCGGATCGGGCTGCGAGAACACGGGGCGAATCGCCGACGTCGTTTACCACGAGTACGGACACTCGATTCACAACCACGCCATCATCCAAGGCGTCGGAGTGTTCGAGGGAGCGCTCAGCGAAGGTCAATCCGACTACCTAGCGGCGACGATCACGGGTGATCCGGGGACGGCGCGCGGGTTCTTCTTCACGGACGTCCCCCTGCGCGATCTCGACCCGCCGAACCAAGAGAATCACTGGCCCGAAGACCTCGTCGGCGAGGTCCACGAAGATGGAAAGATCATCGGCCAGTCACTCTGGGATCTCCGCAAGGCGTTGGTCGACAAGCTCGGACCGACCGCTGGCGTCGCGCACGCGAACTTTCTCTACTACGAAGGGATCCGGCGCGCGAAAGACATCCCGACGATGTACCCCGAGATCATCGCCGCCGACGACGACGACGGAAACCTCGAGAACGGGACACCGAACATCTGCGAGATCAACCGAGCATTCGCGCTCCACGGGCTGCGTGCTTACTCGGCCGACGGGAGCCCTCTCTCGCTCGAGCCGGTCAAGCAAGACGGATACACGATCACAGCCGAGCTTCACGGGCTCTTCGCGCAGTGCCCGGACGATGCGCTGACCTCGGCGTCGCTGAAGTGGCGTAACCAGCAGCAGCAGTCGCTCGGTGACGACATCCCGATGGTGGTGAGCGGCTCGACTCTCACTGCGGTCATTCCGGTTCAGCCCGCAGGCAGCGTCGTACAGTACTCGGTGACGGCGCAATTCGCGGGCACGAACGGTTTGATGCTCCCCGACAACGCCGCCGATCGCTGGTACCAGTTCTACATCGGCGCCGTCGACAACCTCTACTGCACCGACTTCGAGACCGATCCGGCCGCGCAGGGCTGGACCCACGGCCTCTCGATGGGCATGGCCCAAGACGGCGCCGACGACTGGGAATGGGGACGGCCCAAGGGAACCAGCACCAACGGTGATCCGCCCGAGGCCTTCTCGGGCAAGAAGGCCTTCGGCAACGATCTGGGCGATCTCCCGAATCACAACGGCCTCTACCAGCCCGACAAAGTGAACTTCGCGCTGAGCCCCGTCGTCGACACGACGGGCTACGACGTCGTCCGACTCCAGTATCGCCGCTGGCTCAACGTCGAAGACGGGCACTTCGATCACGCGACCATTTACGGCAACGGCAAGGTGGCGTGGACCAACCTCGACTCGAACATTGGCGACATGAGCAAGGTCGATCACACCGACCGCGAGTGGCGCTTCCAAGACGTGGATCTCACCAAGCTCGTCGCGAACGACCAGATCCAGGTCAAGTACGAGATCAACAGCGACCCGGGCAAAGAGCTCGGAGGCTGGACCATCGACGACTTCTGCATCGTCGGCATCAAGCACACCACCGTCGATCCGTGCCCCCAGGGTAGCTGCGGCGGCGCAGCCCCCACCGGCGCCGGCGGCGGCCCCGTCAGTGTCTCCCACGACGATCCTTCTGGCGGCTGCAACTGCACCTTCGGCTCGAGCGACCGCGACCCCCTCGCCGCCGCCTCCGCAGCCGCCCTCCTCGCCGCCCTCCTCATCTCCCGAAAGCGCCGCCCTCGCCGCTGACTCGCACGACCGGCTCCGCCGCCGCGCCTCGGAGTGGATTGGAGCGTTTGAGCGGCAGCCAGCGGAGATTGAAACAAGAAGACAGCGAGTGGTTTTCGTCGAGAGCACCGCTATCGAGCTCAGCGGCGGATTCGTTTTCGCCGCTATCGAGACAAGCCACGCAGTCGCACAGTGGTTTTCGTCGAGCGCAAGCGAGCTCGGTGGCTCGACGCGCGGAGCGTACTTCATGTACGCGAGCTACCGAGATCGCGCCGCTATCGAGCTCAGCGGCGGATTCGTTTTCGCCGCTATCGAGACAAGCCACGCAGTCGCACAGTGGTTTTTGTCGAGAGCAAGCGAGCTCGGTGGCTCGACGCGCGGAGCGTACTTCATGTACGCGAGCACGCGAGCTACCGAGATCGCGCCGCTATCGGCGAAAACCACCCGCCACTAGGGGCAGAGGCCGGTCATGGCGCGTGTGGCGGAGGGCTCGTAGGGGCTCTCCGGGAGGCATCGCGCATACGATCGTTTGGCCGAGTCGCATCGACCGGAGACGGCCGAAAAGATGGCGGTCTGACATGGAGAGAGCTCGCTCGGGGCGCTCGAAGGCGCGGCCGTCGACGAGGTCACCGGAGGAGCCGCGACGCTCGTCGTGGCAGGCGAGCTCGTCGGAATGTCGACATGCGTCGTCGGCCCATCGGCGTTGAGCTTGGGCGTGTGCCGCGGGGCCTTCGCGGGGGTATCGTCGACGTAGAAGCTCGAGACCCAGAAGCCGAGCCCGACGAGCGCGCCGACCCCAATCAGTATCCCTGCTGCAAGAACGATTTTCTTACTTCTTTGTCTCGACTGCAGCTGTACCAGTGCAGCTGGATCGCGCACCGTGGGCGGCAAGAGATCGGGCATCGTCATGCGCGGTCTGTCGGGCGAGCCCGAAGCGGCCGACCCGGCGGGCAGACCCGTCAGCGGATCGGGCGGCGCGTCGGATCCGGCCATGACGACCGTTCCCAGCTTGCCGAACCGTTGGTCTTGCGAGCCTTCGTCGCTGAGACGCCCGAGACCATCGAGCTCCGAGCGCCGGATCTCGCTCAGCGAGATGTCGGGGAACGACTGATCGTTCGTCGCATCGGCCTGGCGAATGTGGGTCGGCGCTTCGTCGGAGACAGGCGCAGCACTCTCGCGCGGGGGTGGCCTCGCGCCACGCGACACGGGGTTCTGGGGGCTCGATCCTCCGGTCGATCGAGGCGACGAGAAGCGGGGCGTGAACGCGGCGGCGGGGGTCGCCGAGCCGGAACGACCCCGCGGCGGTGACGAGCCGGCGCGCGGCGGAGACGAGCCAGGACGAAGCCCCATCGACGGAGCGACCGAGGGGTTCGTCGCCATCAGCATGAGGTCGTGCGACAGCGGATAGAGCGACGGGAGCCGCCCCGGCGGGAGCGTTCCACTGCCGAGGGTGAAGTCGGCGAAGAACTCGCGCATCGACTGAGGCCGGTTGGCCGGATCTTTCGCGAGCGCCCGCAAGATGGCCTGACGCATGTGATCCGGAACGAACGGCCCCGCCTCGGTCGCATCGAAGCTGAGCGGCTCGGTGTTCATGTGCAGATGGGCCCACTCGAGCGGGTCGCGCGCCTGGAACGGAAGCTTGCCAGTGAGCGCTTGGAACGCGAGAACGCCCAGCGAGTAGATGTCGCTGCGGGCGTCGATGTCTTGGAGCGTGAACTGCTCCGGGCTCATGTACGGCGGGCTACCGAGGACGACGCCGAGCGGAGTGAGCTTCGGATCTTTTCCGCCGACCCGCTTGGCGATGCCGAAGTCGAGCACCTTCACGAAATCGGGCTGGCCGCCGGGAGACGTGAGGATGATGTTATCGGGCTTCAGATCGCGATGGATGATCCCGTGATCGTGCGCCTCTTGGAGTGAGCCGCAGATTTGGCCGATGATGAGATCGACGCGCTCGGAAGGGATCGCCCCTTCTTTGAGCGTCTGTGAAAGAGACTCGCCGGAGAGAAACTCCATGGCGATGAAGAGATCGCCGTCGTCGGTGTCGCCGTAATCGTAGAACTTGATCGTGTTCGGATGCTCGAGCTCGGCGACCGTGCTGCACTCGCGCGAAAACCGCTGCATGTCGAGCTCGCGGCCCGAGTATTCGGCCAAGAGAACCTTGATCGCGACCTTGCGCGAGGCCTCGCCCATGCTCTGCTCGGCGGCGTAGACGCGGCCCATTCCGCCTTCGGCGACCAAGCTCGAGATGCGATAGCGCCGCCCCACCAACTGACCGATCAAAGGATCGGGTGGCGGCTCGGCGATCGTGGCTCCGCAGCTCGGACAAAACCGCGCCGCTTGCAGATCCAGAAACTCTCGGCAGGATTCGCAGCGCATGACGGCTCAGAGGAGAGAACGCACCGACCCGGACGAGCCTACGGCGATCCGCGAATGATTTTCGGTGGCGACCGAGCCCTTAGGACGCCCCACCGGCCCAGCGTGTTCCCCCGTCGATTCGTAGCACGATCGGGCAGCCGAAACGCATCTCGATGGGGGAACAGGCCGCGGGAGGCCCGGTCGATCACTTTTTCGGAGTCGACTTCTTCTTGGCGCCGCCGAATCCGTGGGCATTCGAAGGAGGCGCGACGCTGAGGCTGCTTCGATGATGTCCGGCCGTGACAGGCTTCACGAGCTCGTGCTCGCGACCTGGCCCGCTGAGGAGACGAATCGGGGTGCCGTTGTCGGTCCAGCCGACTTCCACGTCGCCGGGAGGCGCGGAGTCGTTCAACGGACCGACGTTCTCGAGCGCGACGTTCTCGCCACCGAGGGTGTTCGGCGTCGCGGCAGCGGGGGTGCTCGAAGGGCTGCAGCCCGTGAGCACGCTCGAGAATGAAGCAGCAACGAGGAGCGCTCCGACGAGGGTCGCGCGGTGACAGAGGCTTTGGATGGTCGCGTTCATCGGTCGTCTCCCCCAAGTCCCGCCTGAGCGGCGGAGCCACAGCCTTAATGCAGCCGATGGCGACTGTGTAGGGAAAAGCGCGACCCTTCCCATTTCAACAAAACGGCTCCTTTTTTCTACCGGGACAGAGAACGAGACTCCACGGATATTCATCGACGGCGGGTCGGAGACGCGAGCCACATGGTTAAGTATCTGAAATTACGTTTGAACTTGACACAGGACGGTATGTCGTCACTTTTGGGGTAGTGTTACAGCGCTTCGCGTCATTCGACCGGCGCGAGACCTTGGGAGAGCAACATGACCGGCAACATCACGATGACGAATCCCGCACCGGTCGGCGCCGAGGCGATTCTTTCGGCTCAGGCGTTGGCGTTCGTCGAAAGCCTCGTCACTTCCTTTCGTCCGCGCCTCGAAGCTCTCCTGGCCGCGCGCAAAGAGCGACAGAAGAAAATCGACGGCGGCGAGTCGTTTCGCTTTCTCGAAGAGACCAAGGCCGTCCGTGAAGGTGCTTGGAAGGTCGCGCCGCTTCCGAAAGACCTGCTCGATCGCCGCGTCGAAATTACCGGGCCGGTCGACCGCAAAATGATCATCAACGCCCTCAACTCGGGGGCGAACGTGTTCATGGCCGACCTCGAAGACTCGACCGCGCCCACCTGGGACAACGTGATTCGCGGGCAGGAAAACCTCGTCGACGCCGTGCGCGGGACGATCACCTACGACGATCCGACGAACGGCAAGAGCTACAAGCTCGGTGAGCGCACCGCGACGCTCCTCGTCCGGCCGCGCGGCTTGCACCTGTCGGAGAGGCACCTCTGGGTCGACGGTCGCCCCGCTCCTGCGAGCTTCGTCGATTTCGGTCTCTACTTCTTTCACAACGCGAAGGCGCTGTTGGCGAAGGGCACAGGCCCCTACTTCTATCTGCCGAAGCTCGAGAGCCATCTCGAAGCGCGCCTCTGGAACGACGTGTTCGTGGCGGCGCAACAGAAGCTCGGGGTTCCGGTCGGATCGATCAAAGCGACGGTGCTCATCGAGACGTTGCCGGCGGCGTTCCAGATGGACGAGATTCTCTTCGAGCTGAAAGATCACTCGTCGGGCCTCAACTGCGGACGCTGGGACTACATCTTCAGCTTCATCAAGGCGTTCCGTGCGCGCCCCGAGTACGTGCTGCCTGATCGGTCGCTCATCACGATGACCCAGCCGATGATGCGCGCGTACACCCAGCTCGTCGTGAAGACTTGCCACAAGCGCGGAGTCCACGCGATGGGCGGCATGGCCGCGCAGATTCCGATCAAGGGCGATCCAGCGGCGAACGATGCCGCGCTCGCGAAGGTCCGCGCCGACAAAACGCGCGAGGTCGGTGATGGCCACGACGGGACGTGGGTTGCTCACCCGGGTCTCGTATCGATCGCCAAAGAGATCTTCGACGCCGGGATGAAGACGCCGAACCAGATCGAGAGCATGCCGCGCGCCGACTACAGCGCGAGCGCCGAAGACCTCGTGCTTTGCCCCGAGGGCGAGCGAACCGAGCAGGCCCTCCGTCACAACGTGAAGGTCGGGATCCAATACCTCGAAGCGTGGCTGCGCGGCTCGGGCTGCGTGCCGCTCTACAACCTGATGGAAGACGCTGCGACGGCCGAGATCGCGCGCAGCCAAGCGTGGCAATGGCTGCGTCACGGAGCGACGCTCGATGGTGGCGAGCGACTCACAGTTCCGCGATTCAGGCAGGTCGTCGCCGAAGAGCTCGGCGCGATCGAAGCCGAGGTCGGCAAGGCGCGGTTCTCGGAGGGACGATTCGATGAAGCCCGCGACTTGTTCGACCGTCTCTCGACCGACTCGGAGCTCGCCGACTTTCTGACGATCCCTGCCTACGAGCTCATCTAGCGCGCTCGCGTTTCAATCAGCGAGCGTGATTGGAGTCACCGGAGTTGAACCGCCAAGACGCTCAGCACGCCAAAACAAGGTGATTCGAGGCCTTCTTCTGGCGTCCTTGGTGTCTTGGCGGTTGACTCAGGAATGCAGAATCGCGGCGACGAGGAGCGGGCCGATGAAGCCCAGCGCGGGGAGAGGGAGACGAGCTGTCTTCTCCCCCCTCGCGCTTCAGGCGCCGAGCGTCTCGCGGAAGAAGGCGTTGGTCTCGGCGGTGTTGTACTTCTGGTACTGGATCTCGAACGGCACGACCTCGTTGATGCCGGCCTTGTGGCGGATGGTGAGTGCCATCGGAGTCACCTCGCGGTAGTTCGAGTCGCGCGGCAGATCTTCGTTGTTCTTGCCGCCTGCGGAGAACAGGTTGAGGAGGCGCGCGTCAGGCTCGGAGTAGACTTCGCGGAAGCCTTCGATGATGCGCTCGTGGCCGCGGATCATGGTCGAGCACCCGATCTTGTGCATGAAGCTGCGGAACTGACGCTTTCCGAACGCGAAGCGCGCGCTCTGCTTCTGAAGCTCGACCGGGACCGACTCGGCTTGGCTCGGATCGCTCCACAGCATCTGAAAGCGGATATCGAAGAGGTTCAACGACTCGAGCCCTTCCCACTTCTCGGCCATCGTGTCGTCGCGCGGGATGCCGCCGTGCACGAAGAACAGCTTGTCGAACACGAACTGATGGGGGAGCGCTTCGAAGAGGTTCATGTACTCGCCGAAGACCGAGTTCGCGGCGAGGTGCTGGATCGAGGTCATGGCCTCCGAGGGCTTCACCGCGCCGTACACACGCCCGTTGAGCTCGACGTAGTACTCGTGGTTGCCGCGAAGCGGGATGACGTGGTCGGGCACGGCGAGATAGAGCTGAAGCACCGTTCGTAAGACGCCGCTGTAGCTGTAGCGGCCTCGGTCGATGTAGTCGCCAAGGAGCACGAGAAGCATGTTCGGGTTGTTCTCGGGATCGTCGTTGTACGCCTGCACCTTCGTGAAGAAATCGGCCTGCAAGAGGGCGGCTTTGAGGCACGAGTAGCAGCCGTGGAGATCGCCGAGCACGAGCAGCTCGTGGTCTTTGCCGCGGGGCGGGTGGACAATCACGTGCCCGTCGGTGAAGGGCTTGTCGTCGGCGAAATCTTGGAACGTCGTACCGAGCTTGAGCTTGCCGGTGCCGAGACGACCCCGCTCTTCCATCTTCGCCATGACGCGGCGAAGGACGTCGAGATCGCGCTCGGCTTGCTTGTCGAATGTCTCTTTGTCTGCGGAGTAGTCGACCTCGGAGCGCGAGAAGAACGGATGATCTTGAACGGCGGGTGAGACCTCGACCGCCTCGCCGATGACGACGGCGCCCTCTTCGAGCGTCTCGATTTCGATCTCGTCGAGCTCGAAGGGAGCGTCGAGGAGGGCCGCAATCTCGGAGCGGAACGTGACCTCGTTCGGATGGCTCGTTCCGTCGGCCATCATCAGCTCGTCGACCGTGCCCAAGAGCGCGACGCGTGAGTCGTCGGTGAACTGCTTGAAGAGCTCGAAGCAACGCAGCTTGAGCCGCGAGATCACGAAGTCGACGCTCTTCTCACCGTCGGCCACCGGCTCTTTGAGGTTCTCTTCGATCTCGGCCTCGACCGAGTCGAGCACTTCGTGAAAATGCTGGGTCCACTTGGTGACGATCTCGGCCTTCAGAGCCGGCTCGGAGTCGCCCATCGCGTCGTCGGCTCGGTGCGCGACGAGCCGCGCGATGTAGTCGCGGATGAAGCTCTTCTCACTCTTGTCGAAGTCGCCGTCGACGTAACCGAACGCGGTCAGGTAGTAGATGATCGCGTGCATTTGCTGCTCCGCGATCTTCGGATCGGTGCTGAAGGTCATCATCGACGAGGTCCTCTTCGCTGGAGCTACGAGAGTCGCTCCGAGTCGGTCACGATACAGGGCGCGAGCCGGGGTAGAAATGGCTAGTCGTCCAGCCGCGCGCTCTATCGGCGAAACGGGTAGCCGGCCGGATCGGGCGCGGTCTCTGCCGCGGGGACCGGGTTCGGAGCGTGATCGTGCGGCAGCGATCCGCGCGGAGAGCGGAGATAGACGAAGGGCGTGGCGAACGCGAAGTTCGAGACGCGCGAGGTGTAGATGTCGGCGTATCGCTCGACCTGCCGCGCGAAGTGGCTCTTGTCGTTGCCCGCCCACATGAGCGGTCCCCAGCTCGGATTCGAGATCTCGGAGGCGGCGCGCGCGAGCGGTGCGACCGTCTCGTCGAGCGACTGCAGCGCCGTCTTCAGACGTGCGAGCTCCTCGACGATCCGCGCTTCGGGGCGAGATGGGGGAGGTCCGTAGCCCGCGCGCAGCCGAGTGAGCTCGAGCCGCAGCACCGCGTGCGCGCGCTCCAGAGTCTCTTTCTCGCGCATGCCGTCGTCGAGAAGGGCAAGCTCGGCCTCGGCGAGATGGGAGCTCGCGATCTCTTCCTCGATCTCTCGAACCACGAGCGCCGTGCGCCACCGCAAGATCTGCTTGGTGACGTGAACGTCGCCGAAGATGTGATCGCCGACGTAGAGGATCTCGTCACCCGACAAGCCGAGGTAGCTCTCGACCGCCGACGCGTTCCCTCCGAAGTAGCTCTTCCCTTTTTGCAGAGGGCCCGTGAGCGGTCGAAGGAGGCCGTCGGGCGTGGCGATCTCGAACATCATCGGACGCCCGGAGAAGAACGCGGGTTTCTGCGCGCCCACGATCACGATGTCGAACAGATCGCGCCACGTCATCCCCGCCGGCAGGTACCGATCGTAGGAATAGCTCATCATCGACTGGGTGAACTCCCACTCGGAGTTGGTGATGAGCATGAGCACCTTGCCAGCGTGCTTCTGATCGAGGAGCGCGAGGGCTGCATCGGGGTCGAGGACGACGAATCGCTCTGGATCGCTCGTGATCTCGGCCTTCAGCTTTCCCTCCATGTGCGAGAGATCGACGCTCTTGCGTGTCAGCTCGTAGAGCGCGAGATAGCCGTGCACGTTCGGGAGCGCACCCGCGTCGTGGAGGTCTACGAGCTGCGCGAAGATGCACGCCTCCGAGAGCGAGAACAACGTGTTCAAGAACACCCAACGCCGCTCGGAGAGATCGACGATCTCGCGGGCGTAGGTCTGTCGAAGGGCCTCGAAAGCGAGCGGCTTGGTGCCGTGGAAAGCGCGCTTCACGTAGCCGAAGCGATTGGCCTTCACGATGTTGCCGAGCTTCGTGTCGATGATGAGACCGCGAATGATTCGGCTGGCGTCGAACTTGAGGTCGGCGACGGGGAGCCCGTGCGCGAGGAGCCGCGATTTCGTGTGCTCGTACGCGCACTCTTCCCACGTCGCTATCTGGTAGTGGACCAGCGTGTAGTCCATGTCGTAGCCCACGGCGCGGATGGCCCGCATGTTGAGCGTTCGGTTGCAGAAGAGGCCACGCTCACGCGGGGCCGTCCTTGCAGCCGAGAATCCCGGCCCAAAGGGTGCGCCACGGTCGGGGCTGCTCGAATCGGTGGACGCTTGGGCGTTGGGCTGAGAGGGCTGAGTCATCGACGCGCCGGAGGCTCGTTCACACCGGCGCGGAGCACAAGCAGCTTTGCGATCGGGACGACCTTCGCGTGTGGGTCTCGGTCGCGGTCACGATAGGACGACGCGAGATCCAAACGCTCAGAGGATGTCGAACGTCTGGTGCGCGAGCTCTTTTCCATCGGTCGTGCTCACCACGGCCGTCCAAGTCCCCTTCTGATCGACGTTGCTCGAGTAAGCCCAGGTCCGAAAGCGCTGGGTCGCGCCGACCGCGAGCGTCACGTTGCCTTTCAAAGCCTTTCCGCTCGGAGGGACGAACGTCACCACCACTTTGCCGGCTTCTTTTTCGGGGTTCACGAGCTCGACGAACGCGTAGAGCTTGTCGAAGTCTCCCTTCCAGAAGGCGGTGGAGGCCCCTTGAGGCTCACGGCCTTCGACGCTTCGTGCAACGACGATGCGCTTGACGGAAAAGCCGTGCTCCTTCGACCCCGAGGCGACCTTCGGCTCCTTCGTGTCGCTGTATTTCGTGGTCTCGACGGAGGGTGTCACGCTGGGCACATCGGTCGCGGTGGCCACCGCCGGTCGGGTCTCACCGTTGCCGACGGCGATCGTCGGCGCGGCGGCGGAAATGCTCGCTGCGGCATGACCCTTCGCGTCGTGGTCGCCGCAGCCGCCCAACGAAACGAAAGCGAGAGCGAGAGCGAGAGCGACGAGGGGCAGAACCGGGTGTGAGAGCTTCATCGAAGAGACCTCCTGTGTGGAGAGACCCCACAGCAACAGAAGGACCAACCGGAGCTTTGCCCGTTGTGGCTAGATTCTCGATGATATCGACCTCCCGGCGTGTTCGGGGCGCCGCTTCGTGCGAGTCACCGGCGACACACCTCGAGCGGTCGCGTGCTCGCGGCCCGAGCGAGGAACGTGCTTCGCCGACGAAGTTTTGGGCGCGTGGTGATTCGGCGCTACTCTCCTGCGATGATGCGTATTTCTTCCCTTTCATTGGCCGCCGTGTCGGCCGTCGCCGTGCTCTCCGTGACTCCGTTCCTCGCTCTGGGCTGTGGCGGGAGCGACACGACGACGCCCGATGGGGGAATCAGGCTCCAGGACTTCGCCCACAAGTACGATGACGCGCTCTGCGCCGTGCTCACGAAGTGCGGCCAGATGCCCGACGCGGCGACGTGCAAGCGAGTGCAGGCCGCCGATCCGCAAATCGCTCAAGGCGTGGCGTCGGTCGTGTTCGGCGCGCTGCAGTACGATCCGGTCGCGGCGACGGCGTGTCTCACCGCGCTCCAAGCCTCGAAGTGCGAGGGCAGCAACGGGCTTCCGCAAGACGTCCAAGACGCGTGCGACAAGGTCTTCACGAACCGACAGAAGAACGGCGGCCCGTGCTTCGTCGGTCTCGAGTGTGCGTCGGGCAAGTGCAAGCCGCCCGCGTCGTGCGCCGATGCCTGTTGTGTCGGGACGTGCGACGATCTCGGCGACCGCATCCCGCTCGATGGCGCCTGCGGAGGAATGGTCACGAAGCTCTGCGCGACAGGCACGTTCTGCGACAAGGGCACGTCGAAGTGCACCAACCTCAAAGCTGCCAACGACCCGTGCGCACAAGACGACGCGTGCGCCGCTGGTTTCGCGTGCGACCTCGGTGGAGCCGGAGTCTGCTTCAAGGCGTCGGATCCTGGCGGTAGTTGCAACCCGGCGCTGAAGGTCAACCCCTGCACGTCGCTCGCCGAGTACTGCGAGCCGACGTCGAGCAAGTGCACGCTCAAGCCACAGCCGGGCCAACCGTGCACCATGAGCGGGCTCTGCGCTGGAGACGGCTACTGCGCGGCCACCGTCTGCAAGCTCCTCCCGATCGAGGGAGAAGATTGCGGCGGAACCCCCTGCTTGGGGTCGCTCGTGTGCTCGAGCACGATGATGAACGGCAAATGCCTTCCCTCCGATGGTGCGAGCACGTGCGTCGCGCCGCAGTGAGCTGAGTCTCCCGAGAGAATGCCGCTGTGTTATGGGGCGGCGATGCTTTCGTATTCCGCCGTGGTCGTTCGTCGCGTAGAAGTCCAGCCGCTCGTCGCGCTTTCGTGTTGCGCGTTGCTCGCCGCGACGGGCCTGCTCGCATGCTCGAGCGCAGAGCCGGCAGGCTCTGGCGGCCAAGGCGGCGGTGGCTCCGACGGGAAGTTTCATCCGAAGGCCAACGCCGTCGCCGTCGACGAGATGACCGCGTGCGACCTCCTGCACACGGCGCTCGAGACCAAGCAGACGCAACTCGGTTGCATTCTCACGCTCCGAACGTGCCCTTCGTTGGTGCAGGTCTCCTCGGGTAAGCCCTGCTTCCAATACGACCAGGGGACGATCAAGGGCTGCTCCGACTACTACGCCCAGGCGACAGACTGCCCCGACCTCACGACCCGCTCGGGTGCGTGCGTCTTTCAGACCATCACAGGTTCGGCCCCGCAAGGCTGCCCGGCACAGTAGTCTTCACCGATGAGCCGGATCCTTCCTCGATTCGACTTTCGCGTGGAGATCGCCAGCAGGAGCGAAAAGGGACCGGTTCGCGAGACCAACGAGGATGCGCTCCTCCTCGCACCGGAGCTCGCGCTCTTCGGGATCGCCGACGGAATGGGCGGCCTCGAGGGAGGTGAGATCGCCTCGAAGCTCGCGCTCCAGACGGCGCGTGCGGCGATTGCTTCGAAAGACACGAGCGTCGTTCTCGACGCCTACATGGCGGTCCCGCAGCTCGACAATCGTCGCAAGGTGCTTTCGATGATGCGTAGGGCTTGCACCGAAGCCCACACCGCCGTGCTCGAGGAATCGGACAAGCACGGCGGCCAATCGATGGGGACGACGCTCGATCTCTGTCTCTTGGTTCGCGACCGCGCGTTCTTCGCGCACGTCGGCGATGGGCGAGTCTTCTTGGCTCGTTCGAGCGCGACGCTGCTCATCACCCAAGACCACGTCACCGACACGTCTTTCGCGTTCGACGCTGCCGCGGGGCGCGTTCCGAGGCCGCTGACGAGCGCCATCGGGGTCAAGACGCCGCTTCGCGTCGACACCTTCTTCGTCGACCTCCACAAGAACGACAGCATCGTCCTGACGACCGACGGCGCGCACGGCGCCATCAGCGACGAAGCCCAGATGACCCGTCTCTGTCAGAAGTCGCCCGATGGCATCGTCGGCGGACTGGTGCAGGGGGCGCTCGACAAGGGCGGGCGCGACAACGCCTCCGTCATCGCGCTTCGCGTCTGTGATCGCTTCCTCGCGCGCGCCGTTCAGACGAGCCAAAGGCAAAACGACCTCGGCGCGATCCAACAGAATCCGCTCCTCGTCGACTTACCCACGTCGATGGTGCTCGCGGCGTTGGCCGCCGGAATCGAGGTCGACGTCGAGGAGGGCGGCAAGATATCGCAGCTCGATGCGGGCGATCTCTGCGCGTACCTCGTCCTCGACGGGATCGTGAAGACCGCGCAAGGAACGAGCTTGGGAGCCCCAGCGCTCATCTTCTCCGAGTCGCTCGTGGGCGTCTCGAACGACGCGCGGCCAGCGACGGTGACGAGCCACGCTCGCCTCATCCGGATACGCTCCGACGACTTCCGCGAAGTGTGCAGCCACGATCCGTTTTTGGGCGCAGCGTTGTACGAACGGCTCGCGCGGCACCTCGCCCGAACCTCGCCGAGGTGACTCAGCCCCTCGGCGCCCCGACCGAGGGAGCCGAGCGGGGACCAGCACCACGCGGGTCAGGTGGTCTTCTTGCCGCTCGCGGATTCGTTGGGCCGCCACAAGGTCTCGGCGACTCCCTCGAGATGACTCGCGTAGCGGCTCCAGACGAAGAACGCATCGCTCAGACGGTTGAGATAACGAATGGCGTCGGCGTCGACCGTCGAGGTCTTCGAAAGAGCCACCGTGAGGCGCTCGGCGCGGCGACACACGGTTCGCGCCAGGTGGAGCTCGGCGTTCAGGCGCGAGCCACCCGGGAGCACGAACGATCCGAGCGGCTCGAGGACGAGCTGGCACGTGTCGATGCTCGACTCGAGCGCCTGAACCTCGATGTCGGTCACGCGGGGCTGCCTCGGATGAACGTCTTCGGGGAGCGTCGCGAGAATGGAGCCGAGGTTGAAGAGCTCGTGCTGGACTCGAAGGAGCGTGGACGAAAGACCGGCCATGCGGTCGCGCGCGTCACCCTCGAGCCTCGACTCCGCCTCGCGAACACTCTCGCGAGCGACACCGACGAACGAGTTGAGCTCGTCGACCGTGCCGTAGGAGTCGATGCGCGGATCGTCTTTGTCGACGTTCTGGCCTCCGACGAGGTCGGTCTTTCCGCAGTCGCCTTTCTTCGTGTAGACGCGGTTGATCGCGATGTTCGGGTCGTCGAACGCGGACTCTTTCTCGTCGGCCATGAAAGACTCGCTAGAGCCCCGCCCCTGCCCTGTCAACGCACGTGCACGCTTGACGAGCCGCTCACTTCGCCTACGAATGGCAGACCATGGCGGTCACCTACAGCGATCTCATCCAGAACGTTCGCAAGCTCATCCGTGTCGTGTCGCTCGAAGACCTGAAGACGCGGCTCGACGACGTGTCGAAGCCGCCAGTCGTCCTCGTCGACGTGCGCGAGAAAGACGAGGTTCGCGCAGGTTTCATTCCGGGCGCGATCAGCGTTCCACGCGGCTTTCTCGAGATTCAGATCGAGGCGAAGGTGCCCGACAAGAATGCGCCGGTCGTGCTGTATTGCGCGGGCGGCACGCGCAGCGCCCTCGCCGCGAAGACCTTGCTCGACATGGGTTACACCGACGTCGAGAGCGCGAATCCCGGCTTCGTCCGCTGGAAAGACCTCGGCTACCCGATCGAGACCCCGCCCGACCTGACCGACGCGCAGCGCGACCGATATTCGCGGCACATCCTACTTCCGGAGGTCGGCGAGATTGGCCAGGCCAAGCTGCTCGCTTCGAAGGTGTTGCTCCTGGGAGCCGGTGGTCTCGGTAGCCCGGCGGCTCTCTATCTCGCCGCGGCCGGCGTGGGGACGCTCGGGCTCGTCGACGCCGACGTGGTCGATGCTTCGAACCTGCAGAGGCAGATCTTGCACGCGACCTCGCGCGTCGGTCAGGCCAAAGTCGACAGCGCCGAGATCGCGATTCGCGATTTGAACCCCGACGTGAAGGTCGTGAAGTTCAAGGAACGACTCACCAGCGCGAACGTCGATCGCATCTTCGAGGGGTTCGACGTCGTCGTCGACGGCTGCGACAACTTCCCCACGCGCTACCTCGTGAACGACGCGTCGGTCTTCCTGAAGAAGCCCGTCGTCCACGGGAGCATCTTCCGCTTCGAAGGTCAGGTGACGACGTTCGTTCCTGGAGGGACCGGCCCTTGCTATCGGTGCCTCTATCCCGAGCCGCCTCCGCCGCACCTCGCGCCGAGCTGCCAAGAGGCTGGCGTCCTCGGCATTCTTCCGGGCGTCGTCGGCGTCATCCAAGCGACCGAGGCCATCAAGCTCTTGTTGGGCCGCGGCAACGTGCTCGACGGGCGTCTGCTCACGTACGACTCGCTCCGCATGCGCTTCGGCGAGCTGAAGCTGCGTCGCGACAAGCACTGCCCCGTGTGCGGCGACGCACCGACGATCAAGAGCTACATCGATTACGAAGGCTTCTGCAACGCGGGCTGAGCTCTAGTTTCCTCGACGCAGAGGATTCGACCGGTCCCGGGTCGATTCGAACCACTCGAAGCCTGAGGATGCAACAGCGAGACGTGAGGACAGGAAGGCCTGAGGATGGCTCGACCGCAGTGATCAGGTCCGCGCCGTTTTGACCCGCAAATTCTCCATCTTCCCGTCTTCTTGTATTCCTGTTTCATCTCCGCTGGCCTCCGCCCTTGAGGCGTGGAGGTCGAACGGCGCGAGGCACACGAAGCGCCTCGCGAGGACGGCCGCGTTCGAACGTCAGGCTCGTGCGCGCGACGGAGGACGCTTCACACAGAGCGTCGAATACGCGAGCACGTCCCGCTTCGGTGGCCGACTGATGGCCTCGATGCGACTCGTGACGAGCTGTCGGTCTTCGCCCGACGGGCTCTTGTACGAGAAGTAGACGGCGTCTCCCGGCTCGGGCTCGACGAGGCTCGGGACCATGGCACCGTTCATGTAGAACTTCACGCCACCCTCGAGGCGGAGCGAAATGGCGAGGTGACCTTCGCACCAACGCTTCGAGCCGCGATCACGGACGGCGACGCAGACTCCATCTTTGATGTGGTACTCGGTGTTGCGCGTGAGAATGAGTCTGTGGCGACGGCGATCGGTACCCTCGTAGGACATGGCTCGTGCTCCTTCGTGCGAGAGCGGCGTCTCGCGAAACAGAAGGGTTCCAGATCGATCGGCACGCGGCCAAATTCCGTCGCGCATCTACCCCGTACGCGGCCAGACCATGTTTCGCGGGCGGTCCGCAACTTAGACGCTCAAGCTGCGACGGAGTTGTTCGCGGCAGACGGGAGCCCCCTACGATCGGCGAATGGCCATCGGGCCCGGCATAAGAAAAGTGACGACGCCTGCGCTCCTCCGGGAGCGATGGGTTCGGCTCGTCGCCCTCACCGAGGGACGCGTCCGTGACCTCGTCGACCTCGCCGACGTCGTGAGTGAAGGCTGCGTGCGCGAGGAAGGCGGCACGTCGACCTACTACGGCTCGACGAGCATCCTCATCGGAAGCGAAGCGCTCGACGGGGTTCCGCTCGACGTCTTCGCACACGCTCTGCGATGCGATCCCCACGCCCGACTCCGAATCGTTCGCGTGGCGAGCCGCGAAGCGACCTCGCGGATGCCTGGATCGCCTGCGGCGGTCAAGCTCGAGATCGGCATCGAAGTGTCGCGTGGGCGCCTCGAAATCTCGGTCGACGTCGTCGCTCGCCTCGCTGCGCGACCGAGCGCGATCGCCGAGTGAGCGTTTCGGATCACGCGAGACGCGTCGCGACTCCGCGGATCAACTGTCAACCCTTCGCTTCATCAAGAGCCCACTTTTTCAGGATCATCTCGCTATCGCGGGCGTACGCGCGACACGCGCACGATCGCGGTCGCGTGATCGCACACTTCGTCGCACGTAGATCATGGAGCGCATCGTGTTGACTCTTGACGCACGAACACACCTCGAAGAACGAGCAGTCGGCGGGGCAACGAAGATCCTTCTTCGCGTGCACGGTTCGACGTAGCTTCTCCTGGCAGAGCTTGCCCGACCCAGAGTGCTTGCCCGACCCAGACTGCTTGCCCGACCCAGACTGCTTGCCCGACCCAGACTGCTTGCCCGACTGAGACCGCTTGCCCGACTGAGACCGCTTGCCCGACTGAGACCGCTTGCCCGACTGAGACCGCTTGCCCGACTGAGA
>JAYUUB010000195.1:0-3685 GCA_043755175.1 Polyangiaceae bacterium | reverse complement strand
CGGGGCTCCATCCTCAGCCTGCGAAAAGCTCGCTCCACGAGGGCTCGGAAGCGAAGTGGGGGTCGTCCGGGAGATCGGTCATGGGCTCGGGGAGCGGGTTCGAGCCGCGGGGATGGGGTTCAGACGGGCCTCCGAGGGTTTTCACGGTTCAAAATCCCTACTCGCTCGACGCGCCCTACGCGCGACTGGCGGAGGCAGGGCAAGACGAGGTGCCGAATCGGAAACGATTGCGGCCCGAAGCTGATGGAAGTCTCGGAGGAGGTCTGGCGCGCCCGGACATCGCCCGTTCTCCGCCGGCCTCGGTACGCGAAGCGACCCGAACGTCTGCTGGCTGCGGCTGCTGCAGAGCAGCAGTACGCGCTCCCGGACTTCTGGCGGGCCGGCTTCTTCCGCTAATAGACGCTCGCTGGTGGGTCGCCTGGTGAGGCACCTTGGGCGGTCATGTCGACGCACGGGAGACGGCTGAAGTTGCGCAAGTAGGCAACTATGTTCGATTGTTGATTACGTAGTCAGCCAAACTCCAATGAGTCCCTCGGATGTAGCGCCCATTGCTGATGGCATGCTGAACCCCTGACCTTCCCCCCGCTTCGCGGATGGTCTGACCATGCAAACCCGCGTACCGATTAGTAACGAGAGGCGACCTGTGCCCCGCTCAATCCTGGCCGCTGCGCCCATACCCAGATGCTCTCAGCGCCGCTGACACAGAAGTTGAACGGGCTATGGGTCTTCTCCTCCAACAACTGCGAGACAGGAACGCTTCCGCGCGCGTCGTTCCAAACGTCCTTCCAAGCTGCATCGGGAGCTGGGTTGACAACCAGATCGACCGTGGCGTCGGACGGGAGAGTTGCCGACGCCAGGCCAGCGAGGCAGACCGAGAAGACCCCCATGTCGTTTATCGATTTCGACAACGGGACTTCCACGAGCTCAAGCGCTGGATTCGTTGCGAATGGCCGCAACTTGGCACCCAACGCCGGCTGAGTGAATACACAAAGAAACAGAGTGCTACCCTCGGAAACGAGGGGAGGCTTGGCGAGCGTGATAATTGAGTTGGGCTGGTGCTTCCGCGGCATCGTTCCGGCGAGGGGATAGGGGACCTTCCACTCCTTCTCGAACAAGTCGCTTACGAACCCATCAAGGCCCTCGCGAACTTCTCGGGTGACGTCATCGATCGTGCGGCCATCGTTCCACGTCCATTCGAACGGTTTTTTCTTGCCCTTCACCGACGCTCGGTCTGGCACGAGCAGCCCATTCCGCTCTGGGTTCTTGGCTAGACCGTGGGTCGTGCCCGTTGCGAAATGACCGCTCCCGTGGTTCCACCCGTGATGAAAGAACGTATTGCGGAACACGTTCAGCGTTTCGTACCAATCCGCCCTCAACCGCAAGAGAGCGATCTCCGGCGTCTTGGAGGGGGTCTGGAACCTGGTCAGTTTAGGGGATGCGCTCAAGGCGTTGAACGTCACGAGCGTGTGCGTCGTCCACGGATCGTCTCTCGCGTCCTCCGGATTGGCTCCGTTCACGCGCGCGATGATGTAGACCAGCTCATCGAGAAGCGTTCGGGCTGCCCCGGCGAATGCCTGGAGTTCAAAGTGTATGAACTTGAGCAGCGGATCCCAGAAAACTTCTCCCGGCATCTCCGTGCGCCGCTTGTCCAACATCATGCGATGTTCATAGAAGCGATACTCGTGGTAGTTCGCCTTGGTGAACGTCTTCGCGGCGGAGGCGATGAGCGCCTTTCGCTCATCCGCGGGGATCACCTGCAGCTTGGCTGCATCTTCGAGAAGGTTGAACCAGGTTCGCCAGATTGGATCCAGTGGCGGACACCCCGGAGGGACGCAGAATTGGAACCACACGCCACTGGCCATCGTTGCTCGAAGCCGAGTCGCCTCTGGAAACTGGCTCGGAGTGCCGGGTGAGCGTCGTTGCTCCTCTCGGTTTTGCTTTCGCTTCTTCGCGGCGTCGCTGCTCATGCGTTTCCCCCACGGTTCGACGCCAACGAAGCTGACCAGGCTCTCCCGGAGCCTACCTGGAGTTCATGGTCGGCGACCCGCCGAATGGGCCACGCGTCGTGGTTGTCGACGACGAAGCGAGTCGTGGAAGACGAAGCCGTCGCCGTTCGACGAAGGACCCGCCCAGCATGTCGGCGTACGGTGGATTGCTGGATCCGGTCGGCATGCCCGGGGTGGCGGGAGCCGTGTCGGCCAAAGCTGCGTTGGGGTTTCCGGTGTTGGGAGAGCCGGGCGGAATGGGAGGCGTATTCATGGTGTTCTCGAGCTTCCAAGGTGTTCGAGCCAGGTTTCGCAGACGACGGAAGGCCACGACCATTCGTGGCCGTCGTGTCGCGATTCGTTTGGAAGTCGCGTTCATGAGGCTCGGCCCAGCGCCCCTTGCGCCAGCGACCCACCTCCACGCGACCTTCAATATCTATTTCACGTCGACGAGCGAAACCGTCTCACGAAATCGACATGCGCTGGTTCGATGGCAATCCCCGATGGGATTGCGTCAACTGGGCTCGTCGAATGCCGAGGTCGGGCGCTCGAAGAGCGGGTTGAGCTCGTCGAATCGACCGCGGCCGACCGATCGGACCGAGTTGGACTCGCCGGATCGAGGGCGACCATGCGATCGGGTGAGTTAGACTCGCTGGATCGAGGGTGACCATAGAATCGAGTGAGTTAGACTCGACGGATCGAGGGTCGCCATCGGATCGGTCGAGTTAGACTCGACGGATCGAAGGGTCGCCATCGGATCGGTCGAGTTAGACTCGCCGGATCGAAGGGTCGCGCTCGGATCGGTCGAGTTAGACTCGCCGGATCGAAGGGTCGCCATCGGATCGGTCGAGTTGGACCCGACGGATCAAAGGGTCGCGCTCGATCGGGTCGAGTTGAACTCGACGGATCGAAGGGTCGAGGTCAAAAGCGTCGAGGTGGACTCACCCGATCGAAGGTCGCACCTCGATCTGGTCGAGTTGGACTCGGGACTGGCAATACATGACCCTCCATCCGTCGAGCTAGACTCGGGAGTGGCGCTACATGACCATCCATCCGTCGAGTTGAGCTCGCCAGGGACAGAGAGCGGCTCGTCTAGGCGACCCAATCACTTGGCGTCGAATGGTACTCGCGAGGTCGCGGACGAGGCCTTGTTCGCGTCGAGGAGGCGAGCGAGCTCGGCACGGAGCTCAGCATGATGCCGGTGGAGCGTGGCTCTCGAGATCCCGAGCCGATCGGCGGCGATCTCGGCGGTCGAACCAACAACGTAGATCTCGGGCACGAGGGCGCGCGACCGCGGCGGCAACAGGATCAGGTGGGCAGCGAGGCCCGCAAGGTGGGTCTTGGTTGCGATCGCGTCGAGCATCTCGTCCTCGCTCCCGTGGCTTCCCTCTGCTGACCGGAGGGTGTGAGCAGCTTTGGCGAGACCCTCCGTCCTCGAGCGCAACCCGTCACCTTTCGAGGCGGAGTCGGGGTTGTCCGTGTTGCGCATGGCTTCGCCGGGCGCGGTGACGTCGCCGACCTCCCGAAGCTCGGTGTCGAGCTGATAGGAGGCCTCCTGGGCCGCTCTGATCATGCTGCCGCGCACGCGCTTGAAGGCGAATGTGCTGAGCGACAATTACTTCTCCCCGATGGACGACAACTAGAATTCCCCATGTTCGAGGCGTCGCGATCGCTCGTTTCCGAGCCGCGCAAGAGCGGAC
>JAYUUB010000194.1:0-29389 GCA_043755175.1 Polyangiaceae bacterium | reverse complement strand
TGGGGTCGAGACGACACGACCTGACGCCTTTTGGCGTAAGCGGGCCCTATGGGACTGGCCCCAAGGCCCCACTCGAGATGCGAAGCCTTCATCGTGTTGCGCGGAGCTCTTGACGAGAGGCCGTTCTAAGAGCCACTTCGGAGCTTGGCGGTTTGTACGCGCGCGAACACCGTGCTGAGTCAGCGGCACGACATTCAACGGTCTGGTTGGATCCAGAATGGTATTGCCACGCGCCGCGTGAATCGCCCGCCCCCCCGCCCTTCCCCTTTCGAGAGCGTTCGAAGTCGTGGATCTCGAGCTTGCTCGCGGACCAGAAGCCCCGCTGCCAACGGCCCGTTGAAGTACTCTGCGAGGGATTTTCGAGACGCGAATCGATCGCCAGGCGACGGACCGAAAGAATGCTGATGCGACTTGGAGTGTCGTCGACGACGCGAGCTAGCCCATCCCGCTCCGAAGGGGGGCACATGCGTTCTTTTTTAACTCGATGCTAGTGGGGAGTCGATTTCGGCGCGCGCAAATCGGCACGGCTCTCGGTGAGCCGGTTCGACGTCTCGCCCCCAAAGGAGCCGCGGGAGCGCCATCAGGTGGAGTCGAGGACAATGGCGCGAGTGTGTTGGGCGGTCACTTGGGCCCGCAGTGCAGCCGCCGTGCCGCACGGTGAAAGGGCGCGTGGTCTCTCCGTGAGCTTGCTGGAGGTGAGCGCTATTGTCGCTGGTGCGGCAAAGCACCACGGCTGCACAACTCGGGCTGCTCGCGTTCGTGCGCGTCGGCATCTCACTCCGACATCCGTTCGACGCCCAAACTCACCCGTCCTCGGGCGAGGCCTCCATCTCGCGCGAAGCGCCATCCCCTTCCCGCTTCCTCTCGCTTCCAAGCTTCCGACCTTCCAGTTCCTCTCACTGAGGAACCTCGCGCGGAGGGCCGAGCGAGAGGAGAGGCGGAGGAGTGGGCATTGTTGACGCGGCCGGGAGGGCGTACGCTGCCCAAGGGGAAAATTCACGTGACGACATCGGAGCCGCAAGGCCGGCGGCTGCAAGAAGACGCACGGCAGAGCGCGGTCGACGCGCTCGAGATCTTGGACACGGCGCCGGAGCAGGTCTTCGAGGCGATGGTCGACGTCGCTTGCGCCCTCCTCGAGGTGCCCATCGCGGTCGTGACTTTCATCGACGCGCGCCGGCAGTGGTTCAAGGCGCGGCGCGGGCTCGAGGTCAGCGAGACGGCACGCAGCGTCGCGTTCTGCTCGCTCGTCGTCGACACCGGCCAGCAGTTGGTCGTGGGCGACACCCTGAACGACTCCCGTTTCGCGCTCAACCCGCTTGTCATCGGTGGTCCCAAGGTCCGCTTCTACGCGGGCGTTCCCCTGGTGCTGAGCAGCGGGGCACGCGTGGGCACGATCGCGATCATGGACCAAGCGCCGCGTGTCCTCGACGCTGTGGGCCTCGATACGCTGCTGCGGCTCGCTCGCATCGTCGTCGATGCCCTCGAGCAGCGCGTGAGCGCCGGCCTCGCTCGCCAGGAGGCCCTTCTCACGCGGGAGCGGGTCGAGCTCGAGGCGCGACGGCAGAAGGCGATCCTGCACGCGGCGCTCGACGGCATCGTGCTCGCAGACTCGGACGGGCGGATCGTCGAAGTCAATCCGGCGGCCGAGCGAATCTTCGGACTGGAACGCTCTGTCGCAATCGGTATCAAGTTCGCCGACGCGATCGTCCCGCCGTCACAGAGGGCTCGGCACGATGCGGCCTTCGAGCGATACCTCGCGACCGGCGAGTCCCACATCCTCGGCAAGCAGTTCGAGCTGAGCGCGATCAACGCCGAAGGCCGTGAGTTCTCCCGGAGCCGATACGGACCGCGAGACCCTCGCTGCCGGCCGGCCCGTACGTGAAGCTCTCGACCTCCGACAGCGGTGCTGGGATGAGCCAGGCCACGCAGGCGCGGATATTCGAGCCCTTCTTCACCACCAAGGAAACGAAGGGCACGGGACTCGGGCTGGCGATGGTGCTCGGTATCGTCGAGCAGAGCGGCGGCGCGGTGCACGTCGACAGCACGATCGGCAGCGGCACCACCTTCGAGGTCTATCTGCCCATCGCCGTAGAATCGGCGCAGAACGCAACGGTGTTTCCGACGACGAGCCTGCCAGCGCGGGGGACGGAGACCATCCTGATCGTCGAGGACGAGGACGCGATCCGCCTCGTAGTCGCGACCATATTGCGTCGGCTGGGGTACGCAGTCCTGGTCGCTTCCAGCGCGGCCGAGGCGCTCGACGTGTGCGCGCGGACGACCACGGCCATCGACCTCCTGCTCACCGACGTGGTCATGCCCAACATGACCGGCTTCGAGCTCGCCGCGCGCCTCGCAGTGGCGCGACCGGGGCTCAAGGTCCTCTGCATGTCGGGCTTCACGGAAGACGGCATCGTGCGGCGCGTCGCCGAGCACGGTTACGGGTTCATGCAGAAACCCTTCAATCCCGAGCGGCTGGTCCTGCACGTGCGTGGGGTCCTCGACGGCTCGCCTGCTCTGCCGAGTCACTAGAAGCCTGCGTGCAAACAAGTAGGTGCTATTCCGCCGATGACATCGCGAGACAGGCGGCCTCGTCTCTCCGATCCTCAGCCTACAAAAATGGACTTCCGGTGCTCGTTCCTCGGGCGCCAGTCTTTGGTCTAGACGGAAGGTCGCTCGACTCGTTTATACGCGGGCCCTTAGTGGGCCGGTTCGTTGAGTCGCCGTTGGCACCGTGAGGTAAAAGGGATCCCGGGTTGACCGAGTGGGGGTTTCATCCAGCTCAGCGACCACGGGCGCCACCACCGTGCGAATCGTCGAACTTGAAAGGCTTGTGCGCTTCCCCCGCTCCATTTCGTACATGTGGAGCATCGAGAGAACCCCAGAATGTCTCCATCGCCTGCAGCGTCCGGTCCGGACGTTCGAAGTGCGGCATGCCGCGCGTCGGTGACACGCGCGTCACCGTCCACGCCCGGTAGTCGGCCGCCGTGTGCAACGTCGCGAAGGTGGTGTAGGGATCGGTGTCGTAAATCACATGCACTGGCCGTTCGAGTTTTTCGTAGATCCGCTGACGCACATGGGTGTCGAAGAGCTTCCCGGAAAGAAAGGCGAGCGGCGCGAACCGAGCTCCCGGCTGATGTGCAGTGAGCCAATCATACCGAGCGAGACCGCGGTCGACGGCTCCCTCGAATGATTTTCCAAGGTAATGATCGATGCTGACTCGCGAGCTTAAAACCGCGTAGAGAGGAGCGCCGAGAATGCCGAGGAGGCGCTCCGAGAGGTGCACACGCTCGCTCGCAGAATCTGCCTTGGGCAAATTGAAGCCAGTGGGCGAAATCATGGTCAGCGATCTAACCAGCTCGGGTCGATCGAGCGTCGCCAATGCTGCGAGCTCGCATCCCAATGAAAGAGCGACCACGTCGGCAGGAATGCCATGACGGTCTCGAGCCCGCTCGAGCACCGCCTCGATGGCCGTGCGAAAGAGCTCACGGTCGTAGCGACGATTGCCTCGTTCCGACAATCCGAAGCCGGGCAAATCGAGCGCAATGACCGGCCGCGACACTTGCAGCGCCTCAAAGAGCGGTCGCATCTCGTACGAAGACGCCGCCGCATTGATGCTATGGATCAACACGACCGGCGCCCCACGACTTAGCGCCGACTCGTAGACGAATAGGTCGCCTGCGCGAGAAGGGACGACCGACACGGGCGCATCGATGGCGGTGGGCAGCGGGGTTCGACGAAGGCCCGGCAGGATTCCGAGCGTGTGGGAGATGACGTCGGTGAGCGACATAGCGGAGCTCCTTGTTCGAACCAGGGCCAAAGCACCGCCCGTGCCACTACGATTGTCGGCTGCCTCGGCGCCGAACCTCCCGACCAAGAGAACCAGCTCGCCTCGATGAGGCAATTTGCCCAGCGAACCCGCCGATTCCTGTGAAAGACGGGCTCTTTTTGGACACGCCTCCAACCCCGGCCCGTGTCTTGCGTAACCGTCCGTCGATGCAACCTCAACGTCGCTTCCCGACACCGCGCCGTCTCGAGAGCCGCGTCATCGACACGCCATTCGGCGCGAAGCCCCCTTCCCCCTTATTGCTCTCCCAACCTTACGAGCTTCCCGTTGATCTCCTCTCCTCTACGGTCAGACAGCTGCAGAATCATTCACGCGATGTAGTTGCTACCGACCCACGCGAAGACCCAAGTCGGCTTTGGCTCGCTGATTACACCGTGGAGATCGAGGTCGATGAGGGGGCGAATGACGTCGACACCGAAATCACAGGCGCCGTCGAGCACCGCTTCTTCGATGACGGCGACTTCTTGAACGACGTCACCGAAATGCTGATCAGCGAGCATCACGCGCCTCCGAAGAAGTTGGTCTGCGGCCGCAAGAAGTCTTCGGCTTGCCGAATCCTGGGGGTGTGGCTGGTCCTGGTCCCGGCTTCGCTCGCGGTGGCGTGCGGATGCGTGATGGTCCGCGCTGCAGTGATGCATGGCGCGCGCGAGCTCGTTGCGATGGTCACACCTCGTTGAGCAGGTTCAACTGCGGATTGGTGCAACGCGAGATCGATGAAGACCCGTCCGGCAAACACCCTGATGGAGTCGACATGGAGCTCAACCACTACGAAGAGAAGCGAGACTTCGAAAAGACCCCCGAGCGTCGTAAAAGCAAGCCGAGAAAGGAGAGAGCGCGACGCCCGACGTGAGGCGAAATTGCGGCGCACCGCCAAGCGAATCCCTTGGTCCGAAAGCGTGACCGCCACGGGCAATGTGGCGAAAGTGCAGAAACGCGGCCCTTGGCTGGTCGTCGCGCGGTCGCGAAAGCTTCTCGACCTCTGTCGGCATGGTATTTGTATGGCGATAAAGGCCGCTCATCGAGCTGCGCCATCCGTCACTCGAGGTGACACTTGCCGAAAGGTGTCGAGTGATTCGCGGCCTGCTCTCGTACGTTCTCACAGGCAAAGGTCCAGCGTCGCGTCCGCGTCCGCCCGAGGTCAAACCTCTCGACGAAGGCGCCTTTCGCCTCTGGATAGCGCCGATGTTGCTACTGTTCACGACGCCTCTGGTCGTAATCGTCCTCTGGATGGTTTGCGCGCACTTCGGCGGATCGATGACGAGGTTCGTCAGTACCATCGACCCGAAAGCCTTCGTGGCACTCGTTCCGCGACCCACTTGGACGGCGCTCGCGATCCTCGTCGGTTGGTTTGCGGCCCAAACGCTTCTTCTCGCCGTGCTGCCGGGGCGCCTCGATCTCGGTGCCATCACCCCTACCGGTCTGCGCCCTCGATACCGATTGAACGGCATCGCCGCGTGGCTCGTCACGCACGGCGCCCTCGGTCTCACCTGGGCGACGGGGCTATGGTCGGCGACCACCGTGGTGCGCGAGCTCGGCTCGCTCCTCGCGATTTTGAACGTGTTCGCGATCGTTTTCTGCGGATTCCTCTACTGGAAGGGCCGAACCTACCCGTCGAGTAGCGACGCGACGTATACGGGGCATTTCGCGTTCGACTTCTTCCAAGGGATCGAGCTTCACCCACGCCTGTTCGGAGTCGACCTCAAACAGCTGTTGAACTGTCGTGTGTCGATGATGGGCTGGAGCGTCCTCATGCTCTGCTTCGCGGGGCATCAGATTGAATCGACCGGACACCTGTCGAGCTCGATGCTCGTCTCGAGCGGGCTCGTGACGCTCTATCTTCTGAAGTTCTTCGTATGGGAGGGCGGGTACTTCAAGTCGCTCGACATCATTCACGACAGGTTCGGATTCTACATCTGCTGGGGCGTGCTGGTCTGGGTGCCGAGCGTTTACACGATCTTCGGCCAATACCTCGCATACCATCCGAACGAGCTCCACCCCGCCGTCGCGGCGCTCATCTTCGTCGTAGGCGTCGGCGCGATTTGGATGAATTTCGCAGCAGACGCCCAGCGACAACGCGTACGCGCGACGAAGGGAGCCACGACGGTGTGGGGCAAGGCTCCCGAAACGCTGAGTGCCAATTACCAGACGACCGACGGAGCCGCTCGGACCAACCTCTTGCTCGTCTCGGGATACTGGGGCCTCGCGCGGCACTTCCACTATCTACCAGAGCTGGTTCTCGCGCTGTGCTGGGCGATCCCCGCTGGCTTCGCCGACGCGATCCCCTACTTCTATTTACTGTTTCTCACGATCCTCCTGTTCGATCGCGCCAGTCGCGACGACGTGCGATGTCAGGCCAAATACGGGCCGACTTGGGTCCAGTATTGTCGGCTCGTTCCCAAAAAAATCATTCCCGGGATCTATTGATCGAGAGGCCGTGAGCGGACTCGCTGCGCCACCAGCTGCCTCGATGACCGAGAGACTGTCGGGCGAGTTGTCGCAAGCTGCGTCGGGACAAGACGATGCGCAACAAGCCCCCCCTTTTCATGTCCTTCGTGTGGCGAAACTGGTGCACCCCCGAGCGGGTGCCTGCGCTGCAACGTCGAGTTGCTCGACACCCAGGTCACCCGGCCCGTCGCCCCGCGAATGCTCCTCGTCGATTACCGGAGCTTTCACCGCTACCGCTACCCCTGGGTCGCACTCTTGGCCAAGGCCGATTGATTCGGATCATGAGCCAGTTTGCGTCACATGGCCGGGCTGCGTTGCGAAAAGTCACGGCCCGGGCAGCGTCACGCGTCGAACTTGCGATGGATGCGACGCGCCACCGAGGAATGCTCGTTGCAATCGCAGCGATCCGCCCATGGGCAATACTGCGATGACCGCTTCATACGTTTTTCCTCGACCCACTCCTGCGTACGAGATGCCTCCCTTGCTCACGCGGGCCGACGGGGCTCTGCGCCGGGTGGGTATCGAAGTCGAGTTTGCCGGGCTCGACGTCGCCGAAGCGAGCAAGCTCGTCCAAGACCTATTCGGCGGCGAGATCGATCAGTCAGACCGGTTCGGCGCGCTCGTTCGCGATACACGTTGGGGCGAGTTCGGCGTCGTAATCGACTCGCAACCTCTGAAGGAGCATCGCTACAGATCGTTTCTGGAGCGTGTGCACGCAGGCAAGGCGTTGACCGATTGGGTCGAAGGTGCGCTGGAGACGGTCGCTCGCCAATGGATACCGAGCGAGATCATCTCGCCGCCCATTCCGATGACCGACCTCCCGGTCATGGAGGCATTGCGAAAGGCGCTGAGGTCGCATCACGCTTCTGGAACGCACGTGTCACCGCTCTACACCTTCGCGTTACAGCTCAACCCGGAGCTACCAGCCCTCGACGCCCCGACGATAAATCGTTATCTCCGATCGTTCCTCGCATTGCACGACTGGATCATTTCGATTGTCGACGTCGATCGAACGCGCCGGCTCACGTCGTTCATCGATCCGTTCCCCATCGAATACCGACGTCTCGTTCTCGATCCGAAATACGCTCCAGACATGAGCACCCTGATAGGTGACTATCTCGAGGCCAATCCAACGCGGAATCGCGCGCTCGACATGCTCCCCCTCTTCGCCGTGATCGACGAAGAGCGCGTGCTTGCTCGAGCAAAGGAGCATGAGCAAGTCAAGCCTCGCCCCACATTCCATTATCGCTTGCCCAATTGCTTGGTCGACGAGCCCAACTGGTCGTTTGCCTTGGAATGGAACCGATGGGTCGAGATCGAACGACTCGCCGAAGACCCCGAGCGGCTCGCCCGCGTGGGTAGTGAAGCCCTCGCGCTGGTCGACTCTTCGGGTGACCGAGACCGCGCATTTTGGGTCGAGCAAGCCCGTAGCTGGGGCATTCGAGCCGAATGAAGCGGCGCCCGATCGTGGGGGTCACCGGTCCTGACCGATACGGAGCGACGGCTTGGCTCATGACCCATGCGGCGATCGTCAGGGCCGGAGGCCTGGCGAGGCGACTCACTCCCTCGCGCTTCCGGCGCCGTGAGTCGGCGGCGGTAGAATCGCTCGACGCGCTCGTGTTGGGAGGGGGCGCCGACATCGATCCCGCGCTCTACGCCATGGGGGAGCTCGACACCTCACTCGGACACCCATTGGACACGGCGCGCGACACGTTCGAGCTGGCGCTACTGCGGCGCGTGTTGCAGCTAGGAATGCCGCTCCTCGGCATCTGCCGGGGGGCTCAGCTCCTCAACGTGCAATTGGGCGGCTCGCTCCATGGCGACGTGGCCGAGCTCTACGTCGATTCGCCCCACGTGCGAAGCGTGCTTCCGCGCAAGCGTGTCTACATCGAGCCCGACAGCCGATTGGCAAGTATCCTCGAGGCCACGTCGTGCTCGGTCAATGCTCTTCATCACCAGGCCATTCAGAGGCTCGGTGAAGGATTGCGCATCGTCGCGCGCGACGACGCCGGCGTCGTCCAAGCCATCGAGCGTAGCGGACTGGCATTCTGCATCGGTGTGCAATGGCACCCCGAGTTCATGCCTCAGCACCGTCGCCAGAGAGCCTTGTTCAGTGAGCTCATCCACGCGACTGCGGCTTCTTCTCGCCTTCCAATCTCCTGATCTTGCCGTTCTCCGCTTCTCGCTCACGAGAGGAGAGAAACAAGAAGGTCGGGAGGTTTGAAAAGACGAGAGGAAGGCGGACGAGAAATTGGCGGGGTGCGATCGATCCGCTCTCGATCGATCGCACCCCGCATCGAACGAAGCTCAAACGGATGGGCTTGCTTCTGGCTGGGGCGTCACTGCGTGGGTGAGAGTCCCCAGCGGGTCTTGTCCCATGTGGCGAATGCCAGCCGCTGCTTCGCTGGCAAAGCCCTGCGCGTCGTGAAGCAGTCGGTCACGCGTCGCGCCCATGAGGCGATCTTCTGGGCTCGAGCGCGGCAGCGAAATGCCGACTAGCACACCGACGCCCACCACCGCAGCGCCGAAGGCCAGCGGATGGTCGAAGTAGGTTCTCTCCACTTGTTTCTCTGCACGCCTTGCTTGCACTGGAACTTGATGGCCGAGCTCGGCGACGGCATGGCCGGCTTGATGCGCCAGGTCTCCAGCCGAGTGGACAAGCTGACCACCGGCGTGGCCTGCCTGATCGACGAGGTGCGAAGCCGTGTGGGCCACCGAGCTCGCTGCACCTTTGACGGAAACACCGGCTCCCTTGGCAGCATCTGCGACGGCGTGCATCGCCTGACCGGCCTTGTCCGAAACCGTGTGGAGCGCGTCGGCAGCGACATGCTGAGCGCCGTGGGCTGCCGACGAGATCTTCTCGCCAGCGTCGTGCGCCATCGTCGAGACGGAATGCTGGGCGTTCGAAAGCACCTCACCGGCGCCGCTCGCAGCATGAGGAACCATCGATGGGGTGCGCGGCATGCCACCCGAATAGCCATATCCCTCCATGCCATTGGAGACGTCGCGAACCTGGATCGATGAGCCCTTTCGCGCGCTGCTCCGATTCATGAAGAGCCAAACCAGACCGATGCCTGCCAAAGCGGCGGGAATGGGGTTGGCGCGAACGGTGTCTACGACGGTGTCTTTTGCGTTGGTCATGACGTCTCCTACTTGGGTAGCAAAGTCTTCTATCTTTCCGAGCGTGGCGGCTCGGGTGGCGGTCTTCGCGTGAGTGAACGCCTCTTGGAGGTCGCGTTTCACGGACTCCTTGACTGCGAGGACGTCTTCACGGACGGCCAGTTTGGTGTGGTCGATGAGTTCTGCCGCGGCATCTTTCGCGTCTTTGATGACGGTGTCCTTGGCCGTGACCATGATCTCTTGCAAAGCTTCCTTGCTGTCTTTGATCACGGTGTCTTTGGCGGTGATCATCAGCACGGTCAGGGTGGCTTTGGCGTCGCGCAGCTCTTCTTGGACGATGATTCGAACTTCACCAATCTGCTCTTTGACGGCGCTCTTGACGTGAGCTTCGACGATGAGGAGCTCGTCTCCCGCTCGATCGCGAAGCCGCGCGGGATCGAGCTTCAATGCGAGCGCATCGATCGTGTCGGACATTTCGCTTCGCGTTTGAACGATTCCCGCCTTGAGCTCGTCGACCTGGCGGGGGCCATTGTGATCAGTTTTGCTCATGACGCATCTCCGTTCCCGAATCGTGCGCTTTCTTGTCGCGCTGTGTACGTCGAGCTCGTTTCTGCGGAGATACGAGCTCTTTCAGCGAAGCCACGGTTTCTTCGGGCACCGGGTCGAGCTTCTTCAATGCGACGATGGCCGCGGCAATCACCAGGGTGCCCGCCAAGATGAGCGCTCCGCCTATGACCAGCGCAGCCAGCCACATTGGAAAGACGCTCGAAAGCGCGAACACTGCTGCCGATGCCAATACACCAGCGCCGAGCAATGCGACGGCGCCCCCGACGAACATCGAGCCCACGATGGCAGCCGCCGACCGCGTCTTCGCCACTAGCTCGGTGCGTGCCAGGCGAACCTCTTGATGCATGAGGTTTCCGGTCTCACGGACCAATGAGCCGAGGAGCTGGCCCACCGACGCGTCTTGCAGTTGCGCTTCCACTAGCTGCGCCCGCTGGCCTTGGTGTCTTTCTCACCAACCGCCTCTTTGAAGTCTTTCACCAAGTCGGTGGGCGTCGTGTTTCCAGGAGTCACACCACGCTCATAGGTCGGCGAGGTGTCGTATTTGCCATTCGAGCTGGGGCTGTGATTCCCATGGTTTCGCGAAAAAGCGTCGCCCGAGGGCTGACCGCCGGTGGCCTTGGAACCATCGGTCGACCCAATGCCGGAGATCCGGGCCGATCCGGCGCCAGGGGCTCCCAGGTTTCCGGACTGGCCGCGTGCTGCAATGGGGCCGGAGCCAGAGACTCGCGGTGAAGCAGACTTCAAGAACCTCCCGCCGATGAGTCCGATCGCCAGTGCTCCACCGAGAAAGAGTGCCGGCTCCCGACGAGCGAAGTCTTCGAGGTCTTTGGCCATGTCTTTGAGGGTCTTGTCCTGCACGTAGGTGGAGACGTTTTCGAGTCGATCGGCGGCCTTGTCGACGTAGGGCTTCACTGCGTCGACGACTGGCTCATGACGTGCCGAAGTCGCCTGTCGCAATGCATGAGCGATGTCGCCGAGCCCGTCGGCGACTTTGGTCTTTTGGTCGGTGACCTTCGTTTCCGCGACGTGCTTCGCCTGTTCGACGATTCCCTCTGCGAGGCCCTTCAGACCTTGAGGTATCGACTTTTCGTCAGACGCCATTCCGTTCTTCGGCTCTACTCGTTGGCCACCTGATTCCTGTGTAGCGTGCTCTGTGTCTGCGCCTTTCGCTCCGTCGACCTGAGTCGGCGTGCGAGAGTCCTTTGCGTCTCGACCCGACGCACCATCTCGCTTCGTCGAAGCCTCCGATGCCGAAGCGCTTTCGCTCGTGGGCTTCGGCTTCTCGTCGGGGGGCGAGTAGGGCCTGTAATTGGCATTGGAACGGGAGTCTTCTCGTTGATGGTTCTTATGCTCGGACATGGTGTGGACCTCGTTTGGAAATTCTGGCGAAGGGGGGTGAGCAACGTCCGTGCCGCCTCCTTTCGCTGACGAATTACGGTCGAGGCGCCGAGAACCCGGCAAATGCGCCTCATCGTGCGAGCGCGCCACGGGTCCTGCCATCCGGCAACGCCAACGGTTTCCGGACACGCGGGCGCGACGTTTCCACTCGAATCCGGGCTCGTGCGTGGCACGCCTAGACGTCGCCCAGCATGATCGCTTCGAGCCGTTCGTCGGCGTGCGGTCTCGCTCGGTCAGAGATCACGCGGGCTGATAGGGCGTCACACGGAGTGGCGACTTCAGAAGGCCACGAGCTCTCAGGTCGCGCGATTCTTTACGGTGCCTCGCCGCTCAGCGGCGGTGGAACGGTGAAGAAGAAGGTCGTGCCTCGGCCCACGTTTTTCTCGGCCCAAATGAGGCCTCCGTGGGCTTCGACGATGCACTTCGAGATGTAGAGGCCGAGCCCGAGCCCGCGTCGGTCTTGCTTACCCACCTGCCAGAACCGCTCGAACACGATCTCGAGCATCGCCTCGGCGATTCCAGCACCGGTGTCTTCGATCGATATCTCGACGTTCGAGTCCACGTGCCGCCCGCGAATCTTGATGAGCCCCCCGCGCTCGGTGAACTTCAATGCGTTGCCGACTAGATTGGCCATGACCTGGAGCAGGCGCTCGTGATCGAACCGGGCGATCAGCTCGCTCCGAGGATCTGGCGCTTCGATGCTGAGCGCGATGCCCTTTTCATCGGCTGCGCCGCGGAAGAGATCGTGGGATTCTCGTACGACGGACCACACGTCGCCTCCCGTCGCGATCATGGCCAGCTTGCCGGCATCGATGCTGGAGACGTCGACGAGATCGCCGATGAGGCGGTTCATGCGGGCGCCGTAGCGCCGAATGCGCTCGGCCAGCGCGCGCGGGCTCGAAGGGTCGCTAGAGGACGCGCCGTCGGAGATCAACGCCGCGCTCATCAAGATCCCACCCAAGAGGTTTCGCAAGTCGTGGCTCACCATGCCGAGGAAGTCGTCGCGGTTGGCGATGGCGTCGTCGGCGCGTTCGCGCTCGGTGAGCAAATGTCGGTCGGTACGCTCGCGCTCGAGCGGAAGGAGCTGCGCCAACATCCGCACGTTCTCTTCGCGCTCGCGACGGATGCTCTCGTCGGCTGCGCGGCGCTCTTCGTCGAGGGCTTGGTCTTGAAGCGCGCGCTCGCCGTGGACCAACGCCTCGGGCACGAACGCTCCACGCGTCGCAGCGAGCTTCTGATCGGCCTCGTGGCGCGCCGCTTCGATGCCTGCGTCGGCCTCGTGGCGCGCCCGCTCCACTTGCGCGTCGGCGTCGGCTTGCGCCTGCGCGAGCTCTTCCGCGACGCGGTCGGCTTTCTCGCGTTCGGTGCGCAAGCTCTCGTCGGTTTTCTCACGCTCGCGGGCTGCCGCGTTCTCGTCCACCATTTCGCGACATTATCACGCGTCGACACCCTCCGGGTGGGGCTCACACGCGGACGGAGGAGCCTGAAAAGCTCGGCCCGGCCCGTGCGGGGAAACCCATCGTGACCGCGGGACGGAGCCCGCAGCCCGGGCTACGACGACAGACGCGTGACCTCGGGTTCTCGATGAGGTCGAGAGAGAGCTCCCGCTCGTCATGACGCCATCGAACGAAGCTCGATCAGTCGTCGACGTGCCTTCCGTCGTCAGACTTCGTGAACGATACTTCGATGGCCCCGTCGAAGTCGCTCCCTCCGCTCACGGAGCCTTCTTTCTTTGCGACCGCCTCTCGACTTCGGACGTACCCTCGACTGATCATCGCCGAAACAGGGGTTTGCGGGGTTCTAGCTCGCCTCCCAAAAGAGATACGAAAGGGAACACATGTCTGAAACCATGCTGATACGGCGCTGGGCGCCGCAAGCGGCGGTTGTCTGCGCAGTGGCTGGCATCGCGTCCGGCTGCGGCGACAGCAGCGGGTCGGGGGGCAGCGGCGCGACAGGAACGGCGTCCGGCCAAACCTCGACCCTGTCGGGGCCGACGACGACCACCACGACCACCGGCTCGGGCGGCGGAGGGCCTCTCACGTTGTCACCTGTCGCCGATGCGCCTGTCGCCTTCGACGCGACACCCGATCCGGCAGGAACCACCATCTTCTTTACAGCGGTCGATGCCACAAAAGGCCCCGGTGTGTTCCAGGTGCCGGCCAACGGCAGCAACCTCACCCCCTCGGAGGTCACCGCGGGAGCGCCGTTCGTGGCTCCGTTCGGAATCGCCACCAGCACCGACGGCGCCACTCTGTACGTCGCCGATCCGGGCGCTGATTCAGGTGCGACGTACAACAACGGTGTCATCTATTCGCTCTCGTCCGCCGGCGGCACTCCGACGGTCGTCAGCGGCACCGCGAACTATCAACCCCGCGGTCTCGAGGTCTTCTCCGACAACGGCACCGACATTCTCTACTTCACCGGTCGCGATCCGGCGACTGGAGCGCCGGGTATTTTCAAGATCGCCGCTGCAGGTGGAGCTGCGGCTCCGCTCGCGACGGGCGCTCCGTTCGTCGATCCGAGCGGCGTCGCCATCGCTGCAGACGGAAGCTTCTACGTTGCCGACACGATCGCTGCGGGCTCGCACACGGCGCAGTTCTTCCACGTGACCGACGGAACGGCGGCGCCGCAACCCGTCAACTTCCCCAACACTGCGCTTCCAGTCATCGTCGGATTTCCGGCGGGTATCGCGCTGTCTCTCGATGGTAAAACCATCTACGTTTCGGGGAACAGCCCAGTCGATCACTCAGATTCTCTGATCACGATCACGGGCAACAGCACCACGGTCATCTCGAATCCCGGCTTCTTGGAAGCAGCCGGACTGCATCGAGCAAAAGCCGCGAACGTGCTTGCGTGGGCAGACAGCGCCGGCGGGCCCTCGGGTGGCCGCGTCTCGGTGATCAAATGAAGCGCCAAAGCTTGAAAGAAGGATCTCGTACCATGGTGAAACGAAACTCGTGGATGGGCGGCCTCGTGGCGCTCGGTATCTTGACGATTGCGACGACGGCCTCGGCATCGAGCCATCGCGAAGCACCGGCGATCGCCGACGACCCGGCTGCCGACAACACCGACCTCTACGCTTTCGTGCAGGGCACGAACCTCGTCGTCGTCGCCAACTACATCGGACTCGAGCTCCCCGAGGGCGGTCCGAACTGGGCGAAGTTCTCCGACGACGTGCTCTACGAGGTTCATCTCGCGCGCGGCAAGACCAGCCTCGCCGACGCCATCACCTACCAGTTTCAGTTCAACACCAAGAAGCCGGTCCACGCTGATCCTGCGGCGAATCCTCCGCTGCACCTTCCCAACACGCAAGGACTCGAGTTCTTCGGTCAATTGGCCGATAGCGGTGCGTTTCACCAAACGTACACCGTCACGCAATTGATCAATGGCTCGAACCCGACGGTGATCGCGACCGACGTCAAAGTGCCCCCTCCCAATGTCGGGCCGAAGACCAACTCCGTCGCGTATCAGACCGGGGCTGCAAGCTACGAGTCGTTCTTCGTCGACTCGGGCCTCGACGTCGGCACCCTCACCGGTGGCGGAAAGGTGTTCGCCGGTCCGCGCGACGACCCGTTCTTCGTCGACCTCGGAGCCATCTTCGACTTGGCGCAGCTCAGGCCGGTCGCCAATCCCAGCCAGGCCGCGCGCGACAGCATCAAGTACATGAACGTCCACTCGATCGTCCTCGAGATCCCTCTCACGGTCGCGAACGGTGGCGCGGCTCCGGTTGCCGGACCCCACGGTGATCAAACTTTGGGCGTCTGGGCGTCGGCTAGCCGTCGCAAGGTCACGGTGCTTCGCCGCTCGAACGACGATGCGACGTTCGGACCCTACGTCCAGGTTTCGCGCCTCGGACTGCCGCTGGTCAACGAAGCGCTCATCGGTCTCCAAGACAAGAACTATTGGAACCGTCTCACCCCCGCCGATGACCTCATGACGTTTGGTTCCTACTTCCTGAACCCCATTGCCGTTCGTGATGCGGAGGCAGTCGGCTTCTACGCAGCAGGCGGCCCCCTCGCGACGTTCACCACCAATGGCGGTGTCGACAAGGAAACGGCTCGCACCGACATCATCGGCGTCATCAACCTCCCCGACCACACGGGCACCGAAGCCATCACCTCGATAGGTGACGTCCTCCGTGTCGACCTCGGGCAACCCTCGGGCTTCCCGAACGGCCGATTGCTGACCGACCCCGTCGTCGACGTGGTGCTCGGCCTCGTGCTCTGCGGAGCGGCGAACGCCGGCGCGCTCGTCGGCGCAGTCGGTCCCACCGCCAACGAAATCGCTCCCAAAGCGGCGTTCCCGTACTTGCAGACGCCGTGGGAAGGCCGCTCGGCCAACCCGCGAACGGTGCCAAACCTGCCGTGAATCCGAACGGCTGACGCCGTTCGACGAAGACGGTCGAACGTGACGACGCGCCCCAGGAAGATGATCCTTCCTGGGGCGTTCGTGTTTCGCGGCGCGCTCTCTAAAATCAGCGAGCGTGATTCTCAGTCCCCGAGGATGCAACAGGAGGACAGGAAGGCCTGAAGGCCTGAAGGCCTGAAGGTGGCTCGACCAAGGGGATCAAAATCGGCGCTGTTTTGACGCGCAATTGAGGCTTTCCGTCTTCTTGTCTTCCTGTTTCATCTCCGCTGGCCTCGGCCGTTCAAACCCACTGTGTCGAGGTACCAGTCGCCGCATTCAACGATCGATCGGCGAATGCGGAGGCGGGCGCGGAGCCAGCGGAATCGACTTCGGATGCGCGCCGGGCAACGTGGGAATCGCGACTACCGGACAAACCTTCTCGCACTTTCCTGATTTGTCGTCGCCCAGCCGGACGCAGGTGCCACGGCACTCACCGTCGTCATCACAATGGGCTCCTTCGAGCTTTGGCTTCGAGCAGATGCCTTTGACGCACTTCGTGCCGAACGTACATGCTCCGCCCGAGCAAGGCTGCACTTCGACAGGCAGAGCGGCGTCGCCGCATTTCCCGTCGATGCATCGCGCTGGGCCGCATTGAGAATCGCTCTTGCAGGCCGCACCGAGGACAACGGCATCTTCGCAGCGCGAATGGGCACAATAGCCGGCGCATTCGGGGTGAGCCCGAGACGCTACCCGCCCATCTTGTCGAGCCATCGTGGCGAGCATGTCGTTCGCGAGATTGCATTGGGCATGGGCGGGCTTCGGCGGCTCGCACGAGCCCACGTCGACGGTCGAGAGGCCGCTGCATTCGAAACCCTCTCCACACTCGAGCGATGAACGGCATTTCGCGTGCGCCGCGAGCAGACCCTTGAGAATGCCGACGCAAGCAGGCGCGACAGGCTCGGTAGACGACGCGGTGATCCAATCGCACCCCGCCGTTCCGTCGGCCATCCCCCGTTCGCACGCGTTCACGTCCGATGAGGCCAGTGCGATCCAACCGTGATTGATCGCCGCGGTCAGGACGCGAGCACATTCGCCGACGAGAAGGCTCGAGCGCGAGATCGACGACCCGCAACATTCGACGATCCGCTTTTCGGGAAGCGCGTGCAGCGCTTCACAGAGCCGCTGCGCATCAGCGTTTGGCGGCGCGCCATCGACTGGATAGACCGGCTTGATCTCGTCGGCGCCACCAGCACGCATCTCGGAGCCCATCGGGGCTGCGCCCGACCCCACCGAACCAGCTTGGGTGGACGAGGCGCTCGCGGCGAGACCCGCGTCGGACGGAGTCGCGGTGGTATTCGACCCGCACCCGATGGCGACGAGAGCGACGAAGCTCGTGGTCTTACCCATCATTTGCCGAGGAGCTTTCGGGCGTCGTCGGCTTCGAAGACATCGAATTGAGGAGACAGATCGAGCGCGCGCTTGACGAGCTTCTTGCCTTCGTCGACATCGCCGCTGGCCATCAGAATGGCGCCCGCGTGATAGATGATGTGCGGGTCGGGTGTGTGGAGAGCCATGGCTTTCGCCGAAGCCGCCTTCGCTTCAGGCACGCGTTGCGCGCGATAAAGAGCCCAAGCGTAGGCGTCTTCGATGTAAACACCGCCCCGCGTCTTCTTCTCTTCTTCGATGAGCCGCAAGGCTTCTTCGGTGTCGCGATTCTTTGCTGAGAAGAATCGGCTGAGCGTGAATTTGTCGCTCTTCCGTCCGTCGCGCACGACGATCTCGTAAGCCTCCTTCGCTCCAGTCTCGTCGGACGCCCGAGCTCGCGCGTCACCGAGGAGCCACGCCGTTTCGCACAGCGGACTATCGTGATGGGCCTTCGAGAGAAGCTCGGCGGCGTTCTTGGCCTCGCCGTTCACGAGCGCGTAGCGAGCTTTCCCGACCAGAGCGGGAGGGTAATCCGGGAAGACCGACAAGGCCTCGTCGAAGCCCTTCTTTCCGCCTTCGTAGTCGCCCTTGTTCCAGAAGATCATGGCGCTTTGGACGAGCGTCCACGCATAGGGCTCGTTGTCTTTTGCACCGCGACCCGCATCGAGCGCGAGATGCATGACTTCGATCGCGCCCTCGGTGTTTCCCTTCAACCACCGGAGGTAGCCGACGCGACCATACGAAGGGAGGTTCGGCTTGAGCTTGTTCATCGCGTCGGCCGCGGCGATGGCGTCGTCGTACGAGCCGAGCTCGAGCAGCGCGTCACTCTTCGTGCCGAGGGCAATCGGATCGTCGTGATCGGCAGCGAGGATTTGGCCAGCGGTGTCGAGCGCCTTTTGGAACTCGTGGTTGTTCATCTCGACGAGCGCGACCAGATTGAGCGCGAGCTTGTCGCGGGGCGCGAGCCCGAGAGCGATATCGGCGCAGGCCTTCGCGTTCAGGTAGTAGCCGGGGTCACTGGACTCTCGCGCCTTCTTCACCCAGGCCTCGCCCAGGGTGACCCAGCCGTCGACCTTCGATGGATGCTCCTCGGTGAACTTCGCCAGCTGGGCGAGCGACTGATCGATGCGCGACTCGGCCGGCTTCGGCACATCGAGCGCGAGCACGTGGGAAGGGTCACGCACCGGGGCCGACGACGCGCTCGCGGCTGGTGCAGAGGCGCTCGGCGCGATCGACGCGTTCGATTGGCCGCAGCCCACGAGAAGCCCGCTCGCGGGCAAGCTCAAGGGCAGGCAGACGAGCCATCGGCTTGCGCCGCGCCATCGGCTTGCGGCGCGCAGGAGACGACCGCAGGTGCGCGACCGATGCATCTGCACGGGTGGGGATGGGTTCCACATTTTTCGTGAGACTACGATCGGCCGAGGCTCTCGGCCCTGCGAAATCGAACGTCGATCGGAGGCACCCGCCACTCGGCGCTCCCGACAGCAAGGCGGTCGCGCCCCGAAGAAGGCCCACGGCTGGCCTTGGTGGCGACGCTGGGCGCCTCAGCGCTCGTCGAGCTTCGGCTCGTCCATTTCGGGCTGGCACTGGTCCAGTACAGGACACGCCTCGCACGCGAGCGACGTTCCGCACACGCTGCCGTCGTCCGAGCGGACCAGGGGGATGGTGAAGAAGAAGGTGCTCCCTTCGCCGACCGTGCTCTCGACCCAGATGCGACCATGATGCGTCTCGACGAGCCCGCGCGCGATCGACAGCCCGAGCCCGCTTCCGAGCCGCGCCGTGGTCTTCGCCTGCCAGTAGCGATCGAACAAGTGTTGAAGGTCTTCGGCCGGGATCCCAGGGCCGGTGTCTCGCACCGAGAAGGTGACGTCGCGTTCGTGCGGCGACGCACTCACCGTGATCACACCGCCTTGGGGAGTGAACTTGATGGCGTTGCCGATGAGATTGCCAAAAATCTGCAGAACGCGATCTCGGTCGCAGTGGACCCCGAAGGACTGCTTCGGAAGCACACCTTCGAGTCGGAGTAGCTTCTTCGCCGCGACCGCTTTCTGAGACTCGATGGCTTCCCAGACCAGCTTCTCGACGGCGTGCGGCTCGAGCTCGACCGTCAGCTGACCGGCTTCGATGCTCGCGCTGTCGACCAGATCTCCGATGATGCGCTCCATGCGCTTCGCCGACCGCTCGACGGCCTCTATGCGCTTTCGAAGACCTGGGACTTCGTCAATCGCCGATTCGAGAACGAGCTGCGAGCTCATCAGGATGACGTTGAGCGGATTCCGGAGGTCGTGAGAGACGATCGCGAGCACGTCTTCTTTCGAGCGGCTCGCACGGTCCGCCTGTTCGTAGAGCTTTGCATTGTCGATCGCGATGGCCGCGCGCCGCCCGATCTCTTCGGCGAGAGCGAGATCGCTCCTCGAATACTCGCGCTTGGGGTCGCTCGCGATGAACGTGAGCACCCCGAACATGCGTCCACGGGCGAAGAGGGGGACGGTCATCAACGATTGAACGCCGAGATCCGAGACGAGCGCGGCGCGGCTGTCGTCGAGGGAGTCGGGGCGAAAGCGTGGGAAGAACGCGGCGACACCGGTCCGCAGAACTTCGGCCTCGGGTGTTTTGGAGTCGGGCGTCGGAATGAAGGCCTGAATCCGATCGGCCAATGCCTGCTTGTCGGGATCGGCCACCACGACCGCGGCGCGTCGAATGGTTCCGTCGGCACCCACCTCGTCGAAAATGCAAACGTCGGCCAGGCTCGGAACCGCGGCGCGAATCGCCGAGGCCACCGCCACGTCGTAGGAGAGCGACGAAAAGAGCGTGGCGCTGATGCGCGAAAGGAGGTCGCTTCCGAAGTGTTGCGCGAGCTCGACCGCTTGGTTCGATTCGATGACGAGCGCGCGGTCGAGTGCGATGGCGACCTGATTGACCATGGCGTCGAGGAACGCGAGCGTGGATTCGTCGAGCTCTTCGACGCATTCGAGCTGGATGGCTCCGAAGATCTCGCTATGGTCGATGACCAATGGAAGAACGACGTACTTGGTCTTTTCAGACCTGACCGACACGGGAGCCGTGGAGGAGAGCCGTCCCGACCCGGGCTCGTCGCTGGCGGGCGTGACCTTGGGTACCAGGTAGCCGTAAGCTTTAGTCGCGTGCGCTCGCGCCTCAGTCAGCTGCGCGGGGCTCAGGTCGTCGCTCTGCCAAGCAATGGACCGGGTGGCGCCCGTCGGTGCGGAGCGCTGCTCCAGCATCAGTATCGCGCTCCGGAGCGGGACGAGCTCGCCGACCAACGCGAGGACTTCGGGCATACTGGATTCGACGCCGTCGAAGCGTGTCAACCGTTTGCTGATTTTGTAGAGGTGATCCAGCCTGTCGATAGCGCGTTTCGACTGCCCGGGGGAGAGGGCCGCCCCCGCCGAAGGCGTCGTCATCGGTGCTTCTTCGCTGCCTGCTTCTCGCGGCGTACTTTTTTGTTCTTTGGTTGCGAGTCGGCATGGCTCGTGAACGGTGTTGCGTCGATTTGCCCGCCGCCCGAGCCCAAGCGAAAGCAATAGGTGCTGCGGTCGTGAGCGCTTCCACGCGTCTTCACCACTCTCACGGCCGGTGTCAGCACCTGGTCGATCGACACGTAGCGCAGCATCAAGAGATTGTCGGTGAACGGCGACAGCTCTGGCTCGGTGAGATCGCTTCCGAAGTGGAGACCACTGGTCTCGGCAGTCAGCACGCTGGTGACGTCGAGCATCTTGAATCGCGCCACGAGCTTGTTCAGGAGACGCTTCAGATCATCTTTCGCCGAGCCGTCGTGCGCAATCTGCGTCATGCCGTCGAGGAGCACGCGACGCGCATCGAGCGACCGGATCTTGTCGCTGAGAACGGCAAGGAACTGCGCCGTGCGCACGCGCTCGTTCGAGAGGTAGACGATCTCGACGAGCCCATCGTCGATGGCGTTTCGAAGCGGTAGCTCGAGCGCCTCGGCGATGGCCTCGAGCTGTTTCGGGCTCTCTTCGAGCGCGAAAATGAGGCCGCGCTCTTTGTGCTTGGCGCCCTCGAGGATGAATTGGAGGCCGAGGGTGGTCTTGCCGATTCCAGGGCTACCGGCGAGCATCGTAGCGCTCCGCTTGAGCAGACCGCCTTCGACGAGCACGTCGAGCCCGGGAATGCCCGAAGGCACTCGCTCTATCTCGAGCGGGGCTGGCGGCGTCTCGTCTTCTAGATCGACGGCATAGCGCGGGTAGACGTGAATGCCGCCGACGCCGACCACCATGCTGTGACGGCCCTTCAGATGCGCCGTGTTCCGGAGCTTGTAGACTTCGAGGTAACACTGTCGCTCGAACCCTTCTTCGGTCGAGCTGAGAAGGATGACGCCGTCGACGACGGTTTCTTCGACGCCGAAGCGGCTAATCTGTTTGGTGCCATAGGGAATGTCGGTCACCAGAAATCCGACTGCGCCCGTGTTCTGGAAGACGGTGGCGAGCTGGAAGACCTTGTCGCGCGCCGTCTGAGGATCTTTCACCTTGTGCAAGAACACCGAGATCGAGTCGACCGCGACACGCTTCGCGCCGAGCGCAGCGACTTTCTCCCGAATCATGAGCAGGTGTTCTTCGACCATGATGTCGGGTTGAGGAATGAAGACCAGCTCGACCATGCCACGCGCGATCTCGCCGGCGAGATCCCAGCCCATGCCGACCGCCGCCGCGAGCAAGCGTTCGGAGGTCTCCTCGAACGAGAAGAGAATGCCCTTTTCACCCGCCAATGCGCCGCGGTAGATGAATTCGAGCGAGAGCACGGTCTTGCCGGTCCCGGCCACGCCGGCGATGAGGAGGCTCGAGCCGCGAGGAATGCCGTCTCCGAGAAGCTCGTCGAGCTTGTCGATGCCGGTCTTGCACCGCGTCGTCAGGTGGCCTTCGATTTGGGGCTCACGAAGAATCGTCGCGCGCGGGTACACCGCGATGCCATTCGAATTGATGACGAACGGATGCTCGTCGCGGCTGTGCTGGGTGCCGCGCATCTTCACGACTCGAACGAAGCGCTGTTGCTCTCCAGCCTCTTCGCGTTGCGCGAGCGTGACGAGCCCATCCATCACCGAGAAAAGGGGGTTCGTCGCAAACTCCCTTTCGCCGTACTCCCCGAGGAGGAGACCCGTGGTCTCCCACGCCATGAGGTTGATGCCGATCTCGTAGCTGAACTTGCGCAGCTCTTCTTTGGAGCTCGCGAGATCGTCGAAGGCTTTGAAGCTGTCGATGACGACGATTGCCGGTCTCATCTTCTTCATGCGCTCCATGATGAGCGAAGAGGTCTGCTCGAGACCTTTCGAGCGGAGGATCCCGCCGAGGTCTACGAAGTGGAAATCTTCGTCGAGCTTCGAGGCGTCGAAGAACTCGAATTGCTGAAGGTAGCGGAGCGTCTTGGCGGTGGGCTCCGAGAGCGTGTTGAAGTAGAGAATTCTGTTCTGGGCCGACGCGTTGTGAAAACAGATCTGCTGGGTCAGAATCGTCTTGCCCGAGCCCGGCGCGCCGCTGATGACGGTCATCGACCCTTTGGGCAGACCGCCTCCGAAAACGGCATCGAGGTTGAGCACTCCCAGCTCGACGCGTGCAATCGGTTGCTTGGCTTTCATGATCGGGTTTCCTGCGCGTCGTCGTGGGACTCAGTCGAACGCGATCCGTCGAGCGTGACCTTCGAAAGCTCTCGATGAAGAGCTGGCGTCAGAATCTCGGCAGTCAGGTGACCCAGCACCGTCAGTGTTTCGACGAGCACGAGGCGAACGCCCTCGCGAAGGCTCGCGTGCTCAAGCGCGTCTGCACGAAGCGCGCCGAATTGCACGCCGGTTCGCTCGAGTTTCAGCGTCGAGAGAAAGGGGTAAAGATCCGAGGACGTGCAGAGGACGCGGTCGAGGATCGCCATGAGGGTCACCTCGCTGAGCGTGATCTCGGCGCGCTTCCAGAGCGCGCCCAGGGCGAGCTCGAAGAGTGTGGTGAGCTGCGATGAATCCGAGCCAGGCGCCCCGCGCGCGAGCCAACCTTCGACGAAAGCTGAGTGATCAGCTTGGTCAGGTAGCATGCGGCTCTCGTTGGTGGCACATGGTCATCGCTCCTCGGTGCTCGACGGCAGGCCCCCCCCGAGGCCAACGAAGAACCGGCGCAGAAGAGGGTGGTGCGGGAGCCACCCGATGTCAAAGCCGACGCGACACCGAATCTCCCGGACGCAACCTGGTGGAGCCCGTCGAGGATCGTACAACGGGCATTCTTGCCACACTCGGACCGTTGCGAAGGCCCATGCTTGGTCATCGGACCTTCCCATGCATCGTCTCGCTCGCACCGGTCCCCCGCGCTGAGATGAGATCTTCGGCATCGCAATTTCGGCGGCAAGAGGCGTGAGCGATCGACCGGTACATCGCCTGCAACTTTTTGCGACAGCGATCTGCGGCCGAGCCGAAGAACCACGCCAGTCGACGGGCGGCGGGATTCGCGACACAGCATCTGAGCTTGGCCGCTCCCGTGAGATCGACAGGGTAGGTCTCCTTTGGATCCGTCCGCGTCGCGAGTGTCTGAATGGTGCCCTCGCCGCGGATCGTGGAGCTCTCCCCGCTCCGCTTCAGCTGCTCGGGGCGAGCCCATCCGTCGACAAACCTTGAACACGGAAAACGTGGGGTCCGTTGGGTAACGGGCCCTTCAGTTTCGCCGCTCAGAGGGCTCGAACAGCCAAACACGTGGGCAAGCGGGCCATCCTCGCGGCGCACGTGTGAGCCGTTATGCCACAAACATGTCCCAAACAATGAACGGCCCCTCTGGGCGAGAGGACTTCCGCACCACATCGAGTCGGGATGCCAAACCTGTCCGAACGTTTGCGGTCCATTTCTCTCGACAACCCGAGCATCGTCGCGACGCTGGTGGTCGACGGGGCAGGCAGCATTCGTCACGCCGAGGGAACGTCTCCGGAGCTGGCGCGTGCTGCGATCGCGCTCCTCACGCCCCTTCGCGATCTGCTGGAGCGTGCCGCAGCCGAGCTCGGCTGTGGCGCGCTGAGAACCGCTTTCCTCGAGGGCGAGACCGCGTCGTTCGCCCTCGCCGACGTCGACGGAAGCACGAGTGCACTGGTCGTCGGATGTGCTGGCGCCAAGGCTGGCGCCCTCAGGGCCGACGCGCTCCGCGTCGCCGAGATCACCAACGCCGCAGGTGCACAGTGATCGAGTGGGTCATTCTGGCGTGCGGCACCGTCACGACCCTCGTGGGTACGGTCGGAGGAGCTCTGGTCGCCCGAAGAAGCGAGCGCGAGCGAGCCGGAGAGCTCGCTTTACGCGCGCGAAGCTCGAACGAGGGTGAGCTCCGGCGCATGCGCATCCAAATGGAAGCGCGCATCGCGGATGGCGAACGAGAGAGATCGCGCTTGCGTCGCGCCTTGATGCTGGGCGACGGGCAGCGACACTCCCGACAACAGCTCACCGAAACCATTCTCGGCCGGCTCGGTGGCTTGGCGCTCGTCGAAAGCTCTGTCATCGCCGACGAGCTCGGGCTTGAGCTGGCGCGCGTCGGAGCCGACGCCTCGCAGCTCGCAGCGCTAGCGCTCGGCTTCTTCTCAATTGATTCGATCTTCGCGGGCGTGAGCGCCGTGCTCGTGCAAACGGAGACGGGCGTGAACGCCGAAGCCCGACTCCTGCCCCTCGGTGGACCTCGCCGAGCGGTCGTCGTCGCTTGCCGTGGCCAGCGACCGGCTCCCCTGGCCATCGACGCGATGCTCGCGTACGCCGAGGCGGCGTCGCTCGTGACCGACGATCCGGCACCGCCGGGCGACACCTTTCGCGGACACCGTCACTTGCATCACGACGCGTCGGACTCTGCCCGTGCCCTTTGCGAGGAGCTCGACGGCTTTCGTTCGAACGGATCGTTTCTCGGTGTCTCGATCGTCGACGGGCCGCGCCTCCTTGCTAGCGCCTCCCTCGGAGGAGCCGCGCTCTCTACCTTGCAGCGACTCGCGAGCGCGCTGCCCGATCTCACGGCGTCGGCGTCGAGGAGACTCGGGGCGCCGTGGGTGAGAAGCGACATCTTCTTCCACGACGGCTCTGCATTCGCCATTCGCCGAGTCTCGCCCAAGGGTCGATTCTTTCTCGTCGCGCAGTCGGAGCGCGCGATATCCGATCTCGAGCTCGACCGAATCAGCGGGGGCCTGCGACGGCTCTCCCCGCAGAGGCAGCAAGAGCGGTCGAGTGAAGGTCGGAGGGCGTCATGAATTACGCGGGCACCGACGACGACACGCACGGTGGACCGAGCGATCGGCTCTCGACCTGCTCGCATTGCGGGCTCGATGCACAGGAGTGGTTGCATCTGCTCGCTGAACGAGACCGCGCTCGCTCCGAACGAGAATTCGCGATGAGGCGGGTTCGTGCGCTCGAAGCCGACCTCGAGGCGCTCGGACGAGCGAGAGAGAGCGCGCCCATCCGGCGGGAGACACGCCCGTTCCTTCAACCCGTGCTCGTCCCCGACCGGCCTCTGCCGTCCTCGGAGCACCGCCCGCTGGCGCTCACGTCGGAGCCGTTGCCGGCGGCTTTCGATCCACCACCTCAACGAGGCGATCAGGGAATACGAGCGGTCGAGCAAGGGCTCGACTTCGGCGCCATCACTCGGCTCACTCCGGCCGAGCTCGACGGTCTGCCGTACGGGCTCGTCACGCTCGACGCGGCGGGCCGCATCATTCATTACAACGATACCGAGTCGCGTCTCGCTGGCCTTCCTCCGTCTCGCGTGATCGGTCGCTTCTTCTTCGACGACGTCGCTCCGTGCACGAGGGTGAGAGAGTTCAAAGGCCGCTTCGACGAGCTCGTGAGAGACCCAGCGAAAGTCAGAGTGCAAACGTTCGACTTCGTTTTCCGCTTCGCGACCGGATACCAAGAGGTGTCGATCGTGATGACGCCATCGCGCATACGGGGACAATTCCACCTCGCGATGATTCGTCGCAGCCGGCTCGCCTGAATCACGAGGCCGCCTGGCGTCCGGCGACACCTAGCCACGGTCTTTGCGGTGATCTGCGACCCATCTCGAGAGGGTCTACAATGAGCGCTCGACAAAAGACCTGACGCCAAAGCCTCCCTCGGGAAGGCGTCAGGTCGCATGTTGAGCGCACTGGGCTCGGGACCGCCGGGCAGATTTTCTCAGTTCTCAGCAACCGACTCGCCACGATCGCTTGGAGGGTCGAGCAAAAATGCCACGACGCTCTCCAGCTCCGGCAAACCAAAAGGTTTGCGAAGTAACTGCGTGCGCTCTCCGAGCTTTCGGATACGGGATGGCAAGGACGGATCGTCGAGGCCCGTGATGACGATCCATGGCACCTCGAGCCCAGCTTCTCTCACGAATTGCGCGACCTGAAGCCCGTTCAACCAGGGCATCGAGATGTCGGCGACCACGAGGTCGAACGGACCGCGTTCGGCGAGACAGTCGAGCAGATCGGCGCCACTGGTGGCACTCACGATCTCGCTCGCCCGGTGGGCCAACGACTCAACGATGCAACTGAGGAGGTCGGCGTCGTCGTCCGCCACGAGAAACCGAACGGCCATTCAAAAGAGCAGTGCACTCGGTGTGCCATGGCCGCTCAGCGCTTCTCAAAGAAAACCGCCGGATCCCAACCGCCACAGCATGACCCGCGATCGCGTCGGATCGCCGATGAGGCAGCCGACGGGCCCGTCGTGCGATGCGACGAACACCACGCTCCCGGGGTGGAGCATGGCGTAAGTCGCGGCCGCGCGATGCCGCGTCCCTCGCGTCGAGAGGTCGTAGGGCTCGAGGATCGTCGCCTCGGCATCGACGGCGCGGACCACATCGACGTCGCGCGCGACCGGGAGAACGACGCCAAAACCTCGTAGACCCAATGCAGAATCGAACACGGTGGCTCCGTCCATCGCCGTGAACCCACCGAGCTCGGTGACCCATCGCTCAGCCTCGCTCAGAAAGGCTGAACGCAGCACCGACCTCAGCTGGATGGAGGCGCCACTCGGAGCGCTCGGCATCGGTGCGCCGATCGACCGACGCGCCCCCGCTGCGCCGTCGAGGTAGTGAAGAAGCTGGGTGATGGCGCAGCCGTCATGGGTTCGATACGAAGCCTTCGGAGGCAAGGTCGGTGACTCTTCGCCGTTGATGACGAGAATGCCGCCTTGGCCGTGAGCCGCCATCACGCGAACGAGTGAACGAACCGTGTCGAGGTAGTCGCCGATCGCAGCCGGCCCGAGACCCGCACTCTCCGCAGATGCCTCCAACGCTCGGCGCACCACCCCGGACGTACGGACGACGTCTTCTTGGCCCGCGTCGATCTTGCCGCCTTCGACCTCGAGAAGACGCTCGCGTCCGCGGCGAAACGACAAGATCCCTGGGTGCGGCGCAAGCACCTTCAAATAGGGGTCTCCCTCGTGATTCAGACCTTCGCGCGCGAGCCCTGCGATGCGGAGTCCGTCGTCGGTCAGCTCGATCTTGATGTACATCCGTTCGCTACGGGTCACGACGCCGAGCTTCACGAGCTCGGAAACGCAATAGGGCCGGCTCGGATCCATGCGCAGCGTGCTCCAGCGATAGAACAACATCGGCGTCGCATTGGGCGCCTCGCCCTCCGACAGCACGACATCACCGGTGTTGCGTCCGGCGAACGCCAGTCGGACCGGATAGTGGGTGCCTTCGTGCGGTTGAAGGCCAGCGAAGAATGCCACGCTCAGGAGCTCGCCGAGCAGCTCGTCGCCGACACCAACGAGACTCTCCTGATACACGCCGAGTCGTTGGCGCAAAAGAGGGATGAGCTCGGGCGGAAAGAGGCGGCTCTTCAGCGAGCTCGGATCGGTCTGTGGCTCGTCGTCGGTCTCCGGCTCGAGAGGGTCCAAGTCTTTCGTTTCCCGTTCCAAGGTCCGTGCCCAACCGCGCGCCAACGGTCAATCGCTTTTAACGCTCGACGCCGGGTGGCCGATGTTGGGCGAACTGTGGAAAGGAGCGCGATCGACGCAGATCAATTGATCTCGACCCGCTGAAACCCACCGACCCCTGCGACCGAGATCACCCCCGCTGATCGGCCAATGCTTCGAACTCCGAGACCCATCCGCGACGGTCGCGAACGGATCTCGAAAACTCGCCATCAGGCGTGGGCGCTCGAATGCTTGGGCGAAAGCAGATTCAAGATTTTACGCCACGTGTCTTGATGAACGGCCTTCCTCGCGAGAATGCGGTTCATCGGGACCGTCGTTCCAGCAGCCTTGCGCACACCCTGATCGAGGTGCTCGAGGTCGATGTACTCGTCGCCATCTCCGAGGCTCGCTTGCGTCTCGACGGTGCTGACGCTCGCGTTCTCCTGATCGGACAGGAGCTTCATGATGGCATCGCGTGTCACGAGAGTGGTTCGTTGGTCGGTATTCATTTTCGTTCCCATGGGTTTGACGAGCGTGACCTCTTTCCCAGGCCCATTCGCTCCGTTGGTTGACAGCGGTCGAGAGAAAAATTCGGGCGCCACACCTGCTCGATCCGTGCGCGACCTCGACTAAACGGCTGCGTGTCGAGTCAGCTGCGAAGCGCCAGTCGCGTCCAGCGCGATGCGCGCACGCTCGACCACCTCTGCGCTTCCGCGCGCCAAGACGAGAAACTTGCCGGCTTTGACGTCGAGCTCGTACCGCATCACTTGGTCTTCGGGGATGCCGATGCTCGTGAGCGCTGCCGCGAAAACGCCTACGCCGCCCCCCAAGACCGCACCCTCGAGCGCGCCGACGATCCAAGCAACCAACGGCCCCATCACGACGAGCGGGCCGACGCCGGGAATGAAGAAGAAGGCGCCTCCGAACAACATGCCCCAGAGGCCGCCCCAGAAAGCGCCCTGGCCTCCCCAGAACTTCATCTTGTCGCCTGAGCTGTAGAAACCGATCGGGTGCTCCTCGGTACGAAAGTCTTTTCCGACGATCGACAGGCGCTTCATGTCGACCCCGGCCCTCTCCAGCGTCTTCACCGCCTGCTCGGCCTCTTCGTGCGACTCGTAGATGGCGATGACCGAATGTTCCTTCGCTCCCTCAATGGGAAGGGTCTGCCTGTCTTCGATGCGCGGCATGCTGGTGGTCATGGTGCGGCTGATAGCATCAGGCGTGCCGGCGCTGGCTCGTCCAGATCGCGCCGACAAAACCATTTTATGCGCCCGCAAGATCGCCACATAGCGGGGCGTTGCGGTTCGACGGTTCGATCGCGAGCTCGAGTCGGCTCACCGGTCAGCCGCAGCCGTCGAGGCATCGCCCACCGAGATGAC
>JAYUUB010000193.1:0-3691 GCA_043755175.1 Polyangiaceae bacterium | reverse complement strand
CGCATCGGCGAGATCACCGACTCGGTGGTCGCCATCGATGACGCGATGAAGTGGGGCTACAACTGGGAGCTCGGCCCCTTCGAGGTCTGGGACGCGCTTGGCTTCGCCGAGACCGCGGACGCGATGGAGAAGGCGGGCCACAAGCTCCCCGAGTCCGTCAAGAAGATGAAGGCGAGCGGCGCCACCGGCTTCTACTCGTCCGATGGCAAGGTCTTCGATCTCCTCAAGAACGAGTACGTCGCGATCAAGCAGGACCCCCGCTACGCGACCTTGACGCAGCTCCGCACCGGCAAGGCGCCCGTCCTCAAGAACGACGGCGCCGAGGCCTGGGACCTGGGTGACGGCATCCTCGGCCTCACCTTCAAGACGAAGGCGAACAGCATCGATCCCGACGTCATCTCGATGATCGGTCAGGCCGTCGACAAGGCGGAGACCGATTTCCGCGGTCTCGTCATCGCGAACGAGGGCGAGCACTTCTGCGTCGGCGCGAACCTCCTGCTCGTCGTCATGTCGGCGAGCAAGGGTCAGTTCGATCAGATCGGTGAGATGGTGAAGGGCTACCAGTACGCGACGCAGCGCATGAAGTACGCGCGCGTCCCGGTCATCGCCGCTCCCTACGGCATGACGCTCGGCGGCGGCCTCGAGCTCTGTCTCGGGTCCGACGGCGTGCAGGCTGCGGCGGAGACGTATTCGGGTCTCGTCGAGGTCGGCGTCGGCCTCATCCCCGGCGGCGCGGGCACGCTCAACATGCTGTGGCGCGCGCTCGAGGGCATCCCCGAGGGCACGAACGTGAGCACGTACGAGTTCGTCACGCAGACCTTCAAGAACATCGCGCTCGTGAAGATCGCGACGTCCGCGGAGGAGGCCAAGGGCCTCGGCTACTTCCGCCGCACCGACGGCATCTCCTTCGACCGCGCCCGCCAGATCACGGACGCGAAGGCGCGCGCCATCGGGCTCGCCGCCTCGAACTACCACCCGCCCACGCCGCGCGCCTACCGCCTCCCCGGCGAGAACGGCATCGCCACGCTGGGCATGATGGTCGACACGCTCGTGGCCGGCGGCTACGCCTCCGAGCACGACGCGAAGATCGCCCGCAAGCTCGCGGTCGTCCTCTGCGGCGGCGTCGGCGGCGCGTCCCGCGAGGTCACCGAGGACGAGATCCTCGACCTCGAGCGCGAGGCCTTCCTCAGCCTCTGCGGCGAGCCGAAGAGCCAGGAGCGCATGCAGTTCATGCTCATGAACAACAAGCCTCTGCGGAACTAGCCGTCCGCGGTGCCCTCCGAAGAGCTCCTGCATCGGACGAGCTGCGAAGGAGCGTCAGACTTCACCGAGGAGACGCTCCGTCGCCTCGGGCGGAGCGAGACCGTCGTCGGCATGCGGGACATCTTCAACGAAGGCCCGCTATATGACGTCGATGCAGGGGGCGCATCGCGGATCGAGTGGTGGACCCGCATCCGTGGGGCGCGATTGTGGAGGAAGTACAGCTCGAGGTCTTCGACGATTCGGACCTCTGCGACGCGTTGCGTGCTCAGACCACCGACGTTGTGCTCTGGCACGGTCCTCACCCTATGGAACGCATCTTCGAGCTGCGAGCGTGCTGGCACCTTCGGGACCAGCGCCACGGTCCACGAGGCTGCGACGTCGGCCTGCCCCAAGGAGTTCTCCTGCCACACGATGGCGCCTTCCACGATGGTGCCAGCGGCGACTGGCGTGCTCATCCGTCTGAGTCCCTCCGCTGTAGTCGGCAAGAATTTCGGCAGTTCGTAGATCGCGACGCGCCGATCTGGGGATGCAGGTGGACCGTGTAGCGCCGTCCCTCGACGACACACGCGCGGCTTATCCTCCGGTCCTATTCCGTGGTCTCAGACTTTCTTGGTCGAACGACCAGAGGGGGAGGGCGCAGCCGTTGACGGCGCATTCGAGGATGGCACTGCGGGCGGTGGCTGGGTGAACGTCCCCGCGCGTACCAGTTCGGCCAGCGTGCGCATCGCCTTGTCGCATCGTTCGAGCGCGCCCCGGAAATAGTTCTTCTGATCGGCGGCGATCGAACCCGTCCCCCGATGCGCTACCGAACGGCTCCGATGCCCATAGAGTTCGATGAGTGGAACCAGCACGAGATCGCGCGTCTCCACCGGAATGCCAAGCGCATCGAGCACCTTCCCGAACTGCTTGAGCGAGCCGAGCTGCGCGTCGCGGCAACCGAGCGCGTCAGCGAGCCGGTTGATCTCGCCCCGACTAAGTCCAATGCCGCTCCATTAGGCGCCAAGTGATCGATACCGCTGTGGAAAGTGGACGGCTCTTTCCATCGGCGTTCGTCGGAGCGACAAGGGGGGATGCCCTGGCTCGAAGCCGCTCTTTCCGAAACCGCAAGCTATGCGTCCACCGAGTCTCTCAGCACGTTCGAGTCGCATATCGATGCGGCATGGATCGAAGAGGCGTTGGAGGCGACTGGGACGGCGACGCTTCGGCGGCGTCGACTGCCTGCGGAGCAGGTGGTCTGGCTGGTCCTCGGCATGGCGTTGATGCGCGACCGCCCGATGCACGACGTTGTCGCCAAGCTCGATCTGGCTCTTCCCGGAGCGAGTGCAGGCAAGGCTGTCGCGTCGAGCACGATCGCACAGGCGCGGCAACGGGTCGGTCCGGCACCGCTGCGCTGGCTCTTCGAGCGCTGCGCACAGGAATGGTCGAAGAAGAGCGCCGGCAAACAGCCGTGGCGCGACTTGGCCGTGTACGCGATAGACGGATCGACTCTCCGTGTCGCCGACTCCAAGGAGAACCGAGAGCACTTTGGATTGACGAGTGGTCGGAGCGAGAGCGGCTATCCGCTCCTTCGACTTGCCACGCTGATCGCCGCGCGTTCGCACCTGATCGTCGGCGCCGCGTTCGGGCCCTACGGCAATAGCGAGCACCACTACGCGGAGGGCCTGTGGTCGCACATCCCGCCCAACTCCGTCACGCTCGTCGATCGCAACTTCCTCGCGGCGCGCTTTATTCTTGGGATTCAAAACGGTCCGAATCGCCATTGGCTGACTCGCGCAAAAAGCACCACCACTTGGACCATTCAGAAGAGACTTGGCCACGACGACCTGCTCGTTGAACTGACGGTGAGCAGCGCTGCGCGTCAAAAAGATCGGACGCTGCCGGAGACCTTCGTCGCTCGTGCCATCGCCTATCAAATCGACAAGAGCAAGCCGAAGGAGTGGCTTCTCACCTCGTTGGTCGACCATCGCCTCTACGCGCCCGCGGACGTCATCGCGCTCTACCATGAGCGTTGGGAGATCGAGCTCGCCTACGACGAGATCAAGACGCATCAACTCGACCGTCTCGAGACGATCCGAAGTCGCTCCGTCAAAGGCGTGGAGCAAGAGCTGTGGGGCATCCTGCTCACGTTCAATCTCGTACGACTGGAGATGGAGAAGATCGCCGAGGAAGCCGGCGTACCGCCGTCGCGTGTGAGCTTCACGACCGCGATGCGATTCATCCGCGACGAGTGGGCATGGTGCGCGGTCGCGAGCCCTGGCAGCATTCCCGCGAAGCTCCGTCGCATGCGCGACAACGTCCTCGACTTCGTCCTCCCAGAACGACGGCGCCAGCGCCGATTCCCGCGCGCCGTGAAGATCAAGATGAGCAACTACGCCCGGAAGCGCCGGCCCAGCACGCCGAAGACCCCTGCTAAGTGAGCGGCATTGGG
>JAYUUB010000192.1:0-10685 GCA_043755175.1 Polyangiaceae bacterium | reverse complement strand
CGAAATAAGCGCGTCGCGAGACCGCCGAGACCGAAGCGAGACGGTCGCCCGACGAGTGAGCACCGGAAGCCTACTTTTGTAGGCTGAGGAGCGGAGAGAGGAGGCCGACCGTCGCAGCGAAGGGATCGGCGGTCGCAGCAGCAATTATTTCGACCGGGCGCCTAAGGCTTCTCGAGGAGGGCCCGACCTGCCTCGCCGAGACGTTTCGTTCCTGCTTCGAGCCGATCGGCGGGCCACGGCGCCGTGACCATCACCGACTGCGCTCTCGGTTTCACGCGCGCTGCTGCGAGAGCGCCCTGTTCGCCGAACACGTCGGGCAAGAGCATCGTGAGGAGCTTCGCATTCGCGAGCGCGGTCTCGACCTCTTTCGCATACACCTCGGAATCGACTCCGTCGGGAACGAGCTCGGCGTCGAGCTCCGGGCTTCCACCGAGCTTCATGAACGCGGTCGCTCTCTTCGTGTGCCCCAGGATCGAGGTATCGCCGAAGCCGGAGAGCGTCTTCGCGGCTTGAGCGAAGGCCGGTGTCTCGACGACGAAGCTCATCGCTCCCGAGCTCACGAGACCGAGACTCATCCAATCGTCCGAGGGATGAAGCGATGCCTTCAACATGTCGTCGTCGCTGGCGATGATGACGGTCGTGTCTTCGGCCTGTGCGATCTCGAGACCGCCCGGACCCTTCAGCACTTCACCCTCGAGGGAGAAGCCCGGGATGCCTTCTTCCGAGAAGAAATCGAGGAGCCCCTGCGTGACGTTCGCGCGACTCATGCGTGCCTGCGTGAAGTAGCCCCCGAGCAGAACGACGAAGCGCACGCCATCGGGCGAAGCGATCACGATCTCGCGCAGATCACTGCGCAGATCGATTCCAGTGAGCTTTTTCAGGCGCGACGCGCGGCTCTTCACTCCGGGCTGATCTTCGAGCACCGAGAGCACGTTGTTTCTGAACGGGGCGTAGAGATAGAGCTCCTTCGCGTCGATTCGGACCGCCAGATTCGTTCCCGAAGGGATGTGCTGCGGTGCCGTCGGCTTGTAGCGCCAGATGAAAAAGTAGAAGAGGACCGGCCCTGCGAGCGCGATGAAGATCACCGTGCCCAAAATGATGAAGAGCGCGGGCTTGGGCTTCGTCGGCTCGGTGCCCGGCGGCGCGTGCGGTCCGTCGGCTGCGTCTGGCTCGTCGTCGGAGTCGACGTCGACCGCGCGTTGCTCCTCCGTGGCGGGCGAGACGTTCTCCACGTCGTCGAGCGTCTTTCGCGCAGTCTGAAGCTCGAGATCGGGCTCCGTGTTGCGCGGCCGCTCACTTTGCTCGTCGTCGTTCGTCTTTCTCATCAGTGCCCCGTCTGCGGTGGCTCGAGCTTTGGTGGCGGCGAGAGACGAAGCCCTTCCCCCGGAATCGGAAGAGGAGGCGACGAAGGCTCGCGGTTCTTCGACCGCTTCGGCTGCGCCTCATCCGACGAGGGCTTGGTCTTCGTGGTCGGCGTCTCGGGCTCGTCCGATGAGGCCGGGGCGTCGCTCTTGCCGGGCGAAGTGGCATCGGGAGCCGATTCTACAACCGTGCGCCCTTTGCGTTCGCTCAGCGCGCGCATGACGACGTCGGGAGGCAACACCCATTTCACGTGAAGCGTGCTCGACGTCGCCTCGACGTCGATGTTCCGAAGAAGCGCCGACAAACCGGTGTCGACCGTGTTGTCGCGGAGCACCTCGATGAATCGTTTGACGTGGGTCGCTCCTGCTTCGTTGCGCGCAGTGAAAATGAGGTCGACGGCGACGCCCTTGTCTTCGACCTCGACGCTCCCCCTTACGCTCTCGAGCTCGCGGATGATTCGTCCTACCGAAGGGAATTTTCGTTCGAGAGATCGCGAGAGGCGCCGCGGTCGATAGTCGACGCTCACGACGCCGTTGGCCGATGGATCGGGTCGTGTCGTGTCGGGCCCCTTGCCGAGCACGCGTTTGACGCTGTCGACCTCGACCGGGCTCACGAAGACGAGCGCGCGTTGATCGAGTCGTACGATCGCGCCGAAGTCGTCGCGCGCGACGTCGTCGCGTCGAACGTAGACGTGGACGCGGTCGTTCGACATCTTCTCCTCGCGAAAGTTGAGCGTGTCGACGTCGAGGCCCTTCAAGTCTCCTTCGATCGCGATCACCCGATCGCCGAGCTCGAGATCCGAGACGCGCATTCCCACCGTCACCACACGGGCGCGCTCGAGCGCCTTGGTGAGCAGTGGATCGGCGCGAAGCTCGCTGCCGAGCAGCTCACGCGACGAAGGACCGAGGCTCCCGCGGAGTCTGCCGAGATCGATTCTCACCGACAGATCGAGATCTCTCGGCATGAGCTCTTCGGGATCGACGCGCCGGCTGATCGGCGAGCGATCGAGAGGAGCCTTCGCGCCGAAGGCCGGGACCTCGCGACCACAGGCCGCGAGCCCCAGCGACGACAGCGTGAACGCGAGCGCTCGAATGCGCATGCCCACGATCATGCCTCGTCGGCCGGTTCGCCGACCTCGCGCTCGAGGATGACGCGGACGATCTCGTTCACGACCTCGGCGACGCTCTTGCCGCTCGAGTCGACGAGAATGGCGTCATCGGCTTGCTTGAGCGGCGCGATGGGTCGCTCGGTGTCGGCCTTGTCGCGCTTCTTCACGTCGGCGAGCGTATCTTCGACGGTGGTCGATGCACCCTTGCGCGAGAGCTCGGCGAACCGTCGCTCTGCTCTTTCTTCGGGAGAGGCCGTGAGAAAGAATTTTGCTTCGGCATCGGGGAAGACCACGGTCCCGATGTCTCGACCCTCGAGGACGACGCCGCCGGCCTCACCAGCCTGCCGCTGCATGTCGAGGAGCGCGGCTCTCACTCGCGGGATGGCGGAGACACGGCTCGCGCCGAGGCTCATCTCGGGCGTGCGGATGGCGGTCGATACGTCTTCTTTCGAGAGCAGCACCGAGACGCCGCTGCCCTCGTTGGCGCGCGACCAGCTGTCGGGGCCGCGCTCTTCGACGTCGGTCGCCGGAACGAGCGCGATGCTTCGGGTCTCTGCGAGCTGTTCGGCGATGGCGCCGACGCGTTCCTCGTCGTCGAAGCCGATTCCGGCACGCGACGCAGCGAGCGCGACGCATCGATAGAGAGCGCCGGTGTCGACCAGGATGAACCCCAGTCGCTCGGCGACCATGCGCGCAACGGTGCTCTTTCCGGCGCCAGCAGGGCCGTCGATCGCGACCAACACGCGCGCCCTCTTCGCCATGCTGGGGGCTTTAGCACGAACGCGGAGGGCGACTCAACGAGACCCGCCGAAAGTCCATCGGGGAGTGACCCGCGGCCCAAGACTCGCTCAGGCCACCTCGATGTGTGCGCCGAGGGCCTTCAGCGTCCCGACGAACCGCGGAAAGCTGGTTCGGATGCATTCGACATCACGGATCCGAGAAGGACCTTTCGCGGTCAGCGCGAGAACGGTCGCGGACATCGCGATGCGGTGGTCACCTTCGCTCTCGATCGTCGCCGGTTCGAGCGGCCGACCGTCGGCTCCCTCGACGACGAGACCGTCTGAACGCTCGTCGGCGTTCACGCCGAAGGCGCGAAGCATTCGCACGGTAGAAGACACACGGTCGCTCTCTTTCACTCGAAGCTCGGCGGCATCACGGATGACCGTTTCGCCGCGCGCTCGTGCGGCGCAAACACTCAAAATGGGGATCTCGTCGATGGCGCGCGTCACGAGCTCACCGCCCATCGCGAGCCCACGCAGTGACATCGCAGCGGTTCGGACGTCGGCGATCGGCTCTCCGAGCGCCTCGCCGTGGTACGCGATCTCGAACTCTGCGCCCATGAGACGCAAGAGCTCGAGAAAGCCCGTTCGGGTCGGGTTGACCGAGAGACCACGAACGCCGACGTCACTCCCCGGGATCAAGAGCCCGGCCGCGAGGATGAACGCAGCCGCGGAAAGATCGCCTGGCGCCTCGAGCTCGAAGGCGGGTAGCTCTCCCGAGAAGCTCGCGCCGTCGAGCTCGACGACAGCTCCGACGCGCCGGATCGGGACGCCCAGCGACGAGAGCATTCGCTCGGTGTGGTCGCGCGAAATGGTCGGCTCACTCACGACGGTGCTTCCGTCGGAGTAGAGACCCGACAAGAGAAGCGCCCCCTTCACCTGAGCGCTCGCGATCGGAACGTCGTAGGCGATGGCGCTGAGCACGTGAGGAGAGGGCAGCGGGCCGACCACGAGCGGTGGCGTGATTTCGCCTACTTTCTTCGGGTTCATCACGCCCTCGATTCGGGCGCCTCGCAATCGGAGTGGCGTCGCGATGCGGGCCATCGGCCGCTTGGTGAGCGACGCGTCACCGACGAGCGTCGATTGGAACCGCTGAGCCGCCAGAATCCCCGCGACGAGGCGAAGGGTCGTGCCCGAATTGCCGCAATCGAGCGGAACCGTGGGGGCGACGAGCCCTTCGAGCCCGCGACCCTCGATCGTGATCCATCCCTCGGCGTCGTTCACCACGATGGCTACGCCCATCGCGCGGAAAATGCCGATGGTCGAGCGATGGTCGTCTCCGATGCGAGCCTTGGTGATGCGCGACATCCCCTTCGCGAGGCTCGCGAAGAGGATGGCTCGGTGGACGATGCTCTTGTCGCTCGCTGCTGGGACGATTCCTCGGAGCGGCGACGCTGCGGGATGAACGAGGAGATCCGTCATCCCGCCGTTCATACCATGCGTCGCGCGCCCTGGCGTCGTCTCAGCCGGTCTTCGCGATGCGCGCGCCGGTCTTGGAGAACTGTCCCGAGTGCTCGCGGACGGGCGACTTGCGCTGCTTGGTGGAGTGGAGACGGGCCGAAGCCAAAATGCTCTCGCACAGCGACGCGAATTCGTACCCGGCCGCGGCGGCGATCTTCGGAAGCAAGCTCGTCTCGGTCATGCCCGGGAGCGTGTTCACTTCGAGGACGTACTCGTTCTCGCTGGCCGTCACGAGCAGATCGACGCGGCACGGGCCGGAGCAACCGAGTGCGCGGGCAGCCCGATCGGCGAGGTTCAACACCCCGCGGTACCGGGTCGGCGACATCCGGGCAGGCATGAAGTACTCGGTCATGCCGGGCGTGTACTTGGCCTCGTAATCGTAGATCCCCTTCTTCGGGACGATCTCGATCGCGCCGAGCGCGCGCCCATTCAAGATGCCGACGTTCACCTCGGTGCCCGAGACGAATCGCTCGACGAGCGCGGTGTCGTCGAGAGCGAGCGCCTCTTCGATGGCCGACAAGAGCTCGCTGAAGCTCGAAGCTTTGCGGACTCCGAGGCTCGAGCCTTCACCGCGCGGCTTGACGACGACCGGGAAGCCGAACGAGCCGTGGATGGTCTCGATGTCGGCGAGGTCTTCGTCGTGCGCCACCATGTAGTAGGGCGGCGTCGGAACGTTGTGCAATCGGAAGAGCTCCTTCGCTTTGAGCTTGTCCATCGCGAGCGCGCTCGAGAGCACGCCCGATCCCGTGTACGGAATTCCGGCGAGCTCGAGAAGGCCCTGGATGCAGCCGTCTTCGCCGTGTCGGCCGTGGAGCGCGAGGAATGCGACGTCGATGTTCGCCTCGCGCAGAGCGTCGAGCGCTGCGTCGGGTCGGGCGTCGAGGACGACCCGCACGACGTCGTGTCCGCGGGAAGCGAGAGCGTGAGCCACGGCCTCCCCGGAACGCAGCGAGACCTCTCGCTCTCCCGACGAACCGCCCATCACGACGCCGACTCGCTCTCCCTGCATACGCTCAAGCATCTGTTCCTCCAGATCCATCGACGAACAAAACCATTCGCAAGAACCGCACCCCGACCGGAGGAGGCAGATCTCACACGGCGCGACTCTCTCGGTGGCCCCGATTCCCTAAATTTCTAGGGTTTCGCGCATCGCTGCGCGCTGTTCGGATCACTCGCCGAGCTGTAACCTGCGACCGATTCCCACGTGGCGTGGCAAGCGGAACACTGTTCTCACAAGGCACCCGAGGCGGAGGTCCGACGAGGGCGACCCACGAGTCGCTAACAGTTGCCGCCGAATCGGTCAAAAAAACGGCCCCAAGTGGGGACTTGGAGCCGAGGTTTGCGTGCGTGTCTCGCGGGTGCGGTTCGCGATTGCCGATCAGGCCGCCTTCAGGCGACCCATCAGACCGCCTTCAGGCGACCCTTCAGGCGACCCTTCAGGCGACTTCGACCAGGACGCAGGAGATGTTGTCGCGGCCGCCGCGGTTGTTCGCGAGCTGGATGAACTGCTCGACCGCAGACTCGCCGCCGATCGAAGCGACGGCAGGGATCTCGTCGATTTGCAGATACCCGTGGAGCCCGTCGGAGCAGAGGATGTACCGATCGCCCGACGCGAGCGGGTAGACGTTCGTGTCGACCTCGACGTATTCACGATTTCCGACCGCGCGGGTGATGACGTTCCGATGCGGGGAGTTCTTGGCTTCTTCTTCTGAGATGAGGCCCTGCTTCATCTGCCACGCGATGAGCGTGTGATCTTCGGTGAGCTGAACAGCCTGATTCTGGCGGACTCGGTAGATGCGACTGTCGCCGACCTGGCCGGTGATGAAGGAGTCTCCGATGACCATCGCGGTCGAGATGGTCGTGCCCATCCCGGTCTTGTCCTTTTCGAACTGGGCCATGCCGAAAACCATGTAGGTCGCTGCCTGGATGGCGCTCTCGAGGAGTCGGCAGGCGATGCGCCCGCGACCTTCGTCGAGCGGGGTATGGAGGTCACCGAGGGCGGTGACCCCTCGCTTGACCATTCCGTAGACGGTGTCGACCGCCTCGCCACTGGCGATTTCTCCCGCGGCGTGTCCTCCCATGCCGTCGGCGACGACGAACAGCCGGAGATCGTCATCTCGGAAGAACGCATCTTCGTTCAGTTTTCGATGTCGGCCGATGTCGCTCTTGGCGAAAGAACGAACGGCGGGGCGCCAGGCGGGTGAATTCATGACTCTTTGGGAGGCACTCTCAGGGATGCACTTGCCGTGCAGGTAGGCACTCGCGGAGCGGAACGTGAGCTCCGGGAGCGTGTCGACCATACCCGGCGTCGTGTGGGATTGTCGAGGCAGACTAGCGTAGGAATGCGCCCATGCTCCGATTTGCTGGAGCTTCGAGTTTTGGCGCCCGGATTTGTCGTGCTGTCCATGCGGACAGCTAGCTACAACGCGTCCGTGGCTAGGGCGCACACGAACGCATTCTCTGTCGGAGCAGTCCAGATCTTACCAATGGGGCAGGTGTCCGTCGTCCCGACACTTCGCGTTTGCCCGATCAAATCTGCCTGGGTTTCGAACCGTTCGGTGCACTAGTCTTCTACCTCCCGCACCCACATGACGCCATCCCCCACAGCACATAGCTTCGCCGTCTCGCTCCAAGCAGCGCAGAAAGCCGGCGTCCTCGCGCAGCTCAAGACTTTCCGGCGTTCGTTCGTCGACGCGCTTCGCGCGCAGAAGAATCCGACGACCGCCGTGGTGTTCGTATCGGGCGCACCGACCCTCGGCGCCGAGCTCGCGCAAGTGATCGCCGAAACGGCGCCGACGCTCCGCGCTCTCGTCGTCCCGGCTCAAGGGGTGCTCAACGAGACGAGTGAAATCGAAGGAGCTCCGGCGGTGGCCGCGCTGGTCTGGTCGTCGGGCAATCCTCGCGTCGAGGTCGACACCGCTGCGCTCACGAAGACCGAAGACACGCGTCTCTTGTTCGGAACGAGTGAAGCGCTGACGGCGACCGTTCTCGAGAGCGCGACCGCCGGGTGTCTCTTCGGCGCCGGGACGTCGGGTGATGCCGTATACGGCGTCGACCACGGCAGCGTCCTCACGGCGAAGATCGTGTCGCTCGTGCTGTCTGGCCAAGGCGCCCCCGTGGTCGAGACCTCGAGCGCCTGTCGCACGGTGGCGGCGTCCTTCGAGATCACTTCCATCGAAGGTCAGATGGTCCTCGAGCTCGACGATAGGCCCGCGCTCGAGGTGTTGAGCGCCACGGTCGGGGGAGGGAAGCAAGGCGGGCTCATCCTCGTGGCGCTCGAATCGGCTGGCAGCGACGCGAAGCTTTTTCGCCCGCTCAAAGGAATCGATCCTGCGAAGCGAGGAATCGTCGTCGACGCGACGCTGGAGAAAGGCAGCAAGCTCTTCTTCGCAGTCCGCGACGCGACGCACGCGAAGACCGATCTCGCGGAGGCAGCACGTCGCGTCGAGCAACGCGCGCTCGGTTCTTCACCCAGGTTTGCGTTGTATCTGAGTTGCGCATCGAGGGGGCGGTCGCTCTACCGCGAGCCCGATGTCGACGTTCGCATTCTGCGGAAGCGTTTTCCCAAACTACCGATCGCCGGCATGCACTCGGCGTTCGAGGTCGTTCCCTGGGGGCCTGACCGCAAGCACGCGCGCATCCAATTGATGACCGGCGTGCTCGCGTTGTTCCGCGCCCCGAGCTGAGGTGAATTCAGAGGCCTGGCCCGTTCGCGGCGTGCGGACAAAACCGCATCGGCCGAGCTCCGTCAGGAGTCGGCCGACACACACGCACGCTTCGCTCCGAAGCTCGTCGCCTCGGGAGCTCAGCGACGGCGGCGACGCGCCGAGAGCGCGAGACCGAGGGCGCCCATGACGGTCATTCCGGCGAGAGCGCCGTAACCGTCGTCTTCGGGAGCGACCGCGCACGCCGCGCACTTGGTCACGGTCGTGCTGCCATTGCCGCTACGCGGGTTCGCATTGCCGGATCCGGTCGACGGGTCGGATCCACCTGCGCCACCTGCTCCTCCCGCACCAGCGCCAGCGCCGGTGGCCGAGCTCGTGCTCGAGGTCGTGGGTTTCGTTGCGCCGGAGCTCGTCGTCGCGCTCGTTGGCGAGCCGCACTGGCTCTGGTCGCACAACGTGGTGCAGCTCGAACAGTAGGCACAATCGATGATGGCGTTGTACTTCGCGACGCCGGCGGGGTGCGCCGTCCCGCAGGCGTTGAAGCACGCTTGATCGTTCGCGTTGCACGCGTTGAAGCAGGTGAGGAGCGCCGAGCACTGAGCGTCGCCCGTGCAGGCCTGGACCGTCGCGTCGCAGCTGCCGCCAGGCGACGTGGCCGAGCTCACGCACGTGCTGCAGGTCTGAGTCGGAGGCTGACCGTTCAAGATGGGCTGGATGAAGGTCGAGTACACGGCTGACACGCGGCCCGAGACGCCGAACTGAGCGCATGACTGATCGCCGTAGGACGTCACGCCGACTACGCGCCGATTGGCTCCGGTTCCCAGGTAAGCAGGACCCCCGCTGTCGCCGGAGCATGTGCCGGTCCCGTTTTCCTGACTGAAGCCGATTTGGATAGAGGTGTCGGGTGCCTGATTCCCTAGAATGTTGATCAAGTCGGTCGTCTGTTCATTCACGTGCATTCGATGCGTCGTTGGACCGCTCGGCATGCCACCAGGGGGGGCGCCGGCTTGTGTCAGACCATACCCGCTCAGCTCGAGCGTGGTGCCGTTCGCCGAAACACCGTCGGGTGATGTTGCTGCGGGAACCACCGGCGTGTTGGCATCGGCCCCATCGAACGCAACCATTCCGAAGTCGTAGTTGAGCGTGTTCGAGTTGAAGTTGGGATGCTGCCACTGTTGGATGGCGGTGTGGGCGGCGGCGGAATTCACGTTGGCGCCGATCTTGACCGTGGTCACCGTGCCCGCAACGCAGTGGCCTGCGGTGAGGACGTAGCCAACGGTTCCGTTCACCGCGATGATCGTGCCGGAGCAGTCGTAGCCCTGGTTGCCTTCGAAGCCTTCGAGCAACACGGTCGCGCTGTTCACGTTGTCTTGGGTTCCTCCGATGATCGGAAGAGACTGGTGAGCTACGGGCTTCTCCGCGGGAGCGGGATCCTCGAGGTTGCAGGCGATGGTTTGAGCGATGAAGAGCGAAGCACAGCCGAGAAGGACGCGACGCATGGAACCTCCGAGCAACGACGATCTGATGAAGTGATCCGACAAGAAGACTTGAGACTAGCGACGCCGACGGCGCGCTGAGAGTGCGATTCCGAGTGCGCCGGCGAGCGCGATACCTGCCATTCCGCTTCGGCTGATTCCGATGGCGCCGCTTTCATCGTCGGGGGCGACGGCACAGGCAGCACACTTGGTCACCGAAACGCTGCCATTGCCGTTTCCTCCGCCAGCCGAACCGCCTCCGGTCGTGCTGGACGAGCCACCGGCTCCCCCCGAGGCTCCACCGGCGCCCGAGCCAGCGGTGGTCGGGCTGATGGTTCCGCTCGAGGCTGCGTTGCCCGTCGACGTGGTGGTCGTGGAGCCGCCGCAGCTGGTTTGGCTGCAATAGGCCGAGCAAGCCGAGCAGTTGGAGCACTTGAAGATCGCGTTGAAGAGATTGATGCCCGCCTGGGTCGACGCGTTCGCGCAAGCTTGGACACAAGCGTCGTCGTTGGCCGCGCAGAGTCCGAGGCAGTCGTAGAGCCCTTTGCACGTCGTGTCGCCGAGGCAGGCCTGGACATCGGCGTAGCAAGCACCGCCCGTGTTGACCGCCGAGAGCGTGCAGCTGTCGCAGGTCTCGACGACGGTCGCACCGATGATGGGCGCGATGAAGTCGTTGAAGACGGCCTCCACACGACCGTAAACGCCGATGGTGGCGCAGCCTTGATCGCCGAAGGAGGTGACGCCGACGACCTGTTGCTGGCCGCCGACGAGCTTGTAGGCGGGTCCACCGGAGTCACCGTTGCAGCTGCCCTGGTTGGGCGGTCCGGCTTGATTG
>JAYUUB010000191.1:0-10704 GCA_043755175.1 Polyangiaceae bacterium | reverse complement strand
CGACATGCACAAAGAAGGCGCCGCCTTCCGTTCGTTGATGAATTGCTTCGCGATGGCCGTGAGCGTCGGGCTCCAATACGGAGTGCCGTTGCAGACGTTCGTCGAGCAGTTCACGTTCACTCGATTCGAGCCCCAAGGGACGGTCGAAGGACACGACAACATCAAGATCTCGACGTCGATCGTCGACTACATCTTCCGTGCGCTCGGCGTGGAGTACCTCGGACGTTACGACCTCGCGCACGTCATGCCGCAGCAGTCGGCGAAGATCGAAGACCCTGCTGAAACCCGCGATCACGAGGTCATGTCGACCGATCGCCCGCCGCAACTCTTGCCGGTGCGCCGCGCTCCTCACGAAGAGACCGCCCACGGCCACGCAGCGAGCGCGCTCGACGCCCAGCTCGAAGACATGATGGGCGATGCACCGGTATGCGACGGCTGCGGTCACATCACGGTTCGCAACGGGGCTTGCTACAAGTGCCTCAACTGCGGCAACAGCATGGGATGCTCTTGAGCTGAACGGCCCGATCGCGGGCTCGACTGGGCGGCGCGGCTTCGGCGGCGCCGCCTTCTTTCGTTGCGCCTCGGCCGCGACCCTCGGCCTCGCGTCGCGGCGCCCCAGCGATTCATCGAATGAGTATTCCGTGGTTTCGAACCGATCGCCGCTCTAGCCAGGCTGTTGAAAAACTCGTGCGCGGTCCGTCCGAGCGGGATGGGCTCGCTCGCGTCGTTGGCGGACACTCGAAATAGCGGCAGTATTCCTTCGGTCGGCCGCTTAGCGAAGCAAACCCATCGCGCTTCGAAAACCACGAGCAGAGTATTTCAACAGCCTGATAGCCTCTGCGCGTCCGTCACATCGATGGCGCGCTTACGGAGACGACGACATGGTTCAGAGACACGGTTCTGTGGGGGGGTTGACGATCGCCGGTGCGGTGCTCGCTGCGATCGTGCTGGTCTCGGGCTGCAACAAGAAAGATGAATCCGAGGAGCCGCTCAAGCTCCCCGAGAAGAAGTCTGCCGCTTCCGCGACTGCCAGCGCCGCGACCTCCGCTGCACCGACGTCCTCCGCCACGGCTTCCCCCGAACCTTCAGGCTCCGCCGCGGTCGCTGCGCCGTCGTCGTCGGTCGCTCCGACCGAGAGCGCGACCCCGGCCCCTTCCGGCGCCGCCACGAATGTCGGCTACGCGAACATCGACAAGTGCTGCACGGCTCTCGGCGCGATTCAGTCGTCGGGCGTGAGCAAGGAGACGAAGACCAAGGCCGCTGCCGCGAGGCTCGCGTGCAACGGAATCGCGCAGCTCGTGAAGACCGGCAAGACGACCCGTGCGGCGGCGCTCGCGCAGGTGAGGTCGGCGCTCGGCGGCGCCACCGCTCCGGCCGCCTGCAACTGAGACTCCCGCGCGCCGAGAACGTGCGGCGAATCCGCGGGCCTACGCGGCGAAGTGGTCGTAGCCCCGCTCCAGGAGCGGGGTCGGCGCGTCGTCGCCCACGACGATCCAAAGGCCCGGTTCGAGTCCGTCCACGATCTGGCCGATACGGCGAAAGCCGGGAAGCAATCGCGAACGGGGCGCGGTCGCGACCAAGGCATAGTCTTCGCCGCCGCCGAGTACGAACGTCGCGCCATCCATCGAGAGCGTAGCTGCGACCTCGTCGACGACGGAATCGGAGAGGGTCTCGCGTTCGAGAACGATGGCTACGTTGCTGTCTCGCGCGAGCCGACCGAGGTCGGCCGAGAGACCATCCGAGACATCGATGAGTGCGGAGGCTCCTGCTTTCGCGGCGGCGAGGCCCGCGGCGAGCAGCGCTCGCGGGCGGCGAAACGCGAGGTCGACCGATTGCTCCGAAGGCCGCGTCGCAATCACGCCCGCCATGCGAAGGGCGAGGCCGGCTCCTGCCCGGCCGAGATCACCAGCGACCCAAACGAGATCCCCCTCGCTCGCCCCATCACGCCGAACAGGTCGTTCTGCGACCCCGAGAACGGTCGTCGTGATCGACAGCAAATCACCGCGCGTCATGTTGCCACCTATCACTCGGGTTCCGAGCGAGGCCGCTGCTTCGCGCTGCCCCTCTGCGATCGCGAGCAGCTCCGCGTCCGAGAACGATGGGGGCAGGACCAGCGCCGACAACGCGCCCATCGGTCGCGCGCCCATCGCCGCGAGATCGCTGAACGCAGCCATCGTGGCGCGAAACCCGATATCCTGCAGGCTCATCCACGCGCGGCGAAAGTGTACGTCTTCGACTTGCGCGTCGATCGACCAGACCAACGTGCCGGGGGCGGGGGCGACGAGCGCAGCGTCATCGCCGATACCGAGAATCACGTCGCCACGATCATCGTGTTCGACGTCGGCGGCGAAGACTGCGGCGAGCAAGCGGACGCGCTCGTGCTCCGAGCTCATCGCGGTCCGACCGGTGGCCCTGCGGGTGGCGTGCGAAACCCCGACGACGACGGTCTCGGCTTGTCACCGGCAGGAAGTCGAACCACGAAAACGGTTCCCTGTGGTGTGTTCTCCTCGACGCTGATGCGGCCGCCGTGAGCATCGACGATGCGCCGCACGATCGATAGCCCGAGGCCCGCGCCTCCTTGCTCACGCGTCGAAGACTGATCGATCTGGTAGAACGGATCGAAGATTCGCTGCCGCTCGTGAGGTGGAATCCCGACCCCGTTGTCGCTGACGCGCACTTCGATCTCTTTCTTGAACGGAGCGATGAGAACGAGGCCCGACTCCGGCGCTTGCGGACCATCGAGCTCCCGCGCGCTCAGGACCACCTCTCCACCGCGCGGTGAGAACTTCACCGCGTTGTCGACGAGATTCACGAACACCTGCCTGATGCGATCGGGATCGGCACGCAACGATGGCGAGTCGGCGTTGCGCTCGATTCTCAACTTCACACCTTTTTTCGAAGCCTTTGGCAGCGCGGTCGACATGGCGTCGCCGAGGATCGACTCGATGGGCAAAAGTAAGGGGCGCATCGACAAGGTGCCGCTCTCGAGCTTCGTGAGGTCGAGCAGACTCATGATGAGCGCGAGCAGTTGGTCGCCCTTTTGGCGGATCGTCTGAACGAAATCGAGCTGGTCTTTGTTGAGCGGGCCGGCGAATCCCTCTGACAACATCTCGCTGTAACCGATGATCGACGTGAGTGGCGTGCGAAGCTCGTGTGAGACCGTGGCGAGAAACCCGGACTTCAGGTTGTCGAGCTCCTTGAGCTTGGCGTACGCCTCCTCGAGGTCACGGTTCTTGGCCTCGAGGTCCCTGAAGGTTTCCGTCGCCGATGCCACGTGCATGGTCGACGAGTAAAGCGCTCGCGCACCAGAATGGAGAATGAGCCCCAGAGACACGAGGAGGTGCTCCGCGACGCTCTTGGCCCGCGGGGTCGGGATATCAAGCGGTCCTAGCAAGATCTGTCCGAGCGGATGCGCATCGAGCTCGATCGCTCCGATGACGTACCGCTCGCCCGACGTCGACAACCGGAGCTCCTCGGGCGGCCCGAGCTTGATTCGCGCCTGCCGCAGCGATTGGGGAGCGCCACCCGCCATGAGCACCCCCGTGAGGTTCGTCACGCTGACCGACATTCCGAAGAGACGACTCGCCGATTCAGCAAACTCTTTGAGCTGTGCGACGGCGACCAGCTCCTCGAGTCTCGGCGTGACCATGCCGAGCGTTCGGGCTGCCGAAGCGAGGTCTGCATGCTCGGTGGCTCCGCGCGAACCGCCGACCGTCGCGCGGACGTCAGGCAACGTATCCTCCCCCCCCGGCTTGCCCCGCGTGGCACCTGGTTCTGCGCGAGCCTCGCTCGATTCGTCCGAGCTCGCGTCTCGGGGATGACGGGCGTCGCTCACGGAAACAGGTGCTCGAGGGGGCGATAGGAGCCACCCATGCTCTTGGCGAGCAACGAATCGATCGACGATCGCGCCTGGAGCTGCTCTGCAACCGAAGCGAGCAGATCTCCACCGCGGATCCCGAGCCGCTGCGTGAGGTCGGCGCTGTCGTCGAGGGTGTTCCAAGTGAGGTGCAACAAGCCGAGGAACGTTTCGAGCACGCCCTCTCCTCGTTCGGCGACCGCAGTAAAGACCGGTTCGCGTCCGCGCGTCGCGATCGCGGCGAGCTCTTCGTCGCTGCGGACGTCTGAGAGGTCGCGTTTGTTGAACTGGATGACCAACGGCACTTTCTCGATGGAGGTTCCGTTCGACTTCAGATTCTCGCAAAGGTCGAGAAAGGCGGCGGCGCTGTTTTCGGTCTCCGAGTGGCGCGAATCGGCGATGAACGCCACGCCGTCGGCGCCCTCCAGGACGAGCTTCCGGGTTGCTCCGTGAATCGGCTGGGCCGGGACCGTGTAGAGCTTGATCCGAAGGCGGAGCGGGCCGTCTTTCGACGCGATGGCTCGCGGAAGCAGGTCGAAGAAAAGGGTCCGGTCGTCGCCCGTCTCCAACGTGGTCAGTCGACCGCATGCGTCCGAGCCGCCGAAGCCGTGGAGCGACATGAGGTTCGTCGTCTTACCACTGCTCGTCGCACCGTAATAGACGAGCTTCAGCGTCACTTCTCGTGATGTGAAGTCGACCTGCACCCCGCGATGATGTCACGCCTCGATAGGCGCCGCCAGACCGCCAAGAGGCCCCACGTTCGGAACGTGGGCCCAAGCGAGGGTGATTCAGTTGGGGAGCGTCGTCCCGTCAGTCGCGGCGGCTGGGTCGGCGGGCTTGCTCTTCGGTGCTGCTTCGTCGGCGCTGGCGGCATCGGCCAGCTTCGATTTGCCATCGGCCCACAGCGACCCACGGAGCTCTGCCAGACGCTCGGTGACCCGTTTGAGCCCCGTCGCCTGATCGTCGCACGATGTCATCGCGTTATTCACTTCTTGCGCGCCTGCCTCGTGCTCGGTTCGGGCCATCTTCAAGATCTCGATGAGCTCGCGATGCAGCTCCTCGCCCGCGCTGACGACCCAAGCATCGAGCCGATCTGCGAACTCTTGAACCATCTCCTCGAGCTTCGGACCAAGCTTTCCAGCGGCCTCCCGAATGGCGACCGGCGCGAGCTCACGCGCCTTCTCGCGCGTCTGCTTCTCGACGCGATTGCGGACGTACATCGCGAGCGGGAGGGCGGCTGCGGTGAGGATTCCACCGAGCAGCGCGTTCGTGAAGAACATGCCGAAGCCAACGGCAGCGAGCGCGACGACGCCCAGATCGTAGCGAAGGCTGTCGACCTCGATGTTCGGGGCTTTGATGTCGGATCCGAGAGCGCCCGTCAGCCTTTTCGCGGCGTCGTTGGCGTCGTCTCGTACGAGCGCGACGGTCTTCTCGGCGAGCGCCTCGAGGGCGGTCGCTATTTCCTTCGTCTCCTTCTCGGCCCATTCGACGAACGTTCGCTCGAGGAAGGGCGCGAGGTGAAGCTTGATCTCATCGGGCTTCGCGTTGTCGATCATCGTCGGAAGCTGCTTGATGACATCTTCGGTGAAGTGCTCGAGATCGCGCTTCAGCCATGCTCGGATCGCCGAGACCTCTTCACGGATGCCGCTCCGACGTTGCTCGATCGTCTTGGCCGTCCCAGCGAGATCGGTCTCTAGGATGTCGATGCGGCGCGTGAGCTCTGCCGTCGTCATTTGAACCGCGCGTCGTCGCGCATCGACGCCCTTGTGCAAGATCAGCCCGGCTTCGATCGCTTCACCCAGGGCGTTGTCGAGCAGGATGCGCCCACGCTCCTCTGCGAGAAACGACATCAGGTGGGCCGTGAGCTCCTCGATGCCGCTGCCCGGTTTCTCTTCGAGCGCGCGCTCGGCGCTCACCGGGAAGACCGGCGCATCTTTGATGATCTTGGCCAGCTCGGTCCGCACGTAGGCCAGCGCCTCGCTCTCTTCGGACGCATCCCAGATGTCGCGCTTGGTCACGACAAAGATGATCTTGTTACGCGACTGACCGAGGAGCTTGTCTTGCAAGAAGACTCGCTCGCTCTCCTTGAGCGGCTGACCAGCGTCGAGAAGGAAGAGCACTGCATCGCTCTTCGGGATGTAGCTGTAAGTGATGTCGGCGCGCTGAAGCGAGAGATCGTTCACTCCTGGGGTGTCGACGAGAACGATGCGCTCTCTGAGGAGCGGAGACGGATAGCCAACCTCGAGAAACCGAACCTCGTTCGTGTCGCGCTCCTGATCGCCGCTGACCGCGTAGCGCCTCACGTCGTCGAACGAGAGATCGTGTCGCTCGCCGTTCATTCGCACCACCGACGCCGTCGGAACCTCGGCGTACTCGAGGTGATGGATGACCGCGGTGGTCGGAGTAACACCGACCGGCAAGATGTTGCGCCCGAGCAACGCGTTCACGAACGTCGTCTTGCCGTGGTTGAACTCTCCGACCACGACCAAGTGGAAACGGTCGGCCTGGAGCTTCTGGACGAGGTCGGTGTCGATGCGTCCGGCGAGCGAGCGCGCCCCGATTCGGTTGGCGAGCGTAACGAGCTCGGCGATGGCCGCAGTGACGTCGCGCTTCTTCGCGTGGAACGACTCGAGCATGAGAGGTGGCCCTTTTGGTCTGCGTCAAGTCGGCCTCGCAGAGGTCGACCTCATATTGACTACGATAACCGCGCAGCAAGGCACGCGGTGGAGAGACGGCTGACGCCGTCGTTCGGTCCATCGCCGATCAGTGGACCACCTTGATGATGTCGTGGACCTTCTGGTCGACTTCTTCCATCGAGAGACCGCCCTCGCCGAGGCCCGCGTGCTTTCGATAGAGCTCGCTCTCGGCGAAGTACCTGAGAGCGATCACGCGCTTCGGCAGATACGGATGACTGGCTCCGAACTCTCCCAAGCTGCCCATCCCGTCGCGACCCTCTTCGAACTGATCGATGAAGGCCTCCATGTTGAGCTGCTCGTAGAGCTTCGAGCTCCCGAGCGCGAGCTTCGTGAGCGCCTTCGTCGCGACCTCGAGGTCTTTGCAGCAGAGAAGCCCGGCCCTATCGCAGGTGATCTCGGCGCGACGCTGGTAGCCCTTCAGAACGATTGCCACGGGGGGAAGCGACCACTCGAGGACGATCCCGAGCAGGCGGGACAAGTAGTTGAGCGCGGTGAGATAGACGACGTGCCGGTTGTGGATGTGACCGCATTCGTGGCCGATGACGCTGAGCAACTCTTCGTCACTGAAGTGATCGATGAGGGCGCTGTGCACCATGATGAATGAATCTTCGTTCGTCCCGAGCGTGGCCGCGTTCATCACCGGGCTGTTGACCACGAAGACCGTGGGCGGCGTGATGCCGAGGGTGTTCGAGCATTGCTGGGCGAGCCGGTGGACGCGAGGGAACTGGTTTGGACCGACTTTCACCGCGCGGCCCAAGAGATCGCTTTTTCCGAACGCCTTGAAGAATCGGACGGCAGCCTCGACCGCATGCTCGAGCGGCTTCGCGGATTCGAACGCGGTCGTGGCATTCTTGTCCGAAATATACGCGTAGCTTCGCCCGCCATCGCGGCCCTCACCGGGCAGACTGGTCAAGCGGTGGTCGATGAATGCCTGGAAACTCAGCTCTCCGACTTGTGCCATATCGACGGAGGGTAATGGCGCGAGGGCACTTTCGCAAACGGCGACGGATGTTCTGGCCGGATCTCGACGGTCTCAGCCGATTTCGCGACCGTCGATCGCGTCCGCTCAGGCGAGGTCGAGCATCGTAGAAAGGCCTCCGGGGCCGAGCGCTTCGAGCTGTTCCATGCGTCGCTTCCACCGTCGGAAGTCTTTGTAGACGGTTGCGCCGCGGGGTCTCAGCTCGAAATCGGTGATGCGCGTCGTGGTGAATCGCGCGCACGCGAACCGACCGGCGTCGAAGAGCTCGCTCGTGAGGCCTCGATCGAGGGGAGCGCTCTCGCGGTATCCAGCAACGAGCGCGCGGGCGAGCGGCTGCTGGAGCTCACTCGCAAAGCACCAGGCGAGCACCGTCACGATGAGATCGAATGCCAAGCTTCCGATCGACGCGCTCTCGAAATCGAGCACGGCCGCAATCCGGTCATTCTGCCACAACACGTTGTCGCGAAAGACGTCGCCGTGGATGAGCCCGAGCGCCTGCGGCTCGTCGCAGGGCTCGCGGAGGAAGCGTTCCAGCTCGTCTCGGACCTGGAGGATTTCGCGATCGGTCGTCATCTCACCGATGCGAACGAGCCGCGCTCGCAGCGCCTCGCGACCGAATCGGCTTTCGCCGGCCAGCCCGCCGAGCCGAGCCGCTCCGAGCACGCTTCCAGCGTGGTGGATGTGACCGAGCGCGACGCCGACTGCGTGTGTTTTCGTCTCGGTCACGCTCTTCTGGCAGACCATTTCGCCGTCTCGAAACGGAAAAAGTGAGACGGGTTTGCCGCTCGAGATCGAGATGAAACCGCTGCCATCGACGCGTCGCAGTGGCTCGGGTGTCGGCACCCCCGCGCCCGCGAGGTACGTCAAGAGCGCAGCCTCGCGCGCAGCCGCATCCGCGGTTTGTTCCTCGTAGATGCGTAGAAAGACTCGACCCGAATGCGTGGCGAGCTCGAAGTTCGAGTTGACGCTTCCCGTTCGAATCCCGCGGACGTCGTCGACCTCGAGTCCGTAGTGGTTGCCGAGCACGCGCGCTTCGTCGATGGACAGTGGAGTCAGGATGGCCATGTTCTCTGCGTCCGTCGCCTGCTCTAACCCCGAGAGCCGTTCGCCATTCAGCGGTCAGGCTAAACCAACCATCGTCGCGGTCGGAAGCAACATGTCGAGCCGTGAGACGAGATCGACTCCACGAGAGAGATAGCGCACCCCGCCAGCATGCCCCATACCATCTACGGCAATACGAGCGGTCTCGCTCCGTCGGCAACCAAGACACTCGAGCGCATCTATCGTCGCAAGATTCCGCTCGACGCCATCACGACGCCCGAGCTGAGCCGTGCGCTCGCCGACGCGTCGAAGGAGACGGGGCGTCAGGTGGGAGCGCTGGTTCATCGCTCGGGTGAGGTCGACTTCGTCATCGTTGGTGACGCGACCAAGCTGATGCTCCCCGACATAGGACGTCTGCGTGCTGCAGAAGGCCGTTTTCGAGCGCTTCGCCTCGTCCACACCCATCTGTTCGGCGAGGAGATGTCGCGTGACGATTTCGTCGACCTCGTACGACTTCGACTCGACATGGTCGCAGCCATTCAGCTCACCCCCGAAGGCGAGCCTCGCAGCATTCAATACGCTTACAACATCCCTCCGAGCCCTCAGAAGCGCGGGACTGTCGTCGCCGAAGATGCCGGCGTGAGCGCGCCGAAGACGCCGAGCTTGCCCTACGTCAGTGTCGGGCCGGTTCCGATGAACAAAGCGGCCATCGACTTCGGCGCGCTCGTGCGCTCATTGGAGGACGAGTTCTCTCGTCTCTCCCGCGGTCGCGTGAACGCGGCGAAGGATGGGCGCGTCATCTTGGTTCACGTCGGAGAGAAGTCGCGTCACGGGGCGCTCGCGCGAGCAGAAGAAAGCCTCCGCGAGCTCGCTGAGCTTGCTCGCACGGCCGGTGTCGAGGTGGTCGACACGATCCTCCAACTCCGCGACCGCATCGATCCGCGACAAGTGCTCGGCAAAGGCAAGCTCGACGAAGTGGTGCTTCGTGCCGCCGAGCTCGGTGCAGAGATCCTCGTTTTCGACCAGAACCTCACGCCGACGCAAGCTGCCACGATCAGCAAACATTCCGATCTGAAGGTCATTGATCGCACCCAGCTCATTCTCGACATCTTCGCGCAGCGTGCCGAGAGCTCCGACGGCAAGCTCCAGGTCGAGCTCGCTCAGCTGAAATACACGTTGCCGCGCCTCGGCCTCAAAGACGACTCGCTTTCACGTCTCACGGGAGGCATCGGGGGCCGCGGGCCCGGCGAGACGAAGCTCGAGATCGGTCGCCGACGCGCGAGAGAGCGGGTGAGCCACCTCGAGGCCCAGCTCCGCAAGCTCGTCCAGCAGCGCGCGCAACGCCGAAAAAAACGCTCCCGGCTTCGAGTGCCCATCGTCTCGATCGTCGGCTACACGAACGCCGGCAAGAGCACGTTGCTCAACACCTTGACGATGGCCGACGTCCTCGCCGAAGACAAGCTCTTCGCGACGCTCGACCCTCGCTCACGAAGGCTCCGATTCCCCGAGGAGCGCGAAGTCATCATCACCGACACGGTCGGATTCATCCGAGAGCTTCCGAAAGATCTCTTCGCAGCCTTTCGATCGACGTTCGAAGAAGTCGCCGACGCCGATCTGATCTTGCACGTCGTCGACGCGAGCGATCCGTCTTGCTCGCAACACATCGCGACCACCGAAGATCTGCTTGCCGAGCTCGGCCTCGCCGACATTCCCCGCATCATGGTCTACAACAAGGTCGACAGGCTCGATGTCGGGACCGCGAGGCGTCTCACGCTCGGACGCACCGACGTGGTTCTCGTCAGCGCCACGCGACGTGAGACGACCGGCCCGTTGCTCGAGCGAATCGCGGAACGTCTGAAATCCCGTTGGGACGAAGCGGCCGCCTACACCCCGCCGACCCGCGTCGACGAGGAAGACGAGGAAGACGAGGAAGACGAGGAAGACGAGGAAGACGAGTCGCTCGACACGTTCTGCAGCAACGATCCCTTCGACGAAACCCGCTCTCTCGAAGCACTTCCAAAACGATAGAGTCGCACGAAGGCGACCTCGACAAAACGAGAGCGCGTCTTTCGCACGACGCGCTCTCCTATCTTCGGGCCGCGCCGCGTCGGGCCGCGCCGCGTCGGGCCGCG
>JAYUUB010000190.1:0-29720 GCA_043755175.1 Polyangiaceae bacterium | reverse complement strand
CTCGCGACCGAGCTCCAGCGCGTCCAGCGCGGTGGCACGCTCTACGTATTGGACGAGCCCACGACAGGACTGCATCCCTCCGATGTCGATCGCCTCGTCGCCGAGCTCCATGCGCTCGTCGACGCCGGCAACACGGTCGTGGTCGTGGAGCACGACATGCGCGTCATCGCCAGCAGCGATCATGTCATCGACATGGGGGAAGGCGCAGGTGACGCGGGAGGGAAAATCGTGGCATCGGGATCGCCCTCGGCCCTCGCCAAGGCGGGGATCGGTCGCACCGCTCCCTATCTCGCGCGGTTTCTTCGAGGCTGATCGGGCGACGCTCGACGCTCGGGGCGGCTATTTCGCTCATGACTGCCTGAAATCGACTCCACAGGCGCGGGCTAGCCTTTTTGGGGGCTGCGGCACTCGCCTCTTCACAGCGCGTCCCCAATCTCTTCTCTGGCTCTCCACAGGCCTTCCCCAGGGACCTATTGCGCGCTCGTTTGGTGTTTCCTAATCGCTTGGCCATGGAGCAGACAAACGTCGATCGGGTCCTCGAAGCCCTGGAAGAGCAACACTCGGACGATCTCGATCGGGTCGAGCTCTTGCGCCGCACCCGCCGCTTCAAGTCGAGCTGGCTCGAGCTGGCCGAGGCTCTCAGCGAAGTGAAGCGCTGCAAGACGTGGCAGCTGTGGAGCTTCGAGTCGATGGAGGCCTACTGCGGGACCGAGCTCAAGCTGCGCATGGACACCGTCGAGAAGCTGACTGGCTCCTACAACTTTCTGCACAAGAGTGCGCCCGAGGTGCTCCGCCGCGATCCTTGCGCGGCGCCGCTTCCTAGCTATCAAGCGATCGACTTTCTGCGCCGCGCCGAAGAGCGCAACGAGCAATCGGCTCGCGAGAGCGGCCGCCAGACCGTCTCCGAAGAGACCATGGGCGAGGTCCGCAAGAAGGTTCTCGACGAAGGCGTCCCCATGGCGACGGTCGCGCGCCTTTACAAGGACACGCTCTTTCCCTCCACCGATACGGAGAAGAAGCAGAAAGACCTGAAGGAGCTCAAGTCGATGGCGACCAAGCTCAGGGAGCTCCTATCTGAAACCAAAGCCGTGCCGCGCGGCCTTGCTTCGCGCGTGGGCGGTGCATTAGAGGAGCTGCTCGTCGAGATCGCCGCCAGCAAGAAGGCCGCGTAGCGTCTGACCGGCTTCGGGGCACGAGGACGCGGGCTGTGCACATGGTCGACTCGGTGGGTCGAGAGGTGTCAGAGGCTGGCGCGCGAGACCGAGCCTCGGGCGGGAGGCTCCACGCCGCGCGCGCGAAGCTGCGACGCAGCCCAGTGCTCGGCCTCGTCGAGCGACGCGACGATCGTGTGCGGTGCGGCCATGGGGCTCATCCAAAAGATGGCAGTCAGGAGCCCGCGCACGATGGGCGAAGTGATGACGAATGCCGTGCCCGCCGACCATTGGCGCAGGAGGTCTTCATTGCGCTTCAGCCAATCGGCCTGCATGCGGCGCTGTACGGCGGGTGTGTTGCCTGCGGCGGTCGCGTCGAGGATGGTGCAGTTGATCTCGCGCCGTTCGATCACCAGCTGCTCCATGCGGGCGAGGTAGTCGTGAAACTCGGCGTCCGTAGCCCCTCCGACGAACGTCACGACGACAATCGGGTGTCGGGAGTCGTCGATGGTGATGTGACGCACGGGGTCAGTTTAGACGCGGCGGCGTCGCAGTCGCCAGCGGAAATTGCCGCCGACGCTCCCGATCGGCCGCCAGCGTCGTGCGCGAGGTCTTGGGGAGAAAGCCTTCGCATCTCGAGAGCCTTCGCGACACTTCTTCAAGAGCCTGCTGGCTCGTGCACCGCCCGCGAACTGGGATCGAGTGCGCGCTGAAGAGCGAGTCCGAGATCACGGCGCGCGCTTCTCGATGAGATTCTTGCGGAGCGCTGACGTCACGGTCGGAGCGTGGTCTCCGAAAAGAAGTCGGCGACCCGACGAGCGGTGGCTTCGGGCTGTTCGAGCGTGAGGTCGTGGCCCGCCTCTCGGATGACCTCGCGACGCGCGCCGGTGATGCCGGCAGCGAGCGCGATGGTGGGCGCTTCACCCATCAGCTCGTCGTGATCTCCACACAAGACCAGCGTCGGCGCAACGATTTGATGCAGCTCGGCTCGAGCGTCGTGGCGCGCGGCAGCGAGAGCATGTTTGGCGAGCTCGATGCGGTCAGTGGGCTCATCCGCGGAGGCTGCCGCGATCTCCTCGACCCGCTCGGGTTGGTCTCGACGAACGTTCTCCGACAGCACGACGGCGGGCAGTCGTGCGCTTGCGCGCGCGCCCGGAAGGAGTGCCGAGGCGACCATGACCACGTCACGTGCGAGACCCGAGGGCGAGAGCGCCAGGCCCGTCGGCCCTGCGCTGGCCAGGCACAACCGGTCCACGCGCGAGCTCGCATCGATGGCCACCCAGGTGGCAACCATCGCGCCGAACGAAATGCCGAACACGTGGGCTCGCGGCACGGCCAGCGCGTCGAGCACGCTCACGGCGTCGCGTGCCATGTCGCGCGTCGTCGCCGCCATGTCCGAGTCGGTCGACGGCCCGGTGCCCCGTGGGTCGAACGCGATGACACGGAATCGCTGCGCCAGCACGTCTCGGAACGCGCCCCACAAGCCCATCGCTCCCATGAGCGGTCGCAACAGCAGCACGGGTGTGCCGCCATGCTCCTCGCCTCGACTCTCGAAGGCCACGCGCCCTCCGTCGGAAAGCGCCACGAAGCCGCTCGGCGCGGTCACGTCGCGCCCGCTCGCCGAGCACGGCTCATGTCGTGGAGGGCGCTCTGCATGGCGCCCCGGACCTTCTCGCGCACGCTCTCGGGGGCTTCGCTCGCATGAACGTGGATGGCCGGGAGAAACCGGAGCTGAATCGGAAATGGAAGTGGCAACCACGGCAGCCACGGACCGAGGGCGAGCCCCCAAGGCAGTGCGAGCGCGATCGGAAATCGCTCGACGCGAGCCCAGCGCGAAAGGCCCGAGCTTCGCGCGAAGCGCGCGCCCTCCGACAGCACGATCGCGCTTCGATGCGCCCCCTCGGCGACCACCGGTACGATGGGCACGCCCGCCGTCCGCGCGAGCTTCACGAAACCCGTGCGCTCGCCGAGTACGATCTCGTCGCGTCGGCGACTATGCCGGTAGGCCTCGAGATCGCCGCCCGGATACACCAGTACTTGCGCCCCCGACGCGAGCGCGCGCCGCCCATTGTCTTGGGTCGCACGCAGCGCGCCGAAGCGTCCGAGGACGGCGCCGAGCGGCTTGACTTGGTGCATGGCGAAGTCGTGGGCGAGCGCGTACATCGGCGCGGCGGCGCCCCGCGCCTCCCAAAGGGTCGTCAGCGTGCAGAGTATGTCGGGCCCAGCGAGGCCATTGTTGTGGTTGGAGACGTAGAGCACCGGCCCCGAAGGAATGTGTCCCGTGCCTTCGACCCGCAGCGAAAAGTATCGTCGACAGAGGTTACGAGCGTGGGGGAGCCATCGCTCGATGAGCCGGGGCTCACGAATGCCGAGAAGCGCAGAGTCGGCTTCCGTGGACGCCGACGGCCCCTCGTCTCTCGGCCTTTGGTGCGTCATGATCCGAACGTTCGACGGGACGCGACGGGCCGCAAGCCAATCGCACGACCGCCGCGAGTGGGGCGAACCCGCACTTCTTCGAAGAGCTGCCCTCGACCGCCGCGAGACGAAGGCGTGGAGTTGGACCCTTTGGGCCGGTGGCATGATCGATGCTCAGAATTGATCAATGAAAAGTCCCGGGGTGCTCGTCCCTCGGGCAAAAGGCTCGCGACGGTTGAGCCCGAATGCTGATCGACTTACTTGTCCGCCGGCCCTTACCGGGCTAACTAAATTCTTTCTCGGGGAATGCAGTGAAGCGAGCGAATACTGGCGCGTGAGAAAATTGCGGGGCTCTTCGCCGAAGCCTCGCTCCGCTGACGCCGCGATGTTGGTCGCGCCCGATAGGGAGGCCGCGGCCTGCAGCGCGCTCTTCGATGTTCGCCTACCGTGGCGAGCAGTTTGCGAGCACGACCATGAAGACGTCGACATTCCCATTCCATAACGACCTGGAGATCGCCGCCGCCGTCGCTCGCGCGATCCCCGCTCCACATTCGCTGACGGTCGCTGAGTTGCTGCTGCGCGAAGGTCGGCGCGCGGTGCTGACCAAAGGCATCATCACGGTCTTTTCGGTCCTTGGTTTGACGAAGGGAACGCTTCAGGTAGGGCCTCCGGCCCCGCCGCGACGAAAAGCGCGGCCGTCCACGCCCCCGACGGGAAGCCAGGGAAGCTTGGCGCTGAGCATCGAGTCGCCCGACGGCAAGGTGATGTTCCTGGTCGAGTGGGATGGACATGGACCGCCGCATCCGCTCGCAAAGACGTTTTGCGCAGAAGCCGTGGCATCGATTCATGCAGCCTTGAAGGCGGCCGACGCCCTTCATGACGCGCCCGCCGGCAGCGTTTCCGCCGAGGTCGGATACGAGCTGCTCGCGTGCGGCCTCGCGGATCGGACGATGACGGGGCTCTTCCGGAGGCTGCTCGAGGAGGAGCCATCGCCGCGCGCGCTGCGCACGCTCGTACACCGGCCCTTCACTTCGCCGTACGTGGCATCGAGCGCGCTCACCAGCTGGCTCTCCGCGCTCCCGTCGAGCACGTACGAGGGCGAAGCGGTACGGACGGGGATCGTGGTGGAAGCCCAACCCAGCGCGCTTGCTCGCGCAGGCGTCGTCGTCAGCAATTTTCGCAAGGCAATCTCTTTCGCCGAAATGCTGTCTTCAGGACAATGGCTCGCACTCGCAGACGGTGAGCGGACCTTTCTGGTTCTTCGACGCGACCTGATGTCGGTGGGGGTCGCCGTCCTCCCGACGGATCTGGACGCCGTCGCTGGGGAAGCGATGACGGAAGAGCTGGCGCTCCCGATTGGCGCGATCTGGTTTCAGGCCCGCAGTCCCCAACTGGTGCGGCTCTTCGGATGGTGGAAGGACGCTACGTTCCAGATTGGCCACTTGCGGCGCGGTGCGTTCCGATTGACCGATCGCCTGACGGCTGCCCTCCCGCTCATGTCGATCCTGGCGGAGGTCACATCGAAGGGTGTGAACGGTGTCACTGCGCTGGCTCTACATCTCATTCAGCTGGCAGAAGCTGGGCACGGCTCGGGCGTGGTCATCGGAGCCGTCGGCAGTGAGGGAGGGAAACGTCTGAAGCGTCCCGTCCCGGTCGATGCTGGGACGGCCTGGCGATCGTTTCTGAAGCCGGATGGCGCAGTGCTCATCGACTCCGCCGTCGAGCTGACCGAGTACGGGGTCCAATTGCCTCATCCGCCCAAGAAGCTCTCGCCCGAGCGCGGTACCCGTCATAACGCGCTCGCTTTTGCCTCGGTCAAGCCGGGGCGAATTGCGGTGGCCATCAGCGACGACGGATCGCTCACTGTGTTTCGGCACGGCAGGGTGATCCACTCCATGCCGTGAACGGATGAGCTCGACGTCGGCTAAGGCGGCCCTGAAGTATGCGTGCGGGGGCTGAGAAGGACGCTCGAAGCTCGAATCGGCCCTGATGACGCATTTGGGAAAAGGGCCCGCCAAAGCGGACCCTTCGAGGCGTCTAGACAACGCTCAAGCGGGTGGTCGAGCCGCGTGTTTGGAGCCGTTCGTGGTCTTGCTCGCCACCTTGGGTGAGGGATTGCCCGTTTTCAAGGCGCCTCGAAGAACCTGAGACAGGCTTTCGTGGAGACGAAGTCGATAGTCTTCTCGGACGATCTCGTCGAAACGCGCTTTCATTTCGGCGCCCAATGCCTCGACCTTTTCGTGGACCTTGGGGAAGAGCTCGTCTTGCTCCTCCGCGATGTGGTGCTCGAGGACATCTTGGAGGGCTTTGATCTTGAACTCGAACTCTTTCTTGCCCAGTGCCTGCTCGCAGCCATAAAGACTGAACTCGATGAGGCCGTGCTCGACGAGTGATTCTCCGAGAATGGGGAGCAGGCCCATTTGCTTTTCGCATCCGGGGTAGAAGATCTCGCGCTCGATGACGTCGTGTGCCACGAGGTTCGCGGCAAGCTCCACGAAGAGCTTCTTTTGTTTTGTCTTGTCGTCGTTGGCCTCGAGCTTCTTGAACAAGGCCAGGACTTCTTTGTGTTGTTGAGAGAGGAGGACGGTGGCTTTCATGCTTTACTGCTTTGCAACGCGCAGGCCACCGCACGCCGAGGTCGGGAGTCGAGTCGCTCAAGTGGCCCTTCTTCGAAATGGCGGGCCATGGGCTATGGCCAGCTCGCTGCGCTGTGCCAAAGCACCCCAGCGACGGCGATTCGAGGAGCCGAGTTTTGTCCACGGCCCATGCGCCGAGCCTGAGATCGTTGGACACAAAAAAACGAGCCCCTGATGGAGGAGCTCGTCGCGACGGTCGTGAATGATTTCGCCTCGAGCGCCGAGCGGCTCCGGCTCGATGTCGGTCACGCACGCAACCCTTCTCGAGGGTGGTCGCTCATTTGACCAATTGGAGGTCGACCCGACGATCGTAAGTCCATCCGTTCTCGTCGACGCCTTGAGCGTCGCGCTTGCCTTCGGAGGCGGTCTCGACTTTTGAATTGGAGACACCCTGCGCTGATAAGAATTGCCCGACCGCGTCGGCGCGGCTCTGACCGAGTTGCATATTGTATTCGTCGGTGCCGCGCGGGTCGGCGTGACCTACAATCTGAAGCCCTTGGCCCTTCAGGGGGCCCGAGCTGAAGCAGGTAGCCACTTGCTGTAAAGTCGCGACATCGGGGGCCTTCACGTCGGAGGAGTCGAACGAGAAGAACGCGTGGGGCTTGTCGATTCTGCAAGCGGTCATGATGTTCTCATCTACGCTGATCCCGATGCTCGTGAGGCGCGGGCGGACCTCGCGCGGGGTGGCCGGTGCGGAGGCCGGTACGGCCTTCGGCACGTGCTGCGCAGTGAAGACCGGGTGCTCGAGGACACGATGACCGCCAATGTCGAAGGTCGCGCCGAGACCGCCAAACAAGAACGTAGACGGACGGGGCGAACGGAGCTGCTCGTTGCCGATCGCGTCACCCTGCGGATTGTCCCATACGAACATGTTGATGTCGGCCCCGACCATGGGGCCCATCGAAACATCTTTGCTCACCCGGAAGTCGACACCAAAGAGCGCTCGAGCCAGCTGGAAGCCGTGCACCAGCTCGTTGGGTGCGCCTTCGGGGGCGAGCCACATCGCACGATATCCTGTGCCGACTGAAACATACGGATCGACCATCTTGTACGGTCGAATGTGATAGGTCGCTTTAACGCCGGCGGCCATGCCGCGAACGTCGGTCTTTCGGCCGAGGTTGTCGTCGCCCACGTTGTCGTGGAATTGCCCGGTCACCGAGAGCGCCCAGTAGGGCGTGACGCGAGAACCGAGGCTGAGGCCGACCGCGCCGCCCGCCTCGGCCACGTCTCGGAACGAACGGCCGTCGCCGAGCTCACCGAAGGGCTGCGTATAGCCACCCTCCACCCCGATCTCGAATGCGCGACGCGGTGCAGGCATCTCTTGGGGGCGCTTGGGGGTGAGCACCACCGTGTCACTCAGGGTGGCGTCGGTGTCGACGGAGGCGACGGAGGCGTTGTCGACGGCCGCGACTCGTCGCGTCTTGCTTTCTGTCTCCTGCGCCTGCGCGCTTCCGCCGATGGCGAGGGTGACCGCCGAGAGAACCAGTGCAGAGCCCGTGATTGTTCGCATTGTCGCATTCCTCCAGTGGTCGATTGAGTGTTGAATGCCTGAAGTAGCAGCAGTCGTGCCATGCCTCGGCGCGTGCCACGTCGCGCGAAGCGCGATGACGCGATCGAGATTCATAGAAGGGTGGGAGGACCCTGCCAGGGAGCGCACTCTCGCGCGATACGCCTTCGATCATGCGCGGCTACAAGTCGCGATGGCTGTCGCTTGTGGCAGAAATGGTAGCCGATCCAGCGCGCGTCTCGATTCCCTTTGGAGTTAGGGGCCTGCGTATAGACAATCGACGGAATGTCGGCGCTATGTAGTCGATACCACCCCAAGACAGGTGGACTCGTCTCTGCGCTCCTCAGCCAACAAAAATTGGCTTCCGGTGCTCGTTCTTCGGGCACCCGTCCCGCAAAAGTTGAGGCGGAACATCGATCGCCTTATGGATATTCGGGCTCTTGAGAGCACGCACGGGATCCTTCACCGCGCGTCCGCGGCGCCTCGTGAGAAGCCGCGGCACGCTGACCGTCTCGTGACAATTGCCTCGCCGCGGAAACCTGCTGCGATCGCGTGCGACCAGTGACGGACGGGGTGCCCTGGGCTATCGGCGTTCAGACCCACTTGCGCCAAACGATGAGCATCTTCACGCCTTGGGTCAGCACCACGTAGCCGAGGAGCGTCAGCCCGAGCAGCGGCCAATACAGCGGTGGAAGGCTGGTGAAACCCAGATAGGTTCCGAGCGGGGTGAACGGAATCGCGACGCCGACGACCACGATGAGCAGGCTCGTCGCCGTCACGGACCACGATGCGCGACTCTGCAGAAAGGGGAGCTTGTTCGTTCTGATGATGTGAATGATGAGGGTCTGCGTCAGTAGGCTCTCGACGAACCAACCCGTCCGAAAGAGAGCCGCGCTATGGTTCGCCGCATCGACGGTCGACACGTCGGAGCAGTGAAAGACATAGAGCATCACGAAGAACGTGGAGTAGTCGAAGATCGACGAGCACGGGCCGATGAAGAGGATGAAGCGGGTGAGCTCGGCGATGTTCCAGGTTCGTGGGGTCTGGAGTCGCTCGGGATCGACGTTGTCGGTCGGAATGGCAGTCTGGCCAATGTCGTAGAGAAGATTGTTCGCGAGGATCTGCACAGGCAGCATCGGCAAGAAGGGCACGAAGACGCTCGCGCCGAGCACACTGAACATGTTGCCAAAGTTGCTCGACGCGCCCATGCGCACGTACTTGATGATGTTCGAGAAGACCTTGCGGCCTTCGATGACTCCGTCGTCGAGCACGAGGAGCGACTTCTCGAGCAAGATCATGTCGGCGGACTCTTTGGCGATGTCGACGGCGGTGTCGACGCTGATGCCGACGTCGGCTGCGTGGAGGGCCGGCGCATCGTTGATGCCGTCACCCATGAATCCGACGGTGTGCTTGCGAGACTGCAAAGCCTTCACGATCCGTTGCTTGTGCGCCGGCGAGACGCGCGCGAAGAGAGTCGTCTTCTCGGCGGCGTCGGCGAGCGCTTCGTCGGTCATCTTTTCGACGGCATCGCCCAAGATCGCATCGTCTGTCGGGAGCCCTACGTCGTGGCACACCTTGCGTGCGACGAGCTCGTTGTCGCCGGTGATGACCTTGATCGCTACGCCGTGTGCTCGAAGCGCACGAATGGCCTCGATGGCCGTGTCCTTCGGCGGGTCGAGAAAGGCCACGTAGCCCTCGAGCACCAAGTCGCTCTCGTCGGCCTTTCCGTAGGGCGTCGCATCGCCTTTCGTCTCGCGGGGGTCGATCTCCTTCGTTGCAATTGCTAGGACGCGAAAGCCCTCGGCGCTGAGGCGCTCGTGCTCCGCCTTCAGGCTCTCGATGTGGGGGTGGTCCATCGCCTCGAGCTTTCCGTCGAGCCGGAAGCGCGCGCATTTGTCGAAGATCGCCTCCGGCGCGCCCTTGGAGATGATTCGATCTTTGCCCTCGGGTGTGCGGACGACGACCGACATGATTCGCCGGACGAAGTCGAACGGGATCTCGTCCACCTTCGCGAGCTCGACGATCCGCGCGTGCGTGTGCGTCTCTTCGTGCGCGAGGACGGCGCGATCGAGGACGTTCTTCAGACCGGTCTGGAAGTGGCTGTTGACGTACGCGAGGGCGAGGACGTTCTCGTCGTTTCGCAGGGCGACGTCGCAGTGTCGCTCGAGGACGATTTGGTCCATCGTCAGCGTTCCGGTCTTGTCCGTGCAGAGAACATCCATCGCGCCGAGGTTCTGAATCGCGTTGATGCGTTTGACGATCACCTTCTTGCGTCCCATCGAGACGGCGCCCTTCGACAGGCACACCGTCACGATCATCGGAAGCATCTCGGGCGTGAGCCCAACGGCGACGGCGAGGGCGAAGAAGAAGGCTTCTTTCCAAGTGCCTTTGGTCACCCCATTGATCACGAATACGAGGGGCACCATCACGGCCATGAACCCGAGCATGAGCCACGTGAAGCGCGCGATGCCTCGATCGAAAGCTGTCTCCGTGGCATCGGTCTGGAGAGACTCGGCCATGCCACCGAGGTACGTCTCTTTGCCGGTCGCTACGACGACGGCAGAGGCCGATCCGCTGCCGACGCTCGTGCCGAGAAACGCGACGCTCGTCAGCTCGAGCGGGGGAGTGGCGCTGGTGCCGCGCTCGACCGCGAATTTCTCGACCGGAAAACTCTCACCAGTCAAAGACCCCTGCACCACGAAAAGGTCTTTGGCTTCGACGACCCGCACGTCGCCGGGGATCATGTCGCCGGCGGCCAAGTGGACGACGTCTCCTGGGACGATGTGCTCGACGCGGAGCTCTTGCGGCACGCCGTCGCGAACCACGGTCGCGTTGACCGAGATCATCGCTTTGAGCGCGGCAGCTGCACTCTCGGCTTTGGCTTCTTGGAAGAGCTTCAAGCCGACGCTCAAAGCGATCATCGCCAACATCATCGTGGCGGCGCGAAGGTCGCCCGTTGCGAACGAGATCGTCGCGAGGACCGCCAAGAGAATCACGAGTGGGTTCACCAGCGCGTGCCAGAGCAACCTGATGAAACCTGGCCGTCGATCTCTCTGAAGCACGTTCGGGCCGACCTCGGCGAGGCGTGCCGCTGCTTCGCTCGACGTCAATCCCGAGGGGCGAGTCGTGAGCCGCGCGTAGACCGCGGCCGCGTCGATCGTCGCAGACTCCACGAGAAGGGGTGATGCGCGGATGGCGTGTTTGGGGTGCGGGTGATTGAGGAGCTTCCTTGGCAGAATCGTGGACGTTGTTCGGACCATGTTGGCTCACGCACTCACGTAGAAGAACTTCGAGTTGGTGTTCACGGCGTGCCGACATCGGAATCTGGCAGCCCATCGGGTAGCTCGTGAAGCTGGGCCATCGCGTTCTTCTTGACGAGATGCGCGTCGAAACCAGGCTCGATGGAACGTCGCTGACCCGACGCGCGACCGTACCCGGTGAGTGCAACCCACCGGAGTGTGTCTCCGAATTGACCGCGTATCAGCTCGCCGAGCTCGTGACCGCCCATGATTGGAAGACCAATATCGGTTACTGTGACTTTCGGCGAGAATTCTCGAGCCATCTGCAACGTCGTGGGCCCGTCGTGTCCCATCCCCACGACCAACCCGGGCTCGACAGACCCATCGGTCACAATGGGGCGGCATCGTGCTCGTCGTCGGCCCCGACGATGATGCGTTGGTTCGGCCGCGCGATGCACAGGCCCGAAACGGTGGTGACCCGCCGGCTTCCGCCCGAAGATACTGCGGTCGTGCTAACGGAGCTCGACGACGACCGGGCGAAAGCGTTTCGATAGGCTCGATCCATGTTCGCCACGTGGAGTAGCGGTGCCTGCCAATGGCGTAGGGCATGCTCCTTCGGCTCGATTGCGCGAGCAGCGTCACAGCGGATGGGGTCACCTCGCGCCCCGCGCAGCAATTGCCGTGCCCAACAAGGAGGGCGAAAGGTGCCAGCCTTCCTCCCGTGCGGCCCCGACGGAGTGGGCACAAAGTCGCAATCGGGGAATCGTGTCACCCTGTGCGATCTGGCTGCCCGCCCGAGGAACAAAGACAAGCTCGCCTTCGCGTCGTAGAAGGAGATCTTCGAGGACCTCTGGGTCGCAGCGGACCTGACGAGTCGGCTCTGAAGAAGGCTACGTCTGTACGCTCAGCTCGAGCGAGATGTCGACCTTGAGAACCTTCGAGATCGGGCACCCCGCCTTCGCGGCGGCGGCCGCCTCCTCGATCTTCGCCTCTTCAGCACCCTTGGCGATCACCTTTGTTCGAAGGTCGCTACGCGTGAGCGTCAGGTTCTCGAAGGTGATGTCGCAAGTCGTATCAATCGACGGCCACCAACTTTGCGAGTCGGTCATCAACGCCGCGAGATCCTTCTGAAGCGCCGCGTAGTCGAGGCGCGCAAACTCCTTTGCATAGTCGAAGTGCTCGCCCATCGGGTCGGACTTCGAAGAGTGCTGCTGCAGAAGGTCGACCCGGAGCTGGTTTGGCCACCAGTCACGGTTCGACGTTCCTCCTCCGGCGTGCGCGTGAAATGGACACTTTGCGTCGGTCTTCGTCGTCTCGTTGCTCACGTGGATTCTCCTGTTCGAGTTGAAATCTGTCGTGGGTGCGATGGCTCGCCACTCGCTACTCGAGCAAGCTTCGCAGCATCCAGCCGGTTTTTTCATGAACCTGCATGCGCTGGGTGAGCAGGTCGCACGTCGGTTGATCGTTTGCCTCCGCCGCAATCGAGAACGACGCGCGCGACGTGCGCGCGACCGCTTCGTGGCCCTCGACGAGGAGGCGGATCATGTCGAGGGCCGGGGGAATGCCGTCCTCTTCTTTGATCGACGAGAGCGACGAGTACTGGCGGTAAGTGCCTGGGGCAGGGAAGCCGAGCGCGCGGATGCGCTCCGCGATCGAGTCGACCGCCAGCGCCAGCTCGGCGTATTGCAGCTCGAACATCAGGTGGAGGGTCTGGAACATCGGGCCCGTGACATTCCAGTGGAAGTTGTGCGTCTTGAGATAGAGAGTGTAGCTGTCCGCGAGGACCTTCGAGAGGCCCTGCGCGATCAGCTCACGTTTCTTTGAATCGATGCCGATGTCGACGTTCATGGATGCTCCGATCATTAAGCGACCGCGTCATGCCTCGGGATGGTGTCGCACCTCCCGACCTCATTGCGTCGACGCGTCCGACGCGACCGCATGTTGGCCCGACGGTCAGAAGCTAGAGCCGATGTGTAATAGGAACCAATACTCATTAGCGATGAGGGCGATAGGAGGAGGCTATCATTCCACGGACCCGACGACGCTGCGCATCGTCTGCGCGAGCGCGCGCAACACCGTGGCCGACGGTGTGGTCTTGCGCCACGCCAGCGCGAGCGTTCGGTAGGGCCCCTGCCGACCGAACGCGCGCGCGACGAGCGCCCTCGCCCGGTTCTCCGTCTTCAGCGATATTTTCGGGAGCAGCGTGATCGCGGCGCCGCCCGCGACCATCTGCGCAAGTGTCGAGAGACTCGTGGCGCGCATGCTCGCCTCACCGGCTCCCGCGCGCTGACATACGGCGAGCGCCTGGTCCCGGAAACAGTGCCCGTCGTCGAGAAGGAGAACGGTCTCGCCTTCGAGCTCTTCGAGCCTCGCAGGCGCTTTGTTTTGCGCCAGCCTGTGGCCCTTTGGCAAAGTCAGAAAGAACGCGTCGCGTCCGAGCGGCTCGTGCTCGAGGTCGCCCAGGTCCGACTCGACGGCAAGAATACCCGCGTCTAGCTCGCCCGATCCGACCTGCGCGACGACATCGCGCGTCTTCTCTTCGATCCATAGAAGCTGCAGACGCGGAAACTTTGCGTGAAGGACTGGCGAAAGCTCGGGCAACAGGTAAGGCGCGACCGTTGGGATGACGCCGATGCGGAGCGTAGCCGCGAGCGGATCGCGCGTGCGCTCGGCCGTCGCAACGAGATCGTCCGCGGCGAGTACCAGGCGCTGAGCGCGCTCGATCACCGTCTTGCCCGCGGCGGTCACGACCACTCCGCGCGGGAGTCGCTCGAAGAGAATGACACCGAGCGCTGCCTCGACCTGGGCCACCTGCGCCGACAGCGACGGTTGCGCGACCGCGCAAGCCTCCGCTGCGCGTCGGAAGTTGAGTTGCTCCGCGACCGCCAGCACGTATTGCAGTTGGCGGAGGGTGACGGGATGCGGAGCCCAGCGCTTCATGAGCCTAGGACTACCCCATTTGCAAAGAGTTGCCGGCGCCTCTTTGTGTCGGCCGCGCTGAGCGCATCGCGAAGCATCAACGGGCTGACTGGCAGCGCTGACGAGGCGATCTATGCCGAGCACGAGACGTAGCGCGCTGGCGAACGGCCTCCGGGGTGGTTTCCTGACCCACGTGACGAGCGCCCATTCACTGACTTTTCGAGTCCAGCACGAGCGCCTATCGATGGCTCGTTTGTCCGCTGACACCTCGATTCCTGCTTGGGCGCTCGGGAGCCTTCGTCACCGTGTCGCGGACGCGCTGTCGGTGGTGTGCGCTCAATCGCACGTTCCGCCCGACGTCGTGCAGACCCGCGACAAGAGCGCGCTCGGTATCGTCGGCGTCGTGCTCGTGGCCACCGTGGTCTTGCTCGCCGATCTCTGCGTGGCGCTCGCCGCTCATTCGGTGCCCGTGTTCGTCATCTCCACTCAGCAGCGTAGAGACGAGGCCACCTGTCTCGCGATGGTAGCGGCGGAAGAGCGCCGACTTGTTTATACGCGGGCCCCTTAGGCGCCCGGCGAAGGGATCGGCGGTCGCAGCAGCACTTATTTCGACCGGGCGCCTCAGGTCGTGTTCGATTCGCGAAAACCTCGGACAGACATTCAATCAGCCACTGTAACAAAACCACGACACTCCTCCGTCCGGGGGCTGGTTGCATGACGGTTGATTCATGCACGGAGGTTGTTCGACGCAGTTACAGGACGCACTCCCGGCGCACGTCGCAGGGGTCGGCACGCACTGATAGCCGCTCGTCGCGTATTCGGCTTGGATGAGGCAATACTCGCTGCCGGTGGAGCAGAAGCCTGGCCCGCACTGGAACATTCCTGCGGGCGCTTTGCATTGACCTCCGCCGCTGACACCAGCCAGCGCCGCGTCGCATTCGCTCGGGTAGACCTGTCCGTCGCAGCCGCAGGTTGGCCCCGACGGTTGTTTGCACGCCGTCGCCGCGGGAACACAGCTGGGGGCGATCGGCTCTGGCGTTTGGCCGCAGTCCTTGTGGCCGAAGCTGCAGAAAGAGTCGGACGGGCAAGCGGTGCCTCCCGCGACGCCGCAGGCTTTGGTTTCCGAGCCACCGACGCCGGTGGTCACCGCGCTCGTGGGGCCGCTACACGAGTCGGGGTAGCAGGGATTGGTGGATGAGGTGGTGCCTCCGCCGCTTCCTCCGCCGCTTCCTCCGGCGGCGCCTTGGCTGCTCGGGAGGATGACCTCGGACCCACAGGCCATCGAAAGGAAGAGCGCAGCGGCGGTCAAAACAGCGATCAAGGAGGAGGATTGGACCATCACGACCGAATGTCGCAAAAAACGTGCCCCAACAGCAGGCCCTGAATTGGCGGTAGTTTGAGTGTTTCGGTGCCATCGGGGAGGCTCATCTCGGCACAGGGGTGACCGAGCGGCCGCGGCTCGCCTCGGTCGACCAGGGCCTCATGGTCGGCCATCGCGGCGCGACCAGCGCTCGAGAAGAACGGGTTGCTCCAGCAGCTCGTTACAGCTCCTTCGCGCTCGCGACGACGCGGTCGACGAACCCATCGGCCCACGCTTCTCCAGTGATGATGGCGCTTCTAGGCCGAGCACGACTCGAGGATCTCTCATCGCAGCGAACCGAGATCGTGGAGGCCGAACTTTCCCCTGGACCTCACATTCGAGCTGGCTAGCCTCGGGCGGCTCCGCGACGCCCTGCCGGTATTCGGCCGGGGCAGACACGAGCTCGAAGGAAAGACCCATGCTTCTTGGACGCAGAGCGAAAATCGCAGGCGTTGTCGTGACCCTTGGCGTCGTCGCCATTGGCAGTGTCGGCTGTAACAAGGTGCTGAGCGAAATACGAAAGAGTCAGAAGCACGCCGCCATTGCCTTCGACGAGAAGACGGGGGGCTGGGGATACAGCTACGACAAGGTCACCGAGGACCTAGCCAAGTCGGCCGCGACCGAAAAGTGTTCGACGTGCACCGTCCGCCTCTCGTGGAACCAGGGCTGCGGCGCGCTCGCGCAATCGACGACCAAGCCAGAGGTGATGACCACCGCGCTCGGTACCACCCGGCCGGAGGCCGAAAGCGCCGCCAAGGCCGATTGCGTGTCGAAGGGCGGAGGCTCCTGCAAGGTGCTCGTCTACGCCTGCAACAGCACCAACTGAGCCGTAGAACGTAACTATCTCCGTCGAATCGTGGCGACCGAAGATCCTCTTTCTCGAGTCGACGGTCGGGCTCGTCTTCGTTTGGGGTGTCTCGCTCGTGACCGCCGCCTGCGGAGGCAAAGTCGTCTTCGACGATCTCGCCGGCGGTGCGGGTGGGGGGGCCCACGCGACGGCGTCTCACGGCGGAGCGACCACCGGGGAGGCGCAGTCGAGTAGCGTCGTCGTCGTCACGAGCCGCGCTTCGGGGACGGGCGGCTGCGATGGGAGTAATTCGTGTGTCGCCTGTACCGTCTGCGCGGCGCAATCGACTTGTGCCCAGGCCGCCGAGGTCTGCGCATCGAAAATCGATTGCAGCGCCGTCGACAGCTGCATTCAGACAACCTGTAATTTCGCCGGTTGAAATCGTGCTCGAGGAAAAGGCTCTAGCGCGAGAACCTTTCTTGCTGAGCCTTCAATTCCAGGCTTGTTCGTCACTCCTTCGGTCGCCTTCGGCTCTTCGGCCCCGCCTTGCCGACGCCCTTTCGAACGAGCGGAAATGGGCCGGCGCCGCTCGCGACAGATAGGAACATGCAAACCAGCCTTCGAACGTTGGGTCTCTTGTTCACCTCCACGATGTTCCTCGCCGCAGCCTCGGGCTGCACGAGTGGTCCGCGTGCCTCAGACGTCTCGACAGGGAAGCTCGAGCTCGCGCTCACCGCTTCGAAATCATCGCTCTCGTCGCAGCTCCGTCCTCCCGCGGGCAGCGTAGGTCTCACGATCGCTCGACCGGATGGAAGCTCGACCAGCTCCTCTTCGGTCGATGCGTCGGCTCGTGCGACGACGCGCGATCGACGCTTGGCTCGTTGGCCGTGCCGACGCGCTCTATGGTCTCGAGTACGGTTGCGCCGTCGGAACGGCTTGTGTCGAGCATCCCGACGCGTCGGGATTCGCGGAAGCCGCGTAGGGCTCGTGCCTGGCCGACGTCCATTCCATGCTTCAGCCGAGTCTTTCGCGGGGCTCGGGAGTCCCAACGCAGCGAAGCTCACGAGCCCGCCGTCGTCGCAGCTGCCGTGCCGACGGCCATGGTCTTCGACATACCCGCTTCGATAGCCGCTGCAGCCTCTGCAAACGACGAACCTCGAGCCGATCCCGAAGCTGCAAGTCCCGAATCTGCAAACCCCGAATCAGCAAATCCCGAAGCCTCCGATGCCAAAGCCTCCGATGCCAAAGCCGCCGATCCCAAAGCCTCCGTCCCTTCTCAGGCGCGCAGGCGTGAAACCGCTTTTACGTCCGCGACCGCTGCGGGCTCGGCAAGCTCTGCGAGCGTGGTGGTCCGTCGAGCTTCGGAGACGCACGCGCCACCGGTCGCTGCCCCGAGGTGAACAGCTCCGAGGCCTCCTCGAAGCAAACCCCGTGCTTCTCCTGGTTGGAGACATTCTTGACGGGGTCCCACGTGACCTCCACCAAAGAAGAGTGCGCCAACGGCGGTCTAAGGGCCCGCGTCTCTTGGTCGGTCTAACGTATTGGCGTTCAGTGGCGACCGTCAGCTGCAACGTCCAGTCAGGCGGAGTCTGCTGGCTTGAGAATTGCGGCTTGCGACCCGAAGCGGAGCAAGTATACTCGAAAACATACTCATGGCGACCAGCGTCCACATTCCCAAACCGCTGCTAGAGGCCGTAGACCGCCGTGCGCAAGCGATGCGGATCAGCAGGAACCGACTGATCGTGAAGGCGCTGGAGCGAGAGTTGAGTGAGGACTCGGGATGGTCGGCGGGCTTCTTCGAGGAGCTCGGCGCGACGAATGCGGCGACCGGGCAGGCGGTAGATGACCTGCTCGAAGAGGTGCGCGCACGGCGCCGATCAAAGGAGCCGCGACGCCTGTGAAATACGTTCTCGATACGAATGCACTCTCGGCGGTCATGAAGGGTGACGCACGAGTTCTTGATCGGTTGAGAGGCGCGTCCAAGAAGACGGTTAGCGTGCCTCAGCCGGTTTTCGCAGAGATTGCCTACGGAATAGAGAGGCTCCCGAAGTCGAAGCGTCGAGATCTCCTGCGGCATCGCTTGGAATTGGTGCGAAATGAGCTCCCGCGCGCAGAATGGTCAGACGCCGTGACGGAGGCGTTCGGAATGATCAAAGCGAGTCTGGAGAAGAAGGGAAAGCGTATCGAGGACTTCGACGCCGCGATCGCCGCTCACGCCCTCGCGACCGGTGCCGTTCTCGTTACCGCGAACCTCGACGACATGGTGCGCGTCGCGGGTCTGGTGGTCGAGGATTGGTCGACGGCGCCAGCGTCGCCGTGATTCTCTTCGTCCGCCTGACGTATTGGCGTTCAGCTGCGGACTCCAGAGGGAACCGCGCGCAGGGCGGTGAACGACGGCAGCCGTCAGCTGCAACGACCTGTTGGGCGGCCACGTATCCAGTTGCGCCCTTCGTCCGGACTCAGCCAAGAGTTGAAATGGTGCCCCGCGTAGCTGAGGTTTTGCTCGCGGTAGAGAGACATCGCTGCGAGGCCTAGCGCAGACTGAGCGCCGAAGCCACGCACTTCGGCGCGGAGTGGCTCGTAATTGTTCGAGCGCGCCCCGCGCCGAGGTGGAGACATTATTCAAGCTCGGACTTCGGTCGCGTCGTCGGCGGCGCATTGGCAATGACGGCGTTGATAGCCAATCACGTTGCCGTGGACGTCGAGCTCGATGTCGCAACAGGCGCGTACGAGCTCTTCGAGCATTCTCCGACCTCGCTGTACACGTGATTTGGCTCCGGAGATCGAGAGCCCCGCGCGCGCGGCGTACTCGCGTTGACTGACGCCTTCGACGTCGACCTGCTCGAGGGCCTTCGCATACTCGTCGGGCAGGAGAAAGAGCATGGGACGGAGCCATCCAGCGACGACCTCGTTCACGTTCCCCGCGCTCGCGGACTCGTCGGTGGGCTCGTCTGTCTCCGAAAGCTCGACCTCAGGTCGCCTTTTGCGGTGGTGGTCGACGACGACGCTCCGCGCAATGCGAAAGGCCCAGCCGGGTAGGCGAGCTTCGTCGCGCAGCTCGCCCGCGTGCTCGTGCATGCGAAGCAGAATGTCTTGCACGAGGTCGTCGACGTGGTCGGGAGCGACGCGGCGCGCGACGAACGAGCGCAGACTGTCGCGAAGCGACAAGTATACCGGTGTCGCCGCACGGCCGCTCACGCCGCGTCTCCCTTGGGGCAGCACGACGGACCGCAGCAAGCCTTTTCGGTACCGGGTTTCGTCGCTTCGATCGTCGCCGACGCGACGAAGCGCTCGGCTCCGGAGCCCGGCATCCACTTCCGGATGAACGCGACGCTCTCGGGCTTCGGCGTGACACGGATCGCCTCGAAGCCCGTGGCGCCGAGGAGCGCCTGCAGGGTCTCCACGCTCGCCGCGCCGGTGACGCACGAGGTGAGCGCGCCCATCTGGGCCATGAGCTCGTCGGGGACCGGGGCGAGCCTGACGACGTCGGAGATGGCCAATCGTCCGCCGGGCTTGAGCACGCGGAAGGCCTCGCGGAAGACGCTCGCTTTGTCGGGCGAGAGGTTGATGACGCAGTTGGACAGGATGACGTCGACTGCGGCGTCGGCGACCGGGAGGTGCTCGATCTCGCCGAGTCGGAAGTCGACGTTCTTCGCAGCGACGGTCCTCGCGTTCGCGCGCGCCTTCGTGACCATGTCGGATGTCATGTCGACGCCGATGACTCGACCCGATTCGCCGACCTGCTTGGCCGCGAGAAAGCAGTCGAACCCTCCGCCGCTGCCCAGATCGAGCACGGTCTCGCCGGGCTTCAGTGCCGCGATCGCTTGAGGGTTGCCGCAGCCGAGGCCCATGTCGGCGCCATCGGGCACCGACGCCAGGTCGACTTTCGAGTACCCCAGCTCGAGGCTCGCTCCGGCCGAGGGTCCGCAGCAGCTGGGCGCCGAGCCCGTCGCGCCGTTCGCACGCGCCACCGCGCCATAGACCTCACGCACGCTGCCCCTCACTTCGTCGTCATTTCGCTGTTCCATCTTCTGATCCTCCTGCCTTTGAAGACGCAGACCGGGAGGGAAGGACGCAGACTTCGAACAGGTGGTGCGTCGTTTTCGGATCAGCTCTTCGACCAGCCCTCTTCGACGAGGAGCCCTTCGACGAGCGCCCGGACCTCGTCGCGGATCTCACGAACGCGCTCGACCGACTTGCCCTTGGGATCCTCGAGAGGCCAATCCAACCGATGAAGGCCGGGGACGACCGGACACGCTTCACCGCAGCCCATGGTGATGAGAATCGACGCTTCGGCCGCGAGCGCGTCGGTGAGCTTCTGAGGAGTGGCGCTCTCGAGCTCGATCCCGACCTCGCGCATCGCCGTGAGTACCTCGGGGTGTACGCGCGTCCCCGGCTCGGTTCCCGCCGATATCGCCCGCGCCTTCGTCGCGTCGGCGAGCCCATTGAACCAGGCCGCCGCCATCTGCGAGCGACCGGCGTTGTGGATGCATGCGAAGAGAACGGTCTTCATGATCTTCTGCTTGGCTAAAGAGAAACCCCGTCACGTGCTCCTACCGCCCGCGCGGCGAAGATTGAAGAGGCGAGCTTCTTCGCGCTCACGGCGTCTCGGGAGAGGTGCTCGGGACCGAGAGCAAGTCGAGCCGTCCGTGGTGCCACTTTTCGGCCGATGCCCAAGGCACCAGCGCGACGCGTCGAGAGAGAGCGGCGACCTCGCGCAGATACTTCGCCTCGCTCGCACGGCGGCGTACGAGCACCGGATCCGAGACTCGAAGCGGCGTGAGGCTCTGATTCACGACCCAAGCGAAGGGCTCGATTCCGGCTCGCTCGAGGTCGCGCGCGAGCGCCGCGGCTTCGTGGACCGGGGTCGCCTCGGCGAGGGTGACGAGCACGACGCGCGTGAAGTCGGGATCACGAAGACGCGGTAGCAGCTTGCGGACTTCGTCGGGCGCCGTGCCGCGTGTCCGAAGGACCTCGCGATGGTACGTCTCGGCGGCGTCGAGCAGGAGCAGTGTGTGACCCGTGGGCGCCGTGTCGATGACGATTAGCTCGCGCTCGCCCTCGTCGACGACGCGCGCGAAGGCGCGAAACACAGCGACCTCTTCGGTGCACGGCGAGCGGAGATCTTCTTCGAGCAGAGCGCGGCCGGCGGCGTCGAGACCGGCGCCAGTCGTCCGTAGAACCTCGTCGCGATAGGCCTCGGTTTCAAGCACTGGATCGATCCGCGTGACTTTCATTCCGGTGACCCGATCACCCAGCGCCGCCTCGACGTGCGCCGCGGGATCGGTGGTCGTGAGGTGGACCCGCAACCCACGGCGCGCGAGCTCCACGGCGATCGTCACGGCGACCGTGGTCTTGCCAACGCCCCCCTTGCCCATGGTGAGGATCACGCCGTGCGTCGCTTTCGCGAGCTCCGGGAGCAAATCCGAGAGAAGCGCCAGCGCGGGCGGAGGCTCGACCGCCCCTTCCGAAACCTCGACGGCCGCGGCACGTGGAGCCCCGAGGAGCGCGCGCAGCGCCGGAACGCCGACGAGCCCGAACGGCATCAAGCTGACGGTGGTGCGCGAAAGAGAAGCGAGCCCCTCGGGCATCTCGGCGAGCGCCCGCTTGCCTCTCGCCTCGAGGGCGACCGCGATCGAATCGGCTCGATCCGAAGCCTCGAAGTAGCCATTCAGTACGAGCTCCTGTCTCGCGACACCTAGCTCGGCGAGCTCGTGCCGTGTTCGCTCGGCCTCTTTCAGCGCGCTCCGTTCGGCGCGCGCGACGAGCACCAGGGCAGTTCGAGCGGCGTCGGTGAGCGCGGCCCGTGAGGCGTCGTAGAGCGCCTGTTGCGCCTTCAGCCCGGCGAGCGGACCGAGGCACGAGGTCCCGCCCACGTTCGCTTCGAGAAACCCCGTCCACGCGGCGGGCAGCTCCAGCAGGCGCAGCGTGTGGCCGGTCGGTGCCGTGTCGAACAAGACATGATCGAAGCCCTCGGTCGCGCGGTCGTCGCCGAGGAGCTTGGAGAACTCGTCGAAGGCGGCGATCTCCACGGTGCAAGCCCCCGACAGCTGCTCTTCGATGCTCCGAATGGCCGCGTCCGGAAGCACGCCTCGGTACGGCGCGACCATCCGCTCGCGGTAGGCTCGGGCCGCCTCCTCAGGGTCGAGATCGAGCGCGGACAAACCGGGAACGAGCACGATCGGGATCGGCGTGGGTCCGAGCGGGGTTTCGAGGACCTCGCCGAGGTTCGACGCCGGATCGGTGCTGACGAGGAGCACCCGTCGCCCGCGATCGGCGAGCGCGATGGCCGTTGCGCAAGCGATGCTGGTCTTGCCCACCCCTCCCTTGCCCGTGATGAAGAGGTGTCGCGGCGCGTGCTCGAGGAGGTTCATCATCGCCTCAGCAGCACTTGCCCTTGGTCGCGGCTTCGGAGGTCTTCGGGCCGCAACACGCCGACGCGGCGCGCGGCTCGACCTTCTTGACGATGACGCCTGCGAGCGCCGCGAGCGTCTCACGTGACGGGTACGAGCCCTCGACGACGATGCGATCGTCGACGACGGTCAGCGGCAGCACGTCGACGCCGCGAGCGAGGGCCTCCTTCACGACGACCGTCTCTGCGAAGGCCGCGGGCTGGGCGGAGAGGTTGAAGCGCTCCACTTGGACGCCTTGCTTCTGAAGCCAGTCGACGTCGGCGGCGAAGCGAGCGAGCTCGGGATCGCTCGTCGGGCCACAGACGCCCGTGGAGCAACACATGGCGGGGTCGAATACGCGAATGGTCGACATGAAAACCTCGCTAATCGTCGATGTGCGATGATTAAAGTGGCAAAAGAGAGAAACGTGGCCCGCCATCCAATGTCTCATGGCACGATCGATCATACCGATCCATTGCTGGAGCACGGCATGCGCGGGCGTCCTGCTATATCGTATTATGACGATAACACAGCTTCGTGTCGTTGTCGTCAGTTGAGACGCAGATCGGTGCAGGTGGCGCACCAAGATCCGCACGACGAGCGACACGCTACGTACCGTCGGGTCTTCTGGCGACGTACGTCTCGAGCTCGATCCGCGTCGGTTCGTCGAGGTCGACGTCGTGTTCGTCTGCCACGGCGAGCGCCCGTCCGGCGAAGGTCGCGCATGCGTCCGACCGCGCGCTGCGTTTTGCGAGTCGCGCCGATGCGAGCGTAGCCCGAAACACTTCTCGAACGCTCTCGCGTCATCGGGGCTCCACGCACGCGAGCGCATGACGTCGTTCTTGCCCATGGGCGGCTTCTTCAGTCTCCGAGAAGGCGCGTGACCGCCCGCGTACATTCGAGGTCGGGAGACGCGTGAGCAGAGTTGATGCTCACCATGACCATGGTGGTGCCGTCGACGAGAACGCCCGCGCCGGTGGCGAGGGTCGACTTCGCCGTGCGCTGCAACGTCTCGGCGTCACCAAGGTCCATCATGACGATCGGACCGACGCACGGTAGCTTCTGCACCACCAAGGTGTGCGCGACGTTGCCATTTTCGGGCGGTCCGTCGACGGTGATCTCGTAGCCCGCGGCGATCACGGCTCGACGAATCGCGGAGATCGATTTCGTCTTCAGCGCCTTCGCACGCGGGTCGAGCACGTTTCGGGGTGATTTATCTGCGCGCTTTCGGGGGACCGCGTCTTCGTCTTCGGGGGGCCGACGGTCGTCGCGCTGCGGGGGCCGCATCCACAGAATGGCGACCACTGCCATGAGCAAGACGATGATGGCTCCACCGACGAAGAGCGCCACGAAAACTGCGCTTGGTATGGGCGGCTGTTGGATGATCGGCGCAAACCCTCGCTGCGCCGCCGGCTGGAGTGTCGGCTCGACGACACGCGTCGGGGGAGCGAGCTTCGGTGATGGCTCGACCGACTCGGGGACGCTCTCGGTTCGATCGGCCTCGGGCGACGAGATCCGGTCGCGACGGGCGCGGAGGAGCGCCGCTTCGACCTCGACAAGCATCTCTTCGGCCGACTGGTATCGCTCCCTGGGCCGTCGTTGCACCGCCCGCTCGACGATCGGACCCACGATGGATCCCCGAACGGCCGCTTCGAGAGGCACTGGCGCTTGGCCGAGCTGAGCGTGGATCAACGTCTTGGGTCCGCCTTCGAAGACGGTGTTGCCGGTGACCATCTCGGCGAGCATGAGCCCGACGGCGTAGAGATCGGAGCGGCCGTCGGTCGCCATGCCCATCACTTGTTCGGGCGACATGTAATTGGGTGTTCCGACAGCCTCGCCGTTCACCGTGAGCTGCTTTTCCGTACTGCGTATCTCCTTCGCTATCCCGAAATCGAGGAGCTTCACGAAGACAGGCTCGCCGACGTGCGACGTGACGAACACGTTCTCTGGCTTGATGTCGCGGTGCACGATTCCGAGCGCGTGGGCCTCGGCGAGCGACTTCAGCACCTGAGCAGTCACCTCCAGAGCCACGTCGGCATCGAGCGAGCCCCACGCGCCGAGGAGCTCGTGCACCGAGCTTCCTCGGAGGAGCTCGAGCGCGATGAACGGGAACCCATCGGGGGTCGTGCCGTAATCGAGCACGCGCACCGTGTTGGGGTGCTCGAGCTTTCGAGCGATCGTCGCCTCGCGCTCGAACCTCGCGAAAAGCTCGCGATCGTTTTCGTTCACCACCTTGATGGCGACCTCGCGCCCCAAAGGCAGCTGCGTCGCGCGATAGACTTGCCCGTAACCACCGACGCCGATGAGGGCGCCGATGCGGTAGCGCCCAGCGAGGACGTCGCCCTCACGCACCTGGGGTAGGGGAGGCGTGGTCATCGGATCCGACACTTTAGCGAACCCCGAGCCGCCTCGTCGTCTTCTTCAGTGGCTCGACCCGACGACCGCCGACCGTCGAGCCGATGGCCGTAGGGATCCGAGCCGCAGTCTTGCGAGCCGCTTGCAGGTGCACGGGAGCTACCAGTGGCGCACCCACGTACGACATCCAGATCCGCGAGCTCGGTCATTGGAGCTTCGGCGAGCGTCCGTGCGCGGCGTTGGAAGCGGGAGATCATTTGGCTCGACCTGTGTCCCGTTCGATCGCTCACCCATCGCTCGGACTCACCCCTTGCCAGCGCTTTTACCACCATGAGGGCACGCAAGGCGTGGAAGCCCGTGGCCTTCGAAGTGTACAGCCTGTCCTCGTCGATCTCGGGGCGGGTGACACCGACCGCCAAAAGCGCGGCCCGGTACTCGTCCACGCGGGCGACCAACGCCGCTCCCTTTGTGTCGACGAACACGAGCCTCGATGGCTTGCCGCGCAGCTCGTGCCAGTGCTTCAAGGCTCGTGTGGTACCGGGACGCATGGCCCACGACCGCGGATCGTCCGTCTTGTTCTTGTCGAGTCGGACGACGCCGTTCTCGAGATCGAAATCGGCCCACGTGAGCCCCTCCGCCTCGCCGTGGCGCATTCGACGAAGAGATCGATCTCGGCGGGCGTCGGCATCTCTTGCTGCGCGCACTTGCCGACCTTCGGCATGAAGCCCTTGGGTAGCGGGTTCGAGGGATCAGTCGAAGAGGATAGACGGCCATCGCGAGCACGCGTCCGATCGTCTGGGCGACGTGACGCCGGGACGATCGCGCAAGCTCTTTGGGGAGGGCGTTCATGACACGCTCGGCGTGCTCGATCGTGAATGAGCGCGGCGGCCCCCCGAGCTCGGATACATGTGCTTCGTCAGCCGCTGGGAGTCACCGCGGATCGATCGCTTCGCCTTCACGTGGTCGGGGAAGTCCCGCGCCAGCTTGCCACCCACCCAAGCGTTGGCGACGTCCGCGAACGTCGAGAGCGCTTGGCCACGGGCCACGGCAGGCGAGTAGGCGTCCGTCGTCATCCGCTTGACGAGCTCGAGCACGGCGTCCAGTTCGGCCGGTGTCGTCGCGGCGGCTGCGCGATTCAGACTGCGCGGAATCATCTCCGCCGCGGTGGATAGGGCGCGGAGCTCACCGGCAAGCTCAGCCACGACACGAGCACGCGTCGCCGCGGGCTTGCGCGAACCGCACCACGGCATGGGCGAGCCATGGTGCTTGCCGGTCGCGATCCGCGTTCGGGCGTACCACGTCCCCCGAGCGAAAGCGTTGCCAGCGGCTTCGAGAGGCATTGTCAGCGCCCCTTCTTCGGCTTCCTGGCATGGCGTTCGACGTACTCACGTAGCGCGCGACGCACGATCGCCGCGACCGACAAGTCTTCGGCTTCGGCGAGTGCCCGCATCGAGCCGACTTCCTCTTCGGAGAAGCGGATCGTAAGTGCCGCTGTCTTGAGCGCTTTGGTCATCGTCGCGCATTGTAACCGGTTCGGTGGCTGGCGCAAGGGTGTCGAGCTTGGGTCAAATCAAGATCGCGGACGAGAGCGTCCCGATGAGCGGGCACACCTCGTCGCTGAGCAACTCGCCGCGGCGATGGTCGACACCGGCGACTAGACTTGACGTGCTACAGCGGCTTTGGCCGCCGCTTGACCTGGATCGAAAGCAACAGCGAACCTCGGCGTTGTTTCGTCAGGCCGCGCAGCGATGCGTGCCCAAGGGCGATGGTGGGCCACTCGCATTCCTCAGGGCTAAGCGTGGGATCAATCCCGAGCTGGCGGGCAGCGCCGACCTCGAAGACGCCAACCCCAGACGCTACCCACTTGGAGTCCGCGGCTTCGATCGAGTTGATTGCTTCGGCGAGATCCGCCGCAGCCGACAGCCTCGAAAGCACGAACACAGAGCACCCGGTATCCCCAGGGTCTAGATCCTTGTCGAGCGGCCGTAGTCCAGCGGCTGTCACCTGATCAAACTCGTCGACACTGTTGACCGGCAGCATTCGGATCAGGATGTCGGTGTCGAGAAGTGCGGCCGGTTCGTCGCTCACCGGTCACTCAAAGCCTCTTCAGTAGGCCTGCTACGAAATTCTGTGCGCCAGTTTCGTTGAGCCCCTCCGAAACGGCGACGTCTCCGGCATTCCGCCACGTCACTGCGTACTGACCTCCACGCTGCTCGGCTTCAACCCAACGCGCCTTATCGAGCGACCATCGGGCGTGTGTGCTGCCGTCGCCACAAGGCGAGAGCATGGCCAAGATCGTCGGCCTATGGACCTGTACCAAACGGACGAATGCAACCATGCGGTTCCATTCGATCAACGGGATAGCTGGGGCGCCTTCGCGATCCCAATTGCGCTTGAGAGTGATCTCGGCGAGACGACGCGCCTCCTGGTCGAGGTTGCTGTCATCGCCAGTGTTGCGGGTCTGATATCGACCTCCTAGCCCGGTCCCGGTAATCTTGAACGAGCGCTGATCGGCTGGTGGGACCGCTCGCGTGCCAAATCTTGCGACACCAGATGCTACCGTGGTCAAGGAGATTCCTTCGGCGGCGCGTCGGCGACCGGCGCTTCGACTGGCAGGACAAGTTGTCCGCCACCAACAAGGATTGTTGCTAGAGCGGCAACAAATCTCGCAGCATGTTGCGGCGTGAGAACGATCCGGCTCCTGACGAGCGCCGGGATAAGGCCGCTACCGTCGGCGCGCTCGACCAGCACCTCCGCGAAATCCAAAATGATCTCCTCGGCGGTCTGGATGATGCTGACCTGGCTCGCGTGAAATTGCTGCGGTGGAGGGTCGCTGTAGATGAACGTGAACCCGGTCGCTTCGAATTGCTTGCTCTCGTTCGCCACGGTGAAAGTCTAACCCGTGGGTCGGCGGAAACACTCCCATTCTTGTCCGACCTACTCAAAATCTCCTTACAGTCGTTGTTTGATCCCGATTCGGTTCTCACTTCCGTCTCCCAACCGCCCCCAGGCTCCGACGATTGGCTCCGCCTCGTCGAGTAGCCCCCGAGGTCCCGCCAGGGAGTGGCCCGCACCTTCGGCCCGGAGCACGATTGCGACCGTGTCCCGCTTGCTCTTGGCATAGAGGTCGATCGTCCCTCGAAGATCCGGCCCATGTTTTGGAGCTGGTCGAGAGAGTTGCGGCGCCTCTCCAACGCACTCGGAGCGATAGACCACGAACGCGATCGATACGAAGGCGGCCTTCAGGATCGTCCTGCTGATCTTGTTGACGACCCAGGTCAGGATGCGCTGGTAGATCGTGCGCCCCTGCTCGACTAGCGCGACGATGTTCGTGAGGCGGACTCGGTTAGGACGACGCTCGCGGCGCCCTTGGCGACGTCGGTCGCGGTTTCACCGCGACGCCGCGCGCACGGAGCGCGGCGATGAGCTGCTTCGCGTCCGGCCGCAGCGGATCGAAGAGCGTAACCAGTCCCAGCAGCGTGGCGGCGCCTGTCTCCGGACCTCGTGCCACGGCCAGCGAGCGGTAGCCCTTCAAGGCCGACGGTGACTACCAAGATCACCTTTTGGCCGACCGTCGTCTTCGGAAAGCTTGTCGTGCGCGTCACGCGCTCACGTCTTCGCCCCCGAGCGGAAATACGTCAGGGCTTCTCGTGCGAACCGCGGCTGAGAAGAAACGAACTCTCTTCCACCGCTTCCACGCTATGCACGAGCCCTCTTTCGATTACGAGAAGGCGACCGCTGGGCATGTCCACTACGCCCGTGGGCAAGCTCACTCGGAGGTGGCCGCTGACGGTGTAAACCGACGCCGTCTCTTTCGCGCTGTGTTCCTTGATCACGCTTCCTGCCTTCATTACCAGGAGCATGACGCGAAGGTCCGCCTCGCGAACGAGCGGTCGAGCAGTATGACCTCCCTGTTCGTAGCCTGCCTCTCGGCGCATCTCAGCAGCGATGGGCGCGATGTCGAAGGTGGTGCGTTGTACGGGGGAATGCGGCTCTTGCATCTGGGTCTCCTTCCAATGAATCAGGGCGTCTACACCTCGCGTGCACCAGGGACAATCTTTGGGCCGCGGCGCCTCGCGCAAGTTAATCCCAGGGGTCCACGACGGGGGATCACTGCAGGGGAATGACTCTCTACCCGCCTCGTCGATGAGTTCGTCATCAGTGAGCGCGGCGTCGGTCATCGCTCGGCCGCAAGACCGGGACGCATGAACGTTTGCCATGACCGAGGCCTCTCGTCTTTCTGGTTGGTACTCTTCTATTCACATGCGCATCTTGCCAAGAAGCCCCGGAGCCAGCCCGTCAGCGCAAGCCCGTGTCCGCACGCAGATGCAGCTTTCGGTCCAGGTTCCTAGAGCTCCGACCAAGTCTTGAAGCTCAGGTACGCGCGTCGAGCAGTTAGACCACACCAGAGCAAGAGACTGAGCGGTTCGCGGGCGTAGATCTTGCTGCCTCGCGTCGAAGAGAACGAAAACCGTGAAGACTCGACCCTCAACGAATAAGAGACACGGGCAGCGCCCGCCGTCACACTCGCGTTCGCTGGCCCAAGGGGCCGTTCAGCCCACCGAGCTCCCGGGGATGAGATCGAGCCCCAGCACGCTCTACACGATAGGACATTCGACGCGTTCGGCGGGCGAGTTCGTCGGGATTCTGAGCGGATTCGGCGTGACCTGTGTCGTCGACATCCGAAGTATCCCGCGGTCGCGGACCAATCCTCAGTTCAACCTCGACGTGTTGCCGGTGACGCTCCACAGGGTAAAAATCGTCTACGTCCACCTCGCGCCGCTCGGCGGACGGCGCCCCAAGAGCCAGCGCATTGAAGAAGGCGTGAACGCGGGTTGGGAACGACGGCCGTTCCACAATTACGCCGACTACGCCGAGACCGCTCCTTTCCGTGAAGGTTTGCGGGAGCTGCTCGAGATGGCGTCGCGCGAGACGTGCGCGATAATGTGCGCCGAGGCC